>CAOKHZ010000023.1 GCA_948468385.1 uncultured Faecalicatena sp. | reverse complement strand
TCCGAACCACAGCGTTCTATTTATTTTATTTCCCCACCCCGTGAAAAGTAACAAAAATCCCATTTCTACACTTTTCCTAAAAATCTTCTCTTGTATTTATAAAGCAAATATTATACAATACAAGAGAAGCCGGTTACGATTCACGGCCACGGCCGCCTATGGTAACCAGATTCACTATTATTCAAAAGGAGGAACACTACTATGGCATATGTAATCGGTGATGACTGCGTATCTTGTGGTGCTTGCGAATCCACATGTCCGGTTGGCGCTATCAGCGAAGGCGATGGCAAATACGAGATCAACCCTGACGAGTGTATCGAGTGTGGCGCTTGTGCCGACGGATGTCCGTCTGACGCAATCAGCTTGTAAGATTTGAAGACAGTGGCTACATAGGAAGGCATCCCGGTTCGGGATGCCTTCCTTCCGTTTTTAGAAGCCTTTCATCGTTACGTTTTTTGTCCCAATTTGACGAACGCTTTTTTACTCCCTTTCCTGTTTTTATGTTATACTTGATGCATGGTAAAAATATCATGGTAATTCGGAACTGTCCAGAAATAACTTATGAATAGTGCGCAGGATTTTTCTTCAAGGGCGCTGCAGAAAAATCAGGCGCATAGCGGGCTATGTAACTGATTTTTGAGCGGTGCAACTGGAGAAAAAGACAAGCACTATCACAAGTTATTTCTGGACAGTTCCCTACTGCACACGCGACTTAAGGAGGCATCTGAGTGATATGGGTGAGGTTAGATTTATGATTTCCGAAGCGGCAAAAAAGCTTCAGGTAGAAGCCCACGTTCTACGTTATTGGGAAGAAGAACTCGGACTACATATCGGCCGCACGGAAATGGGACACCGATATTATACGGAAGATGACATACAACTATTTCTTTGTATTCAAAAACTAAAAAACGAAGGCATCCTGCTCCGGGAATTAAAAGCGTTGATTCCGCAACTGACCGAGCTTCGCCGAAAAAAGACAGAAGAAAAAAACATGGTAAAGGCAGGCGATGGGACAAGCACCCACGAGTCACCGACCAACACGAAGGAACTGGCTTCCTCACCGCAAGCCGGTGCTGCAAGTTCTGATCCTTCGGCATCGCCATCCGAAACTTTAGGTGGTAACCGCCAGAATCATGCAAGCGTGGCCATGGCTCGTTGCTTACAAAAACCGGATTCGGCCAAATCCGTCGAATCCGTTCTGGCCAACCTGACGGAAGCATCCGTAGGCGAGACGCATTCCGACGCGAATTCTGCCGACACGCAAACATCGACAGACGCAAATGCTCCAATGAAGGAAAAAGCGACGGACACGGTTTCCAAATTGACGGACGACGTGGCGACCGCGACGGCAACCACCAATGTGACTGACAATTCAATGGCGGGTGATTCGATAACGGACGTTGCTTCCCATGAGACGACGCTGGCCATCAGCGTGGGGACAAATGCCGCGCCTTCCGACCAGACGGCAGACGACAAGGCGGCCGAAGTCATTGAGGTCACGCACTTGGAGCAGGTGCGCGCGCTATTTGGCGACGTCATAACCGAGGCCATCACCTCCAACAACCAAGTATTGGAGAAAAACATCAGCCGCAGGGTCACCTCCAACGTATGCCGGGAAATCGACCTGCTCTTTCAGGCACAAGAACATCAAGAGGAGGAACATTACCGTAAGCTTGACCAGCTTATCCGGCAACAGCAGACATACCGGAGGGAGACGGCCGAAAGCGCGCCCGTGGGAGCGTTTAAGAAACTTTTTACATGACATTGATTCCAATCACAAGAAGCAAAAAGAGAGCATGTCCTGGAAATTCAAGGACATGCCCTTTTTGTCACCCTTCATGCTGCCGCAATTCGTTCCCGAACTTCGTGTACTGTGGCATCCAGGCCAGCCGCACGGTTCCGATCGGGCCGTTCCTCTGCTTGGCAATAATGATTTCCGCGATATTTTTATCTTCGGTGTCAGGAATGTAATAATCCTCCCGGTAAATAAACATGCATACGTCGGCATCCTGCTCGATGGCTCCCGACTCACGCAGGTCGGAAAGCATCGGCCTCTTGTCGGTACGCGACTCCACGGCACGGCTAAGCTGCGACAAGGCAATCACCGGAACGTTCAATTCTCGCGCCAGCCCCTTCAGAGAGCGGGAAATTTCAGAAATCTCCTGCTGGCGGCTCTCGTTGCTCCTGCCGCCGCTTCCGCTCATCAGCTGCAAATAGTCGATGATAATCAAGTCCAGCCCTTGTTCCAGCTTGTACTTGCGGCACTTCGAACGCATTTCGCCAATCGAAATGCCCGACGTATCGTCGATAATCATCTTAGACTTCCCGATGTCTCCGGCTCCTTCAATCAACTTCTCCCAATCCGTGTCCTTCAAATTTCCCGTTCGAAGTGTCTGCGCGTCCACATGGGACTCTAGGGAAAAGAATCGATTCATCAATTGTTCCTTTGACATTTCCAGGCTGAAAATGGCCACTGCCTTGTGCTGGCGAAACGCCACGTTCTGCGCGATGTTAAGCGCGAACGCCGTCTTTCCCATGGACGGCCTGGCCGCAATCAATATCAAGTCGGAACGCTGCAGTCCCGACAATTTGTAATCCAAGTCAATAAAGCCGGTCGGCACCCCGGTCACGTTTCCCTTCGTCTTCGAGGCCCGCTCGATTATTTCCAACGTATTGAGAACCACCTGCTTAATTGGCACGAATTCCTGCGAATTGCCTCTCTCCACCAACTCAAACACTTTCTTTTCGGTCGTGTTCAAAATCTCTTCCAACGGCTTGTTTTCCATATAACAAGCCGTTCCGATCTCTTCCGTAATCTTAATCAGCTTACGCAACGTCGCCTTCTCGCTGACAATTCGCGCGTAATGCTTGACGTTGGCAGAAGTCTGGACGTTCACGAGCAGATCCCGCGCATACTCCATGTCGCTGATTTCCGGCGGCACGTTTTTCGCTTTCAAATAATCCTGCAACGTAATCATGTCCACCGGTTTCCCTTGCTGGAACATCTCCGCCATGGTGTCAAAAAGAACGCCATAGGTGGTCTGATAAAAATCCTCCCCCGTCAGAATCCCGGAAACCTCCGAAATCGCGTCCTTATTTAAAAGCATCGCCCCGACGACCGCTTGCTCCGCCTCCGTATTGTGCGGCAGTATTCGCTTGATTACCGCTTCTTCCATCTGGTATATCCCCTTACTATGAACACTTGTAATAAACACTTAGCGAGGTTTCACACGAGCTTAGTGTGAATACACTCCGCACTCCCTGGTGAGGTTCTTTCGAACCTAGTGCGGAGTTTCCTTACTTTCATGACGATTCATGGTTACTCCCGGCCACGCCGTCACGCCTCTTCCTTCACGATCAACTTCAACTGCGCCGTCACTTGCGAATGCAGCTTTATCGGCACCATGTGTTCGCCCAGCGTCTTGATGACCTCCTTGAGCTGGATTTTTTTCTTGTCGACGTCTAAATTCATCTGCTCCTTGACCGCCACCGCGATTTCCTTGCCGGATATGGAACCGAAGGACTTGCCGCCCTCGCCCACCTTGATGGACAACTCAATCTGCCCTTTCTCCAGTTCTCCCGCCAGTTTGCGCGCCGCCTCAAGGTTCTCCCTGGCAATCTTCTCCTGATTGTTCTTCTGCAGCTTCAAATCGTTCATGTTCTTCCCGGTCGCTTCAAGCCCCAGCTTCTTGGGCAGGATATAGTTCCTCGCATACCCGTCATTCACACTGACGATCTCGCCTTTTTTTCCAAGGGACTTCACGTCCTCTAACAAAATCACTTTCATTTTATATGTCTCCTTCCTCCAACTTTTAATCATTTACGCTTTTAATCATTTACGCCTTCTAATCATTTATACCCTTCGGCATGATCTCTTCGCCTTATATGTCGCCGTCTTCTATCATCTGGTCAATCACGGCTTTCAGGGAGCGGATCGCCTCGTCAATGTCCGTATGGTCAAACTGTGCCCCGGCCGCGTTAATGTGGCCGCCGCCGCCCAACCGCTCCGCGATTATCTGCACGTTCACCTCGTCAATCGAGCGCGCGCTCAAGAAAATCTTTCCCTGATAAATCGTCAGCACGAAGGATGCCTTGATGCCGCTGATGTCCAACAGCTCGTTGGCCGTCTGCGCGCCCAGCACGGTCGGATTCTCGATATCACTCGGACACTCGGCAATCGCGTACTGCTCGCGGTAGACTTCGGCCATGCGCACCGCCTCGGCCTTGGCACGGTAAGATTCCATGTCGTCGCGGAACATCTTGCGCACTTTCGTGATGTTCGCCCCGCACCGACGCAGGAAAGCCGCCGCCTCAAACGTCCTCACCCCGGTTCGGTTCATGAAGTTGCGCGTGTCAATCATGATTCCGGCATACATGCAGTCCGCCTCCACCTGCGGAATCCGAATGTCCTCCACGATATATTGCAGAACCTCCGCCACCATCTCGCAAGTGGACGAAGAATATGGCTCTATATAAGAGAGAACCGCATTTTCAATAATGTTGTCATTCTGCCTATGGTGGTCGAGCACTGCAATGGTCTTTGCCTTTTTCAAAAGCTCCGGACACTCCGTCATCTGCGGCTTGTTCGTATCCACCACCACGACCATCGTGCCGTCCGTCATGTAATCCAGTGCCTTTTCCGGAGTCAGGAAAAAGTCGGATTCATATTCCGAATTCTCCAAAAGCTCGTCATAAAGCGGGCGTACCGCCGCCTGCGCGCCATCCATCACGATGCACGCCCTTTTCTTCAACGCCTTCACCGCACGGGAAATGCCGACGCACGCCCCAAGGCTGTCCGCGTCCGCGATTCGATGCCCCATCACCAGCACCTGGTCCTTAGACTCGATGAACTCACGCAGCGCCTCGGCCTTGACACGCGCCTTGACTCGGGTATTTTTCGAAGTCTGTTCCTTCTTGCCGCCGAAATATGTAATTCCGTGGCAATCCTTGATGACCGCCTGATCCCCGCCCCGGGCCAACGCCAGGTCAATCGCCGCACGGGCGTAATTGTAACTCTGGGCATACGTCGCCGCGTTCAGTCCCAGACCAATACTTAACGTCGCGCTATGCGCGTTTCCTATATTTACCTGCTTAACTTCCTCCAATAAGGAAAACTTGTCCGCCTCGAACTTCTTGTAGCTTTCTTTTTTAATCACTATAAAGTACTTGTCATTTTCCAGCTTCTTGACAATTCCGTCAACGTCCCCGATATATTTGTTAATCTTGCGGTCAATCAACGCGACCAGAAGTGACTGGCGCACCTCCTCCACGCTCTCCATCACCTCGTCATAATTGTCAATATAAATCAGGCCCGCAATCAGTCGCTGGTTTTCATTTTCCACAATGTACGAATTTAACTCCGTCACGTCCGTCATGTAAAACGTGATGAAATACTCCTGCCCTTCCGGGATTTCAAGAAGGGACTCCTGTTCGTTAAACCCTTGCATGGAAACCATGTTAAGCTCCACCCGGTAATCGTGCTGTTTGCACGTCAGCTCCAACTCCATATGGCGCATGTCCTCTTTCGGAAACATGCTCTGGTTCAATTCGGGAAACAATTGTTGTAAATACCGCTCTTTTTTCCTCTTTTCGGAAAAAATGTCCCAAAAACTGTCATTTGCCCATACCACCCTGCCGTCCGCGAGGGCGACCGCGTACGGAACCGACATTTCCTGCAAAAGGGCATTCGAAACGCCCTGGTACTCCATGGAAAATTCGAAAATCTCCTCAAGCACCCGGGAACGGTTATAAAAATACAACGCCACCACGATGACGATATAAACCACGACAAATATCGTCATCAGATATCCCGCCTTGCGGTTGACGACATACATCCAGACATTCAGGCCTATCAATAGCAAGGACATCAAGAGCGGCCACCGCATGTACATCCCGAGCTTGCCTTTTAAATGTATATTATTTCTCATGATTCCTCCCCATTCACAAAAAGTACTTATAGTATATCACTTTTCTAGCCGTTAATCCACTCTTTTCTTGAGAACTTAAAAAGGACGCCACTACGTAATGTAATGGCGCCCATCGTCTCATTAGTCCTGAACGTACGGCATCAAGGAAATGTGTCTCGCTCTCTTGATGGCGACTGTCAAAGCCCTCTGATGTTTCGCACAGTTTCCCGTGATTCTTCTCGGAAGAATCTTCCCTCTCTCGGAAATGTACTTCTTCAGCTTTGCCACGTCTTTGTAATCAATCTCGTTATTTTCTTTCCCACAGAATACGCAAACTTTCTTCCTTCTGCGCACCGGGCCTCTTCTCTTGAATCCGCCCTCGGGTTTGCCTGCTTTCTCGTAAGCCATGGTCCTTACCTCCTATTATCGTCCTTCCCGTTACATTTTCGCACGGTCAGCGCGGTAAACGCGCAGACCTGGCTGAACTGTAACTCCTTCCCTTTTCTTTTATCGGAAGATGTTTGGTGACGGTCCCTGTTAATTGAACGGCAGCTCCTCGTCAATCCCGTCCGGGATGTTCATGAAGCCGTCCCCCGCGTCGCCGCTTGGTGACGGAGCCGGCGCGGGCTGTCTATAGGAGTTGTTATTGTAAGAATTATTGTTATAGGAGTTATTATTATAAGAAGAACCATTTGCCTCTCTCTCGGCCCTGCTCTCCGCGAACTCCTGCTCCTCCACAATCACTTCCGTCGTATAAACGCGCACGCCATCCTTGTTGGTATAGCTGCCGGTCTGAATGCGGCCTGACACGGATACCCGCATCCCCTGACGGAAATACTTCTCCGCGAACTCCCCGGAACGCCCGAACACCACGCACGGTATAAAATCCGCGGTCGGCTCGTTGTCCCGCTTGAACCTGCGATCCACCGCCAGCGTATATCTTGCAACCGCCGTCGCATTGTCTCCTTGTGAATATCTCACTTCTGGATCCCTCGTCAAGCGACCCACCAAAATCACTTTATTCATATACTACCTCTTTCTCTTTATGCATCCTGTCTTACGCATAAATACCTGAGAACGTTATCCATGATACGGATACGCTGTTCCACTTCGCCCGGAACAGTACTCTCAGCCTCGAAGTGGACGAAGTAATAATATCCTTCCCTCATCTTCTGAATTTCGTAAGCGAATCTTCTCTTACCCCACTCATCGACGTCCGTCACGACACCACCGAAGCGGGTAACTAAGGCTTTCACCTTCTCCATCACGTCCGCCCTGGCATCGTCTTCGAGTTTTGCGCTGACAACAACAGCCAATTCATACTTGTTCATGTCTCGCACCTCCTTATGGTCTCTGGCCCCCGCCTTTCTCGCGAGAGCAAGGAATGTAATAAAACCGTGTTTTTCAAAACGGCATGTCACAAGTATTTATCTTACCATAACAATTCAAACGTTTCAAGCTTTTTTACGGATTTCTTTTGTATTTTTTTCCACCAGCTTGCGCGGCACCATCACCTGATGCGCGCAGCCCATGCATTTCAGGCGAAAATCCGCGCCCACCCGCAAGATCTCCCACTCGTTGCTGCCACAAGGATGCGGTTTTTTCATGCGGATGACGTCTCCCACGTCAAAACGGTCTGCCATACAATCACTCCTCGTCTATCAACACGCCCTGCACCAAAAAACGTTCGTCATCCCGCACGTTCGTGCAAGTCGACAGACTGACGATTTTGGACTGGGCGTCCAATTTCACGTCCACGTCGTAATTGGACGATTTTTTACAAACCTTCAGATAATCCGTAAAATCCTTTTCCGTCGGATAGGACGGCTGATAATTTTCCGCCTCCGCTTTCACGACCGATGCTGAAAAAACCTTGTACGTCCGCGTCTTCCCATCCGGCGTATAAATGTAAAAATATGGATATCTCTTACAAAACTCCTCATCGGCATATTCATTTAACTGGGAAAACATTTCCCCGCCGACTTTTAAATTATGCCCGTATATAAACACGTTCCGGTCGTTAAACGACGTGTTGCGCATGTCCATGAAAATCGCGCCCAGCTTATTATCATTGGCAAAGAACGTCTTCGTCAAATATTCATTATTATCCTTGCTCTGCACGACCGGATAATTGATAATCGACGGCTCTTCAAACCGAATCCACGCGACCACGTCCGGATTTTCCCTTTCCAGAAACGCAAAGTCCACCTTGAATCCGTCCCCCACGTCATCCGACTCCAGCGCAAGCTCCCGCACCTCGTCGTATTCCTGTCCTCCCGCCAAATACGGGTACAACGACATGGCCAACTGGCAGCCTGAGAATAAAAATACCAGCACGGCCACGATTAAAAGAATGGGAATCACCTTGCTTCCTTTTTCTTTTTCCTTGCGGCGCGCCTTGCGCCTATGGCGACGGTTGGAATTTGTCGTCCCCGCGCCCGATTTTTGCTGCCCCGTACCCGCCTTCTGTCTTGTCGCGCTCGCCGTTTGTCGCGCTTGCTGCTTTTCTTCCATAAATATGTCCCCTTCCTAGAACACTCGCCGTGGCCGGCTTGCCGGCCGCGAATGGCATCTTTCAAAATCCCAGGCTTTCATCCACCAGAATCACCTTGGTTCTCTTTGGCTCCCTGGAAAACCTGGTTATCAAAATCTGGCAACAAATACATTGCGGCGATTTACAATCGAAGCAAGTCCCGTTTTTCACGCACGGCGTGTCGATGCCAAATCGCTGCGCGTTGATTGGCGCCGCCTCGTTTCGCGCCCGGCTCATGGCATCCTCCTCGCTCTTTACCACCTTGTTCATTCCCACGATGAGTACCACGTTTTTCGGACCAAACGCGTAAGCCGCCACCCGGTTTGCGTTACCGTCAATATTGACCAACACCCCGTCCTCGCTGATCGCGTTCGTGCTGCCAAGAAATACGTCGCACGTAAGTGCCCTGCGGGCCACCTCCTGCTTCTCCTCCCGCGTCATTTTTTCTTCCCGGTCAAGAACCTCGTAATCTCCCTTATGTAACGCATCCAGAAGTCCGATTTCCTTTGCCGACTCACAGCCGCCCCAGCTTACCGTGCTGCCCGCCGGAATCAATTCCAGCGCTTTCGCAAGGGCTTCCTCCTTCGTCTTGACATAATACGCTTCCATGTTGCGGGACTCTATGGCTTTCACGACCCGCTTTCCCAATACTTCATTTCTCATCGACCTGACATTCATAGTCTTTTAACCTCCTCTATCACACACGTATGTTTTCGTTTTTCTTTTGTATCTTTATCATACGCAATACCCACCAGCAAAATATCGCCGCCGTACCCCGACAATGCTTTCGGATATTTATGCTCCTTAATTTGGGCAATAGCCCCCTCCACCGACTGATTCCACTTCAACTCAATCACCAACGCGGGCAATGGGGACGATTTCTTCGGCAAATACACAAGGTCAGCATATCCATCTCCAGAAGGTAATTCTTCAAATTTCAAATAATGATCCTTATACGCAAAATATGCCAATTTAATCACGCTGCGCAATGCTTGTTCATTATTATAGAAAAGAGGAGCCGTCTCTTCTGCGTGAATCTTCTCAATCTGAGCCGCCACTGCAGTAGCATTGCCATGAATGGTATCATAAATTAGTTGATCACTCTCGCGGACGCGTCGAATGGTCTCATCCCGTTTCACTTCACGAATGGACTTTGCAAATTCCAATCGAATTTCCTCGTTTGGTATATGAACCTTCTTAGACTCCTCATCATAAGACAGATACCCCAAATGAATCAGCAAGGTCAAAACGTCATCCCGGTTTCGGAATGCGACAAGATCGTTCGCAAACCCATTCGTATCCACATCGACCTCGACACCGCCAAGCAACTCCGCCATCGTCTTCGACAATCCGTCAAAATCCAGGCTGATATACTCCATCAGACTCTTTGCAGCGGAAGTCTCCGTCCAGTAAGAACGAAACTTATTATTGCGAACGGCTTTCATTACAGAATTTGGATTATAAACCGAACCCACTTCCTCCATTCTATACCCGTCATACCACAATTTCATCATCGAAAAATCGCAATTATATTGCTCGCATAGCTTTTGCACCTCCTCCCCCGTGAAGCCCACGTACCCTGCAAATTCCATCGGGCAAATGACGGAAAATTCCTGAAAATCCGAAATTGCTGATTGGGAACCGTCTTTTTTGATTGGTAAAATTCCAGTCATATAGGCGGCGGCAAAAACCTTCGCCGTCATACTGCTGTTTTTAAACAAAGAACGCAAAAACTCCAGATAGCTCTGCTGTACTTTTAAATTGTCCTTGGCTTCCCGGATCGGCGCATCCCACTCATCGATAATCATAATAAACTTCGTTCCTGCAAGGGCGGCCGCATTTGACAAGGTATCATGAAACGCTTCCGCAACCTTTATCTGAGGATAGGCCTCTTCCAATTCTTCTGTAATATTTCTTACTATAAATGGGACGATATCTTCTTTACTGCGAACTGCGCCAATCACCGCCGTCATATCTAAATAAATTACGTCGTATTTGTTCAAATGCTTTTGATAAGAGTCTAAACACTTCTGATTTGTCGCGATTTTCAAATCTTTGAACAATTCCGAAGAATCGCAACTTCTATCATAATATGCGCATAGCATCTGGGCGGCAAAAGATTTCCCAAAACGACGCGGCCGACTGACACAAGTCAAACGCCTTGGTGTTTCTATCGTCTCGTTAATCAAACAAATCATCTCGCTCTTATCCACATACGTGTCATTTCTAATACCGGTAAAACCACTGTTACCTGGATTCAGATAATTTCCCAAGCCGTCACCTCCCCCTGATGTAAGGAACTGCCGCGTCACCAGCCAATGGCCGTACGGCAGGCGCGCCCTATAAAATGCAACTTTAGATTACCATATTTTTTGAGAAATAACAAGCGAAATAGAGGTCATCCCTTATCACCACCCCATCCCTTCCTGCCATCCGCTCTGCCAGATACTCCTTTTCGTCCAAAGCGTACCTGATTTTATCCAAAATGGCAAATGGCCGAACGCTTGGCTCCGCCCCTTTTTCCAGCGCACCAAGCTCCGTTTCCACGTCTAACTCCAACCCTGTCTGGATTGCCCTGACACAAGGAAACTGCCATATTCCTTCCGCCAGTTTAATCAATCCCTCCATTTTCTCTTTTTCATACAACCAGACATATCTTTCCTCTATTTCACCTTCGGAAATTATCTCTTCGTACCCTTCAAAAACTTCATCATCGGGAATGATTACCTCATAACTGAAGACTCCTTTCTCTGGCTCTTCATTCATCCAGTATCCTCTCACTTCAGAAAAACCGACAAAGTCATACAACATTTGCTTATAGTCATGCTTAACATGCTGATCATATCCCAGAACAAAATTCTGCTCCAGCTTTTTCTGATTCCATGCCACGATTTCTTCATAAGAGTTCTTCTCACTTTCCCAATAGCCAGAACAAAACTGCATTCCCGCATCAAACAATGCAGAGTAAAAATCTTGTACAAAACAAGGATACAAATCCTTTCTTCGAAATTGTATTGAAATATTAAAGTAGCTCGGCATTCCCCACACTCCTTTCCTCAACTACACTCTTTCTTCTCTCCCACGGTTTTCAGATATCGCTTTGACAAAAAAGCGCAAAAATACGGAAACGTGTAGGCATTATCACTATACCCCTATGTTTCCGGATATAAATTTAATCCCATAAGTAATGTCAGGGTACTTATTACTTGTAACCAACGGCTTTTTATATTCCTCTTTTCCCCATTTCTCTAAAAAATTCAGTATATTCATTTTTCCTTGAAAATACAAGTATTTTACAAAAAAAGACGATTTCTGCACACGTATCCGTCATTTTCGCCGTAACTTTCCATCTTGCACTTTTTTCCAATATCTTTTATACTCATTAATATGGCAACCTAAATGTCAGGAGGTTTCATTTAATGAAAAAAACGGTAGCGATAGGCATCCAGGACTTCGGTGATTTAATAGAAAAAAACTATTTTTACATTGACAAGACTTCTTTCATCAAGGAATGGTGGGAGAGCGGCGACAGCGTTACGCTGATTACCCGCCCCCGCCGTTTCGGCAAGACGTTGAACATGAGCATGCTGGAGTATTTCTTTTCCGTGGATCACACGGGATGCGGCAGCTTGTTCGAAGGGCTTTCCATCTGGCAGGATGAGAAGTATCGGAATTTGCAGGGCACGTATCCGGTCATCAGCTTGTCCTTTGCCAACATCAAAGAGTCCGACTATCCGACGACAAGAGAGAAAATATGCTACCTCTTGAAAAACTTATATGTGAAGTATGCCTTTTTAAAGGAAAGTGATGCCTTAACGGACACCGATCGGACATTTTTTGACAAGATTTTGTCCGAAGAAATCCGAGACAGCGAGGCGACTCTCGCGTTATATCAGCTTTCTGATTATTTATACCGTTATTATGGGAAAAAGGTCATCCTCCTTTTGGACGAGTACGACACGCCCATGCAGGAGGCTTACGTGGACGGTTATTGGAAAGAACTGGTGGCTTTCACCCGGAGCATGTTTAACTCCGCTTTCAAGACCAACCCATGGCTAGAGCGAGCCATCATGACCGGCATCACGCGGGTCAGCAAGGAGTCCATCTTCTCCGACCTTAACAACCTCAAAGTCGTAACCACGACTTCCGATGAATATGCCACCGCATTTGGTTTTACGGAAGAGGAAGTGTTTACCGCACTTGACACATGCGGATTGGAAACGGAAAAAGCGGATGTAAAACGGTGGTATGACGGCTTTACCTTTGGAACCCATTCAGACGTCTACAATCCTTGGTCCATCCTGAATTTTCTGGATACCGGCAAATATAACACTTATTGGGCCAATACCAGTTCCAACAGCCTCGTGGGCAAGCTGTTACGCGAGGGAAACCGGCGCATCAAGGAAAAATTCGAGGCGTTGTTGCAGGACGAAACCATCACGACCCCCATCGACGAGCAGATTGTCTATAACCAACTTGACGAAAACGAGTCCGCCATCTGGAGCCTTCTCCTGGCCAGCGGCTACTTAAAGGTGTTAGGATATAATCGCATGGAACTGTTGGAATTCGGTGAGGAAGTGCAGTACGAACTGACGCTTACCAATTACGAAGTAAAGCGGATGTTCCAAATCATGGTGCGCGGATGGTTCAAGAGCACGGACGCGGATTATAACGACTTCGTGAAAGCATTGTTGCAAGGCGACCTCAAGGCGATGAACGTTTATATGAACGAAATCACCGGCATAATTATCAGTAATTTTGACGCAGGAAAGAAGCCGTCACGCAGGACTCCCGAAAGATTTTACCATGGCCTGGTTCTCGGTCTGCTGGTGGATTTGCAAAACAAATATATCATCACTTCCAACCGTGAAAGCGGCTTTGGCCGCTACGACGTGATGCTGGAACCGCGAGACCCCGATACGGACGACGCACTGATCCTGGAATTCAAGGTGTTTGACAAGGACGAGGAAAAGACGCTGAAGGACACGGCTGCCAAGGCGTTGCGCCAAATTGAAGAAATGGGATATGCGGCCGGGCTTGCCGCACGGGGAATTCCAAAAGAGCGAATCCGTTGCTACGGATTCGCGTTCAAGGGAAAGAAAGTATGGATTGGCGGCCAATAGGCACCTCCGGCGTTCTTATTTCATCCAGTATCACCACGCCAAGCTTTTTCAGCCCATATATTGACCATCCATAACAAACTGCCGCGCCAAGCTTTTTCAGCCTCGGCGCGGCAAATCAAATCTCATTCTCTCTGTTCCGCTCTTTATAGATGTCCCGCCATTGCCAGGTCATTTACCCCCAAAGACACCATGACATATTTTAATCCGTTGATTGTAACCACCTCGTCCAGAAAACGTTTATAGCCTGCGTCTCCAAACATGTCTAAAACGGGTGCCGGACTATCATAACACAAACGGCCGCCGCCGATTCCCTGATTTCCCGTGGCAATCTTTCCCGGATAGGCCTTATACAAACGCTCCGTCAATGGTTTATACCAATAACACATCTGCGTGATGGAATCCCCCAGCATCGCGACATTATACCCTTCCTCCGTCAATATGTCCAAACTTCGAAACATCGGTGCGTCTGCCGGCTGGTCGCCGCTTATCTCCCGCACGGCCTTATCCGTCTCGTTGTTTAACGGCATCTCTGCCACTTTTGTATAGTCCCCAATTTCAGAGCGAAACGTATATCCTCCATAATCGGCCGTTCCCAAACTGCTGCCGGATTTTAACAATTCCTTATCTGGAAAATACATACTAACCGCGAGATATGTCCCCGCTTTCACCTCATGGGAAATGATGTCGCTCACCCTTTCTTCTCCCGCCTTCAGTACCGTTTCGTCACTTCCGTCAAACGTAACCGGCACACACGCGCCACCGCAAAAGATTCCTTTTTCATTACACACACTTATATTCAAATCTGCTACTCTGGCTGGCGTATCACCATACTTGTTCGACAATACCAGTCTCACCGCACTTCCATTTAAATTATTTGGAAATACTACTCGTACCGTGCGCTCCATTCCATTATTACTCTCAACAAAAATCCCTCTCTGCGCAATATGAAACGCACTCACCCATTTTCCCATGCTTATTCCTCCCGCCTATGCGCCGCAAATATATTGCTACACTTTGTTTTACATCAGGCACAAACCATTTAATCACAAAAACATGCCCTTTTCTTACAAAAGGGCCGGATTTTTCCGGCCCCTTCCTTTATCATGCCCTTTGCATAAGCTTTTTCATTGGCTTGTTTCTGTCAAGCATCTATTATTTCGCCATGTCCACATATTTTTGCAAATATCCTACGATAGTCTCCGTATCAATCGCCTTGATGCCGGTCTTGTAATCTTCCCACTTCTTTTCTCCCATGATGACCCTCGGAAGATTCTGGCTCATGTAGTCCACCACCTGCGCCTGCACCTTACCAAGTTCGGCCGACTCGTCCGAACTCAACAACCCAGAATAATCTGAAATGCTTCCGGTATTTTTATATTTTCCCCAGAGTTGGTAAGCCTTTTGATAAACTTCCGGTTCCCCTTTGTCGATATAGTAGTCTCCCGTCGTCCCATTCAGGGCAAGTCCTGCTACCATCCTGCCGGCCTGGGTTGCTCCTATCAGTGCTTCGTCATCTTCGCCGGACTTGATTGCCAGTTCATAAACCGTCTTTCCCTCGTTGTCCGTCTTCTTCGTATAAGAACTCTTAATATTATATTCTTCATACACGTTCGGATTCAGCTCCGTAGAATTTACTTGTTCTTCCGTTAGACCCATGCATATCGTTTCGGCACCTTCCACCGTGTACGCCCAATCCAAGTACGTGAACAGTACCGCCAAATCTTTTTCCTCGCACTTGGTCGTGACACCAATTTTCCCGCCAACCCTGCTGTCCTGGTACAGCACGTCCGGCTCCTTGTACATCTGTTCCTCACCACCGTACATATCGTTTATCGGGAGTGCCGCCGGCATTGCGAACGCGTTCTGTTGGTCACGCTCGTCCATACAAGTCTGACGAATCCGTGTGCCGATGGAATTGCCATGATAGTTACTCCACAATCCCACCTTGCCCTGGCTAATTCCTGTCTGGTTAATCATGTAGAACATATCGGAAGCCCTCGTGTAGAATACCTGGTCAAGCCATCCCTTTTCATACCAGTTCTGCATGCACTCCACGTAAGTGGCAAAATTTTCCGACGTTCCGTCAAAGGATACCTTGCCATCCTTGATGTAGTAATATCCATTACCGCCGCCAAATGAAGAGACAATATCGCCCAGCGTGCTGTTTCCCATGAAGGAAATCGACGTGCAGTACGCATTGGAGTCCTCCGCCCATCCTCTTTCGGCAATCGCCTTGTCAAAAGCCTCGAACATCCACTCCCAGTCACTAATGGTAATCGGATCCTCCGTTCCGCTCGGGAAAATCACATTGTCCGTATAGTCCTCATCTGGATTCTCCCCATAATCCGCCGTAAACTCCGTCACCTCGTTTTTCTTCCAACCATTCAAATTGTCCTGCGCCATGGCCTTGGAAAGCGGCGTCACTTCCGGATGTCCGTTCGTTTGCACGTCCTCGTCATCCCAGTCCCACACGTACTCGGTCGGCTCTCCATACTCCACGATCCAATCACGGCGATACATCATGCCTTCCCACGGCTCCCGCACGGAATCCCCGATATTGTAAAGCGCATAATAGTGAATGCTACCGTCATCCCCCTGCACGGACACTAACGGTTTCAACTCCGGATTGGCATCCAAAAGTGCCAGGTAATTCGGCATGTACTGTTCCACATACTCTGTAATGTCCATCAACCACCCATTCTCCACCATGGCCTGCGGGTTCTCCGAAGATGCCGCCAAATCGACCAGCTCCGGATACTCGCCGGTAGAAAACATTGTATTAAAATTGTCCTGCTCATTTCCGGCAATCGGCACGATGTAGTCAAACTGCAGCTTCGTGCCATTTTCCTCCGTACCCAGTCCGCCGTTCTCCGTGTCCCAGTACTGGGCATTAATCCACTGTACGGCGGCCGCGTCTTTGTAATCCTCATAATAAGTTCCCACACCATCTGTCTGGAAAATCCACCAGGTGAACTTCTGCGCGTCGGTCACTTCCTTCCCACCTTTACTGCCGTCCCCACCGTCTCCATCGCCGCCTTTACCGCCGCAGCCCGCCAAGAGTGATACGGACAAGCCCGCGACCAGACCCAGTGCCAACAACTTCTTAACCAACTTACCTTTCATGACCTCTTCCTCCATTATTCAAATTTCCATGTGAGAACCCGTCCGGCCTCGTGGGTTCTCGCTCTTTCTGTACCATATCTTATCACGGATGCGACTTTCATTATTGCAAAATAATATTTGAAATTGTAAATTTCCGCAATGGTTTAATCCTAGAATTTTCTATTCTTCCTGCCCGTTCAACGCGTCAAGTATCGCCTCGTAGGCCGCCTTCACCGCCGGTGCCGAACTAATGCCCTCGGCCAGCGTCATCTGCTTCGCGTATTCAATCATCGGATTGGCCATCAATTCCGGCATCATCTCATCAAGCATCTGTTTCCCCAACGGTTCCGCCATAATCTCCCCCAACGTGTTGTCCAGGCTAAACCTCGCCGCTTTCAAGCTGGTCGTGGTATCATACTCATACACGTACTCGCCGGAACCAACCTCTATCGCCCTTTCCTTCTCTGGAAGATAAATCACCGCCGACGCATTTGCCGGAACTTTGACCCGCACACGGATTTTCTTGTTCCGGCAACTCCACTCGGAAACGATTTTTCCGTACGGTGTCTCCAGCTTCGTGCAGGCATCCTCGATTCCCCGCACGAACATCGGCTTCACATAAAACTTACGGTATCCCGGCTCAAGCTGATTGATGCCGCCGATTTTACGGTACATCCAGTCGCCGATGGAGCCGTATGCGTAGTGGTTCATGGAATTCGAACCCGGATGCGGCATCGTCCCGTCCGGATAAATCGCATTCCACTGCTCCCACATCGTGGTCGCACCCATTTTCACACCATACAGCCAGGACGGATAGTCATCGCGCAAAAACAACATCGACGCCACGTCGTGCGCCCCATTGTCCGACAACGCGTGGCACAAGTACGGCGTTCCGACAAATCCCGTCGTCAAATGGTTTTTATGGTCCTCGACATTTGCAACCAATGCCCGCAAAATCTTTTCCCGGTCTTTTTCTTTCGCCAAACCAAAATGCAAAGAAAGCACGCACCCAGTCTGTGTCTCGCTGACAATGCGTCCGCGTGGGGTAAAATATTCCTCGCGGAAGGATTCCAGCGTCTCTGCATACAATTTTTCATAATGCGCGGCCGTCTCCGTCTTGCCAAGCACCCGCGCCGTCTTTGCCACCAAATCCGTCACATACAGATAATATGCGTTAGCTATCAGGTAGACGTCCGTCGCGCCCACGCTGCCGTCCCCCAGCATCTCCCGATCCAAGGCCTTCCAATCACCATATTGGAATCCTGACTTCCACAAACCGTCCTCATTCACCTGATTGTGGATATAGTCTACCCATTCATGCATGCATTGCCACGAATCCTGCAAAATGCGAGTGTCCCCGTAAGTCTGGTAAACGACCCACGGAACGATGACCGCCACGTCGCTCCATGCCGCCGAACTGTACGTCCCCTGGATGTCCGGAACGATATGCGGCACGCCCTTTTCCAACGAGGAAGCCGCCGCCACGTCATGCATCCATTTCCTGAAAAAGGAAGCCGTCCCCCGGTTAAATGCCGCCGTCCAGGAAAATACCTGCGCGTCCCCCGTCCAGCCTAGCCGCTCGTCACGCTGCGGACAATCGGTCGGAATATCGAAAAAGTTGTCCCGAAGGCTCCAGTCGATATTATCCTGCAAACGGTTCACCGCCTCGTTGGAGCAATGGAAGCTTCCCGTCTTTTCCATGTTCGAATGCATCACGCAAGCGGTAAACATTTCCGGCTCCGGCTCCTCAACTCCCTCCACCAGCGCATAACGAAAACCGTGGAACGTAAAATGCGGCATCAGCACTTGTTCCTCCCCGTTCAATATATACGTGTCCTTGGAAATGGCTGTGCGCAGCGTGTCGGGATAAAACACGCCGTCCTTGTCAAGCACCTCCGCATGGCGAAGAGATATTTTTTGACCTTTCTTCCCCTTTATCCGCACCTCCACGAGTCCCGTCAGGTTCTGGCCAAAATCCACCAGCACGTTCCCGTTCGGGTCGGTAAAAATCCGCTTCGGCGAAAGCCTTTCCGTCACCCGAACCGGCTCGCTCTCCTGCGCCACGAGGACGGACGAGTCGAAATTGACCACGGAAACCTTGCCCTCGATGATACGTTCCGACGTTGTGGCCAAGCTTTCTCCGCCATCTTCCCGGGTCGCCGCCAATGTTTCTTCGCCATGTTCACTCCCTGCTGCCAATCCCTCTTCGCCATTTCCCGATGCCATCCCGATTGTCGTGTCCAACGTCTCGCCCATGTAAATCTCACTATAACGAATTTGCCCGGTACGCACGCCCCAGTCCTCGTCCGTCGCAATGACATCCCTGCTGCCGTCCTCATAGAAAATGTGCAACTCCGCGAAAGCCGCCACGCGGTCGCCATAGCGGTTCGGCTTGCAGTCGAAACTTAAAATCCCCTTATACCAGCCATTTGCCACTGTAAGTTCCAATACATTTTCCGTCTCCAGCATATCCGTGATATCATGATATTGGTACTGTAAACGCTTGTGATACTCCGTCCATCCCGGAGCCATGTACTCATCGCCGACCCGCCGCCCGTTCACGCTCATCTCATACACGCCCCAGGCCGTGGAATATGCGCATGCCATCTTCACCGGCTTCGTAACCGCAAATCGCTTGTAAAATATCGGACATGCCGTTTCTTCTTCGGCAAAATCGTGCGTAATCATCTTCGCTTGTAAGTGTGTCGTGTCAAATACACCCATGGAAAATGTTGTTTCGGCCTCCGCCAGATTTCCATAATTGTCCTCCACGAAAAGCCTGACCCGATACTTTGCTTCCTCTCTTAACGCTTTGCCATCGTAAGGAATCAAGACCGAAGCGTCGCTCTCCACCCTGCCGGTATCCCAAACCACGGTACCGCCCCGCGTCTTGTCATCAACCTGCTCAGTACCGCCATTTGCCGCGCCTTCCTCATCGAACACTTTCAACCGATAAGCACTCTGCACCACGTTTTTTTCGTCCGATTCCATTTTCCACGAAAACCTGGGTGCACAGACGGCCAACCCTCGCGGTTCCTTCTGATACTCTATGCGAAAATCGTAAATCTTCATCATTTAGACACCTCTTCTTTTCTATCGCAATTCATCCGCGCCCGCAAAACCACTTCCACCTCGTGTGTCTTCCCGTCCTGGAAATCCGGCAAAATCGCCGCCGCAACGCGTTTTCCATCCACGGTGATTTCCGCCTCCCCGTTTTCCTCGTGATTCGGATTTTTCACGACCACATGGTAATTCGCGCCCCGAAACGTACGCGTCATTTCCGCGTAATCCCAATCTGCCGGAAAACACGGCTCTACCCGCAAGCCCTCATAGTCCGCCTTGACACCGAGGATTCCCTCGTAAAGCCCCATCAGGCACCAAGCCGAGGTTCCCGTCGTCCAGGACTGGTAGGACTTCCCATAGTATCCCGGATTGGTAGAATAACAATTGGTAAACACGTACGGTTCCGCGCCGGAACGTGAAGACGGGTTCTTCTCACTGTCCGGCATGATTTTTTTCAACGTCTCCTTCGCTTTCGTGCCGCGCCCCGCCTTGCAATCCATCAAAATTTTGAAGCCGGTCGCGTGACAATATACGCCGCCATTCTCGAACAGTCCCGGCAACATGCCCGACATTCTCCCCACGTTTGGCGAATACTTTGGATACGGCGGCATATTTAACGGAAATCCAAAATCGTGCTCCATGCCATCCACCGCCTCCAACACCAGGGGCAATCGCTCTCCGTCCGCCACGCCGCCAAGCACCGCCCACGTCTGCGCGTTCAAATAAATCTTGCTTCCCTCACTGTCCTTCGAACCAATATTTTCTACCATGCCAAGTGCACGCATGTACCATTTCCCATCCCATGCATGGGCGTTGATATCATCCTTCAACGTTTGGTATTCCCTGGCCAAAGCATTGGCGTATGACTCGTCACCATACCATCTCATCAATATTTCCAGTTCTTTTAGTGCCAGACAAAATTGGTGCGAGAGCATGACCGACTCGGCTTCCTCGTCCGTAGTCACATTGAGCGCGTCGTTCCAGTCCGCAAAATAAATGCGCACCAGCCCGTTTCGCCCCTTGTCCGCCAGCAAACGATTGACCGCGGCCTTCACATGCAAAAGAACACTCGCCGCCCCGCCGTCCTGCCACTCGATAGCTTCCTCCAAAATCGAGAAATCGCCCGTCTCCTTCACAAGCCGGCAAACCGCCCAGATAATCCAGAACGGCTGGTCGGAGTAACGGGTGTCATCATACGGATACCACGTCAACACCGCGTGGCCGTCCTGAAACTGATGCCGCAGGCATTCCAAAATCTCCTCCTTCGCCTTGTCCTGCCTATAGTCTAACAAGGCGGCGGCAATCTGTAAATTATCCCGAACTCCTTTTTTCCCCACGATGCAAAAATCCACCTGCTTCTTGAGCCAGTTGTTCATGACATGATTGATTTTCTCATCCGGTGTCTGCACAAGAAGAGAATCGTATTTGTGAAAATATGCCTCCTGCGCCGTTTGAAGCTCTTGTTCCACACGCATCCGGCGCATCACGTCCCGTGCTTCCTCAAGTGACTCGCTGATGCCAAACGCCATGTGAATTTCCCTCGACTCACCCGGTTGCAAGGTAATCTTGTGCTGCAACACACCGCCCAGAATAAATAATGCCGCCTCGGAATTCGTGCAATCCTGTCCTTTGACCACCACGTCCGGTCGAGAAAAGAGCGCGGTGGCCGACGCGTCCAGTTCCGTAATGGTATTGGTCGGGCCGCAAAACGCCGTCAAGTCCCCGTCATAGGCAAACACCGGCTCCGAGGAGGCCAAAAACCCGTGATAACGTCCATGCGGCGCGAACGGGTGGGTGGAATCACAGTAAATCCCGTTTAATTCTTTATCAAAGGCCGTGTTCATGCAACGATACATTTCATAATATCTCGGGTAGGAAAATCCTTCCAGCGAAAAGCTCACCGCCGAAAACGTGCTAAGTGTCCGTTCCTTTTCTCCCGTGTTCTTCAAACACAGCGACCACACCTCGTGAAACCCTTTTTGCGGCACGAAAATGCGCCAGGAAGCTTCGATTTCCTGATATTTCGACTGTAACAAGGAATAGCCGATGGCGTGCGTGCACTGATACTCCTCCACCTCGGTATTTAACGGTCCCAGGCCGACATTCCAACATTCTTTCGTCTCCTCGTCCCGCAGATACACGTACCGCGCGTCATCCTTATTTATCATGCACATGTCCGCTTTTTCACTGAGGTAATAGCTGCGCCCATGGCCGACCTGGGAAACCTGCGCGCAGTAGCGATCCTCGTTCCATAAATAATTGTACCAAAATCTTGGCGTCCGCGGCTCCTTAATGATGCAGGCGTTGCCGTCCGATGAAAATTCGTATATGTCTTCCGTCGCCATGAACCACGTTTTTCTACTTTCCATTATTTCCCTTTTCCTCCTATCCATTTTACGATTTTCTAATTCCATATGCACCGCGGCGGCCATGCCAATTGCAAGACCGCCGTCCAAAGTGCTTCACGCTTTCACTTCCAAATGATACTGCACCCCCGGCACTTCACCATTTACTTCAAAGCAAATCACGCCGTCGGATGCCGCTTTGTCCATTCCGTCCTCCGCATTTGCTTCGCCCCGCATTTCCGTGAGCACCTCGCCCACCGGATTTAGAACCCGCAGCACTGCCGCTTTCGCCTTCACGAAAATCTTCCCTTCCAATGTCTCGGCGTATAATTTTCCTTTCAATTCCACCGCCGTCATGGGCATCCCCATCGCGTCTGGTCCGGGGCCTGTCACCGTCTCGTCCATGCCGGTCGTCCCCATCGCCGTCAGGATGAATTCATCCGCCTCGGACAGCGTCATGCCCTTCGCAAAATCCCCCGCCGTGCCTTTCGCAAAATCTCCCGCTGTCGCCGTCGCTTTCTCCACCGGCAGCAATGTCAACGATATTCTTTCATTTTTTGACTGCACGCTCACCTTGTCGGAAAGCACGACCATTTCATCCGGCGCGCCGCTAAATGCCGCGCAATATGGTGTCTGAATTTCATATTTTGCATGCTCCGGGTCGAACACGAGCTCCTTCGTGTCGGAGATTAATTTTCCATCCACATATCCGGCATCCTCCGGCAATATTCCCCATTCCTTCATCGCCTGGCCGGAAAGCTTCGCAAATTCACGGTAATCCCCGTCCCCGGCAACATCGGAAATTTGGTCAAATACCAACGCCTGCCCGCCCAGATGTACGCCGGATTGAAGTTCACGGGTTCCCTTTGCCGCCCGTACAAGACGGTTTTTATCCTCAAAACGGCGCATCACGTCCCGATACGGCGACCAAGCATAATAAATGCCGTGTTTCGCGTCAGCCAAATCCGCCCCGTTTAAAAATCCCGCGTTGACGGCCACGTCCGCGTCGCCCTGGTACGCGTCCCCGCCGTCCAAAAATACGTTGCGCATCGCCGAAACATACGGGAAAAACGTGGTCGGCATCGAATGGAAATTCGGCAGCGTACGCAAATCATTCTGCGTATAAACCACGTCCACCAGATTTTTTGCCACGGACACCTTGCCCTCAAGAAAAACGGAGGCCAAAAATCCCCACTGGCAGACCACCGCTGGGTCATTATACACGTCAAACACGCTCACAATTTCATCTGCCGGCTGGTCGTCCCATTTTTCCGACGTGTGGTGATTGTACAAAACCAATCCGTCCCAATCGTTCAGGCAGGCATAAGCAATGGCCTGCAAAAACGCGGTAGAATGAAACGGGTGCAAACCATATTCGTTCCACTCACTGAGCATGAATGGTTTTCCCTCCACGATTGCCACCGATCCAAGACTCGTAAGCGTCGTGGACATGGAGCCAATGCCCTTTTGCATGGTCAGTGGATTGGTGGAAACATATTCCGCCGGTCCGGCCACCAGATACTTGTTTCCCTGCTGCGGCAACAACGGATGGTTAAAATAACTGTTGTTCTCCATCAAGTCGCCGTCCGTGTGTCCATACACGTCAGCCGCCCCGGCAATCAGGTTGCTGGTGACGATTGGCACCTTCACGCCCAGCGAATGCAAGTAATCCTTCATCATCTGGTAAAACCTTCGATTCATGAGGATGCCAAACTCCATGAAATCCGCGTAGCGCGCCGGTCCGCACGCCGCGTCCCACCGTCCGTCCGGGTCATTTGCCGGCTGATAAAATCCGCCGTCCACGCCGCGCACGGTTCCCGTCGCCGGATCCTCGTCTTCGCCCAACGCGCAGACCCCGTTATACGTCCATGCTTCCTTCAACCGTTCACGAGTATAATATTTCATCAACAAATAATGATTGAAACGCCGCTGCACCTCGTCCCGGTACGGCTTCATCTGCTCGCCGGCATCCGCACCCATCGGCCACTTGATTGCCGAATCTTCATTATTAATCTGCACCGTGACCACCGCCGGGTCATCAATTAACGCCAACCCCGTGTACGGGTTTACATGCTGTAAAAATTCTTTGGCATATTCTTTTTGCAGTTCAATCAAACGTTCATTATACATACAATGCCGTTTGAGGCACGACGGCGCGCCCCCTGGGTAATCCAAGTCGTCCCCGTCCAAAAACTCCCTGGCGACAATCAGGTCAATATGCAAATAAATTCCTTTTTCCTTTAACTTCGACACAAAATAATCAAACCGGTCCCAACCCTCTTTGTTGAAAGTCCGGCTGTTCCCGCTCGTATAGTCTAACAGCGGGGCTTCCTTGCAACTGCTCCAGCTCCATGGCTCTTCCCCGACCGGCGCGTCCGCCGCGTGCAGGCGGATGATATTGACCCCCATGCTGGCAAAACGCTCCGCCAATTTGTCCGCCGTCTCGTGATCTGGCGTGTTCGACCTGGTGGCAACGTTGAATCCTAAAAACCTTGCCCGAGTCCCATCCTCAAAGTATAAATGCCCCTTTCGGCTTATAACGAACCCATGCTTCCCCGCCGGCGCGTCCAAAAGATATGAATAATCCAGCACGCCCTTGTTCGGCTCCGCCTTGTGAATACGAATCCTATGCTTCATGATATGTCCTCCCTTACTATGAGCACTTACCGTCCGTTCTTTGGACGGTTACGTGCGAATGTAGTTACCTGCAACTTACAATGAACACTTAGCGAGGTTTCACACGAGCTTAGTGTGAATGTACTCCGCGCATCTTAGTAAGGTTCTTTCGAACCTAGTTGCGCGGAGTTTCCTCGAGCCTAGTGCAGCGTAACTTCCTTATCTCTTATACTCGCATCCTATCACAAACACCGTCCTCATTATTGTAAAATACCATTCTAAATTACAAATTTCCGTCTTGCACTTTTCCCGGATATCTTTTATACTCATTAATAAAGAACCTAGTGTACTGTCGCAAAAGCATAAAAACTCAAAAAGCAGTTATTTTATAGAATCATAGGAGGCATGAACATTATCATGGCAAGGACGGTGGCAATCGGCATCCAGAATTTTGGAGACTTAATCGAAAAAAACTATTTTTACATCGACAAGACTTCTTTTATCAAAGAATGGTGGGAGAGCGGCGACAGTGTCACGCTGATTACCCGCCCCCGCCGTTTCGGCAAGACATTGAACATGAGCATGGTGGAGCATTTCTTTTCCGTTGATTACGCGGGGCGCGGCGACTTGTTCGAGGGACTTTCCATCTGGCAGGATGAATGCTATCGAAACATACAAGGGACATATCCGGTCATCAGTTTGTCCTTCGCCAACATCAAGGAGACGAACTATGCCACCACGCGAAAGAAAATCTGTCAAATGCTTGTGGACTTATACGAAAAATACGCCTTTCTTTTTCACGACGATGCCACGGAAGAAACGAATCGCGAATTTTTCAACCGGATTACGGTGGACATGGATGACGCGGACGCGACGATGGCCCTTCATCATCTGTCAAAATGCCTATGCCATTATTATGGCAAGAAGGTCATCATCCTTTTGGACGAATATGACACCCCCATGCAGGAAGCCTACGTGGACGGTTATTGGAAAGAACTGGTGGCCTTTACCAGAAGCATGTTCAACTCCACCTTCAAGACCAACCCGTGGTTGGAGCGAGCCATCATGACCGGTATTACAAGGGTCAGCAAGGAGTCCATCTTCTCCGACCTTAACAACCTCAAAGTCGTAACCACGACTTCCGATGAATATGCCACCGCATTTGGTTTTACGGAAGAGGAAGTGTTTACCGCACTTGACACATGCGGATTGGAAACGGAAAAAGCGGATGTAAAACGGTGGTATGACGGCTTTACCTTTGGAACCCATTCAGACGTCTACAATCCTTGGTCCATCCTGAATTTTCTGGATACCGGCAAATATAACACTTATTGGGCCAATACCAGTTCCAACAGCCTCGTGGGCAAGCTGTTACGCGAGGGAAACCGGCGCATCAAGGAAAAATTCGAGGCGTTGTTGCAGGACGAAACCATCACGACCCCCATCGACGAGCAGATTGTCTATAACCAACTTGACGAAAACGAGTCCGCCATCTGGAGCCTTCTCCTGGCCAGCGGCTACTTAAAGGTGTTAGGATATAATCGCATGGAACTGTTGGAATTCGGTGAGGAAGTGCAGTACGAACTGACGCTTACCAATTACGAAGTAAAGCGGATGTTCCAAATCATGGTGCGCGGATGGTTCAAGAGCACGGACGCGGATTATAACGACTTCGTGAAAGCATTGTTGCAAGGCGACCTCAAGGCGATGAACGTTTATATGAACGAAATCACCGGCATAATTATCAGTAACTTTGACACGGGAAAACGTCCTTCCCGCAGAACGCCCGAACGCTTTTACCATGGTTTGGTTCTCGGACTGCTAGTAGATTTACAAAGTAAATATATCATCACGTCCAATCGCGAGAGCGGCTTCGGCCGATATGACGTGATGTTGGAGCCAAGAAACCCCGAAATGGACGATGCCCTTATCCTGGAATTCAAAGTATATGACAAGGAAGAGGAAAAGGCACTAAAGGACACGGCGGCCGCGGCATTACGGCAGATTGAGGAAATGGGATATGCGGACGGGCTTGTCACGCGAGGAATTCCAAAAGAACGGATTCGCTGTTACGGATTCGCGTTTAAAGGCAAAAAGGTACTAATTAGTAACTAATTAGGAAACATACCCAAGACATAAAACACGTTGGCACTGATGGACACATGACAACAAAATTAGGATAAAAAATACGGAGGAACCCAGGATGGACTATGTTGCATTTTGCAAAAATTTCTTCGCCGCCACCAGCATTCCCATCAGCCTTTTAAAGGACAGCGTCCCAGAGTATTCTGCCTTTGGCGAGTTACTATCGCTGCCGTCCCAGCACCACTGGGAACTTTGGCCGATGGATGAAAGGCAAAACCCGGCATTTTGTAGACTTTCCCCTGACTTCGAGTATGGCCGGATACACGTTGACGGCACGGACTACGACGTCATTCTGGGGCCTATTTTCAGCGTGCCCGTGACAGAACAGCTCGTGCGCCAGTTCATCCGCGAACTGATGATTCCGTTCGGCTACCGGGAACAATTCACCGAGCTGCTCGGCTCCATTCCACGAACAAGCCATTATCAATTTGCGAAACATCTCATGTTTTTATATCAATGCCTGAACCAAAAAGAAGCAAACGACGAACTTTTACACAAAGAAGATGACCACGCCGTTCAAAACCGCAACCAACACCAGCTTGACAACATAATGGATGCCATGGAAAATGACGACCGCCACAACACCTATTATTTCGAATTGGAAATGTTTCAATATGTAAAAGAAGGAAACGTGGAAAAATTAAAAAAATTTCTTATCGACAACACGCTTTTGTTAAAAGAAGGGAAAATAGCCCACACCCCGATACGGCAAGCGAAAAACTTGTTTATTTCGGCCATCACAAAAATTGAGATGCTCGCCGCGATTCCGGGCGGCATGGACATTGAGAAAACATACCAGTTGGTCGACCTTTATATCCAGGAATGCGAACAATTGCAAACCATCGAGGAAATCAACGCCCTGCAATACCACATGGTGATGGATTTTTGCCAGAGGTTAAGCGAAACGCAGATGCCGGAGGGCGTTTCTCCCGACGTGTACCAGTGCATGAACTTCATCCGCAGCCACACCAATGAGCCTATTGGCGTTGACGACGTGGCGGCACACGTCCACAGAAGCTCCTCCTACATGATGAAATGCTTTAAAAAAGAACTGGGCATCCATATCGGTGCCTTTATCACCCGATGTAAATTGGAAGAAGCAAAGAGCATGCTCACCTACAGCGACAGGACCCTCGCGGAAATCAGCAACTATCTTTGCTTTTCCAGCCAATCCTATTTTCAGAATTTATTTAAAAAACAATATGGCATCACACCGATGCAGTATCGAAAACAAACCCAGAAGCGTTAATCCGCTTACTCCGTGACCACTTGATTGTCCCACACCCGGGAAATCGCATTTTCGTTATCCTCATAAGGCGCGCCGACAATGGATGACTCCGCATTGTCCGTGGCGCGGCCTTTCGCTTTGCATTGACTTTCGCCCTTACATTTTTTATACTTTATTATAATGTTTTACATACACGGAGGAATATTTATGCAAAACCAATCCCCTTTTTCCACAGTCGCCCTTGCTTTAAAAGCCCCGTCCGAAGTGGACAACACTTTGAAAGAGCGAAACACGCACGGCTCATTTGAGCTCCCGATTGAGACTTACACCGACAACTGCGCCATATTCCACACTCTCTACAATCATTGGCACGACGAAATGGAAATCATTTGCATCGAAGACGGTATCGGCATGGTGCGTCTAAACCGCGAAAGCCTGCGGGTGAAAAAAGGCGACCTTCTTATCGTGAATCCCGGCGTGCTCCACGGCATAAAAACGGACTTGAAACATATTTTATATTTCAAAAGCATCGTTTTTGATTTGGAATTTTTGCGTGGCAGTGCCGGCGACCTCTGCCAGGAACGGGTCATCTCGCCGCTAATGGAAAACCGGGCGGAATTCGTGCACCAAATTTGCCCGCAAGACAAGAACTATGAAAAGATTTATCGGCTTTTTTTCCAAATCCACGACTGCCACCGGCTAAAGGAAGCGTACTATTTCGTCAAGTTGAAGGCTCTGCTTTATGAGTTTTTCCATGAAATGCTGGTCGCCAACTACATCATCCCCACGGACACGGAGCACAATAAGAACTTATCCTCCATCAAACGGGTGATTGACTACATGAACCAGCATTATTCGGAAACGTTAACCGCGAAGGATTTGGCCTTGTCCTCTAATTTCAGCGAGTATTATTTTATGAAAATCTTTCGGCAATATACGGGCAAGACTTTGATCGGGTATCTTAACGACCTCCGTCTCGAAAAGGCGAAAACACTTTTGATGCATACCCAGGACTCCGTCACCGAGATTGCCTTGCGCACCGGATTCAACAATACCAGCTACTTTATTAAAAAATTTGAACAAGCCAATGGGATTTCGCCAAGTAAATTCCGCAGGAATTTATTATAAAAGAACAATTTTGTTGTATTTTTTCCCTTTTCAGGCATGATATTATAAGTGACGCGATTAGTGCTCAGAAGAAAAGCAGATGTTGCGCTGCCACTAGACTCGAAAAAACCTCGCCAAGTGACCCGCAACCGCATTCGCACGTAAGCACCTACAATACAGGTGCCAAGTGCTCATAGTGGAAGGAGATGTAATTAGTATGAAAGAATTGGAAAATCTCATTCAAGACATGTTCCACAAGGATTGTGAACAATGTACGAATGAAGAATTATATCAGGCGTTATTGACCCATACGAAGCAATTGCTGGCCAACAAGGGCTACCAAGACGGAAAGAAAAAGGTGTATTACATTTCTGCGGAGTTCCTGATTGGCAAGCTATTGTCAAACAACTTGATTAACCTCGGTATCTACGACCAGGTGGCCGAATTCTTGAAGCAAAACGGAAAGTCACTGGCCGAGGTCGAAGAGGCGGAGCCGGAACCGTCCCTTGGAAACGGCGGGCTGGGAAGGCTGGCGGCTTGTTTCCTCGACTCCATCGCAACGCTGGGGCTTCCCGGCGAGGGAATCGGCTTAAATTACCACCTGGGGCTTTTCAAGCAGGAATTTCACAATCATTTGCAAAATGAAACGCCAAATCCTTGGATTGCCGAAAACAGTTGGCTTAAGTCCACGGACACATCCTACATGATACCTTATCGCGGGTTCGCGCTAAAGTCTTCTTTGTATGACATGGACGTGGCCGGATACCACAACAAGTCCATCAAGCTTCACTTGTTCGACATTGACATCGCGGACGAGGACATCGTAGGTGACGGCATTTCCTTTGACAAAAAGGATATCCTGCACAACCTGACGCTGTTCCTATACCCGGATGACAGCGACGACGCAGGAAGGAAGCTTCGAATTTACCAACAGTATTTCATGGTCAGCAACGCCGCCCAGTACATTTTGGACGAGGCGGTAAAGAAAGGCTGCACGCTGCACGACTTGGCGGACTATGCGGTGGTACAAATCAACGACACCCATCCAAGCATGATTATTCCCGAATTCATCCGCCTTTTAACGGAACGGGGAATCGAATTCGATGAGGCGTGCCAAATCGTGTCCCGCATGTGTGCCTACACGAATCACACCATTCTGGCGGAAGCCTTGGAAAAATGGCCGATGGATTATCTAATGGACGTGGTGCCGCACCTCGTTCCCATCATCCGCAAGCTTGACGAACGGATGAAAAAGAAATTTCCGCAGGAATCCGTTGCCATCATCGACAAGAACGACCTGGTGCATATGGCGCACATGGACATCCACTACGGTTTCTCCATCAACGGCGTGGCGGCACTTCACACGGACATTTTGAAAAATAGCGAGTTGAAAAACTTTTACGAAATCTATCCGGAAAAATTTAACAACAAGACCAACGGCATCACGTTCCGCCGATGGCTAATGCACTGCAACCACGAATTGACCGATTATATTACCTCGCTTATCGGGGATGACTTTAAGAAAGACGCTTTCGCTTTGGAAAAACTGTTGAAATATAAAGACGATTCCGAAGTGCTGGCGCGGCTTTTGGCCATCAAGGCGAACGCAAAAAAAGCCTGCAAGGAATTTATTTTGCACAACACGGGCGTGGAAATTGACGAGAACAGCATTTACGACATCCAGAGCAAACGACTCCACGAATATAAACGGCAACAATTGAACGCCTTGTATATCATTCAGAAATATTTGGAAATCAAAAACGGCCATAAGCCGACCACTCCGGTGACGTTCATTTTCGGCGCGAAAGCGGCACCCGCCTACGTCATCGCAAAAGACATCATTCATCTTTTGCTTTGCCTGCAGGAATTAATCAAAAACGACCCGGACGTGGAGCCTTACATGAAAGTCGTCATGGTGGAAAATTACAACGTGACCGCGGCGGAAAAGTTGATTCCGGCATGCGACGTTTCCGAACAGATTTCCCTCGCCTCCAAGGAGGCCAGCGGCACCGGAAACATGAAGTTCATGCTGAACGGAGCCGTGACGCTGGGAACGCTTGACGGCGCGAACGTGGAAATCGGCGACCTGGTGGGCAAGGACAACATTTACATCTTCGGGGAGTCCAGTGAAAAGGTCATCGAGCATTACGAAAAAGCCGACTATTGTTCCAAGGAAATATACGAAAGTGACGAGGACATCCGCCAGTGCGTGGACTTCATCGTAAGCCCGCAGCTTTTATCCATCGGGCAGGAAGAGAACTTGCGGCGGCTCTATTCGGAACTCGTCAACAAAGACTGGTTCATGACGCTTCTGGATTTCCAGGACTATGTGAAGGTGAAGGACCAGGCACTCGCCGACTATGAAAATCGCGAGGCATGGGCGAAAAAAATGCTGGTAAACATCGCCAAGGCCGGGTACTTTTCCTCTGATAGAACAATCGATCAGTACAACGAAGATATTTGGCATCTGTAAAAGCTTGTTTCTCTTTTTGTCAAGTTTTTATGCCGGTACAATGACCGCCCCGAACGAACTTTTTGCCTCGTTTGGACGCGGTCATTTTCATGGTTTCCAGTTGATATGGCGCATCAGCGCGATTTGCAAAAATATCGACAAGTTACTTTTCACGGGGTGGGGAAAGTAACATCGACAGAAAAGAGACAGAAAAGAGAACATAAGTTTACGCAAAAAAAGAATTGACGTGGAAACCATAATTTGGTATAATCTTTTTGTTGCAAAGTGCATATACTATAATGTGCTCATAACTAGGCGCAGTAGCCAAGTGGTAAGGCGTGGGTCTGCAACACCCTGATCACCGGTTCAAATCCGGTCTGTGCCTCTTTTAAAACACCCCGAAAGCTTCATCGGGGTGTTTCTTTGCTTACTTCCTTTTCATCAACGCCCGGCACATTCAATCTCATGATGTCCCGCGTCCAACACCCGCGCTTCTTTCCCGGGAATCCGAACCTCCGCCTCACAGTTTGCCGGAATCACGATGTCAAACACGTATCCGTCCCGTGTCTTTTTCCAGCCGCTTTCCACCTTTCCATAAACCGAATCATAGGAAAATGAAATCCAATCCAACTGGCTGATGACATGCGGCTCGATGACGAAATGATTTTCCCTGCCATCCAATTTCACCCCACATACGCAGTCAAAAATCCACTGGCAACACGCACCCTTGGAGTAATGGTTCAAGGACGCGTCCGGCGTCCAGTTCTCCCACACGGTCGTCGCTCCCTCGTTTACCTGCTGCATCCATCCAAGCTCCGGGTTCATCAACATGCGAAACGCGTCGTCACTTTCCCCCGCCTCCGAGAGCATTTCAAATACAAACGGCGTGGCCAAAAAACCCGTACCAATCTTGTACTCCCGCTCCCGGTTCAATTCCACGATTTTTTGCAACAGCTTTTCCCTTGACTTTCCCTGCGCCAGCCCCAAACCACAAGGACGCACATATTTGCACATGCGATTTGTCGAAATGTCACCGCCCTTCACAAAGTAATAATTATACGCCTTTGTCGTATTGACCGCGACTTCCTTGTAGATTTTAGCTTCTTCCGCCTTTCCCAGGTGCGAGGCCATTTTCCGCATCAAATTTGCCGTATAAGCCAGATAGGCGGTCGCCTCCTCGGCCATCGGAATTATCATTTTTGATTTTGGCGGTGCGCAGTCATCCGGCTCCGTCCACTCTCCAAAATCCCTGCCGCAAGCACATAGGTATTTGTCATATTTGCTTCGTTTCGGATAAAATAGCGACAAGAGATTTCGCTTGCCCATCCTTCGTTTGTAAAACGCGAAGCAACGTTCCATTTCTTCCCAAAACTCACAAATCAACGCGTCGTCGCCATAGCGTTTCCAATAATAATACGGAATCAAAATCATCGCGTCGCCCCATCCGGCACTACCCTCCACGGACAGCCATTCCAGAATCGCGGGCGCGTTCGAATTGGACGGGTTCACATTATAGACTAACCCGTTTTCCTTCTGACAGTCGGCCACGTCGCGCATCCATTTGCGGAAAAAGGCCCGCTGATCCATCATATAATTTCCCGTATTGAAAAACAACTGCGCGTCCCCCGTCCATCCGGCGCGCTCTCTGGTCGGACAGTCCGTCGGCACGTCCAGAAAATTCCCTTTCACGCTCCAGAACGTATTTTTGACGATTTGATTCAGCCCGCCCTCCGAGGATGAAAAGGTAAACGTCTCATTCATTTTGCTATACACCGCAATTGCGGTAAAATTCTTTGCCGAGACCTCCTCCGGCCAGTCAAGAAGCAACACGTACTGAAATCCCATCACGGTAAATTTCGGTTTGTAGGTGTGACGCGCCCCGTCACAAATGACATCGTTTGTCTGAAAATGACACGTCGTATACTCCCCTTCCCAGGAAATGTTGGTATAGGAAAAATTGCCTTCTTCATTCAAGCGCTCCCCAAACACCATGGAACACTTGTGTCCCTTTGGTCCCTGCAATGCCGCTTCCATGTACCCCGCAATATTTTGTCCGAAGTCGAGCACCGTATTTCCATCCGGGCAGTGAATCACCCGCGGATTTGAAAAATGCTCCATCTCCTGCACCGACACGCTGTTCGAGGCACAAACGACTCCCGCATAGTCCGTCCTCCTCGCATGCCCCGAATACGTCGGCTCATGGTTATAATCCACGATTTCCCCGTCCTTTAAATCCGCCTGACGAATCGCCCCGTCATTGGACCACGAAAATGTCTCATCGGTTCCAATCACTTCCGCCGTGCCATCCGCGTATGAAACTTCCAACTGCGCACATACCTTCGGCTCATACCCATACGGCTTGCCCTTGCCAAACACGCCCTGGCGGCTGGCATAAAATCCGTCGGCCAGCTCTATCGTCAGAACCTGCCGCGCTTCATCCGCCCGCCGTTCTCGGCTCTCCTGCCGCTCTTGTCTTTCCTGCGCCTGACTTTCCTGCTGCCCTTGCCGCCCCGCTTCCAGCAGTTCCGTTACGTCATACGTCTGGTAATGCACCCTCTTTTGAAATGCCGTCGAGCCGGGCGCGAGAACCCACTCCCCCGCTTTCCTCCCATTTATCCGCACTTCGTACATGCCGCACGCCGTGGCGTACAGCCGTGCTTTTTTCACTTCTCCCTTTAAATGGAACTCTTTTTTAAAACAATCCACCGGATAGCGCACCTTCGCGTTCTTGTCATGCTCATAATCTCCCATGACCCATTTTGCCTTCCAATCCGTCACTTCCAGTAGACCCATTTCAAAAACGGCTTCCTCGCTCCATTTTCCTTCCTTTCCGTTTTCATCCGTCAGCCGTACCTGCCAACGCACGATGTCCCGGCTTTGAAACGCAAGCTCAAGCCTCGTATACATCCGATTCGTAGAAACCTTCCCCTGGGATACCCATTTTCCGCCGTTTAAGGACGTTCTTACCTCAAAGGCACTTTGTTTTTTCGCGCCGCTCACCTTCCACGACAGACGTTGCGTGCGTCTGTCAATCCCGATTGGATTTTCCATATACTCCGTCAAAAGTGCAATTGCCTGAATCATCATCAAACCTCCCTATCATAAACGCTTACGAGTGAATACACTCCGCACTACTTGGCACAATCTTTTCGAGCCTGGTATAGTCGCGCGGAGCTTCCTTGCCACAAGCACCTAACAAAACGTCAACTCGATGCATTCATCCTCCACGCCGTTCGCCGAAACTTTCACGCGTGCCGTCCCCGTTTCCCCGTTGCTTCTGACATAAAAACCCATCCTGCCAAACCACGTCGTATAACTGTCGCCCAAGAAGGATTCCTCCGTCACCGGGTTTCCGCTGCCGATGCCCGCCAGCACGCCCGCGCCGCTCACGCAAACATCCACTTTCCGGTCGCACAGTAATTTTAAGATGCCATTCTCGTCCGTAAGCTCCACGGACACGAACGTCATGTCCTCCGCGTCCGCCCTCAACCTGGTCGCTTCCGCCGACACCAAAAGCCTCATGCCTTGTCCAGCGCTCTTTAACGTCTCCTCGCCCAGTACGGTTCCCTTTTCATCATAACTGACGGCTCTCAGTTCCCCCGCCCGATACGTCGTCTTATATTTGGCCTTGCAGTACTCCAACATCTGTTTTCCCAACGAAACGCCGTCCTGAAACACTTCCACGCTCTCTCCTTCGCTGTAGACTTCAATTTCTGCCATGCGCCCATCCATTCCCGTCCAACTCCAACTGGCCACCGCGTCGGTTCCTCTCCATGTACCGAAAAAATATTTTTCCCCGGAATGATTGACCGGACGAACAGCGATATAAGGCTTATGATATTGTCCCCAGGCAATCGCCGCGTGATAACCTTCGGTTTCGGTTCGTCCAACCAAGTCAATGACACCGCATCCACCGCTTATGCAAGGGTACGGGCGGTTAAATCCACCTCTCGTCGTTCCATAAATCGGCACGCCGACCCCGGCCTCTCCCAGATAGTCCACTGCCGTCCACATAAAGTCCCCGACGACATATGGGTTGCGCATAATCATCGGCCACCGCATAGCCACGCTCTGCGGGTATGTTTCCGAGCCAACCATAATTCTCTTTGGTGCCCACTCATGATGTGGCTCATAGCACTGCTCTGCATAATTGTATCCCACGATATCGACCTCGTCAAAACAAGGCCGCAGCAGTTTTTCCACTTTTTTAGGCTTTCCCAGCACCCTGGAAATAATCGGAACCATCGTCGCAATCATATTGGCCAGAAGGCTCGCCGTCGCCTGGCTTCCCGCCGTCTCCTCGTATGGATTTACGATATCGTCCGCCGTCACGTTTTTCGCCCCCGGAGTCCCGCCCATCGCGGATACCACGGGATTGATGCAGTTCGTCGTGGGGCGTGTCGCGTCATGCTTATGGAAAAATTGTGATAAACGGCGGCTGACTTCCTTTCCACTTGCCTTTCCTGTATCCCCGATTTCATTTCCAATCGAATACATGATAACGGACGGATGATTGCGGTCTTTCAAAATCAGTGCACGGCAATCCTTCTCCCATTCCTTGTCAAAATAGAGCGCATAATCATAACTGGTCTTGGGAAACTGCCACTGGTCAAATGTCTCGTCCATGACATAGATTCCCAGTTCGTCACACGCCGCCAGCATTTCCTTGCAAATCGGGTTGTGCGCGGAACGAATTGCGTTAAATCCCGCTTTTTTTAATATCTTCGCCTTCCGATATTCCGCCGCATAGGGCGCACAAGCTCCCAGAATGCCGTTGTCATGGTGAATGCAGCCGCCCCGCAGCTTCACGCTTTTACCGTTTACCAGGATTCCCTTTTCCGCGTTCCAGTCAAGCAGGCGAATCCCCGTGACCACGGATTGCTCGTCTACGAGCATTTCCCCTTCCATCAACATCACGCGAACCTGATACAAGTTGGGAGATTCTTCGTCCCACAGCGCAACATCCCCCATCTCGATACGGCAATCCGTGCCGCTTCCGGTCGCAACCGGAACGTCACCGTCCTCCAACGCCTTTATTTTTCCGGTCGTGTCAAACCCTTTATGGTACTCATACACCTCGACCTTCACGTCCAAATCGGCAAAGGCCGTTTCCCGGTTCAAACCGGCATCATGAGAACCGTCGCCATGAAAGCCGTCAGCATGAACATCATCCACCTCCGTCCGCACGGAGATGACTGCCGGATGAATACGCTCCGTCACCACCTTCACGCCGTCCAACTTGACATGACGTTTGTCCCCCACCAGAAGGTTTACGTTACGGTAAATCCCGCTGCCGGAATACCAGCGGCTGTTGGGGGTCTGCGTATTGTCTGCCACCACCTTGATTTCATTGTCCTCGCCGATGCGAAGCTTGTCGGTCAAATCCACGTAAAAGCCCGTGTACCCATAAATCCAACCGCCCACCTTTTCCTCGTTGAGATAGACGGTGGATTTCATATAAATTCCTTCAAATTCCAAATAGATGGATTTGTCCCTATATTCCTCCGCCCCGAACAGATTTTTTCGGTAAACGTAACGGCCGCCCGGGAAAAATCCTCCCGCCGCCCCCGTCTTCCCGTTTGCCAGACGCTTTTCCGTCAACATCGCGTCATGGGGTAGGTTTACCATTTGCTCATCCGTCCCCCGCATGTCATTATAAAATTTCCAGTTCTGATTAAAGCTTGTTATTTTCATTCTGTTTTCTCCTTCCCCGCACTTCCAATTCCAACTTTTTTGCGTTTTTTCTCTTTTTGACCTGCGCCGCCACGGCTGTTTTAAAAAGGCCGCCAAATGGCGGCTCTTTCTAATTCCTTCCTTGTTCCAAACGTGTTACTCCCTCGCGCTTCCGTCCTCGTTCAGGCCGTTTTCCACGCGCAGTTTTTTCAAGTCAGACTCCAGATGGAAGAAACGGAACAGAATAATGCTAATCACCAGAAAGATAAGCGGAATCCAGTTATAGGCAAAGCTGATTCCATTCATTGCCCCGTTCACCGTTTCCACACCGCCTGCCACATACTGATTAAATCCCGCGTCACCGAGGGCGGCCAACTCTTCCCAATCTTTAAATCCATTTTCCATAACGGCTTTCGTCAACGCATCAAATCCCGTCGTGGAAAGAACCACGCCAACCATGACGCTGCTTAAACTGGTGGACATTTTCTGGGCAAAGCTTACAAACGCCGAGTACATTCCCTCTGCAATAACTCCGGTTTTATAACGCCCGTATTCCATACATTCAAAGTTAATCTGCGAGCCGACACAAGCGACAAAGATGTTGGGCAGGCTGACACACAAATACCCGATGCACTGTGCCGGTAAAAGGGTCGGCGCAAGTAGGCGGATAACGACCCCGACGCAGGCAATCACCATGGTGCCGCTAATAACCGTGGCCACTCCGAACTTCTTACAAATCTTCGGAATAAAGATGTAAATCGGAAGCATCAGAGCCGACATCGCCATGACAATGGAAAATGTCGCCAGATTTCCAAACACATACTGAAAATAATATTGTCCCACGGTAAAGGAACTCATCAAAATCATCATGTACAAAAAATTGATAATCGTGTACATCACCAGATATTTATTTTTTAACACGCTTTTTAGAAACGTACCTATCGGAACATTTTCTTTGGCCTGCTTCGCGTCATAACCGCCAAATGCCGCCAACTCTTCTTCCGTATACTCCGGACAGAGGACGAAACAAGCGATACACGAGAAAATGCCAAACACAGCCGTCACGACCGCCATAATAATGAATCCCTGCTGTGAGCCGTGGAAGATGCTGATGATGGCCGGAAGTCCCATCTGCAGGACAAGCGACCCAATCGCATAAATCACGCCGATAATGGTCAAGGCCTTGATTCGATTATCTTCTTTTACGATGGCGCGCTTGATATGCGTCTCGTAGGCAATGGCCGCCATCGTGGAAAATACCGCGCTTTCCAACGTGGAAAATATCGTGATGTACACGACAAGTGCCATGTTCCTGCTCTCGGCGGACAACCCGGCAAACCAACTTGTCGGGACGGCAAAGCACGCTACCAGAGAGAGCCACATCAAAATCCCAGCAAACACATACGGCCTGGCCTTCCCGAACTTCGTGTGCGTCCGATCCACAATCGTTCCCATAATCAAATCCGTCACCGCATCGATAGCCGTCTTGATTGCCACACCCATGGAAATCGCCGCCGCTGCCAGCCCCAGACTGTTCGTTGCAAAATAAGTAATCTCACCGATCATCAATCCCGCGAGGATATTTCCCAGCCTCACCAGAGAAAATCCCAACGCCTTCTTCCCAGGAAATTTTTCATCGGCAATATTCAACCTTTGTACCTGTGTACTCATTCCCAGTACCTCCCTATTCCTTTTTATTTTCTTGACACTAATTGTATCCTCCTTTTTGCCTCATTTGAATCTCTGCCATATTCAAACACCCGTGATTTTTGAATTTTTTAGCACGTTTTTGTCTCTGGTGAAACAAAACGCATGTCAATACGGGAAACAGAATTTCTCTTTTCCAAAAAGAAAAAAAAGCAAAACCGCACGGGGCTGCCAGAATGAACATTGTAATATACGTCATTATATCCTCTCAGGAAATTGGGATAAAACGACGTGTCCTCATAACAACCCGGGAACGTGACCGGCATCCGCCCTCCCTTGCGCCTGGCATTTTTTATTCCAACTCGATGACATAGCAATGTAAATCATTTACCCCCAGCTTGTTTTCAAGAACGACGTTTCCGTCCTCGCGTCTTTCTTCCACTGCCGTTCCTTTCAATGACGATTTTTCTTTTATTTTTTCAATCTCGCTTTTGTTTAGCTCCATCGGTTTTCCCATGTCCTCCCACACTTTCTTCGGATTGCAATGTGTATCGTCAATCTGGTACCGCGTGATGCTTTTCACGGTTTGTGGAAGTTCCATCTTGATTCGGTAGGGCATCGCCGGTTCGTTCACGTTTTTCATGCGCTGCCGGTATACGAATATTTGCTTTTGCCTCTCGCTCTCATATACCGTAACCTCGATTTCGTCATTGGTATAGGGAAGCTTGTATTTTCGCTCCCCCGCCATGCTCATCAGCTTGAGCGCGTAGAACTGCGGCTTGGGAATCCCGCTCACCGTCAGCAGGCCGAATCCACCGGAAAACTCGTCCGGCATCATCATGAATTCGTCAAAAATATCACTGAACGCCCAAATCGAGCTCCCCGTCACATAGCCTTCCATCTCGCTGATGGACTTGACTTGAAAGCAGGATACCTTTTTCGTGTCATTCGTCGCCGACATCAGGATGGCGTTGCAATTCCATTCAGTAAAATAAATCGGATACCTTCCATTTACCGTGTCATATACTCTCTTTGCCATTACGCGCATCTGTCCCTTAGGCATTTCCTCCTGCTCCGACTTGTCCACCATGACGGCCTGGCATCCGTCAAGCGTCCTGCCCGACCCGATTTTATGCAATCGCCGCGCGCCGCCCACAATCGCGTCGAACATAAGCTTTCCAAGAAATACTTCCCCGATGCCGTCCCCCGGATAATTGTGCGTGGAAATAAAATCGCACGGCACCTTATTTTTCTCACAAAAATCTATGAACTCCCCGATCCAGCATCCGGTCGCCGTGGCCGGCCCGCCCACCATGATATCCGGGTCGACGGCCTTGATTGCCCTTGCGGTGATCTCATATAAGTGAAAATAATCCTGCTGCGTGCCATTGAAAAAGGTAGACATGTTGGGCTCGTTCCACACCTCGAAATTCCATGTCACGATTTCCTTCCTCCCATAGCGATGAATCAAGAAGCGAATAAACGCCTGAATGAACGTTTCCCATTCCTTGTCATTTTTCGGCATGGTACAACGCCCGTCCGCGTTGACCGTCACCTTCTTGTTGGACTTCGCCAATCGTGAAGGCATAAATGACAGCTCGACCCACGGCTTCATCCCCGCCGCCAGCACATTGTCATATGCCACGCCAATCTGATGAAAACAATAATTGCGAAATCTTTTGCTCCCCGGCAACGGCATGAAATCATCCAATCCCATGTAGGCCTGCATGCTGTCGTCAAAAATGCCATGAAACCGCACCCTTTCAATCCCCAGCTCGTCATGGATAAACTTCAATTGTTTTGCATAATCGGAGCGAAGCGCCAACTTCGCCTGACCGGAACCGACGCAATATTGCCAATGCTTATTTGTCTTTTCCCTTTCCACGTCATTTCTAATTGTAAATTCCATCGTGCCCTCCTATGTCTTAAAAAATTCGAGACCTTTTTCCACAAAAACATCCCTTTTGTATTCTTGTTTTTATTTTACTTACTTTTTTGGATTCTTTGAATCTCTTGGATATCCCATTTCTTGGCTTTTACGAATCATTTTCCAACCGGCTTATCTCTGATGAAACAATTCTTGCCTTTTTCACAAAAACCGACTATACTGTAATTGTCGTTATAAGTTTTCGCTTTCTTTTCAGTGTCTGCCAACCACTATGGATCGCGCAGGCTCAAATCGGAATCATTTTTGATATGGGGGGATATTTTCGATGAAGTTCGTTGATGACAAACAAGTTTACCATATTCTCCAGAACCTGACGAACCTGGAGATTTCCTTTATAGAATATTCCAAGTCTCCCAAGAACTACAACGACTATAAGACTTACGAGGAGTATTTTAACAATTACATTATTAAAAGTCAAAATCTGTCCCGTTTTTATTTTCCATTCGCACTAAACAGCGTGAAGTTACCCAAACATATTACCGACGTGGGAATCATTACCGATGGCATGAACATTATCAGCGGATATGACTTTTCTGCGGCGAAGCAGTTCAATTTTCCGAACGCGCTCCGCCATAAATGTAATTACTATACCTTGATTTACCTCATGGAGGGGCATGGCGCGCTACATTTGGACGACCAGTCCTTTACATTAAATGCCGGGGATTTTTACCTCGTCCCGTCCGGCGTTTACTATGCCCTGGAGACTTCCCTGGAAAGCATTTGCATCTGCTTAAACCTTAGGAATTCCTTCGTCGCGGCGGAATATAAAAGCATCTTCCAGGAGCACCCGATGATTACAAGCTTTATCGCAAACTCGCTTGCCGCCAAGCATACGATGACCTATCTGGCTCTGCATACAAAGGAAAATGAAGCCATTCGGACATTCGTGCTGACCATTTTTGCGGAATATATCAACCAGGACAAATATAGCAACAGCACGATGAAAAGCTATCTCACCCTTTTATTTGCCGCCATCCTGCGCGATGAAAACACGACCATGGACTCTTCCGTCAAGGTCTCGCGGCACGACCAGCAGTATCAGCAGATTGTAACGTATTTAAAGCAGAATTATCAAACCGCCAGTTTGAGCACCCTATCGGAACACATTCATTTCAGCAAGCAATATATTTGTAAAATCGTAAAAGAAAAAACGGGCGACACGTTCAATTCCCTCCTGACGGGCATACGTTTGAACATGGTGGAACAATACCTGATTGACACCAGCCTGACCCTGGACGAAATTTCTTATTTGTGCGGCTTTGCCACGCCCTCCCACCTCAGCAGGGTATTTAAAAACCACCATGGGGTCTCGCCGTCCGTTTATAAGAAAGAATACGCCCTAAAACATGCGTAAATTTCAAGAACGCCACCGGCGTTCTTGCGGCGGCGCACAAGTCAGCTATGCTGACAAAATACACACTGCGGCAGCCGCCTCGCACATCGTACTACCGCGCACGCCGCAGTGCGTATTTTCACTTCTCCTCTGGTTGGATGTACCTTGCCACTTGCTGTTTCATCAGGTCGATGGCCTCCATGTACGGCACGCCAATCGTCGGCATGTTGGTAAAGCATTTTCTGCCGTTGGAATCCAGACCGTTTTTACAAATCTGCCCGTTCCCGGTATTATTGTCCTTGGTCGCGTCCTTGCGCGGATCCACGTACTCCACGAACCAGCTGTCCAACTGCCATTTCATTTTATGCGCCCGCTCCTGATGCTCCGGCGCGTCAATCAAGTTCTTCGCTTCACCCGGGTCATGCTCCAAGTCGTACAACTCGTTTGGCCCCTTCGGATAGCAATGAATATATTTCCACTTTTTCGTCCGAATCATGCGAACCGGACCATATTCGCTGTAAATCACCACGGCCTTGTCCTCGTCCGGTTCCTCGCTCTTTAACGCCGCCTTAAAACTGTGTCCCGGCAGGACTTTTAGCTTTTCCTGCTCCTCTTTCGTCAGCCTTAAGTCCAGCAGTTCTACCAATGTCGGCATAAAGTCATAATGGCTGTATAGGTTTTCCCTAACCACTCCCTTTTCGTCTTGCGACGCGTCAAAAAGAATGAACGGAATTTTCACGGAAGTGTCATACATGTTTTGCGGGTAGGTTCCATTTCCCTTTCCCCAGATGCCGTGATGGCCGGTATTCATTCCGTTGTCCGAAGTAAAAACCACGATGGTGTCATCCAGGATGCCCTGCTCCTCCAACTCCTTCATAATCCTTCCGACGCCCTCGTCCATGGCCGCGATGGCACCAAAATATCCGCTAAGCAATTCCCGCCTCAAAGGCTCCACCTCCGTGGCTTCGGCACCAAACGCGAAGTACGGGGACTCACAAGTAAAGATGGCATTTTTGTGCATTGGTTCAAAGGGAACGGAATCAAACTCACAATTCTTATAGTACTCATACCAAGTCGGCGGCTGCGTCAGCTTTCCCCACGGGCTGTGCGGTGCCGTATAATGCACGGAAATGTAAAACGGCGCGTCCCCTTCCTTCGCCTTTGGAGCCAGCTCCTGAATATATTCGACACTCTTGTCCGTAATCAAGTCCGTCACGAACCCTTTTCCCGGATACACCGTCTCGTTTTCAATCAACGGCGGGTCAATATAGGGCGAATGTCCCAGCGGAACGGAAAACCACTTCGTGAACCCGTGCTGTGGTTCCACGCTGTTTCCCAGATGCCATTTTCCCGCAAGCGCGCAAGTATAGCCGTTCTCCCGCAATAAATCCGTGAAGGTCATCTGCCCTTCCAGATAATTGATCGCCTCCCGCTCGGAAGCATAGGCGGGCGTGTTTGTCACCTCATATTTTCTCGCGTCCAAATTCCCGCCGTCCAGCCAGTCCGTAATTCCATGCGCGGACGGGATGTTTCCCGTAAAAAAAGACGCTCTCGCCGGGGAACACACCGGAGACACGCAGAAAAAATTGTCAAATCGAATTCCCCTCTCCGCCAACCGGTCAATGTTCGGCGTATGCGCGTCCTTGTTTCCCGCACAGCCCAGCGACCAGTATCCCTGGTCGTCCGTCATAATTACCACTACGTTCTTTCTCATGTGATTTCTCTCCTTTTCCCAGACATTGCCTATAATGTAACCACTAAAACTTAAAGGGGCACTTCTTCAAGTGCCCCTATCATACCACGCCCGACAAAAGGAGGGAATCTTTCGCTTATCTTCCTTCATGCAATTTTTGAATCATTTTTCCGTCAATTTATCCTTGATGAAACAAATGCTCCAGAATCGGAAGAGCACGATATCCGTCAATCCCCATGGGAATTGACCCTCTTCATTTTTTATTGATTTCTCTCCATTCTACTTGAACAAATAACGCAATTCTTCATATTTTTCTTTTGCTTCTTCCTTCGCCTTGTCTGAAACCGTCTTCATCTCGCAGGTGGTATCCAAGTTCATATAGGTAAAGTCGCCCTCGTTCGCCGGCCATTCCACAAGGCCTTCGCCGTTCGGATTGCCGGTTCTGGCGAAATTCACCAGGTAATCTGACATCACGTCTCCCAAATCAAAATCCTCCTGCTGCCAGGCCTCTTTTCTCACAGGCGTGAAATAATTCAGAAAATAAGGGATTTCTGAAGAATGAAACGCTCCGTTCTCCTCTGCATTCATTGGCATGGAGTGGGAAAAATTATACAAATACACCTTTCCCGCGCAAGTACCGGAATGCGCCTTGGCCAGACTGACAAAGTTTTGTACCGCCATCAATCCGTCCGTTTTGGAAACCTCCTCGGAAAATTGTGTCGGGAACATAAAGGAATCACATTGAATCATACTTTCCGGCGTCTCGTCATTGCTCGTCATCCCGGTCATAATGTCCACGTCCACGGCACTTCCGTCGGCCAACGCCTCCTCATAGGATTTTGTCAAAAGAACGCCGTCAATGCATGGACCGGCTTGTCCTTTTACCAACATGTTCCAACTGATTTGCAGCAAATCTCTCGCCGACATTTCGCGCAGCTCTTCCAAGCTTTTTCCTTCAGTGGCCTCATCTCCCAGTTTTGCCTTTTCTTGTGCCGTAGCATAAGGATTGGCAGAAATGGAATCATAGCTTTCGGTTACCGCATGAGCAAATAACCCCTCCGATGCCGGGGACGCAATCAAAGCCTGTACCGAACCGGCTCCCGCGGACTGCCCCATCAAAGTTACGTTATTCGGATTTCCGCCGAAAGCCGCAATATTCTCCTTAATCCACTGCAGCGCCTTCAACTGGTCCATCATTCCAAAATTGCCCGCGGAAGGATCTTCCGCCAACATTTCCGAGGTGGATAAATAGCCAAACACGCCGACTCGATAATTTATACTGACAAATACCGCGCCTTTTCTGGCAATCTCCTCTCCATTATATACCTCGCACGAGCTACCGCCCGAAGTAAAGCTTCCTCCATGGACAAATACGATGACCGGCTTGTCCCTCTCCTCATTCCTTCCGTTCGTCCACACGTTTAGATATAAACAGTCCTCACTGTATCTCTTGCTGGAAACAATGAATTCGTCCGTATAACACATAAAAGTCGACTGGTCATTTTGCATGGCACTGGTGCTCCACCTTGTACAGTTTCGCACACCTTCCCACCGCTTCACGTCCTGCGGTGCCTTCCAGCGCAAGTCACCAATCGGAGCCGCCGCATAAGGGATTCCTTTAAAGATTTCCACCTGGCCGTCCGCCGAGAGGTATCCCTGGACTTTTCCCCCATTCACCTCTACCACTTCGGTCATCTCCGGTTTTTTTGTGATCGCGCCATTTTTGTCCAGCTCCTGATAAATATACTCCGCGGCCTTCTCATTGCCGATACCATTCATGTGTACGCCATCCTCGAACCATTCCTCATGACCCATGGTATACGTATTTAAATCAATCAGATAAGCTCCCGTCTGCTCTGCCACACGCGTCACAATGTCAATCACTTCATCCTGAATCACGTCCTTGTCAATGTCATATACGACGACCCCGGTCTCCTTTTGCGGATACGCCACCGGCGGCCGCATCAGGTAAACCTGCCCGGACTCCGACAAAGCCTTATATTCATTTACAAACTCCGTCAATTCCCGTTCGTACCGTTCTGCGTCCCAATTCTGCGGCTTTGAGTCATTTGTTCCCAGCATAATGATATAGATATCCGCGGCGACCTCTTTGGAAAAACGATAATACTTCGTCTTTCGATATGGCGAGTCCGATTCATCCTGAACACACTTTCCGCTCAACCCACAGTTTATCACCTGATATTCTTCCTCTACCATCGTCTGTAAAAGAGCCGGGTAAGATTCCGTCTCACGGCTCTCCCTTACTCCGGATCCAAACGTGACACTGTCGCCGATGCATACGATATGCCGCCTTTCCGGGTCTAGCTGCGGAGGCAATGGATGCTGTACATTATAATAAGCCATCCAGTTTTTTATGTCCTCATATAAAAACTTTGCAATCTCCTCATTGCCTTCGGCATTCGGATGTACGCCGTTTGCGAACCACTTCTTCTGCTCTTGTGTAAAGCTGTACAGATCCATATATTTCGCACCGGTCTCTTCCGCCACTTCCTTGATGACATCATACATTTCATCTCCGACAATGTCATCGGATATTCCGCCCTTCACCTTGCCGAACCAATTCTCTGGAAAGCACTTCGGCGGCTGAATCAAATATACGAACTCGGTTTCCGTAACGTCCTGGTACGTTTTCACAAGCTCCGTCAATTCCGTTTTGTAACGTTTGGCATCCCAGCTTTCCTCTTTCGCGTCATTTGTCCCCAGCATAATCACATAAATGTCCGCATCCGCGTCGAGACTTTCCTGATATGCCTCCGTCTTCACATACGGATTTGCGCCGTTTTCCTGCAGCGTCGTCCCCGGCACGCCATAATTCAACACCTGGTAATCTTGTGTCTGCTCCTGGAAATACGCGGTGATAGATTCCTCTTGTCGATTATCCGCCACGGCCGTCCCGTAAAAAATGTCATCCCCTACAAAGGCGATATGATACATCCCATCCTTGACCTCGGGGGACTCCCATGTGAAACTGACATCCTCATCCTTTCCCCCGCATGCTGAAAGCATGCAGATTCCCAATACCACGGCCAACATAAGCGCCACGTACTTTTTGTATCGCTTCCTATTTTTCATCCTTTTCACCCCAACTCTCTTTCGTGGCATTCTCAGCCACAGAAATAAAACAAGTAACACTCACGTTTTGTCAACCTACAACTTACAACGCAAAACCAACTTGTACCAGGTCAATCGCCCCGTCAAGATCCACTCCGGTAAAGAAAAGCGCGTGTACGCCATTTTCCATGTCAACGCTTCCTTTCACCTCCGTCCATGCGTCCGTATCCACCGACAAGTCGATTTCACCCACAATGGCGGAAGTGTCGTTTTCCAAAGCCGCCTTCGGCTTGGTGCTCACTACGATTTTGCCGTTCGCCTTGCCGCGGACGTTTAAAATCACCGTGCCTACATTTTTACAATCAAAATATTTAAACCCAATCACGCTCTTGTCTTTAAAATTCTTTACATACTGCACGGGGAAGTTTTCATCTTCCTTCTCGCTCTTTGGATACGGCACGCAGTCCGGTACGACGTCCTTGGCATCCTGCGTCAAATACGGGAACCGATCGCCCATCGCCATTGGATGGGAAAACGTGGCTTTCCCTCCCTGCGTCAAATGGCAACAGATATTTGCCGGATACATGCCTTCGGCCAGAAGAGGCCCGTCGTTTAATCCGCACGACGTGATTTCCACTTGTGAAATGGAGCCGTCCGCCGCAAAGAAAATCTTCTCCGCACAAGCCTGGCGGCTGAAGCTGGTGCGGTTCGTCTGCCTATGGTAGAACACGTACCACTGCCCGTTGGCACACTCGATGCCCCCGTGATTGTTTCCTAATGCCATCACGCCTTCCGCTCTCTCGGGATCCCCCTCAAAAATGTCCCCGTTATCAACCAAAACGCCGCCAAACGTATACCCTTCATCCGGCTTGTCGCTGGTGGCATAACATAATTCATGTCCTTTCACGGAAGAATACACGAAGTAATATCGCCCGTTCCGCTTGCGTATGGAACTCGCCTCGAAAAACTCATGTCCCTCGTATCCGGTTCCCTCGCTGTTGCGGATATCCGGCATCAGTGCCTTTGGCTCCGTCTTAAGCGTCAGCATGTCTTCTTCCAACGTCATGACGGTAGAACCCTGGGAACCAGAGCCATATCCCAACTGAGCCGGGGCATTTCCAGAATAAAGATAAATCGTTCTATCCTCGTCAATAAAAATTCCTGGGTCAAACTGAATCAAGTCCCCTTCCTTCGCTCCCAGCGGCGTGCCGTCTGCATGACGCACCAATCCTAAAAATTTATATGCCCCCGCCGGGGTGTCGCAAACGGCCACCCCGATTTCCGGTAAAAAGTCAAGACAATAATAAAGATAGTAACGTCCATCCAACCCTTGCACCACGTCCGGCGCCCACATGGCATGAACGCCCGGCGCGTTTAACTGCTCCGCAGGGTCGGTCACAACCGTGCCCGGAATGCTTGGTTCAAAATAGGTGGCGTCTGCCGGAATATCCTGGTTGCGGACATCCTGCTCCTTGCGGTAAATGACCCCCTCATAACGCCACTGGCTCATATCGTCCTGCGGTGCAGAATAGCATACATAGTCGTTTAAGCAAAATTCTCCACCGTTAAAACGATCGTGGCTTCCATACACGTAGATTCTGTCCCCAAACGCATGGGGCTCCCCGTCCGGCACGTACTCGTATGACGGCATGTACGGATTGTAAACTTTTGATTTCATAATAGAACCTCCTCATAAAATTAATATTGAATGTTAAATTTGTATTGAAAACACTTTTTTGTATTAAAGGAACTTTTTTATATTAAAAGTACTTTTTTTGTATTAAAAGTACTTTTTTGTATTGAAAATCTCCGCCATTTTAGATATATTTACATCAGTACCCGCGGCATGGTCGTATATCCATCGTCCACCTCTTGCGGGAACAATTTCTGTATCGGAGTTTTATCATGGACAATATTTTACATTTTTACTATCAGAGCATTGACGAAGTCAAGCAACAACAGAATACCTATTCCGTGAACTACTTGACCAATCGCGACGTGGAGCGCAATTATTTTGCGCCGCTCTCCGTGGCCACCTCGTTTCATGTCGATGACGAATATATTTTCAGCAATTATATGGACAGTATCTGCTACAGCATCCATACCCCTTACACTTCCAATTTATATACGGAAACGATGATGCACAAGCACAGTTTTTTCGAGCTCATGTACGTCAAAAGGGGAACCGTCCACATGAAAATCGAAAACGACGATTTCACTTATGGTGCGGGCAGCCTCTGCCTTTTAAACAGAAACACCCGGCATATCGAGACCGACATTTCCGACACGGACATTTACTATGTCGGGATTGAACCGCAATTCATCACGAACTGGCCACAAACTATCTCTCTGCCCTTTGGTAAAAAAAGTATTTTGAAAAACTTTTTCCGCAAAAACCTTGCCGAGCAAATGAAATATAAAAAGGATTATATTAATTTCACGCCCCTGACGGAGAGCGTTTCTCTCACGGTTATTCTTGAAGAAATCATTGCCGCCTATGCCCAAAAGCGCACCGGTTACCAGTTTGACATTTATTCTTCTCTTTGCCGCCTATTTGCCACGCTCGATGACGACGCCCTATACAAGGCCTCTTATATTTCCATGGCGGAAAATAGGCAGCGCCTTGTCGTGGAGCAGGCGAAAAAACTGATTGATGAAAAACACGGCTGTATCAAACGCTACGAATTGGCAGACCAACTCAGCTACAGCGACGAGTACCTCTCCCGCATCATCAAAAAATATACCGGCTACACCTTGAAGGCTTACTGCCAGAGGATGCAAATGCTGGAAGCGGCGAGACTTTTAAAATCCACCTCGCTTCCCATCACCCAGATTGCATCCTCCCTGGGCTATGAAAACCGCACGCAGTTTTACCATAATTTCAAACACGAATTTCATATGACGCCCGCCCAGTACCGAACCTCCCATTCCTAGCCTTGTCAGGACTTTGCCTTACGGTATGCACGGATGGCCAACACCTCCCAAAGAACCAGGAGCAACAAGATGACCGCATCCGCGACATAGAAGGTGGTCACCCACGACGGAGTCTGGAAATTCCGCTCATTCATCGCATTGGAATTGGCAATGCTATACAAAATATTATGCGATGCATTTCGCAAGGCGTTTACCGTTCCCGCGTTCTCCGTATGGGTGGCTTGTGCCAGTTCGTCGCCAACGGCAAGCATCTTGTCGCCGCCCGTTCGAATGGCGGAATCGGCCAGCATGTAGCCGTCAAAGGAACCGCTAAACCAGTCCGTCACGATGGAACCGCGAAATCCCCACTCGTCGCGCAGGACGGTCTCCTGCAAATCCGAATTGGCTCCCGCCCAAATATGGCCGATATAGTTAAAGGAAGACATGGCATTTATCGTGCCCCCGTCCTTTACCGCCATTTCAAATGGTTTCAGGTAAATCTCGCGCATGGATTGCTCGTCGCACCATGTGGCCAACAATTTACCACGATTCGTCTCCGAGTCATTCAAGGCAAAATGCTTCACATAGCACTGTACGCCATACTTTCTCGCCCCGACTACTTCGCAGGCACCCATCCTGCCTGACAAAACGCCGTCCTCTGAATAGTATTCAAAATTCCGCCCGGAAAACGCGGTTCTATGAATGTTCATTGCCGGGCCGTACCAACCGGTCACGTTCATATCCTCGCATTGCTGCCCCATGGATTCTCCGCGCCGTGTCGCAAGCTCCTTGTTCCATGTCGCCGCAAGCATGACGGCGGCCGGGTAAGCCGTTCCCGCCTGGCCCGTATAGTTATTCTTGATGGCCGCCGGACCGTCACACTCGATCATGGCCGGCAAATGAATGGATTCAACTTTGGCGGATGCATAACTTCCATTCCCCACCAGATTGACCATGTCGTCAACGGTCAACTGATCTAACAAGTCCTCCCACTTTTCATCCTCGTAGGCAAGCCCTTCCATGTCCCGAATCGTCAATCCATTTTTTGCCCCCGTCACCGGCATCTCTGAATGCGCCTCATCATATTCTGACGGGTCATAATTGTTTTGGCAATAATACTTTTCCTGCAGTTCCTCACTCATGGAAAAATCCGTCGGAGCCGCCGTCGCCTCGTCATAATTGGCAAAATGATCCGCACGGCTTAAATATGTCACGTCCCCCGCCGCATAATCAAACACGTTGACCGCCGTCTGTTCATCCGACTCGCGCTTGCCGTCATGTGCGTCATCATAAATAATATCTTTTTCCACGTCAAACGTCACGCTGTCCAGCACATGGTGGGAGTCGCTATTGATGGAAATCGTATATGTACCGGACTCCAAGACATAAGCCCCCGCCGTGCTCTTTACACAGCCATAATCGTAGGATGCCAACTCCTCCTTTTGAATCGTAAACGAAACAACCTGGGACTCTCCGGGCTCTAATACCTTTGTCTTTTCAAAATCAATCAGGTTGACCGCCGCCTTCTCAATTCCACCATTATAATAAGGCGGTTCATAATACACCTCTACCACGTCCTTGCCTGCCACGGTGCCGGTATTTTTCACCGTCACGTTGAGCGCGACGTCATCGCCATTGTCCGTAACATCACTGATTTCCTGCTCGAAACTCGTGTAACTCAGCCCATATCCGAACGGGTACTGCACTACCTCGTCGTACGAAATCAACCCCTCCGCGGCGGCCGTTTCATAAAACTTATAGCCCACATATATTCCCTCCACGTAATTATTAAAGGAAGCATACAGCCAATCCGCGTTTTTGGTGGCCACCAATGCATTTGACGTTTCAAAGTCATACTGGATGTCCCCCACATAGTGAATCGCCGGAATGTTCTGTAAGTCATACACGAAGGTATCCACCAGTTTTCCCGACGGATTCACGCTCCCGTTCAAAATCCTTCCCAGGGATGCAAATCCCGTCTCACCCGGGCCAGCCATCCACAGCGCCGCCTTGATGGAGTCATATTCTTCGACAAATCCCATTTCCATGGCATTGGCTCCATTGTATACCACGATGACATTGTCAAATTCCTTGCAGACACGATCCAACATCGCACTTTCACGGTTACTCAATTCCAGATAGGATTTCGATGGATCCAAATCATCGGCATAATCCGAATTTCCCTCCGTAATGCTAGTGGGAAGGTCGGCATTTTCTCCGCCAATTCTTGCCAGCACGACTACTGCCGTGTCAGAAAATGCTTTCGCATTTTCAAAAACTCCCGCCGCGTCATATTCCTCCATCGTCGGCTCCGGAATCGTCCAGTTTTGCTGTATGATATTGACTTCCGGACGCTTCGGAAGAAAATCACGGTAAAATTTTTCGATGTCGCCATTTAAGACAAATCCTGCGTCTTCCAGCCCTTTTAGCAAAGACAGGCAATCGTTTTCATCTACCGCTCCGGAACCGATGCCGCCGTAAACCGGACCTACACTGGACCAACCAAATACATTCAGCTTCATCTCCCCGTCAAGCGGCAACATTCCGTCCTCATTTTTCAACATCACGATTCCCTCGTCCGCAATGTCCTTTACCAACTGCTCGGAAGCCTTTACCGTGTCATCCGACAGATAATAAGTCTTGGCAAATAAGTTGTTAATGATGCCGTACTCTGGTCCCATGCAGACCATGTTCACAATCACGACGACCGCCAGAACCGCCGCCACTCCTGCCTGGGTGCGTGCCAGGCTCCTCCTTGCCTTCGGAAGCTTCACCACCGCGATGGCCGCGACAGCACAAATTGCCAGAATCACGCCAAGTGCAATCAGATAACCTGACAAAAAGTTCACGGTTGCCAAAACATCCGTCTTTGTCAACTGTACCGAGCGGCTTTCCAAATACTTCATCAGACTGACAGCCGCAATGGCAATCACGGCCACGATAACACCAATCGTTATCACCGGTTTCCACCATTTTCTCTTTTTCATACCTTTCCCTCTTTTCTTCTGAATTTTATAAGCAAATGCGGCAAATTCAAACATTTGCTTTTTCCAAGCGAAGTGCCGTTTCATTCATTTGCCGCCTATAAATTCAGTATAAAATTCCCTCAAATAGAATACAATGTCAAACACATGCCAAACCCTTTTTAAGTGTATCGTTTTGTGACTTACGCAATTCATGACGAATCTCCTGACGGCAGTCGCAAAACGTGCATACAAGCCCTCCTCAAAGCCAGGCATCCGCCCAGACGCTTTTTATTATTAAGAAACGTGGTTCCCATAACAAATCAAAAGGCCAACCTGGTGGTTGTCAAAACCATACCAGATTGGCCTTTCTCACGAAGCTTATTTTCTTTCCGCCAGTTCCTTCTTAATCTGGGGCATCTTCTTATCCAAGGTATAGAATTTCATCAGAACCATAATGCCCACGAACATAATTCCCGGAATCACGCTGAACAACGCGACAATCATCGTGTTTGCCTCCGCACTCTGCACTGCCAGGATGCCGTCATAATGTGACATGCTCATCAATCCACCAACCAACGCCGCGCCAAACGCCTGGCCTATCTTTGCCGTAACGTTCCCCAATGCGGAAAACACGCCTTCGATACGCTCACCGGTCTTCCACTCGTGATAATCCATGCAGCTTACCACCATGACCGTGGTGCCATAATAGCTGACCGGCATCGTCCCCAATGCAACCAGCAAACCAGTAGCCATCAAAAACAATAAGTTTCCGCCGGCAAACCATCTGCTAAAAGAACCAATCGCACCAAGCAACGCGCCGATCACGACCAGTTGCTGCGTCGTGATTTTCTTCAACAGCATCGGGACAAAAAGCAGTATGAACGGTGTCACGATTCCCATCATGCTTACCGCGCTCATCATGCTCAAATCCCCGACCACGTACTGGAAGTAATAAGCCGTCACGGATGTCGTAAAATAGCTGATGACGTTATTGAGCAATACCGCAAGTGACAGCAGGTAAATAAACGGGCTCGATTTTAACGCCCTGATAAAAGACTGCACATCCAGTTTCTGTGTTTCCTCCTTTTCCGTCTTTACGATTTCCGGCACGAAAATAAAACGAAGAAGGCCAAGCAATCCAAACGGCAGGGCAAATATCAGCAGCATCATGGACCACCCTTTTCTTGTCGTGCCCATAGTCTGCATCAGGATTGGAAACGCCACGGCTACCAACGTCGCCCCTAACGTGGTAATCAATCCGCCCACGGCCACCACACGGTTGCGTGCACCTTCCGTGCGAAACGCACGGCTGTAATATCACTCTCCGTCGCGCTCATCATCGTCACGAACAAGGAATTTGCAAGCGTGTAGGTACAAAACAGCCATGCCGCATTGCCTACGGCTCCAAGCTTCGGACAACTAAACATCAACCATGTACATAACCAGATGCCTACTATCGCTAGCTCATACGGCCTGGCTTTTCCCAATTTCGTATTCGTCTTATCGACGATGGCTCCCATGATGACATCCGTAAAACCGTCAAACAGCTTGGATACCAGCAAAAGCGTCCCGACCAAGGCCGGAGTCATTCCCAGAATGTTCGTGGCATAATAAGTCAGATAACCCATCGAAATCACCGCAACCGCCCTGGAAACTGAACTCATTGTAAACGCGACCGTCTTAAACGCACCCGCTTTTTCCTTTACTTCCATATTCTCTTTTGTTGACATGTCTTTTCTCCTCCCACTCATTTGTCATTCACACTATTCCTGCGATTCTTTTGTAGCAACTACATTGGCTTTCGCAAAAAATGCTCTTGCACTGCCGTTCATAATCCTCGTATCCTTAATTTGGAAGGTTCCCGTAAGCTTCGGTTCATCCGAAGACGTTCCGACCATAATATCAAAGCCGCCCGCCTCAATCATCCATTTCATATCATGATTTAAAAATGCGGTCTGGCTCGCGTCCAGCTGAAATGCCACGGTTTTTGTCTCTTCTGGTTCAAGACTGACCCTCTTAAAACCGGCAAGCTCCTTCTTCGGACGAATCAGGGAAGCATAGCGGTCCGAAATATACAATTGAACCACTTCGTCCCCGCTGCGTTGTCCCACGTTGGTCACTTTACAGCAAATCTCAACGCCCTCCTCGCTCGATATGCTCTCTTTCGAGACGGTCAAATCGTGCAGCGAAAACGAGGTATAGGATAAACCATATCCAAACGGATACAATGGTTTTGCCGACTCATTGATATAGCCTTCCGGCAAGTTGTTCTGGTCTGGATCCATATCAGCGTCAAGTCCCCGCCTATCGTTGTAACCGTTTCCGTTTCTGTGCTCCGCGAACACCGGCACATGACCGGAATTTCGAATGGAAGTAAACGGCAGCTTGCCGCCGGGTGTCTTTTCCCCGAAAAGGATATCTGTTACCGCCTTGGCTCCGCACTGTCCCGGATACCACACTTCCAAAATGGCCGGTATATGTTCTGCAATCCATTCACTGCACACCGGCCTCGCGTCCATATGCAACAAGACAATCGGCTTTCCCGTCTCATAAACCGCCTTGACCAACTCTTCTTGCACGCCAGGAAGGTTGATGTTGGAACTGTCAATATTTTCCCCGATGGAGCAGTTGCATCCAGAACCATTCTTACCGCCCATGACCATGACGACAACATCCGAATTCCTGGCCGCCGAAACCGCCTCTTCAAAACCAGAACAATCCGCGCCCATGATGTCACAACCCCTGGCGTAAATCACCTTTTCGGCAGACATCCTCTCTTCCAGAGCCTGGCGGATGGTTCTGGACTCGGGATACATCATGGGAAGCAGAGCCTCAAACGATGGTATGGCCGCGATTGCTTGTACCGCCTCGTCCATCGTTCCCGTCTCAACGCCCTCCATGGCCGTACTGGCCGCCTGGTTTTTCGCCACCTCCAGGCACATTTCCGTAAACGCGGCATAACTGTAGCTTCCAAATATATTTCGTAAATTATCCGCGTTTGGCCCAATGACGGCTATGGTTCCACACGATTCCTTCAACGGCAGTATGTAACCCTCGTTTTTCAGAAGCACGACTGATTCAGAAGCCAACTGATAAGAAAGCTCCTCGTCCTCCGGCTGATGGTAAACATTTGCCACCGCCCCTTCATCCGGATATGGATGGTCAAATAATCCCAACTTGAATTTCAACGTCAAAATCCTTCCGACCACCTGGTTCAAATAGGCTTCCTCCACGTCGCCTCTTCGCACCGCCTCACAAAATTCCGGTCCAAACCCGACCGGTGCCGGCAATTCCTGATCCATGCCCGCATTAAACGCCATCACGCCGGCCTGCGTATAATCCTTTGCAACCTTGAAAACGTCCTTCAAACGGCTAAGTGACGCATAATCCGTGACCGTTACACCTTCGAATCCCATTTCCCCACGAAGCAAATCCGTCAACATTTTCTTCGAGCAGACAACTGGTTCGTTGTCAATCGAGCTATAGGTATTCATCACCGTGGCCAGTCCCGCCTCCCGAATCGCCGCCTCAAACGGTTTTGCATAAACCTCGCGAAGTTCACGCGGCGTAATGGACGCTCCCGCCAGATTGAATCCGCCCTGACCCATCGCAAAGCCAAGGAAATGCTTGGACGTGGCGGCCACGCCGTCTTTTAAATCCTCTCCCTGAAGTCCTTTCACGCAGGCGACTCCCATTTGAGCTGTCAGTGTAGGGCTTTCTCCATATGTCTCTCCCACTCGGCCCCACCGCAAATCACGCGCCACGTCCAGAACGGGACTGAAGGACTGATTGACGCCCACGGCTCGCATCTGTCTGCGTACCACGTTTGCCATTTTATTGATTTTTTCATCGTCCCAGGTCGCTCCCAATCCAATCGCGACCGGAAAGTTGGTCGCCTCCGCGATTACGGCTCCCGACAAACCCTCTGCATGAATCAGTGCCGGGATGCCCAATTCTGTTTCCTCGACAAGGATTCTCTGGACTTCCCTCATACATTTCACATTGTCCGCGGCCGTCATTCCGGCAAATATCGCCGACACTTGTCCGATTCCGTCTTTCATCTGTTCCTTATCCGGGGCAACCCCGCCATTTGCAAAAAGGCAGTTCAACTGCGCGATTTTTTGTTCCAGACTCATCCGCGGCAACAAGTCCGCCACCCTCTCTTCAATTGATAACTCCGCATTTTTGTAAGCTGCTTTTTCCATGGACTTCATTTTATATCCTCCTCGTTTTTTATTATCCTTCATGCCCGCATGACAGTAATATTCATTTTATTTTTGAACTTACAGTTTCTTTGACCCGTCATCAGGCAAATCCAAGGTTCCTAAAGATAAGATAGCAGATTTCACGAAATTTCATTTATAAATAGTCAGCTAAAACTATAATTTTCTTGTCAAAATCCCCTTTTATAGCAAATTATTTATATAAGCATTTATTTTTTTACACTTTTGCATTATAATAGATTGAAATACAAAACCCTTATGGAACCTTTGAGCAAGGCTCCTATAAACAAGGCCGATTATGGAGCGTTTGAAAAAGCGTGAGAGTGCTTTGCGGAAAGGACGAACAAATGAATACAGAAACGAATATAGCCATGTTGAGAGATTTGTTTTTGGCGACATATAATATTTATTCCTGGGAATATAGTGCGGAATTGAAACTGAAATATACAAACTATCCGAATTTTGAATTTTGGAACCAATATTTCCAACGTAGCTTTTGCTACAAAGTATTAACCAGCCATATCAGCTTTTCCGAAAAGCCTTTTTTGATTTCCGACCAGTATGACCTCACATGGCTCATACTGTATCATACTGCGGATTGTCATGACGCTTTCCACCTTTTAGGCCCCATGTTTTCTACCACGCCCTCCCCGGAAAATCTGGTAAAGGATTTTCTCAATAACGGATACCCCCTCTCCTTGCGAAAGATGCTCCAAACTCTTTTGCAGGAAATCCCCGTCATATCCGTCTCAAATATTATGCAGTACGGTACCATGTGGTATTACGTGATAACCGGGCAAAAATGTCAGGCGGAAGAAATCATGGTTCTCTTTTACCATGAACTACGTCAACAAAAAGCCGCCGTTTCAAAATTGTCCCAGGACAATATCACGTCGCACAGCAACTATGCATTTCAACAGCTTTACCTGCAATTGGTCGAGGACGGCAATCTGGATTACAAATCTATCCTCGGAACCTATGACCTGCTAGGCCCCGTCGGTCAAGTCTCCCTCGGCGATCCTGTCCGACAAGCAAAAAATCTTTGCATCGCCACAACCACGCTCTGTTGCCTTTCCGCCATACGAGGCGGGCTGAATCCTTCCGTCTCCTATTCCATGTCGGACTACTACATCCAGTCCACGGAATCTTGTGACTCTGTCAGCGAGGTGTATTCCTGCCTTTCTGCCATGCTTGACGACTACATTCACAGAGTACACAATACAAAAAAGCATCTTGGCCGATATTCTTCGTTAGTTACAGATTGTATTTCCTATATATCAAGTCATTTGACAGATGACATCACCTTAAATGACTTAAGCGGCACCCTGGGATATTCCGAGTATTATCTTTCCCGCTGCTTTAAAAAAGAAGTAGGCATCAGTATAAAAAATTATATAAAAAAGCAACGAATCCAGTACGCTAAAAGGTATCTGGATTCGAAAACGACCAATATCAGTAAGCTGAGCGAACAATTACATTTTATCTCACCCAGTTATTTTACCAAATGCTTTAAGGAAGAAACGGGCATGACCCCCCGTCAATATATACAGCAACCGCCATCCGGGGAGTTAAAGTAAAACTGCCCGCAACAACCGCCAAACGTCCCTACAGACAAGAACGTTTGGCATGCCGCTCGCAAAAGCAAACAGTTTCTCCCCCATGTTTGCCCCATACCTTTATTTCAACACACATTGATATTCTTGTACGCCGCCGTCCGATTCCAGACGGCTTCCGTCCGGAAGCTCGACATACGTCTTGTGTCCTTTCGGAGTCTCTATGTGCAATTTAAACTGCGCCCCCTCCCTCTGCCATGAAGAAACAATTTTTCCCGCCCGGCTCTTATATTCCGCTCTCGCATGACTCAAGGAGCCGCCCGGCATCGGCTTGATTAAAATTTCCTCAAATCCGGGCTTGTATGGCCGGATGCCCGTACAGTGAGAAAACAACCAAGAAACCGCCGCCCCCATCGCATAATGGTTCAAAGAATCCGTCGGTTTATTATTTTCATCAATTCCATACCAGTTCTCCCATGTGGTTGTCGCCCCTTTTGTCACCGTATACAGCCATCCAGGCTGTTTTGTATTTTCCAGTATCTTATACGCGGTTTCCACATAACCATTATCTGACAGTACATCCAAAATCTGCCACGTTGTCAAGAAGCCCGTCCCTATCCGATAGTCCCGCTCTACACACATTTGGTTTAACCGTGCCGCAATTTGCTCCGCCTCGCTTTCTTCCGCCAAATGCATGGCAAGCGGACGAACATATTTACACTGTCTTTTTTCCCGGACGCCTCCACTCTTTAGAAATCGTTCCCTATATACGTTCCGTAATTTTCGAGCAAGTGCGGCATAGCGTTTACCATCCTCTTTTTTATTCAACAAACGAGCCATCTGTGCAAGCTGTTTGGCAGTCTCATAAAACCATGCCGTCGTCACTTCGATATCCGGATAGAGCATCGCCTCCATAAAATCCTTGACCATGTTGGAACCGGGTTCTAACCACTCTCCAAAATGAAACCCGGTATCAATGATGTACTGCCGGTTCTTCCACTCCTTTATGATGGACTTGATATTGTTCACCTTCGCACGCTGAATATTGAATTCCACGAACCGCTTTACCGTGTCATAAACATCCTCGATTATTTCTTTTTCACCATAAAACTGATACATCGTCATTGCGGCATTAGAAATTGCGTTGGACCACCCCATGCACCCCCATGTATCATCCGGCTTTTTATAAGCAGGAACCGCAAACGGCAGATTTCCATCCGGCAACTGGGCAAGCTCGTAATCGTGAAACCACTTCTGCAGAAAACGCGAAGAATCCGTAAAATAGCATGCCGTCTTGGCAAATACCGAAATATCCGCCGTCCAGCCCACGCGTTCACGCGTCGGACAATCCGTCGGGACATCCACAAAATTCGATTTTTGACTCCAACGCACATTTTTCACAAACTGGTTAATCAACTCATTGGAACAAGTAAAGGAACCCGTCTCCTGCAATGCGGAATAAATGGCCACCGCCTCAAAATTTTCCACCTTCACTTCTTCCGGCCAGTTCTCCAGTTTCACATAACGAAATCCGCTAATCAGGAAATGGGGCGCGTATTCTTGTGCTCCTTCCCGAAGCGTATAGGTAAGTCGTTGCAAATCCTCTGCCACGTGACTGCCCGTGCCTTGTATCTTCAGGTTTTTCATGGTAAAGTTCTTGTTCTCATCCAAGGTCTCCCCAAGGAGCATGCTCACCGTGTGCCCGTCATGCCCGCTCACCCTAAACTTCATCCTACCCGTCATGTTCTGTCCGAAATCCAGTACCGTGCTGCCATTCGGGGTATGTAAAATCCGGGGGACAAAGGTTTCCTGACACAGAATCGGTTCCCCCTCATGCGCTACCACCTCCCCTTTGTACGAAGAGAGTTTCACTCCATGCCATAAATGGTCATCAAAATCCGCCCTATTCCACCCCCGCATTTCTTTTCGGGCATCATACACTTCGTCTATTTTCAAGTCATTCTGCCTAAGCGGCCCGTCTTGTGTCGCCAATGTCTGCTCGTCCGACTCTATCGTCACGGTCTCTCCATCCGTATATTCCAGCACAAGGCGAAATGCCAGTTTCAAGCGTTCCCCAAAACAATTTCGTGCACTGTCCGCCCCCAGTCCGCCTCGATACCAACCATCCCCCAAAATCACGGCCACCACATTTTTTCCCTCACCAATCTGACTTGTAACCTTGTATGACTGGTATTGTACCCGATATTTATAATCCGTATATCCAGGCATCAACTCTTCCTGCGTCAGCCTATGGCCATTGATATAGCCAATATAAACTCCCAACGCGGTAATATCCAAAACCGCTTTCCTTATCTCTCCTCGAACATAAAAATTTCGCCGGATATAGGATGCCGGTTGCCGCTTATCCTTCTCTATTTCCCCCTCCGGTTCAACAAACAAAAATTTTCTCATTGATATCGCTCCTTTCCATGTTCTTGTCACAATCCTCTATCTTTTATGATATACTTCTTTCAAGCTTTTTCTCTTCCCGGTTCATTTGACAAACCGTAGTTCTTATTGTATAGTAAAGTCACTTTTTAACGAGTTCCTTTGTCAAAACGGAGGCCGCCATGAGTCAAAATGAATCCATTTATCCCAAAAGAGGACTTTCACAACAGACCTTTCAGATATTGAACGAGGGGAGCAGTTTCACGGAGCTCTTCACGCTTGGCGTTCCATATTTGATTCTTCGTGAGACGTGTAACCCCGGTCAAAATCTTTGGACGCTCTCTTTGTCCGGCCCGGATATCTGCGTTCAAGACAGCAACCCTTACGAAAACTACCGGCAAATGCATGATCTTAAAGCCCCGCATCAACATTCCTATTACGAATTTGCCTATATAATACAAGGAACCACTACGCAGAACATTGAAAAAAAGCCTTATGCCATTTCCGAGGGGGAATGTCTGCTCATGAACCAGAATGTCCGCCATCAAGAAGAGCTCGAAGAGAGCTACGATGTCGTGTTCCTCATGATAGCAGAATCCTATCTCAAGGAACTGTTTTCACTGGTCTGCCACTATATGCCAAAGGATTCTGATTTTTCCAGTATAGAATCCCTTCATCATATGGTTTTCAACGGCCAAAAAGCGCACTATTATTATAAAAAGGAATTTTTCATTTTCAAACCCGTAACCGACTCAAAAATGGCCGACGTATTGTCCCAGCTTTTGCAGGAGCTTTCCCTCCAGACACCGGGATATAAACAAGTCGCGCACGGCCTGCTCTGCCGCATGCTTTATCTTTTGGCGGATACGCGGCGGTTCCATCTGGAACATCACGTGGCCGATGGCAAAAATGATGATTTATTGTTCCGAAAAATCTCACAACTTTTAAAAGAGAACCACGGAAACATATCCCGGAGTTTTATCTCTGACAAGCTAAGCTATAATGAGGATTACCTGAACAGCATCGTCAAACGCCACACTGGCATGAGCCTGAAAAAATATGCTCAAATTTTTTGTCTTGAAGAAGCCGCCCGGCTCTTGTCCAACAGTAATATGAGCGTCACTGACATCATTCACGAGCTCGGCTTGTCGAATCGAACTTATTTCTATCGGGCTTTTACCAGGCATTATGGCTTAACGCCGAAAGAATACCAGATGCTGCATAAAAAGGAAGAGGGCAAGGAATGAACTGCCGCCCCGCTCTCTTCCCCGCCAGTTTACTCTCCTCTACGCTCGGCCAGTTCCTTGCGAATCTGTGGTAATTTTTTATCCAATGTGTAACATCTCATCAAAATGATGATGCCGATGAAAAGCAAGATTGGAATCCAACTATACAACGCCACAATCATCTTGTTTGCACTATCCGGCTGCACCTCTAGATTCCCGTCATAATGCGACCAGCTCATAAGCACGCCAAGCAGTGCAGATGCTAACGCGCTTCCGATTTTGCCCGAAAAATTATTAATGGAGCTAAAAATACCTTCTATCTTTTCTCCCGTCTTCCACTCATGATAATCCATACAAGAAACTATCATGGACGTGCTAAAATAACTGATCGGCATGGATGCCACGGTTACAAGCAACGCTCCGACAACAAGCAACGGCAAATTTGCGCCTGCCACATAACGGACGGCTGAACCTGCAATTCCAATTACCGACCCCAGAATTACAAATTGTGAAAAAGAAATCTTCGTCAAAAGCTTGGGCGAAAAAATCAATAAAAACGGCGTGACGATTGCCAGCAGATTAATCGTACTCATCAATTCAACATTTCCCACGATATAAGTAAAATAATATACCGATACGCCGGAAGAAAACTGAACCAGAATATTATTCAAAAGCGCGCATCCGGCAATCAAGTAAATATAGGGGCCTGATTTTAACCCGCGCAACATCGCTTTGAAATCCAGTTTTTCTTGCTTATCATCCTCCACCCCGACAATCTCGGGATTAAAAATAAAACGCAGCATCCCAAAAACCGCCATCGGCACGGCAACGAGCAAGACCATCGTGGACCATCCGCCTCTACTGGTTCCCAACGTTCCCATCATAATTGGAAACGCAACCGATACCACGACTGCCATAAGCGTGACTAAAATGCCGGAAACAGAAATAACCTTGTTCCTTTGCGCATCCGTGGTAAACGCGCGCCGATAGTATACATTCTCCGTCGCGCCGAGTATCGTTACAAAAATAGAATTGGCAAACGTATATGTAAAAAACAACCAGACACTCTTACCCGCCAGTCCAAGATCCGGACAAGAGAACATCAGCCAGGTTGACAGCCACACCCCGATAATGGCAACCTCATATGGTCTTGCTTTTCCCAGCTTTGTGTGCGTCTTGTCAACGATAAAACCCGCCACCAAATCAGTGAAACCATCAAATATCTTTGTGGCGAGCAGCAATGCCCCTACCAGCCCGGCGGGCATTGCCAGGATATCCGTGCAATAAAAAGTCAGATATCCCATAACTACCGCCGCCACGGCATTGGAGACGGAGCGGCTTGAAAATGTAATGGATTTAAATATTCCCACATGATTGGAATCTTGCATATTCTGTTTTTTAGACATGTTACTTCCCCTTTCTCATAATGCAACTCTGCTTTTGTTACTCATTTTCTTTAACAACACCTCCATCAACCCACACATCGTCCGGACTCATAACTGTGTATCTTATGTTCTTTTGGTATTATTGTGTATTTATCATAAGCAGATAATGGAACTTTCGCAATGTCGCACTCCGAATTTTGTTTTTCATTTTGTATCATTTCCAGAGCTTTCTTTCCAGAACAATGAGTCCGGCTTGCCGGACTCTTGCGCCGGAGCGCGGCTGCGTCAGCAGCTACCTTCCTTAAGCGCGAAGCGTGCATCCCCCGGAAGGTTTTGTATCATAGGGAACGATGTTTCCTATGACACAAAAAACCCCCGCAAGACACGGAGGATTTCACTTGAAACAATATGATGATGCCAGCGTCAAAAGGTCATGTATGGCATGCTTGCATGTCAATACATGACTTTGGGACCGCCAAACACCAAAAAGTAACCATTTTCCGCAGGAAAATGAGTGGATTTGAGGTGTTTTCGGATTGCGGAAGCGCGAAGTGCGTAGCAATCTGTGGGCATCATGGGGTCAAAACATGTTTTGATGCCAAAATGATATTATAATGTATCATATGCCTCGTCATCCACCGGCTCGCACCACTTCGTGCCGCCGTCTTTGCCTGGAATTTCGATGGCGATATGGCTAAACCAACTGTCGGCTTTCGCGCCGTGCCAATGCTTTACATTCGCCGGAATCGTGATGACGGTTCCCGGCACGAGGCTGACCGCCTCTTTTCCTTCCTCCTGGTACCACCCTTCACCTGCAGTACAGATAAGTAGCTGGCCTCCGCCCTCTACCGCCTGATGAATGTGCCAGTTATTACGGCATCCGGGCTCAAACGTCACGTTGGCCAAAAACAACGGGCAACTTCTCGGATCCGTTAAAGGATTCAAGAAAGAATCACCGATAAAATACTGCGCAAAGGCTTCATTTGCCATGCCCGTTCCAAATACATTTACCTGCTCAAATTCTTCTTTATTTACAATCTTCATAGCCCACTCCTCCTATTTTCATTCATTTCTTCTCAAATTCACCCGCCACGTCCTTCAGCAAATCCCTAATGGCAAGGTGCTGCGGACAAGCCTTCTCACATTTTCCACATTTTATACAATCCGAAGCCTTTCCCTTTTCGCCGCCGGTATGTACCACGTTATAATAATAATCCGCGTTCCAGTCATGATAAATCTGCTTCGTGTTCATCACGGCGAACAAGTCCGGTATCGAAATGTTCTTCGGACATCCCGCCACACAATAGCGGCACGAGGTACACGGAATCAAATTCATGGATTGGAAGATCTCTTGCACCTTTCTAACGGCCGCAAGCTCCTCATCCGACAATGGTTGAAACTCCTTCATAAAACTGATGTTATCCTGCATCTGCGCCATGTCGCTCATGCCGGAAAGCACCATCATGATGCCCTCAAATCCGGCGGCAAAACGGATTGCGTAGCTGGCCGGGCTACCTCCATGCAGCTCCTCCAAAATACTTTTCGCGTTTTGCGGCAGATTGGCAAGATTACCTCCCTTTACCGGCTCCATGACAATCACGGGCTTTCCAAACTTGCGACAGACCTCGTAGCACTTGCGGCTCTCGACTGCCGGGTCGTCATAATCGGCATAATTAAACTGAATCTGCACCACCTCAATTTGCGGATACTCATTCAAAATCTGCTCCAACACTTCCGTCTTGTCGTGGAAGGAAATCCCAAAGTGGCGGAACTTCCCTTCCTCCATCAATTCCAATGCAGTCTCATACGCATGGCATTTTTTGAAAAAGGCAAAATTCTTCTTAATCCGATCCATAACCACATCTCCTTTTTCCATTCTGTAAAATCGATTCACTGCTACGAGGATATTTTATTTGTTATATAGGTTTTTCGTTTTAAAATCAATTTAACTTTCCATGATTTTTCATAAGAGAAACTAATGTGAAAAATAATACATAAATCTTTTCACAGGTCATCGCCAAAAAATGTTTGACTTCTAACAAAAAAATGCGCTATAATAATATTCGTCGAGTAACCGCAGAGGTGTAAGTCCAGATCTTGGGACTTACACCTTTTTAGTGTCCGTAAATGGATACCATCGTTATCCGGCACATAGGTTATGGCAGCTTTCCTAAAAATTCTCCTAGATGCAAAGAGTCCGGCAAGCCGGACTCACGCGCCGGAACGCGGCTGCGTCAGCAGCCATTTTCCTTAGGCGCGAAGTGCGCATCCCCCGGAGGGTTTTGTATCATAGGAAACTTCGTTTCCTATGATACAAAACAAGGAAGGTAAGGTAATCTATCATGGAACAAACAAATCAATCTTTTCTCGCCACGGAAAAACTTGGCATGCTGATGCAAAAATACGCGATTCCCTGCATTATTTCACTGCTTGTCGGGGCATTGTACAATATCGTAGACCAGATTTTTATCGCCAACGCCGATTATCTCGGCTCCTACGGCAACGCCGCCAACACGGTCGTATTTCCGCTCACCGTCATCGCCCTGGCCATCGCCGTCATGATCGGGGACGGCTGTTGCGCGTTTGTCAGCTTGAGCCTCGGCAAGAAACACCCGGAGGATGCAAATGACAGCGTGGGAAACGCCATCGTATTGACAGTAGCCAGCGGCATTATCCTATGCGCCGTCTATCTCCTTTTTCAGGAGCCAATCATCGCCATGTTCGGCGGCACGGTAAATGCAGAAACATTCCGGCATTCGAAGGAATATTTCTTTTACATTTCCCTCGGTATCCCGTTCTATATGTTCGGGCAGGCGGCCAATCCGGTGATTCGTGCGGACGGAAGCCCGAAATTTGCCATGGTATCCACGCTCGCGGGTGCTATTATCAACATTATATTGGATCCGATTTTTATTTTTATCTTTAAATGGGGAATGATGGGAGCCGCCGTCGCGACCGTGTTCGGCCAAATTGTCACGGCATTCCTCGCCGTCTGGTACTTTATGCACACCAAGGTCATACGGCTTTCAAAATCTGCTTTCCGATTAAAATCCGGCATCGTGCGCCACTCTCTTACGCTGGGCATCTGCAGCTTCCTCTCACAGATATCCCTTGTGGCATCCATGGCGGCCATCAACAACATGATTCGCCAATACGGCGCAATGGATGTCATCTTTGGTCAGGAGCAGTACGCCCAGATTCCGATGGCGGTCGTAGGTATCGTGATGAAGTTCTTCCAGATTGTCATTTCCATCGTCGTGGGCATGGCGGCGGGATGTATTCCGATTGTCGGATTCAACATGGGCGCCGGATTGAAGTCGCGGGTAAGCGAACTATTTACGAAACTTCTTGTCGGCGAGGCAATCGTCGGTGCGATTGCATTATTGATTGTGGAACTTTTGCCAAGACAACTGATTGCCATTTTCGGCGCGGCAAACGAAAGTGTTTATTACACGGATTTTGCAATAAAGGCCTTCCGCATTTACCTATGCATGATCGTCTTTGCCTGCGTAAACAAGGCGACCTTCATCTTCTTACAAGCAATGGGAAAAGCGGCGGCTTCCACCGCCCTTTCAATGATTCGTGAAATCGTGTTCGGCGTGGGATTTGCCCTTTTGCTGCCGATTTACTTCGGACTTGACGGCGTGCTATACTCCATGCCCGTGTCCGACATCCTGACGGCCATCGTCTCCGCCGTTATCATTGTTTTGACATATCGAGAACTAAGACATAGTGCCAGCTAATTTGCTGGCACTATCCCTTCTGTCACTTTTTCACATACCTCTGATTTCTGCTATTTGGCTTATCGGGAATCGTCATCTGGACAATTCCAAGTTCCATTGCCGGATTTATATAATTCTTCCGAAAGGTCTCTCTTGATTTAAGCTCCAGCATATCCATGATGGAAACCGCCGTATACGGCACATCGTATTCCATAATCGAAAGCATTTTCTTTACATATTCACTCGCCTCGGCATCCGACCTCCCAAGTTGCACAATTACTTCATCTAAAATCTTATCAATCTGTTCTAACATAAATTCTATGAACAAGTCAGAACTTCCCTTTACATGGCACTGGGAAATCACACCGTAATACGCCTCCTGAAATTTCTCTATCTGACTTTCCAGCGGAATATAGGCAAAAACGCTCCGCCAGTTATATAAAAGCACCGTGTGCCACAATCTGGCCATGCGGCCGTTCCCGTCTGGGAATGGTACGATGGGAATACAAAACCATTCATAAGCTTCCCAATAACCGTATCGTTTACCACCCTTGTGTTCTATCACACCTTTGTTTTTAATACATCCAAACCTCCTCAAGTTGTTTGTCTATTAACAGATAACTGTCTAGCCATTTCAGTAGTAGTGATAAATGAATCTTCTTTGATTAAAGCTAATACTTTTTTTATTGCAACATTTTTTGTGACATTTAGGGCTTTGGATTGATAGTCATCCTCAACCTGAAACAATAGCCGTCTTTCCAGTCTGTTTAATTCCATGTGAATCTCATTTCTATTGAAAATAGGTATTCAATATCGAATGCCTTTGAATACCCACTTTGAAAAAAATTATTATTAAGTTGTTGGAAGTTTGTATAGCTTTTGGTCATAATAATTTTTCATTCCCTCCAAGATCCCTGTCAAAAACAATATTACTTCATCTTTAATGTTTTCTAAATCATTAATGGTTAAATCTCTTGCACAATCGCTAAAAGAAACATCTCCATGTGCCAAACTATTCCGCTCCCTTTTAACACGTTCTAAAGATTCTCCCGGAGTTGCTAGACGATAGCGTATTCTATGTTTATCGCAAATGTTTTTAATTTTTTTTGCATTTAGGTTACCGCTAATTCCCAAAGCGTCTTTTGAAAGAATAATCGGTGCATTAGTCGTAATATCTCGAATAATTTCTTGAACGCGATTTTCATAGGCAACTCGTTCCGTGGCAGGTCCATATATTTCGTTTATTTTATATTTCGACCAAATATCTTGAATCTCACGGATTACTTGATTATAAGAACAATTGTCGTTTTTCAAATCTTCGTAAATTTCCATCATTCCACTAACGATGCATGCCTCGACCAAATTATATAACATTAGCAAAAAATTAGATTTCATAATCTTATAGAAGCGTGTATTGTCAACGGTCTGTATATTAGGATTCCCATTATCAATTTCAACCATAACAGAAAAATAAAATTCAATTTCTTGCTTTCTGTCGGCAAAAATGCTCAGTGTGTTTTGCATAACTTTATCCTTTTAATAATTGATCTCTCACATATTCAACACGCAATTTCAATTTTCCTTCATTATTGCTGGCATCTGAGGTCGTGTATTCTTTAAATTCATCAGAATCAAGCCAGTCAACATTGCTTATTCTTAAATCTGGTTTTTCTCTTAATGCTAATGCAACGCCAACAGAAATTGCTTCAAAACGAACACGAGGAGTTGCTTTCGCTTTTTCAGTCTTAGCAAAGCCAAAAGTAAAGTTTTCTTTTACAAAAGAAACCATACGTTGAAAATCTGCGTAAAAAGTATCTTCATCAAAATCCACTAGATTATTAATGAGATATTCGTCTAAAAATTCATTAACGGTGTGTCCAAAGTTCTCATAGTTATTTAAATAGGCAAAGAAACGGAGAACAAATTCAAATCGTTCATGTCTCTTAACTCTATCTTCACTCATAGGGCAGAGCGCAACAAATGTCTCATCTTTAGAACATTTTTCAATAAAGTCAGTAAATGGACCAGGATAAGAGCCACGCCGTACTTCTGAATCATTAGCTTTCATTCCAGTTGTATTAATTCGATAGAAGAGATCTTGTCTTGCTACAGTAGGTGTATCTTCCTCCAAAACAATGATCCTTAATGTTTTATTCAGAAATTTACGTTGCTGAGCATCAGATAAGTCTTTAAAATAAACTCCATTAAGCTTGGTTAATTTTTTTAAGCCGCTAAGTTGCAGTTTGTTATCGTGGAATTCAACAAGAGTCTGCATACGTTGAGCACCATCAATTACCTCTTGTTTACCATTATCACAATCTGCAAAAAACATAAACGGAATTGGTAAGCCAAGAAAGATTGATTCCAAAAAAAGAGTTTTATTTTTAGTTTGCCATACAAAGTTTCTTTGATATGGCGGGATAAAAAAGTCTTTCTTTTTAAATTTTGCAATCAAAAGTTCTATGGTAAAATCTTTTGTGTCATAATCAATTTGTTTCTGCATTTCTTTGATTTGCAGATCAGCAGCTTGTTTTTCATCCGTAGAAATAATATGTTCTTTTTTAATTCGCGGCATTTTCCTCTACCTCCTGTAAATGTTGTTGAATGCTGATCCCTATAGCTCGCCCTAATTCAACAGGAACGGCATTTCCTATATGTATTCCTATTTCGCGTCGGTTCGATGGATGATCATTGTCAATAAAAACATAATCCGG
>CAOKHZ010000022.1 GCA_948468385.1 uncultured Faecalicatena sp. | reverse complement strand
AAGGCACAACGTGCACAAATACAATTGGAACAATCCAAACGGGTGACGTGCGCGGTGGGGCAGAAGAATGCGAATGTAGTGGCAGGTCCAATAGGAATTCCACTACTGTGGCAGGCGTTGATGGCGTTAGGAACTTCGGTGTTGATAGTGGCAGGCGTATTGGTAGCGGTAGTAGCTGTAGTAGGGGTGGTATATTTAGCCACGATGTTGTTGAGCCAAGAGAAATCCAAAGAGCAAGATGAGGAAGATGGAGATACTGCTTCGGATGGTGATGTGGCTCCGTCGGAAAGTGGAACACCCAGTTCGGGACAAGATAACAATAATGAACCGCCAGACCTTGTAGAGCTTGCAAAGACAGCCTTGCAAAAGACAAGAAATACGGTGAAGACTGCAAAAACAATTGAAAATGTCATTCGAGGTGGAACGGCACGTGATTTGCGTGGGGATCCTGTTCCGAGAGAAGGGGGAGGATATTTTGACCATCGCGGGGAAATGCTTGATTCCTATAAGTCGCTTTCAAAAGTAAAAGAATCCTTGGAAGGTTCTTTGAGAAATCCTAATCTTTCAGAAAAAGATAGGGCATTATTGCAAGAAGGATTGGATACGGCCAATGAATATTTGGAAAGAATAGAAGAGGTGTTTGAACCATATGGAGGAATAGAAAGATGGATAGAAAAATAAAGGAGATATATAATTGTGATTATTTTGTCAATCATGATAGAGAGTTATATTCATTAGAAAGCTGGTATAATCAATTGATTGACAAAACAGTGTCAGAGTTAAATGAATTAGATGTTGTAAGAATGATGCGGCAAGGTGAATTTGTAGAACTCGCTATAAAAAGAGCGTTAGATTTTTTACGAGAAAATCCCTTTAGTGGAGAATTAGCAGAAGGTGAATTTTTTTGTAAAATGTCAAAACTGGATAATGTGTATTTGTTACCTTATAAAAAAGAGTTAAAGGAAATCTTTACACGTGCAGTGGAGGAAAGCGAAAGCTATGAATGGTTATATGAGCAAGATAAAAAGGATTTTGAAAAAGTAATTCCGATTTTATTTAAAAAATTTCAAGAGATGGAATGAATTGTTTTGTTCAACCTTAAGTGCGCATATCGGTACGGGGACGTAAGTAATCTATGATACGGAAGACTATGTGACGAACCTGATTAACATTTGCGGTGACTGTGGGGCGGCAATCTCATTTATTAGTACGCCTTTAATATGCAGGGCTACATCGTCAGCGAGACCGCCACGGAACTGGAGGCGGGTTCGAGGAAGGATCCGAGCTGGGATGAGTGGTACGGAAGCTGCACGACCGGTGTGGCGGGAAATGCCATCAGCAGGGGAATGAGACGGTATCCGAACTGGAACGGACTCGGAGGGAATACGGGTGACGGTACGACCACGGACGGAAATGACGGTGGAAGTGCGGCTGGTAGCGCGACTACAAGTGACAATGGAAACGGTCAGGGCGACCCGGGAACGACGTATCAGTATGACGGCGACGGCAACCTGGTTCAGGAGCAGGACTGTACGAATAATGCCGACCCGGTGAAATATGAATACACGGCGGAGAGCCGTCTGGCGGTCGTGAGCCAGGGGCGGCACGGTCTTGATGGCGACGATGTACGACAGTGACAGCAACCGCGTGTTCCAGATAGACAACACCTACAAGTGGGAGGAGCCAACGCCAAGGGCTATACGCTTACGGAGTACGTTAACGACGTGAACCGGGAGAACACGGAAGAATACTGGGTGTGCAGGCATCTGGTTCCACGGGCAATAAGGCCGGGAACATGGCGGCCGGGGATACGGGAAAACTGGCAGGAATGTCGGGGGGGACCGGAAACCAGAGGTCGAGTTATAAGACGCAACGTGCGCAAATACAATCGGAACAGTCCAAACGGGTGACATGCGCAGCAGGGCAGAAGAATGCGAATGCAGGTGTAACGGCGACAGCGGGAGTTTTGTCACCAGATACGATACAACAATTGCTAGAATTGTTGCCGTTTTTAACACCAGAACTGTTAGCTCTGATTGCTATTTATGGGTTGGAGATAGCGATTGTGTTGGCAGGAGTAGTAGGAATAACCACAAACAAATAAAGAACTCATTAGAGAATAAGGTTCATCATTTGTTTGGTAAAGCGAGACATAATTTCCGAGAATTTTTAGAATTGTATGGATGTGATCAGGTTCAAGCATATCAAGCCATATTAAAAGCTACGGAAGAATATATTAGAGCAAATGGAATAACGGGTAGTTTCGAAAATATTGTGATTACTGTAAACGGAATTGATATAACGGTTAGAGGTATTGTAATAGATGGGGTGGTTCATATAGGAACGGCATTTATCCCATGAGGAGGTGAGAAAAACGGAGCAAAGTAAATTGATTGTTCAAGTAATGGACATGCTCTTAAATGGAACAGACGAGGTTTTATTGTTGTTAAAAAAACAGTATAAAGGAGCAAAAAACGTTTCAATAGAAACAAATCCGGTTGGATTTTTTGTTGATTTTGAAATAGATGAATTTCAAATAAATTCGGATAAGTTTGAAAATACTTTTCAGATAGGAGATGTTGCCGGGGATCTTGAACACATGGAAGATGCAGTTGGATTTATTTTATTTGTTAAGGACGGTTTTCTAAAAATGCTAGAAGGCTATACAAATGCTAGTGAGGAATGGCCAGATAACGCTGAAATAAGGCTGAGGTATGACTCTAATGGTGAAAGGAATTTTGAAAAACTTCAAAAAAAATGGATAAAAAAGGATAGCTGAACTGTTAGAAAGAAAAATTCTGTAATTGACCTACTGGGACGTACCAACGCATATGGTTGCAGGGCTACGTTGTCAGCGAGACCGCCACGGAATTGGAGGCGGGTTCGAGGAAGGAGCCGAGTTGGGACGAGTGGTACGGGGGCTGCGGCAAAAGCGGTGGGCATAAATGCATCCGCATCTGGAATTGGACGTATGGACCAGTTGGCGGAGGTTCTAAAAGAGCAATCCAAATTAGAATTTTGTTCGGTGGAGAAGCTCGTAGAAAAAAGCGTTCCAAATGCATGGAAAAAACTGGGTGGCTCATCAGAGTCGCTGTTTGCGCAGACGGGCAATATGTTTGAAAAAATCCAGCAAGACGCGAAGGAACGGTATGAAAAGTCAACAAGTGTAATAATGAATCGGACGATTCAGACGGGTGTTGATAAGATTTATAAAGCCGCATATCCAGCGGTATTGCTACTTTGGTTTTTCCGGGAAATCCAATTGCAATGGCCGTTTTTTGGGGAGCATTAGGTGGAGTGGATCCGTTTAGTGCAAATGGGGTTGGCGGTTTTATGGGAAATACACTTCAGGCAATATTGAGTAGAGAGGAAATAGATTGGTATGAGATTGGAGTGGCAACGGCTGTGCAGGTACTTATAGGAGGATCATTAGGAATGCTTTCGAACATGGCAATGATAGGTACAACGTCAGGAATAGCCCTTAAGACAGCGGGGGAGGTTGCTATTAACTGGACTCTTGAGACATATGCTATGGCAGGAGGTGTGGCTAGTCACTATGTATATGATGCGATAAAACGAGCAGTGAGCGAAGAGTAAGAAATATGTTCGGGGAGCAGCGCCTCCCCGAACATAAGTGAAATGCGAAGTGAGTGAGGAGATAAAAATGGCGGGTATGTTTGCATTGTTCTTATTTGGCCAAATGTATTATATGCCATATGTGTTAAAAGGAGCACGAGATGGCATGTTACATCCCCAGAATAAAAAAATAAATAAAAAGTTGTTGTTTATATTCAGCATGCTTCTTCCAAATATATTTTATTTTATGATGGGGGTGGGGGTATATTTGGAACTATCAAAATGGTTATAGGATGGTGGTGTAGTCTTTGTGCTTTTTACATATGCCATGGTTAATATTATAGTACAAGCAATACTTATAAAAAGAGAAGATTGCAGAATAGATGTTGTTATATGTAATTGCTGTAAAATCATTTGGTCAGCCGGGATGGTGGTGCATTCTCTTAATAATATTTGTGGCATTATTAAATCAACAGAATGTGGCTTTATGGATGGCTGGAGCTGCGATTTTTTATGGAATATATAATTATGGATTTTTGTTTTTTATATATTTCACGGAAAAAGAAATTATGGGTACGGCGTGGGGGAAGAAGAAAAGCCTTACCCCAAAAGCGGTGTATGTGGAGCACTTACGACCGCTAAATAGAGTGCCTAATGAAGAGTATCGTCAGCGTATTATGAATGAAGTAAATTGGACGGTGGGAATTGGAGCAATTCTTTCATGTTCGTTATGTGTTTTGGGCATTTTTGTAATGATTTTGTGGTATTGTAACTCAAATGGTTCTATATGGAAATTGTTTGGCGCGGTTCCGTTTCTGATTGCTATGGGTGTTTCTTTACGCTTTTTTATCAGGAAAGATAGGGCGGCTAGGAAAATACAATTTGAGAGTATCTACGAGGGCGGTGCACAAGTGGTCACGCCAGTACCTCTTATCGTGCGTTACCGAAAGCCAGATGGAACCATGGTTGCAAGACAAGCGACTGTGAAAACAAAAAGAATGATTCCGATTGGTACATTTGTGAAAATCATGGTGGAGAATGACAAGAATGTAAAAATCATCATGGAGAACGGCGAGGTGGCAAAGATAGTGCCAGGGGATGGGCAGTATTTTTCTACTTGTTTTAATGAAATAAGTGGGAGGAACACGGAAAAAGAAAGCACTAAAGATATGAACTCTCGGACGAAGGGAAAAGCAACTGAGGAGTCGATGCTTGAGAAAAGATTAATGCCACTGCAAAAAGTGGATGGTGAAGAATATCGTAAATGTAAAATCCAAGAGATAAAGAAAAGACATGGTGGTGCGTTGCTTGGATTTTGTTTGATTGCAGGGATGGTTACAGTAGTGGTATTAGTGATATCAGAAATACAAGCATTGCTATATCCGTTAGGATTGTTTTGCCTGGGAATGTTCTTTGTTGGGACGGGCATCTTTTCATATTACTGGCGAATGGAAAAGAAAAAGGCAGAAACCGCGCAATTTGATATGGTTTATGAGGGTGTTGCACAGGTGTTTCATACAAATCCGCTCATTGTGAAATGTTTTTTGGAAGATGACCAAGAGATAATCAAGCGAGTAAACATACGAATTCGGCGCGCGATTCCGATGGGAGCGTTTGTGAGGATAGTGTTAGAAAATGGTGAGATTGTAAAAATTATGATGAAAGATGGGAAATAGTTAAGAGAAAAACTCTTATTAAAAACTCAACTTTCCCACCAGTAAATCCGGTGTAGAAGCTTGAACTTTCAGGCAAAACAAAGAAATAAATTGGTGCATTGACATAAAAATAGCACCTAATCTTTGGTATAATAAGATTACCATAACCTATACCATCCAAAGAAGAGGTGCTGATCTTATGATAAACCAAATGAACCAAAATGAAAATACCCAAAATCAGTTTTCTAACGTAATCAAAGAGCTTCAAATCGGAAAACTGATGCGGAAATCGAACATTACCAAATCCTGCGGTGTTTCCGCATATGACGTATTTCAGTTTTTGCTACTGTTAGTATTCCGGGAACCGAATTGATGCAATCGGGATGGTCAAACAGCTAAAGCAGCGCTACAATTACCAGGGCAAGGCTTATACACTGCCGGAACTGCGCGGATTTGTACGTTTTGACAACAACAAAAACATTTTTGGTTCTATTATCGTGACAACCAAAACGGGAATCCCAGTTAAGATTGTCATTGTACGTAACCGCAATAAAAAGAGCGGGTGCTTGTACCTCCTTAGCACGGACTGCAGCCTCAGCGATGCGGAAATCGTACGTATTTATGGAAATAAATGGTCAATTGAATGTTTTTTCAAAGCATCTAAATCCTTTTTGAAACTCGGCACTGAATTCCAGAGCCGCACCTATGATGCCATGGTCAGCCATACGGCAATCGTATTTACCAGATATACCATACTGGAATGGATACGCCGCAATGAAAATGATGAGAAGACCTATGGCGAATTATTCTTCATGTTCTGCGAAGATATTCAGGACATGGATTTAACAACTGCTCTCCAAAGCCTGATGGTTTTGTTTGTGGAGCATATTTCAACACTGTCAGTGGATGTCACAGCCTGCATAAAAAGTAAAGTGACCGATTGGATGAACTCTCAGGCCGCATTTATACAAGAGTTGTTTAGAAATATCTGCTGGGAAAGTTGAGGAAATAACAAAAAAATTGCAAAGAATATTTTAAGAACGACTGTTCAAACGAAAAGGGGCATGCTCCACCGAACCCATACTACTATCGTCATGTTAATTATTTTACGGCTGATGGAAAAAAGGAGCAATACGGATTCAGGAGATAGGGAGGAAAGTAAATGAAATTAGAAGATTTTAAAAATAAAGTGAAAGTGTTGAGGAAAGAGGAAGGGGACGGATTACGAGAAAAATATATAGAGCAATTTATAAATCGTTCTGATCCTTTTTGGGAGAGAATAGAGGATATACATGAATTCAAGGATGGTTATTGTTATGAAGGATACTTGTGGGATTGCATGAAAGCCCCCGTACTTATTAAAGAATCGTACGTGGAGCTAAAAGCTAATAACATAGATAAGGTATATGTATTTTGGGACATAAACACTTGTGAAAGAATCTTTATAAAGGATTATTGGAAATTTGATAAAGATGCCGTACTTAAATTAAAGTTTTCCGATTTGCTAGAAGGACAAGAGCATTTACCAGAGGATATATATTTTTTTGATGATAGCTTTTCATGGACTCTTGTATTGACACATGAGGACATAGATGGAGAGCGATATTGTCTAAAAAGTGGTGATATTTAAAGTATGGTGAAAAGATTCTTGTGATATAGTAAATTGGAAAATGGTAGTTTGTCATCTGGTCATCTTAATGCTGACCAGATGACAACAGTATTAGAAATCATTAAAGATTATTAAATGATTTTTGATGAGATGTTGGGTGTACTTTTTCATAGTAAGTGATTGCTATATACTTTTTGCGCAAGAATACGCGCGTCTGGGGCGATTCGGAAACGACGTACGAGTATGATGGTGACGGATGCGCTGACATCGCTTTTCGGGGAGGAAGGGCTTAAAAAGAAAGGGAGTGCAGAATTAGCAAAACTAGCTAAGGTGGCCACCCAAGGAGCGACTTTAGGAAATGCCATAAAAACGGCCAATGATATTATTCGGGAAACGGCTGATACTGTAAAAGATGCTGTGGATACGGTTTCAAGTTATGTTAAATATGTTACTCCCCGGGGACTTACCTGGGGACTAATGCATAAATTTTATATATGTGACGATTTCCCTACGGAAAGTATTATGGATTATAATTATTACAAATATAACTATGATTATATATCAATTCCTGATCAATTTATCATGGAAAATTATAATGTTTTCAAAAATGTCAAATTATATTGGAATGATACAGAAACAAAAGATGATGGATTCAATTATTATGGAAGGACATTAATTTCAACTCGGATGGCGCAAGAATTGTTAGATGCAATGGCAGAATACCTGAAAGACAATACGAGTGAAGAAGCGGTGTATTTTAAAGGGAAAGATTACGATGTCTTGGTGGGGATATTAGAAGAGGCAATTATGAAAAACAAGGTAGTCATTCATTTTGGGGGTTGATGGCCATTACTTTTATTATTGATTTGGTGGATAATGCAATAGATTTCTTTTGATAGCGATTTAGTAGTAATACAAGAGAGGAAGATGGAGAATATACTAACGGGAACGTAAACCATTATACGTACAATGTCACGACGACATCAATTCTTTGATTAACGTGCAGGGCTTGTCCGTGGAATATACTTCCGACGGTCTGGGGCGCGCCACGACCTACGCTTATGATGTGTATGGTCGCCTGCTGCAGGTGCCGTCGGCGGCGTGATGGGCTCTATTTGGGGCGGCACGAAGACGGTGAAAAAGGTTGACAGGCAGGTGAAGAACATCGCCTCGGCTCCAAGAAGGTCGGTACAAAGGGAGACGGGTAACGCGTCGGGCGTGGCGAGCGGACATTCCAAGAGTGGGAATGCACAGAAAGCGGGTTCCATAGGCGGCAGGGAAGAAGAATGCAAATGCGGCGGCAAATGCAGGAGTTCTGTCACTAGATACGACACAAGAATTGTTGCGGTTATTACCATTATTAACACCAGAGATGTTGGCTGCACTTGTGGCTATTGCACCATGGATTGCACTTTTTGCGGCAGGAGTAATGGTGGCGGTGTATATGCCGACCGCGACACATGAAATTAAGCCAACGAAGCACGAGAATGATTCGAAAGCATTAACGGGAGATGTGTTAGACGCTAATGGGCATGTGATTGTAAAAGCAGGAGGTGGTGCACCTAATCCAAATAGAAATAACAAAAAGAGCAAATTGAAATGGGGGAATCCCAAAAGCACGCCTACTTATGGAGTTTTTTCTGACCATGGTCAGAGAAAACTCCATAACAGTTGAATTTATGTTGCTGTGATTCAAAAGGTAAGCTGTGAAGGAGTATATAATGAATATAGAACCATGTAAAAAATTAATTAGAGATTTAGATTTGGATCCGGGAGATGAATATACGCAAGATTGGACATGCGAAGCGGCAGATTATAGAAAATTGGAAATGTTTTTATCATATTATTATGAAGAAACATATTTAAAATCGGAGGAAAAGAGAGCACTTATTGAATTGATATTAGATTCATATGAGTCTTATGTTAAAATTTTTGATTTTAATTGGAAGTACTCGAAGAAGATAAAACAAATTCTTAAGGAAGAATATGATTTATTTAAGGATATCATTCAATATTGGTCTTGTGAAGGAGAGGAATTGGAGAATAGTTTTCTTATAACTCCGCTTGTGAGAAGTGTTATGGAAAAAGAAAAGTCACATTGAAATTTTGTCTCGCTTGTAAAGGGTGGTGTGGATGTCAAGGGGCACACCACGACCTACGTTTATGATGTATATGGTCGCCTGCTGCAGGTGACGGAGGCCGACGGGAGCGTCACGACGTATGAGTACGACGTGATGGATCGCTTAGCGGCGGTGACCGACGCGGAAGGCCGGCGCACGGCATTTGCCTATGACAAGGCAGGCAAGCAGCTTTGGCTATGACGCGGCGGGCAACATTACTTTGCTGGCAAGGCCGGGCGGAAGAACGACCAGCTATGATTATGATAACAATTACAACCTGACCTCCGTGACCGACCCGATGGGCTATGCCTGGCAGGCCGTTTATGACAAGGACGGTCTCGTGACGCGGTGGACGGACGCGCTGGGACGGAGCGAGAACTGGGCGTATGACGCGGACGGACGTGTCGTCGCCTACACGAACAAGAAGGGCGACACGAACGGTTACGAGTGCGACCCGCATGGCAACGTGACCAAGTACGGTTACGACGTGATGGGCAACATGACCTCCTACGTGGACGCGCGGGGGAAGGTGACGAAGTACACCTATGATTTGGAAGGGAATCTGACTTCAAGGGAAAAGCGAGCGTTATCAGAGTTGCTGGCTAGAAAAAGGAATCAAGAAATCTCAACGGGGGGAGGTGGTGCGCCGAGTCCTGGACAAGATCCAAATAACAAGGGGCTTACGGAGTTGGTCAAGACAGCCGTGAAGATGACCAAGGATACCATAGCAACTATAGAAGCAGCCAAAACGGTAGTTCAAGGTGGTACGGCAGGAGCGGTTGGTAACTTTTTATCGGAAAATGAGAAAAGAGTTTATGTGCCAAGTCCCAAACATGCGGCCGGGGAAGCGTAAATCCAATTCCAAACAACGAGATTGGACAAGCATTATTGGATTCTGCATATTCGTCTTCTGGTACAAAACAATTATATAATATTTATAATGGAGATATTATTAAGTTTCAACCCGATGGTTATTCAGGGGAGTGGCATGCATATAGAGTAAAAAATACAAAGATCGAGGTTCCAACAGATGTGTATAGACAGATGTTGGAAGATGGAGTTATAAATAAAAGTGAGTATAATAAACTCATACATAATAAGTGGTATAAGGACTAACTGTAAAAGCTGAGAAAGTGGGTGAGACGTTTTATAAGAGAAGAGTAAAAATATGAAGGATTGGATTAAAGACGGTGGTTGAACATAAGTATGTTGATGGTAGTCACATACACAATCATGTTTGAAAATTTGTGGCATGAGAATACGCTTGATTCAATCATTTTCTGTTGATTAAATGTTTGGAAAAATTAATTTGTATTCCGTTTACATGAATAAAAATTCAATTATATCGTAAACGGAAGACAATACTTGTGGAATGGTGTGATAGATTGATAAATATTGAAAACAGAAGGTGCTTCTTTTGATTAGGAAGGTTTTATGCTACCAGTAGTTTTGTTAATTGTGGTAGCAAGAAATGATTTGCGAATATCTTCGACACCAATATAAGTTTGATAAGTAACTTTCATAAGTCATATTCCTTTCGTAAAAAATAAGAAGTCAGCGACCGAATGGCTATACAATTAAACTAAGGCGTTTGAACAATCTTTAGTGTACGGTCTCATGGAACCACTTATTTGTGCTTGAAAAGGCAGAACTTACACGGATTATTATGCTGTCTAAAACGAGAAAGACTTTATAACTCTTTCTCCCATACTTTGTAGTGTAGCTTCTTAAAACTATTATCGCACAATGTAGGAGAAACTAAAAGCCTCTCATTACTATTTGTGTCGCCAACGCTAAGGCGGCGGAATGGAGATTGTTATGTTTTTAATAGGTGAAAAAAAGAAATTTGCAATTGAAATGGGGAAGGATGAATATGCTTACCAGATGTCTTTGTATATTGAAGGAAAGGACATTCTGCAATTTGAAATACAAGGGAAAGTTTATCCGCATAGATGGAGAAGTTTGGGTGATATTATGGAATGGATACAAGAAAATCTAAAATATATATTAGGAGAAGATGATTTTCCGTTGCCAATAGTAGGTGATTCTGCAGCTCAACTTTGTAATTGTGTTGATGAATGGGATTTTGAAGACTGTGAGTCATGTGAGCTTGTAGCTGATTGGACATTTAGGCATACTTGGTTTTCGGCAAGAGAAGGGGCGTTTTTGGCAGATGTTTATTTCAGAAAAGTAAATGACAATGTAGAGGTTTCTTGGGACAATACAAATACGTTTAAAGAAGAAGGGGTTAGATTTATTTATCCAAAGGGGCGATATGAGGTAGATATAGATACATTCAAAAAAGTAATGCAAAATGTATGCATGATTTATAATAAACTATAGATATTTAAGTAATTGATGAAGGTAACTACCTACGAGGAGAAGGTAATGGTACATCCATGACGCGTTAAATCGTGTGACCGGTACGATTCAGGCGAATGGCATGAAGACCGAGGTGACTTACGATGCGGAAGACCATGTGATGAAGCTGGTCAACACCTGCGAGGATTGCGGTGCGATAATTTCGTCTTATGAATACGCTTACAACGCGCAGGGATATATCGTCAGCGAGATCGCAACGGAACTGGAGGCGGGTTCGAGGAAGGATCCGAGCTGGGACGAGTGGTACGGAAGCTGCACGACCGGTGTGGCGGGAAATGCCATCAGCGGGGGAATGAGCCGGTATCTGAACTGGAACGGATTCGGCGGGAATACGAGCGTCTGGAAAATGGTGTGACGAAGGAGCGGTACAAGTACGAGTACACGGCGGAGAACCGTCTGGCGGTCGTGAGCCAGGGGGGGCACGGTCTTGATGGCGGTGATGTACGACGGCGACAACAACCACTTGTAGAGTGACGATATATTCTGCACATTTAGTTCAAAAATGAATGTGTCAGTACAGTAGTATGCTTTGAGATTTGTTTTTATGGAAGGAATAGTGGTCATGGATAGGAATGAAGCAATTAAAATAATAGCAGCAAAAGAATATGAAACTATTACAAAAGAGGACAGAGAATTATTGGTGTATAGTGGTTGGGGATTAGATGAATCAGATGAAGAATTTTACCTGATGTCAAAAGATTTGCAAGAAGAACTTTTAAAATTTGATGCCCCACAAGGAGATATTATGTCATCAAAGTATGATATGCTTGCAAAAATAGCTTGCGAGGCAAGGTACTGTAATTATTTAAACGAAGAGTTGGAGAATGAATTGCTTAAAATAGAAGGAAATCCTATAATGGTAGAAGGGAAAAATCCGGCGAGATATCCTTGCCCTTGTTGTGGGAAGAAAACGCTTTCTATGTATGCCGAGTACGATATTTGCTCTAATTGTGGTTGGGAGGATTCAGGATGTTGGAAGGATGAAGATTATAGTTCTCCAAATCATATGACGTTGGGGGAGGGACGCGAAAATTATAGATTGTATGGGAGGTGTGATATACCAAAGTCCATACGTAATTGAAAGAAGTCAATCAATCTAAAAAGTGATTGATTAGAGAGATATTTCGGGAACGACAACCTCATAAAGGCAGGCTATATGACGTACGCAGATTGTCTAGGTGCTGAAGGAACAATACAATAGAATGATTTGCATGTCGGGACAGATGCGGGTAAGTTTAGATTCATCATTGATGTCATCTCTTGAAATTGAATTGCTTGATGGTAAGCAGATTCCATAGGCGTCAGGGCAGATGAAGGCGAGTGCAATGGCAAATGCTGGAGTTTGGTCACCAGATACGACACAAGAATTGTTGCAGTTATTACCATTATTAACACCAGAGATGTTGGGTTAGACGCTAATGGGCATGTGATTGCAAAAGCGGGAGGTGGTGGACCGCTAGGACCGAATCGGAATAAAAATGATAAAGAACTGATGAAAAAAGTTCTCAAGGTTACCACACCTATTAGTGTTGGTATAACTGCTCTGGAAGTGGCTACAGAAGTTATAGAAGGTGCGATTCAGGGTGGAGTATCAAATCTAATTGATGGGTTGTCACATATTACTGATGATGTAGGAGGAAATTTAGAAGGAAGTGGTTCGAATATTGGGGATGGACTTCCCGGTCAGATAAGATTTGATTCAAAACAAGTAGGTAAAAAATATGGAAAGCATAAAAGTGATTATCCGTATATGAAAGATCATACGGATTACATAGAATTAGCAGAAGATATTTTTAATTCACCAAATCAAATTATTTATAATTCGGAAGAAGGAGAGTATTATTATACGAGAGGAGACGATTTATTGATAATTAAGAAAGACGGGACATTTGTTGGCATGTATCCGGGAGCGAAAAGATTTAAAGTAATTAAAGCGATTTGGAATGGAGGAGTTATATGGCCGTAACGTGGGATTTTATTTTAATTAGTTCGTGTTTTATTTTGAATATAAATGAAAAACGCGAAGAGAAGATAGGAATAGAAAAAATGTTGAGTATTGATGATTGGGCGTGGACGAATCAACGAGAAGTACAAGGATTTTCGGATATGGAAAGGAAGCTAGAAGAAGGAAAAATAATTGTTATTTATTTCAAATCTAATAAATGGAAAAACGTGGGATTATATATAGAAAAGGAGGAAGAAGAGTATATCTATACATTATGGTTTAATACGGAAGGAATCCCTGAGTTGGATTCGAGTAAAATAAACAATAGCAATATAAAATATTATAAACGGGCTTACAGTGTCTTGGAAGAATTGATAGTAAAATATAATATCAATTTTAGAATTATTGCAATTGGGGTTGAAAGTGATGTTTCATATTGTGATAATTTAAAAAAAATGATTAGTGATTCTTATAATGTAGTTGTGTGGATTATTAATAAAAATGAAAAATTTAAAGAGCCTATTTTAAATTATAAGAAAAGGGTAGAAGATGGTATGAATGCTATTGTTTATGAAAATATACTTTTGAATTGAGAGGGACATAATATTCCAATATCTTCGATAGGTAAATGACAATTGGGAACTGACAGGCTGCACGGAGAAGTCGGACGGTAACAAACCGTCGTCCACAATTACTAGTATGACAAGGTGGGCAACCGCACGATTTACGAGCGTCTGGAAAACGGCGACAGCCCGCAGGAGGAGCTTGCCTCGCTCGTAAAGGGCGGCGTAAACGCCAAGGGCTATACCCTGACGGAGTACGTCAACGACGTGAACCGGGAGGATACGGAGGATGGCAAGTTACCATTCCCATTGACGAGGAATCGGTATGTTTATGCATTGAACAATCCGTTGAATTATAAGGATCCGACCGGACATAAGAGCAAGGCGGTAGGAACGGTGGCTGTGATGTATTTAACGGTAACATGGTTGATGGATCAAAGCCAGTCCGATAATCAAGATGAGGAAGAAGATACTTCGCAATCAACAGAGGGCGAAACCGAAAATGGAGAGTCGGAAAACGATTATTATAAGAAAGGAAGACCAGATGGAGGAAATCCGAGAGAAGATACACTTTTACGAAAGGATACTGCCAAAGTTAAAAGTGAAGATTTTAAAGATTTTCTAGAAAATAAGGGGGAAAACCCAGGTAAATGGAGAAAGGTGATGGAAACGTGGGAAACTCCAGAGGGGGAGGTTTATGAAAGGCATTATTGGAAAAATGGGACAGATTCTTATTATCATGAATAAGATTTGAAAAACTAACATTAAAAGGTATTATTTGTAAAATCTTAGCTAAAAGGGAAGGGGTTATAATGGATGTTAAAAAATTAATAAAAGAAAGATTGAAACAATATAAAGACGGAGAAATAGGGAGAGAAAAACTTTATGAATTTGCAATAGAAATGTTACATGGAATGTTAAAAGATACGGCCATGTATGTAAAATACCTGGAAGTATGGGGAATTGTAACTAGATTGGCAGAGATAAAAGATTTGAGTATCGAGCAATGTGATGAGCAAGTACATAAATTTTATAGGGTTCTATCAGGGATTGAAGAAGAGTCTTTTGTTTATTTGATGCAAATTCCGAAGAAATTAGTGGAAAATCGGCTGCTACATACAAGAGAGATTTTACAAAAGTATTTAACGAAACGACAGTTGACAAAAGATGATATTGTAGAATTAGAGAAAATCATTAAAAAAAGATTTGCGATTAACACGCTTAATGATTTGTTAGCCATGGAAATAGTTGATTTGCTAAATTGTGGGTATGAATTTTATGAAAACGAGATTGCATTTAATTTGAAAAGCTCGCTATTTATCAATGACGATGAATCAGTTTCTTTGGAAGAGAAATTGTTGAACAAACTTATTTTATTATTACAGTGCTATAATGGTGATGAGTGTTTTTTTGTTCATGTTTTTTTTGTAAATGGGATAGGACATGTTTCAGTACATGAACTAAGATAGCCTATTCTTATAGCGTGAGCAAGAATGTTTAGAAAATCAATCATGAGGAAACTTGGAAAATCATGTAAAGAATTCGGTTGTTTGTGTAAAAGTTAGAAAATTTTAGATGTGATATTTGTCCCATAAGGTGTGATGCGGAATAGATTGAAAAAAATAGAAGGATATGTGTAATATTTTAAGTGGTAGTGAAAAGCTCACTTTCTTTACTTTACAAGTTTTGAAGATTTACTAAAAATGAAAGTGTATTGTTTATGAAAATAATTAATGACTCAGATATAAATAATATAATAATTTTTGCAAAAAGGCAATTGGGAATATATAAATTGGTATATAAAAAATATTAGGAAGAATTCCAAAGAAACTGCGACCTTTTGATAAGACAAAGCTTTATTTTGAGGTGCTATGATTGTAAAACGTTAATATTTTTTACTAGATAAGATAGAGAACTATCAAAAAATGACAGATTAACAAGTAAAATGCGGGATTGCAGCAGAACTGAAGTCGGGTTTGCGGGAAGATTTAATTTGGGACGAGTAGTATGACGATTGCACGGAGAAGTCGGACGGAAATAAGACCGTCGTTCACAAATACGAGTATGACAAGGTGGGCAACGACACACGCGCATCTGGGGCGACCCGGGAACGACGTATCAGTATGACGGCGACGGCAATCTGGTTCAGGAGCAGGACTGCACGAACAACGCCGACCCGGTGAAATACGAATACACGACGGAGAACCGTCTGGCGGTCGTGAGTCAGGGCGGCACGGTCTTGATGGCGGCAATGTATGACGGCGACAACAACCGCGTGTTCCAGATAGACAACACCTACGGGGAAAGCGGAAATGGCGAGCGAATCGGTGTTGAAAAAAACGACGAAAAGAGTTACTATATGTATGACGGGCGCGGCAGCGTGACCGGACTCGTGACGGATGACGGAAAGCTGACGAACAGTTACAGCTACGATCCATATGGCACCTTGACATCGGGCACGGTGGACGCGATGAACTATTTTGGAACGGTTGTTACAAAAACATTGAACAGAATAAATACTATAGGTGCTAAAATAAAACATAATACTAAAATTTCCCAGGCGATAGGTAGCACGATGATTAATTATCTAGGTGAGGTGGGTAATCTTGTGTCGAGCAAATCAAATAGTGCTATGTATAGAGAGATATTCGGGACTGCTGAACAGAATCTTAAGAAAATAGCTATAGAAAATGAACACGTTATTAATGAAGAGCATAGCTTCATGCGATGGGGATATGGAAGAATATATTATATATGTCAGCGAAATAGTATTGCTATTTTGCTGACATATAGTGAAAGAGAGGAATAGAAATGTTTCTTTATACAATTTTTATTTTATTATTAGTAACATTTGGTTCGATACATATTGCCGAAAGTATCCGTAATGATACTCTTCATCCCAAAAGGATGGTAGATGTAAATATGATTTTTGCAATAGAGATACTCTTTTTTATTGGATTTCATATTTTAATGATGAAATTTGTGCCGGAGTTGTTGACGAATTTTCCAGATGATAGATGTATTTCTGCATGTTATGTGTATATCGCAATAAATATTGGCGTACATCTTTTGCGGTTTAAAAAGGAAAATCGCAAAGTGGAGCATTCACGTTGCGGATATTTCTTACTGCCTTGGATGGCGGGATTGGCTTTATATTCTATTTTGTTTGTCCTTGCACTACAAGATTGGTCAACTGCCTATGATTGGCTCGTCAGGGCGGAGATTGCCTACTTTGTGTGCAATGCAGGATATTTTTTGTTTATTTTCTTCACGGAGAAGGAAACCATGAGTACGACATGGCGAGCGGAGGCGATAGCGATGGATGCAGTGGCTGAAAAAGAGAGCCAGCCATTATCGGTTCAAGCGATGTACAAAGAAGAAAAGGAGAATTTTTTTGGTACGGGGACTCAAGCTTTTAATGGATTACAAAAAAGACAAAATCATGATAGAAAAACGGTTCATCGTGTTATGATAATTATGCTTATCGCAGGAACAGTAGTGATTTCTTGGGTATGGTATTTGTCAGAAAACTATAGGGCAGGAAAATATACGCAAGAACCAGTTGTACATGAAGAAATTGACTTGAATTCTATAATCCAAGGCAAAGACATGGAAGAATCTATTTTGAACTGTATGTCAGAAAAAATAAGTAGACTTTTGCACGGGCGTTTCCCAGATGTGGATGAGAGTGTTTTAGAAACAATAGAGCCGATTTTAGCAGAAAAAGCGACACGAATAAAACGCTTGGCGTACTATGATGTTATTGAAGCTACTACAAAAGATTATGAGAAGTATAATGTGAAGATAAGTTTAACATCTGCAAACATATTTCAGACATTGCAAAATAATTTTGAAGAGGTATGTGATGAAAAGACGGATTTAGAACTTTCAGAAGGAACAGCGCAGATGTATAAGGATATTGTGGAAGAAAGCATTCAAAGGAGTATTGACGAGAATACCTATGGTGAGGAACAAATTATAGAAACGATTATAATCGTTTCAGATAAAAAATATCAAATAGACGCATCTGAATGGAAAAGGATATTTGAAGCGATACTTCCGCAGTGAAAGAATGAGGAAAAGAAGCAATGGGTGTGACGTTTGCAGAAACTGGATTAAAATCATTATGTAAAGTAGATGGTGAAACATATCGACGATGGAAAATCAGAGAAGTTAGAAGAAGAAACGGATTGGCTACATTGGGGGTTGTTTTGTTCGTTAGTGTGATTGCAAAAGTGACTTTGATAGTAGCGGTAAATGAGTCGGCAAGATTACTTGCCAGAATGTTTTATGGGGTTATGTTCATCATAGGAGTTGGAACATATATATTTCTGTGGATAAATGCGGAAAAAAATGTAAAAAGTAAAAAATTGGATGCTGTTTATAAGGGAATGGCGCAAGTGATTGTTGCATATCCGTTGACTGTGCAATATTTTGATGTGGATGGAAATGTGATTATGAAACAAGTGGATTTGCAGGGACAAAGAATTCTTTCGGTAGGAACGTTTGTAAAAATAGTAACGGAAGATGATGAGATTGTAAAAGTGATAGAATAAAACAGTAAGGTAGCCATGGAGAAAAGATGCGGATGAAAAAATCTGTGATGTAAAAATATAGAAAAGTGACAGCTGGAATGGGAGATTATAAGAGTAGTCTCAGAAATTCAATATAATCTGGGATATTTCTTTTTCCTTTATTTCACGGAAAAGGAACTTATGCAGACAAGGATTTGGCCGGAAAAACTGAAGTCGGAGGTGATGCAAAGCATAAAATCGGACATCGTGCCGAATGTGAAATCAAGTTCGACACCTGATTTGGGGGTGAACAGAAGGCCGGACATGGCGATAAATATGGAGTTAGACAAAAAGTTTGACATGAAAACGGACACGGGGGTTTATCCGATGTCTGATAAAAAGTTGTCGCCTTTACATAGAGTGTACGGAGAGGATTATCGGAAACGCAAGTTTGAGAGGGTCAGGGACAAGAATATTGCGGCGATAGCACTTTTTTGTATGATGGGTGGTTCGTATGCAATGATTGCGATGGTGATAGGCCTTGCGGGATGGGGGTATTGGAGCACGGATGTATGTGGATATCGTGGAAGAAAGCATCAAAAGGAGTATTGAAGGGAATACATATGGGGACAAGCGGATGATTGAGGTGGTCGTGACGGTGTCCGGTGATGAATGTGAGATGGATGAAGCGGAATGGAAAAAATTGTTCGAAACAATATTTCCACAGTAGAAAGATGAAAAGGAGAGTCGAGGAACATGGAGTTTGGGAGAATGGAATTAAAACCGTTATGCAAACTGGATAGTGAAGAATATCGGAAACGCAAAGTCCAGGAAGTTTGGAAAAAGAATGGATTGGCGACATTGGGGTTTGGTTTGATAGCCGGAGCGAATATGATTGGGATGATGATATTGGCTGTTGATAGGTCGAAGATGATACTTGCCGGAGTGTTTTATGGGGGAGCACTCATGATGGGGGTGGGAGCGTATATATTTCTCTGGTTATGTGCTTTGAGAAATGTGAAAAATAAAAAATACGATGCGGTGTACGAAGGCGTAGCACAAGTGGTTGTGGCGTATCCGCTCACGGTGCAGTATCTTAGGCCGGATGGGAACAAGGTCGTGAGTCAGGTGGATTTGAAGGATCAGCATGCGATTTTGGCGGGAAGGTTCATAAAAATCGTGGTGGAGGATGAGAAGGTAGTGAAAATCATGGACGAGGTGGTAATGTAGATTTGTGAAGTAGAGGTGCGTTGTTTGTTATGGCTATATTGTTTTGAGTTGTCAAGAAAATTTGAAAAAAGGTAAGGTTTGATGATTATAAAACCTTGTGAAAAATTAATACGGGATTTAGATTTAAGTCCAGGAGAAGCTTATACACAAGACTGGGTGTGGAAAGTTTCAGATTTCAGAAGAATTGAAACATTTTTACAATATTATCGAGAAACTATTTTGAATTTTGAGGAAAAAAGAGCACTTATAAATATAATATTAGATTCATATGAGGAGTATGTGGGAGTAAATGGTTATAATTTAAATTACTCAAGGCAAATAGAACAGATTGTTGAGGGGGAAACTTTAGTTATAAAAAATAGGTCGTAGGATTGAATCAAGCAGTGAACTAAATTTTTACAAAAGGAAAGGGAGGACAGTTTTGAAAAAAATTATCAATATTTGAAAGCGGTTGCAGGCTCGGAGTTCATTCTGAAAGTCGCCTTTATATCTTTCCAAAGCATGTATGACATCATCATTTCCAATCTGCACATTTCGCTCTTTTAAGCCTTTTCCGTAAATGAGGACGGCAACAAGAATGAGCGGTGAATAGAAATACCATAGATATAGTCATATTAAAGGAGGGAATGGTATCCTATGAAAAATACTTTAAGGGTTGTACGGCAGAGCGCCGTGTCCATTGAACGGATGGGTGGCAGTTTCCATGGGAATCCATGAGGTGTGCCTTGGCGTCGATATTTACTTTGACGGTGGCATTTTTGAGTTAGCAACTAAGTAATATGGCTGGAATGAGAGAAAAAGGATCAGGAGGCATGAGAAAAATGACTTTTGGATGGATAAACGGAATCAACGCGGGCTGAACAATAACGTTTGTTACAATGAATCATGAATCACGGTGAAATAAGGCTTGACAAACAGACCGTCGGTATGATATTGTAGAATACATGCTCATGGTATGTTAAGGAGGTGAAAACAATGGCAAGAAATAGGCATCCGGAAGAAACGGTTCATTTAATATTGGACGTCGCATTTCGCTTGTTTATGGAAAAGGGATATGAGCATACTTCCATTCAGGACATTATCGATAATTTAGGTGGTCTTAGTAAAGGTGCCATTTATCATCATTTTAAGTCGAAGGAAGAAATTTTAGTCGCCGTTACGGACAGGATGACGGCCGAATCGAATCAGATGCTTGCGGTCATTCGCGATCGTTCGGATCTTAGCGGCAAAGAAAAGCTGAAAACAATTTTCAGGGAATCCATCAGCCGGCCGGTACAGAACGACATTTTTACAGTGGCTCCGGACTTTCATAATAACCCGAAGCTTCTTTTCAGCCTTTTGCACGATACCATAGATAACGCGGCGCCAAACTATATTTTGCCGATTATTGAGCAGGGTATTTCAGACGGCACCATTGAGACGGATTATCCAGAGCAGTTGGCTGAACTGATTTTACTTGCGGCAAATGTCTGGATGAATCCTATGATATTTGACAGCTCCGAGGAAGAATCCTACCGTAAGTTTATGGTATTTGACCAGATGATGCAAGGCTTTGGACTGGACGTTGTAGATGGCGAAATGTTAGAAAGATTGCAGGAACTGGCATCTATCTATCAAAAAAACAAATCTGCCTCGTAAAATGGGCAGATATATTTTTAGTTTAATACATACCGACATGCGGTATTATATGGAGGTTTAGAGTATGAATCAAAAATTATTTTCAAAGGATTTTACGCTGGTCATCATCGGTCAGGTTATTTCCTTGTTCGGTAATGCAACAATTAGATTTGCGTTACCGCTGTATTTGTTAAATTTGACGGGCTCATCGGCACTTTACGGAACCGTTACGGCGTGTGCCTTTATTCCGGCCATCCTATTGTCTCCGATTGGAGGTATTGTTGCAGATAGGGTAAATAAAAGAAATATCATGGTAATCTTGGATTTCTTTACGGCGGCAGTCATCCTGGCCTTTTCCATGCTCATGAATGGTGCGAATCTCGTTCTCCTTCTGACGGTTACCTTGATGCTTTTGTATGGAATTGCGGGTGCATATCAGCCATCCGTGCAGGCAAGCATCCCCGCGCTTGTCAATCAGGATCATTTTATGGCGGCAAATTCTATTATAAATACCATCAGCTCTTTTGCATCCTTAGTAGGACCTGTACTCGGAGGCGTTTTATATAGTGCGTATGGGTTGGAGACGATATTGTGGGTCTGCGTGGCATGCTTTACCTTGTCAGCAGTCATGGAAATATTCATTAAAATACCATTTCAGAAACAAGTTTCGGACGGCGGCATGTTAAAGATGGCGAGGACGGATTTTGCAGAGAGCGTTCGCTTTATCCGAAAAGAAAAACCTGCCATTGGAAAAACCCTTCTTGTAATCTGTGGAATTAATTTGTTCCTATCCGCAATGATTATTGTCGCATTGCCCTACTTGGTAACGGAGGTATTAAATTTAGACGCTTCACAGTCAAACAGACTTTATGGCTTTGCGGAAGGGGCGTTGGCGGCCGGAGGGTTGGCCGGGGGAATTGGCGCGGGTATTTTTGCCAACAAGCTGAATATTCAAAAATCAGGCAGTCTGGTAATCGCTTGCGCGCTATGCGTGTTTCCCATCAGTGCCACATTGGTTTTGTTTTCATCAGGAATGGTAAATTACATCGTCATAACTGTATGCTGCTTTGTCATCATGGTATTTTCAACAATCTTTACCGTGCAGATGATGTCTTTTATCCAGGCAGAAACTCCACAAAATTTAGTCGGGAAAGTGATTGCCGTCATTCTTACCGTTTCCATGTGTACACAGCCATTGGGCAATGCATTATATGGTGTCTTGTTTGAAATTTGTAAAGGATACGAATACGTCGTCGTTTTGTTTTCGGGTATTGTATCGCTTATGATTGCCATTCGCGCAAGAAACATTTTCAAAAGAATTTCAGAGTAATTTTTATTCCCGTGGGCGACGAGCCAGGCGGCCATGCCCCGGGGCACCCTTTCTTGCCGCAAGCGGCAATTCACCTTGTGCTTGCATGGACATTCTGGTGACTGCCGCGGGGTATTGCACTACATCCGGCGGTAAAATCATAGCGGTCTTGTTTTACAAACGGATTGTGCCATGTGTTTTTTGTGGAAGATTCCCGGTTGGTACTTAAAAATGACGTTTTATGCCAAAATATTGGAAAAAAGGCAAGTATCGTGGTATTATCATATGGAAATATTTGGAAAATAGAAGAATGTCTTGTACTTGGCTTTGGTGCGGGGCTCGCAAAGAAAATCATGATGAAAGAGAGGGATTATGAAGAAAAAATATAAGAATATCATCGTTATCGCTATGGTCATTCTCATTCTGCTGTGTATTTATCCATGCTATTTTCTGGTGCGGCATTATGTACAGACACGTCGTTTTCCCTACAAGGGCGTGGATTTGGAAGAGACTTTTTATGAGGAATTTCCCGGAAATTATACGGAGGTTTTGTGGGTGAGGGAAGAAAACTTGATGGTGTTTTTGGCTCGTTTGGACGAACGGCAGGGTACACGTTACGTCTACTATGAAAAGGCTCCATTTTTTGATTGGTGGACAAGGGGGACGGATGGGCTGTTGGAGGCGGACGATTCTTCCTTGATGCTTATAACGGACGGAGGGGCTCGTTCGAACCGGATTTATTTGTCGTTAAACCCGGAGTGGATTAGCAAAGCGGTGGTCGCGAAAGGTGGGGAGGAAATGGTGTTTCGCGTGGAGCCGGAGGAATCCTTCATAATCATAACGGAGGATGGGATTGATGACGTCGCCTTTTACACGAAGGACGGTGAGAAAGTTTCAGAAGAGAAATTTTTGGATTAGTCGTGGGTATTCCTTGCTTTGAGGGCGTTTAGGGTCGTAATATTGGTTTTATTTCCATGCAATCAGGGGCATACTTAAAATGAAGTTAACGTCGGGGTGCAGATGGCAACACGCTTTAACCCATCTGTACCCCGATGCTAATGGTTGCCGATATGTGGAGACTGTTTTGTATGGGAGGTGGAACATGGTAGGCGAGGCGATACGGGTTATTTTGATTCCCTTTCTTGGCACGGCTCTGGGAGCCACCTGCGTAATATTTATGAAAGAAACTTTTAATATGTCTTTGCAAAGGGTGTTGACGGGATTAGCCGCGGGAGTCATGGTGGCGGCTTCCATCTGGAGCCTTTTGATACCGGCGATAGAGCAGTCGGCGGACTGGGGGCGGTGGGCGTTCGTGCCCGTGGCGGCAGGATTTTGGCTCGGCATTTTGTTCTTGTTGTTTTTGGATCGAGTGATTCCTCATCTGCATCAGAATTGTGACGAACCAGAAGGACCAAGGGTGCCTTTAAAAAGAACCACCATGCTGATGCTTGCCGTGGCGCTGCACAATGTACCGGAGGGGATGGCGGTGGGCGTGGTGTTCGCCGGCGGATTGACCGGAAATGGCACGGTTACCCTGACGGGAGCGCTGGTGCTTTCCATCGGAATCGCGCTCCAGAATCTTCCCGAGGGGGCGATTATTTCCATGCCGTTGAGAGCGGCGGGGATGAAGAAATCTTCCGCGTTTCTGCGTGGCATGCTTTCTGGCATCGTGGAGCCGATAGCCGCCTTATTGGCCATCCTGGCGGCGGGTCTCGTTGTTCCGGCACTGCCTTATTTGCTCGGCTTTGCGGCGGGGGCGATGATGTACGTGGTAGTGGAAGGGCTGATTCCCGAGATGTCCGTGGGATGTCACTCCAACTTGGGGACGTTGTCTTTTGCACTTGGCTTCACGGTCATGCTGGCGATGGATGTGGCGTTGGGGTAGGGGCGGCGTGTTATTGAGAGAGGGATGGGAGATGGAGTGGATTGTAAATCACGTAATGGAGTACATGGACGTGGACGGGGAATGGTCGGAGTTAGACAAAATGAAAATGCGGCTGGGACTTCAGGTGCTTTTTCATAATGTTTGGATGACGGCGGTCATTTTAGTTGTTGCGGGACTTATGGGAGTGCTTAAAGAAGGGGCGGTGCTATTTTTGGCGTTTGGCTTACTGAAAATGAACATGGGCGGCCTGCATTTCCAGACGAGCTCGGCGTGTCTCTTGTCTACTGGTGTGTTTGTCATTGGCGGTTCCTTTTTGTCGAGACATATGGTGGTTCCGTTTTGGGTGGTGATGGGGCTTTACGTTGTGTGCATTGTCGTTTTTGTGCTATTGGGACCGCAGGGGACAAAGAATAATCCATTGTCGGAGGAAAACTATGTAAAGGCGCGGAGGAACACCATGGTGCTTTCCGCCGGATATTTCCTCACCACGGTGGGAAGTTACGTGATGCTGAAGAAGATACCGTACTTGTTGCTCATTGCAATCGTATTCGAGGCGGTGACGTTGTTGCCGTGTGTGAGAGTGAAAAAGTAAACAAGAAGGAAGCGGCTTGGCCGCCTCCGCGCGATTTTTTAGCGCAACAGTCTTTTCAGTCCACCCTTTAAACGGAAGGAAATGGGGCATTCCCCGCCGTTTTTCATGTACACGATGGACGTGTCATAATCCACGTTGTCGATAAAGTCCTTGTTGATGATACATGAGCGATGGCAGCGGTAAAAGCGTTTGTCAAGGTTTGCTTCGATTTCCTTTAAGGTTCCGAAAAATTCGGTCAATTTGTTCATGGTGTACAACGTGACCTTGTGTGAGTTATCTGATGTACAGAAAAATACGATTTCGTTAAACGGTATTGAAATATACCGTTCCCCGATGTTAAAGTGAAAACTTTTAGGGTCGGAACGGATTTTTTCATCAATGTTATATAGACAATCTTTGATTTTCATTCTGATTTCGTCAGGGGTACCCTTGCAGATAAAGTCTAACGCCTCTATTTTATATCGGAATGTTTCCATCCCGCATTCAACGTGGGAAGTGATGAATATGATAAAACAGCGTGGCTGCAGTTTGCGGATACGTTGTGCAAGTTCGAGGCCGTTGAGGTTCGACTTCAAGTCGATGTCGAGGAAAAATACCCCGATGTTTCCAGAAGGGGAAAAGAGTTTTAACAATTCGTGGTAATCTTGTGTGGACAAGGCTAGCCGCATGTCAAAGTCTTCTATTAGAATGGTGTTTGAAATATAGTTGGAAAAAAGGTCAAGCTGGCTTTTGTCATCTTCACAGATATATACGTCTAACATGGCGGGTAGCTCCTTTCATTCTGTGTAAGTTTGGAGGGCGAGTTCCAAAGCCGTGCGGTTTTGTGTCTTAAAGGGTGAGCTTCGTGCCGTAGGCATGAATTGGGAACTCAGATAGTATTAGTATACACCCGTTATATGTAAAATGAAAAATAATTTCTTAACCGTCGCTTTTGGGCGCATAAGCGTAGTTGCAAATCACATTTACGCCAGCGTTGGACAAATTGTAACGGGCGCCCCCATATGTTTAATTAGTCTTCGGTAAGACGGGGCTGCATTGTCCAGATTTATGTACAACTTTTTGGCAGCTGCAGGCGTTGGATAAACATGCCTTCGCTCGTTTCTGTTTCCCAGAGGACGTCCTTTTGCTTTTTGAGGATTTGGTTTACGTTGTACAATCCGACACCCCGGTTTTTCCCTTTCGAAGATACGTTTGGCTGGCGGATGGAGGAGAGGGGGATTCCCTTGTCAACAAATGTGTTTTTGATGATAAAAAGGTGTTCTTTTTCCAATGAAATTACGGAAAACAAGATGGTAGGCGTATCACTCTCCAAAGCGGCTTCGATTGCGTTGTCAAGCAGGATGCCCGTCACCCGAACGAGGTCGATGGTATTCATTGGGAGGGTGGAAACCTCGTCGTGAACGTCAATCTTCACGGCGATGCCCCGGTCAGCCGCATATAATAACTTGCTGGTGAGAAGTCCTTTGAGCTCTGGTATACCCAGTTTCTTTAATTGGTTCAAGTGGGCGGTGTCCGTGGAAATTTGTTTGTTTATGGGGGTAATCGTTTTATCGAAAAACGTTCTTAACCCTTCCACGTCCCCTGATTCGACATAATGGGACATGGAGAGCATGATGTTGTGATAATCGTGCTTGAAAGAACGCAATGTGTCATATGTATTTTCCACTTGTTCCGTGTAGCGTTGCAGCGCGTCAAAAGAATCTTGTTTCATTTGCATCTCTTTCATGGAAAAATAGGATTTTATGCTAAAGATGGTCACGATGCTGCTAACGATAAAATAGCAGCCGAACAAAATGCAGTTGAAGGTGACAATTTCGGTGGTGTATCCTACTTTCTCTCCCGCGATGATGTTAAATAGGAAAATAAAAAGGCAAAACACGAGGTTCATCAGGATGGGAAGGAATAGGCGCATGGAATATGCCACGTTTATTTTTCGCGTCAGGTGTTTGATGAGCTTGGCAAGCAGAGGGCATATAATGGCCAAAAGCAGAATAAAGGTAGCCACAGAAATCAAATATGATAAGGTGTCTTTTTTTATAGAGTAAACTGGAACGTTCAATAATGTATATAGAAATAAGGAATATACATTATCAAAAACCGCACAGAACATGTAAATTGCAATCAGAGAACAAAAATTTAACAGATGCTTTGGGCGAATAGTAGAAATATATAGGCCGGTGGTGATAAGCAAAAGAATCACTCCGATATTTCCCAAAACATATACCATAAGAGTGATGTTTGCTAAAAGGATGAGGAAAAGTATTACTTTTTCCTTTGGGCGCATCTTGAATGGCAAAAGACAGCAGAGCGGTATGAAATAAACGAGAGTGTTTGTAAGGATAGTAGGTAATAGTTCCATGATTTCGTCCTTCATTCTTATGTTTTATGTATAGTAACATAAAAAGCTTTTATGTTGCAATGCTTTTCTAGAAAATATTGTTAAATTGTTTGAAGGCACGGATTGTTGATAATTTGCGAGATACATTTGAGAAAGCGCAAACGTTAGTTTTTAGCAAAATAGCTACGCTTAGGAACTGCAAACCGTCGTTTAAGAAAATTTGTTAAAAACAAGAGGCTGTCGTGTATAATAGGGGTAACAAAATACAGACGAGAAAGTGAGGTGAAAACAAATGAGGATGGAGATGAAGAAATGGATTGGGCGTTATGTTGTTAAAATGGGGGGACGTTCCGTAGAAAAAAGTATGGTAATGGGATTGTATGATCCGAAGATCCCCGAGGAGTTGAAAGAGGTAGCGCAAAAGAGCGAGTGCAGGAGCAGGAAGTAGACAGGAAAGCAAGTGGCAGTGATTATTGAAGATGCGCGTTTCAGGAAAGAGGTGAGTTCAGTGTGGAATATTGTGAATCGAAGAGGGAACGTGGTTAGACAGCATATGAAAGTTTACAGAAAATTGGAATGAAGCGAGTACGCTAGAAAATTGGAGGTATATTTGATGAAGAAATTTTCAAAGAGATTATTATCATTGGTTTTGGTTGGGGCAACAATCTTATCTATGAGTACGGTTGCATTGGCGGCACCGGCCGAGGAAACTGCAAACGTGATTGACGTGGAAGGAATCGAGAGGTTTTTCTCAAAAAATGAAGATGGTACCATGTCGATGAATGCGGAGCGGGCGCGGGAAGCGGGGTATTCTGAGTACACGATACAATTTGTGCAGGGGAACATTGACGGAATCAATGAGGCAGTGCAAACTCAGGGGGCGGTTATTGATGATGAATTTAAGATGACCATTTATTTTGCTTCCACACGAGCAAGGGGGCAAAGCAAGGTTGAGATTTGGGCAACGGGAATGGTCTTGATTTATATGAATAACGAGCAGGCAGATGATTTGTACAATGCGCTTGCTAATTTGCATCCTTTGACTATTCTGGCGAATGTGTTGAGTAAATTGACGAAGGCACAGTCTGTCTTGGGGCAGGCATGTAGGATAGCGGCTTTTGTTGCGAATTTGCAGGTGGTGTCCTATAAAGCTCAGATTGGTCAAGTGAAGTCGAATGGAACGGGAATTATCATGTATGTGACACCGATGCCTGATGGTGTTGGTAGTACGGCCTCTTTTGGAGCTCAATAAGAGAATGAAGCCGCGTGAAAACGATGTTTTTACGCGGCTTGACAAAATTTTAGAAAAATTTTAGAGGAGGAAATCAGATGAAAAAAATATTGGGTGGTTTGTTGGATTTTTTTGGTTTGCGTGGAAACTCAACAAAAGAGACTGTTTGCAAAATCGTGAATTGGATTACCTATGCAGGCTTGCTGATATCAATTTTTGTTTGGGTTTGGGCAGTGCCGAATCATAAGGAAAGTATGGGATGGATTGTTCTTGTGGATGTAATTCTTGTTGTTCCTAATTTGATATCGTGGTGGGGATTTTGTAAAGAGGAATGCCGCGAAAAGGAAAGAAGGAAGTGGAGAATAACGGAGTTTGTCATGAACTATGGAATGATAGCTGTTTTACTTGTGTCGCGGGTATATTTGTCAAATTTAGGGATGGAAAATTTGTGGGATTTGATTTTTTGTCTTTTGGTATTTGGAACAAACGCCATTTCATGGTATTATCGTAATAGGTTTGGAATGCAATCTTGGTAGAGAGTGTATCATGTTTAATGTTGATATCAACACTTATGTGCTTTAAATTGCGAGGGTGTGAGATGAGAGAACAATTTTCAGTCCAAGACACGGTTGTGGAAGGATGGGTTCGGGCGTGTCAATGGAAGAAAAGGTAATTTACGCATGAAATTTTCAGGTTCATACTCAAAAATGGCGTTTTAGACCAAAATGGTGGAATAGGGGAAACCATTGTGGTATTATGAAAAAGTATTTGACAAGATACCAAGGGGAATAAATTTTGAAAGAAAATACGGAAAAATTTAGAAAGGGTGGTTTACATGAACAAAAGCTTTGCTGAATCTGAAAATTGGATGTATGTGGAGTTTTTTATCGGTACGAAGTTGTCGGTGATGGGCGTTTTTTCATCTATAATATCATGAAGAAAAGAAATAGAGGCATTCTTGCTGTCGTCATAGCCGTTGTCATCATTTTATGTGTCAGCCTGCTTTATTTTTTCACGCGGAACCATAATCAGGCGCAACATCATTTTTATAAGGGCGTGGATTTGGAAGCGGCCTTTTATGAGCAGTTTCCAGAAAATTACACCGAAATTTTATGGGTGAGGGAAGAGGAGATAATGGTGTTTTTGGGGCGTTACGGTGGACGGCAAGATGCCCATTATGTATATTATGAGAAAATCCCCTTCTTCGATTGTTGGATAAGGGGGATGGATGGGATGTTGGGGATGGACAATCCTTCTGTGATGCTTCAATCAGATGGGCTTTTTCGTTCAAATCGAATTTATTTGTCGTTAAATTCGGAAAGCATCAACAAAGTCGTGGTTAAAACGGACGGGGAGGAAACGGTGTTTCGCATGGAACCGGAGAATTCCTTCATAGTCGTGACGGAGGATGGAATTGACGGCATTGACTTTTTTACGGAAGAAGGGGAGAAAATTTCCGAAAGGAAATTTTTGGAACGGTTGATTGGAAATGATGGACTTGAAAAATGATTTCGTGTTGCCATCTGTACACCGACACTAGTGAAATTAAAAAGGATTTGCTGAATTAGGGAGAGTTGTCGTGAAAAATAGTGACGTATTGCGAGATAAGATACAAAGACTCATGTATCAGGCGGCAAAGGAATACGGGGGTTGGTGCGCGGCGGTTTCATTGTATGTATTGAGTAATGTGTTCGACGTGTTTGTTGACGAGATGACGTTGAATTCCGGACTTGGCATCCGCATTCCGGGTACGGGCAAGATAAGAACGAGCAAGATAAGAACGAGCGAGATGGAAATGAATGAGATCGGAACGGGCGGGATTAAGGCGAATACGGTAAGAATGGCAGAGATTGGATTTGGTAATGTTGATGCGTGCGAACTGGAGGCGGATGGGATGGCGCGCACCGCGTATGCCGGCGTGGGGCAGTTTTTGGCCGTCATGACGAGACAACGAGGGATGAGATTGGAAGAGACGTTGTTGTTGTGTGAAAAGTGGCAGAACTGTTTCGTGAAATGGGAGTCGCGCGGACAACGCGAGTTTTTCCTGGTGGAGGGCGGGAGCATCATGCAGGAGCCGGCGGGCGAGGCACCGGAACAAGTGGACGAGGCATCGGAGCAACCGTTCTTGGCGGTTCTTATATTGGCTTATGATTTTATTGACCAGAGGCGGGAGGCATTGGGGGTGGATTTCAGGATTACCAAGCCGAGGAAATATTATGACAGCATATACGAGAACCGGGAAGCGATGTTCCAGCACAGCCCCTATGCGTTGGAAGAGGAATTGACGAAGGCGGTCGCGAAAGGGGACGGCAAAAAGGCGTTGAAAGCGTTGCGGGCGATCACGTCGCAAGGGGAGAAGGCCGTGTTGGCAAAAGACCCGTTGCGTTCCGCAAAGAACTCCATGATTGGTTCGATTGCCTTTTTGGCAAGGGCGGCCATTCAGGCGGGCGTTGGCGCGGATGACGCATTTTCCTTAAGTGACGCATTGACGCAGAAGATAGAGGACATGACTTCGAGAAACGCGGTACTGGCGTTTGAGGAAAATGTTTTGCTGCAGTTCGTCGAGCTGGTTAAGAAACGGTTGGAACAGACATATTCGGCACCAGTCATGCGGGCGATTCATTATATTGAAAATCGTCTGGATAAAAGGATTTCGCTGGAAGAGGCGGCGGAGTATGCCGGCGTGCATGCGGCGTACTTGTCCGCGCGGTTTAAGAAGGAGACGGGAATTACGTTTTCTAATTATGTCGCGATGCGAAAGATTCAGGAATCCAGCTATTTTGTTCGGCATACGGATTATGCGATTTCACAGATTGCCTATTTGTATGGATTTTCCAGTCAGAGTTATTACATTACGTTGTTTAAAAAAGTGATGGACATGACGCCGATGGAATATCGAAAACGGTTTATGATATCATGGTAGTATTCTTGTACGGCTTGGCGCGAGTTTTTTGCAAACGAACTTCTTTGTTCCCCAAATTTCAAGATTAAAATATTGACATATACATTAAAATAATGAAATACAGAACCGCGTTCTTTTTGTAAAATGGGGTCATACAAAAAGGAACGCGGTTCATTTTTTTGAAAGGAAGTGGATGAGAATGGCAAAAACATACCATGTTCGTCAATTGAACGGAAATACATATTTAATTGAAGAAAAGACACCGATAAATCAAGGCTTGTGTTACCTGCTTTGCGGGGAGGAGCGCGCGCTTCTGATTGACACCGGGCTTGGGTACCGTGGGTTTAAGGAAACGGTCATGGAATTGACGAAGCTTCCCGTCATTGTGGCAAATACCCATGCGCATGTGGATCACATAGGCAGCAATCATTGTTTCGGGGAAATCTGGTTTCACGAGGCGGATAGGCCCACGTTTGCCCTTCATGCCGACCCGGCTTATACGTTGAAACTGCTGACGGCGGAAATGCCGGCCCCGATGCGGATGTTGGTGGATGTTTTGACAAGAAAGTTACGAAGGGTTGACACGTCTGGAAATTATCATTATTTCGGGGATGACAAGGTATTCCAACTGGGCGGCCGGGAGGTGGAGGTGATTTGGACCCCGGGACATTCTCCGGGATGCGTATGCTTTTTGGATCGCGAGGCGCGCATGCTGTTTAGTGGGGATTCGGTTTGTGAGTGGGGAGTCTTGCTTCATTTTGAAAAAGAGAGCTGTCCGCCAAAGACGTATTTAGAGTCCATGGAGCGGTTGAAGGCGCTTAAGGAGGCTTATGACGCCATATGGCCCGGGCATCATGGCTATCCGGTGGAAAAGTCGTATGTGGACGAGTATTTGACTTGTGCCAGGCAGATTGTGGACGGTACGGCGGAGTATGGAACGACGCAGGGAAGACGGTGTGCGAAATATAAGAGAATTTTGATTACGGTTCCGAAAGAGACGTGAGCAAAAAAGAAAGGGAATGCGAAGAAGGGCGCATGGGAAAAAGATGAAGAAATGGAGAATAAGGAGATGGAAAGACGAGCCTGGTGGAAGGAAAGCGTGGTCTACCAGATTTACCCCAAAAGCTTTTGTGACGGGAACGGGGACGGAATTGGTGACATCAAAGGGATTATGAGCAAGCTGGATTATCTGGTCTGGTTGGGGGTGGACGTGGTTTGGATTTCGCCCATGTATCCCAGCCCCGGCTATGACAACGGATATGACATCAGTGATTATGAGTCCATAGCCCCATGCTATGGGAGTATGGAGGAATTTGAGACGCTGTTAAAGGAGGCGCATGCAAGGGGGCTGAAGGTGGTGATTGACTTGGTGGTCAATCATTCGTCCAACGAGCATCCGTGGTTTTTAAACGCGTTGGAAGGGAGGCACGCCGCAAAGCGGGAATATTATATCTGGAGAGATGCCAAAAAAGACGGATGCCCGCCGAATAACTGGGGCGCGCTGTTTGGCGGCTCGGCGTGGACGTGGGATGAAAAGAGCGGGCAATATTATCTGAATCTTTTTTCCTCCCGCCAGCCGGATTTGAATTGGGAGAATCCGTCCTTGCGCGAGGAAGTTTATGGGATGATGCGGCGGTGGCTTGACCGGGGCGTGGATGGATTCCGGATGGACGTGATCAGCCTGATTGCCAAGGGGAATGACTTTTCAGACGGCCCGGTGGGGGCGAGCGGATACCATGACCCGCGCGCGAGAATTGCCGCAAACTCGAAGGTGCATGAGTATTTGAAGGAAATGAAGGAGGAGGTCTGGGCGGGCAGGGACGTCATGACGGTAGGGGAGGCCTCGGCCACCACGCTCGGAAATGCCGTGCTATTTTCCAACGCAAATGGAAGCGAACTGGACATGGTGTTTCAGTTTGAACACATGGATTTGGACGGCGGGGAGACGTTCAAGTGGAATGATAAAACGATACCGCTTACGGGGTTGAAAGAAGTAATGACGAAGTGGCAGGAGGGACTTTACGGGCGTGGGTGGAACGCCTTGTTCTGGGACAATCATGACCAGCCGAGGATGTTGTCACGCCTCGGGGACGAGGGAGAGTTGCGCGAAACGTCGGCGAAAATGTTGGCGGCTTGTTTGCTGATGTTGCAGGGAACGCCGTTTATTTTTCAGGGGGACGAGCTGGGGATGACGAACATGCGGTTTACGAGTCCGGCGCAGCTTCGAGACAGTGAAAGCATCAATGCTTATGAACGTTATACGAGGGAGAAAAGATTTACAAAGGAGCAGATGCTTCATTATATCAGCCTGAAAAGCAGGGACACCGCGCGGATTCCCATGCAGTGGAATGGCGGACCGGGGGCGGGCTTTACCACGGGGACGCCTTGGATGGACGTTCATCCCAATCATGCGTACGTTAATGCGGAGGAACAAGCGGGGCGTGCGGATTCCATATTGTCGTTTTATAGGGAACTCATCAAGGTACGGCATCGGCATCCGGTGTCGGTATATGGCAGATACGAGCCTTATGAAGTGGGAAATGAAAATGTGTTTGCTTATTTTCGCATCGGGAAGGAAGAAACGTTATTCGTTTGCTGTAATTTTGCGGATGTGACGACGGCGTTTGCGGTGCCGGAGCGGTTTCGGTCAAAAGAGGCGCGGCATCTGCTGGGGAACGTCGAGCGGAGCGCGTATTTGAAAGAGGGACGGCTGGCGGCGTACGAGTGCGTGATAATGGAGGTAAAGGAAAATGACACCACCAATTAGGAAAACGAAGTTTGTAGAGGAATGGATTGACATGGGGCCGAAGATTCCGGTGCCGAGGGTGGACTGGATACGCGAGAAAAAGCTGGACGTGGCGTATGGCAAAGATTCGCTCCAGAAAATGGACATTTATTATCCAAACGGGATGGCAAAAGAGTCCTATCCGGTGTTGATTTTGGTACATGGGGGTGGTTTTGCCATGTGCGACAAGAGGGACTGGCACGTGTATCCGGGATTTCACGCGTTGGGACGGGGCTTTGTCCTGGTATCGGTAAATTACCGGCTGACGCCGGCGGTTTCTTATCCGGCGGAGTCGGAGGACTTGAAGCAAGCAGTGGTTTATCTGCGCAAAAATGCTTCGCGGCTTCGTTTGCAGGAAGAGAATTTCTTCCTTTATGGAACATCGGCGGGTGGAAACCTTGTCACCATCGTGGGAATGGAAGGGGCTGACAGCCTGGGCAAGGAGGCGGATTTCCATGTAAACGCGGTAGCGGCGCTTTGTCCGCTTTTAAATTTTCCAGACTGGATTTTGACCGCTCCCTGGTATATAAAAATGATGCCATCCATGAAAAAGGCGCTACATGGGTATTTGGGAGGCAATCCGCGGAAAAATCCGCAGTTGGCGGTGCAGGCGAGTGCGGACAATTATATTTCGGTGCATCCACCGGCATTTTATTTACAGCATGGCGACAAGGATCCGGCGGTTCCCGTGCACCAGTCGATTGAATTTTATGAGAAACTGAAAGCTTCCGGTTATTTCGCGGAGGGGGATCTGATACTGGACATTCTGCATGACACGCCGCATGCCGGAGCCGGGCCGGAATATTTGGAGGAGAAGAACGTGCTGCCGATTTTGGAATTTTTTGAGCGAAAGCAACTGGCATTGAACACTTAATGAGTGAAGAAATCGCGAATTTAGTGAGAAAGCCCATCCCGAAACTTGGTAAGGTATTTGTGGTAAAGAGGAAATTATAAACATAGAGGAAATTATAAACATAGAGGAAATTAAAAACAATAGAGGAAACTATAAACATAGAGGAAACTATAAACATAAGCGTCTAAAATACAGACGCTTAGTGCTTAAAGCAGAGAGGAGCGTGAGCAGTTATGAAGAAGCAGTTAATCGCGAGGGCGGACGACCTGGGCAGCAGTAATAGCGCGAATCAGGCAATCGAGCGGGTAGTGGGGGCAGGAATCATTCGAAACGTCTCGGTCATGGCCTGCGGGCCGTTCGTGGAAAGCGCGGCGGAGATGCTCGCATGTCGAAAGGATATTTGCTTTGGCATGCACACGACGCTGAACGCGGAGTGGGATCGGGTGAAATGGGGACCGGTCGGCTCGCCGTATGCGGGAATGGAACAAGGCAATTTGCTTGCGGGAAAGGGGCGGGAAAGTTTACCTGCAAGAGTGGGGCAAGTCAATCCGCTCGTGGACGAGAACGGGTATTTTTTGCCGGATCCGTCGCTTTTTCTGCAGACGAAACCGACGGTGGAACAAATTATGCGGGAAGTGGAGGCACAGCTGGAGCGGTTGCACAAATTGGGGTTTGACATCCGCTACATAGATTCCCATATGTTTTCCGAGGCGTGCGTACCGGGGATGGACGAGGCTATGGAAGAATTTGCCCGTAAAAAGGGATTGGTCGACCATATGTATTTTTATCACTTGTTGCCGAACATGAAGAGGCTGTTGGAGCATGCGGGGGACATGGCGGCATGGCTTGGGGCGGTGCCGGACGGGCAGTATTTCATCGTGATACATCCGTCCCTGGACACGGAGGAAATGCGGCGCACGGGAAATGCCGGGGTGAGCGGCGCGGACGTGGCAAGGAGCCGTGCGCGGGAGACGGAAATTTTTTCCTCGCCGGAACTTTGCATGGCACTTGAAACGGCGGGATTTGAGAGCATTCGCTATGATGAGGCGACATGTGAAAGACGCATGACGGTGGCAGAGTTGCAGAAGGAGATGGCAAAACAATCAGAAAGCGGGGGATGAGAGATGAGTAAGGAAGTATTTAGGACAAGCAGGGTCGAGCGGTGGGGATTTGCCTTGTTTATGGCGGGACAAGGAATCGTGAACACATATGTGGGAAGTTATTTACAGCTTTATTTGACCGACATAGGGATTACGGCCGTGGCGGTCGGCGTGATGTTTCTCATTGCCCGGGTATGGGACGCGGTAAACGATCCGATTTTCGGGGCAATTTTGGACAAGCTGAATCTAAAGGGCGGCAAGTTTTTGCCGTTTCTGCGCGCATCCAACATTATGCTTCCGTTGACGGTGATCCTATTGTTCGCCGTTCCAAGCAATATGCCGGTAAGCATGAAAATCGGGTGGTCCTTCGTGGCGTATTTGCTGTATGACGTGGCTTATACGATGTGCGACGTGCCGATTTTTGCCATGACGTCTGCCGTCACGGACCAGGTGCATGAGCGAATCGGCATCATGTCCCGGAACACGGTGCTTAGTGCCATCGCGATGCTGGCAATCATGGTGGCGGCGCCACAATTGTATCCGACCATCGGGGCGACGGGCACGGCCATAATCGTGGCGGTGGCAGCGGCGGTGATGATGCTTTTCATGAGCCGGTTTGCCAGGGAACGTTATGTCAATAAGGATGAAGAGGAAGTCGGGCTGAAACAGATGGCAGATTACGTGAAAGAAAATAAATATTTGAGAATTGGATTCTTGGGAATCATGGTGCTAAGCTTTACCAGCATGACAAATGCCGTGTTGAATTATTTTGCCATCTGGTGTCTGGGCGACATGGGGATGGTCAGCATTATTTCCGTCATGCTGGCACTGCCTTCGTTGTTTGTCGCGGCGTTGATGCCCGCATTGACCCGCAGGTTTGACAAGTTCCATCTGCTGATGGTGGGGGTTGTCGGCCAGACGGTGATGAACGTGGTTTGTTTCTTTGTCGGGTATGAGAATGTGACCGTGTTTTTGATTTTAATGCTTATCCGTTGTATCTTTTTCGCGTTTCAGCTTGTATTGCAACTGCAATTTACCGGAGATTTCGTGGAGTATGGCGAATATATTACCGGAAAGCGTTTGCAGGGGACGGCGTATTCGATTCAGACGTTCGTGTTTAAGTTCATGAACGCCGTTCCGGGGGCGCTCGCGATGATTCTTTTAGGGCTATTTGGCTTTGTGTCCGGCGAGGCGGCGGTTCAGCCGGAATCCGCGGTCAATGCGATTTGGGTGTTGTTTATTTTGTCGCCGGTTGTCGGGGCGGCGGTTTCCATGGTGATTTTCTCTTGTTACAAGCTGCGGGATAAGACGGTGCAGATTATGGCGGCAGCCAATTCCGGCGACATCACGCGCGAGGAAGCGGAGGAAAAATTGGCGGGAAGATATTAAAAAATGTGTCGATATGCGGCGCTGCGCGTTACTGTTTGGCTCCGAGCCGGTCACTGTGCCAACCGGCTCGGGGGATGCAAGTAAATCTGGCCGATGCATCCCGATTTGTTACAATTTCGTGCCCATGGGGCGTGTGTTAGTTTTGAATTGTTATTTGCACAGACGGGAAAAGAGGCATAAACGAGGGAATAAAAGGTTGAATTGTAGAATATATTATGATATAATCACGGCAGATTTGGAATTTGATTCCGAATCTGCCGTGATTTTTTAATGGAAGTATTGGCAGATTTATGTGTATCTTTCTGGCTAATCAGAGTGAGTGTTGGCCGGAGGCTAAAAGCAAAAGCGAGGTGTTTGGTGTGAAGTATATTTCACGGGCTTTGGAGGAGCGGTTGTTAAAATACGAGAAGACCTATAAGGCGGTACTGGTGACGGGGGCAAGGCAAGTGGGCAAATCCACGCTTCTGAAAAAGGTGTTCGCAGATAGGCGGTACGTGTCCTTGGACGACCCGTTTATGGAGCAGCAGGCGCGTGAAGCTGGCGACATGTTTTTGACGTTGAACCCGCCTCCGGTGACGATTGACGAGGTGCAGAGGGCGCAGGAATTATTTCGTTATATGAAAATCAAATGTGACGAGAGCGAGGGGCGGGGTTTGTTCTGTCTGTCCGGTTCCCAGCCGTTCCATTTGATGCAACATGTTTCGGAATCTTTGTCCGGGCGGATTGGCATCATCGAGCTTTCCGGTTTGTCCATGCGTGAGAGTATGGGGGATTCGTTCAACCGGCGTTTTCTTCCGACGATGGAGTACGTGTTGGAACGGAAAAAATCGGTAAAGAGGCCGGAAAATATATGGGAAATCATTCATAGGGGGAGTTACCCGGAGCTTCAGGACACGGACAAGGAGTGGGCGGCCTTTTATGCGGATTATGTCAAGACGTACATGGAGCGGGATGTCCGGGAACTGGCGGCGGTGCAGGATTTGAACGTGTTTCGCCAGTTTATGATCGCGGCGGCGGCAAGAACCGGGGAGGTGCTAAATTATAGTAGCATAGCGTCCGAGATTGGAAAGGACATGGGAACGGTTAAAAATTGGATTTCTATTTTGGAAGCGTCGGGAATTATCTACTTGTTGGAGCCATACACGTCAAATGTTTTAAAGCGGGCGACGAAATCACCGAAGTTATATTTTCGGGACACGGGGCTCGTATGCTACTTGACGAGGTGGTTGACGTCGGAGAATTTGGCTTACGGTGCGATGAGCGGGCATATATTTGAATCGTTCGTCGTGTCTGAAATTCTGAAATCATTTTCCAACGAGGGGATGGACTATCGGCATTTTGTATCTTATTATCGGGGAAGGGATAAGAAAAAGGTGAAAGAGGATGGGAAGTTGATGGAGGTAGAAGCCGAGATTGACTTGATTATCGAGGAAAACGGAACGTTGTATCCGATTGAGATTAAGAAGAACGGGCAGGGCAAGGCGATTATGACGGCGGCATTTTCCGTGTTGGACCAGATTCCCGGGAAGAAGAGGGGGACGGGGGCAGTCTTGTGCAATTGCCCGGAGGTGGGAGCGTTGCGGGAAAATATATTGCAGATTCCCGCATGGTATATTTGACGGAAAGCGGCTTGATGAAAGCGAGTTTGTGGTAAACTTGGATTTGGCGAGAGGCCGTTGTTGGGGATATATTTATGATGGAAAGGAGCATGTGAATTTTATGAAAAAAAAGAACGCAGTCGTATTGTTTAGTGCGATGCTTATGTTTGGTATTTTTATGACGGGGTGTTCTGGTAGCGGGGCACCGGTCAATCATTACGGTGGAAGCCGGTCGGAGGATGAGTCGAGCGAGAAACGTCAATTGGGTGAATTGAAATCTTTTGAAGCGACAACGTTGGACGGAGAAACATTTACCCAGGACGATTTGGCAAAGAAGGACGTGACGGTCATCAATTTTTGGTCCGTGGGTTGCGGCCCGTGCGTGGACGAAATGCCGGAAATTGCAGAGCTTGCGAAATCCTTGCCTGACAACGTGCAGATTATTACCGTGAATTTTGACGGAGAACGGGGGAAGGCCGACACCGAACGGATTCTTGAGGAAGCCGGGTTTACGGGAATTACGTTGGTCAGCGGAAACGGCGATCTTGCAGAAGTCTGCGGAGAAATTATGTACACGCCGACCACGATTTTCGTGGATAAGGACGGGAACATCGTCGGTGACGAGATTATAGGCCGTCAGGAAGATACACGGGAGGCTTTTTTGGCGGGCATCAATGCCACTTTGAAATCCATGGGGGAAGAGGAAATTGATAATGAATAGAGCCAATTTTAAATGGAGGGTCGTCCGGTTTACGGCATTTGGCATGTCCCTTCTCTTTATTGGGGCTGGCCTGGCGAGGCAAGAGCATTTGGACGTTTTGCAAAAGGCGGTGAGGATATGTCTGGAATGCGTGGGAATCGGATGAGAAACGACGGAAGAAGGAAAAGGATTTCTGTTCAGCGCATGGTGCAGATTCTTTCTGCCGTGATAATTAACGGGTATGCCGTCGGATTTGCCAGGGGGAAAATATTTACCGGGAAAAGTAAGGCGTTTTGCGTTCCGGTTTTGAATTGCTATTCTTGTCCGGGCGCATTGGGCGCGTGCCCGATAGGTTCCTTGCAGGCGGCGCTGGGTGGGCGGCATTTCCCGTTTTACGTGCTGGGCTCGCTGATGCTTTTTGGCATCGTGCTGGGCAGGCTGGCCTGCGGGATGCTGTGCCCGTTTGGCCTTGTTCAGGATTTGCTGTATAAAATTCCCGTTCCGAAGTGGAACGTGCCGAAAAGGGTTGACAGACCGGCGAGGTATTTGAAATACGTCGTCTTGTTTGTGTTCGTGATCGTGCTGCCTATATTTGCCGTGTCGGAAAACGGGGTTGCCATTCCCTATTTTTGCAAATATATCTGTCCCGCCGGAACGTTGGGAGGAGGTCTGCCCCTGATGGCGGCCAATCCGCGGTTGCGGGAGTTGATAGGTGTCTTATTCGACTGGAAGGTCATGGTTCTGGTGGTCATTTTGATTTCGTCCATGTTTGTCAGTCGGCCGTTTTGCCGGTATCTTTGCCCGCTGGGTGCGTTTTATTCCATATTTAACAAGTTCGGTTTCTACCAGATGAAGCTGGATGAAAACGCCTGCATCGGATGTGGAAGATGTGAGCGCGCCTGCTCCATGGCCGTCGAGGTCACGAAAGACATAAACGGGCCGGAATGCATCCGATGCGGCAAATGCAAGGCCGTGTGTCCGACAAAGGCGATTTCGTCAGGATTTTGCAAACGTTCCAATTTGGTGCAATCCGTAAGGGAGGAGGGATGAGCGTGACGTGAAAATCGAAAGAAAATGAACGAGGAGTGAGCGTGGCGTGAAAATCGAAAGAAAATGAACGGAGGAATGAAGATATGGCAGAAATGAAGGAACAGTTGCAGGAGGAAGTGCGCCAATGCATGCGTCCTGGGCATACGATGACGGACATCGTGTCGCCGGGATTTGTCTCCATTGTAATCAGTAGAAAGCAGTTGGACGAAAGATGAATTGCTTGATAGATTCGAAGCTGGCGGCAGAGTTTGAACGGCAGGAGGCGGAGGACGTATACCGGCTTGGCGACGGGCTGGCGGAAGCCGTCGCCGAGGAATTTGAAAATGCCGACCACGTCATGCGGCAAATCAGGGTCTTTTATGGACGACGATTGGAGAGTGGAACTGCTGGAAAGGTCAATGACTCAACGGACGATATGGACGTGGCCGCATGGCTTGCCGCCCATGGAAATAGGGACGCGGACGTGTTTTCGTTTTCCATCAGGGAAACCTTGGTGCGGGTTTCGGCAGAATTTAGCATCCGTAAGCATACGATGTGCCAGATGCCGTATTTCCATGGCCATGATTTTTATGAGATGCTTTACGTGTGGCGGGGACGATGCGGTCAGAAAGTCATGGGGGACGAGGACGTGCTAAATTTGTCGGAGGGCGATTTGTGTATCCTGACTCCGGGGATGGTGCACGCCATGCTTCCCAGTCGGGAAGAGGATTTGGTTTTGAAAATCATTATTCCCTGCCCGATGATGCGGGAAATGCTTCGTCGGATGGAAGAAGACGAGGAAGGTCGGGGAACGGATTTTGCGGCGGATTTAGAGGGAGATGACGGGAATGATTTCGTGGAACTCTTAAGGAAGAAGGACGAGCTTTATGTTTTTCGGGGCGCGGGCGACACGAAATTGCAAACGGGGCGGTTGGTGGACGCGCTTGTGCGAGAAGCGTATTGGGGGAGCACATATCAAAGTTCGGCCATTAAAAGCATTCTTGTATTGCTTTTGATTGGCTTGAATCGTGGCAGTCTGGAACGGGCGGGCGAGGGGATTTTGCAGGAGGTATCCGCCTATGTCCGAAGCCACATAGAGGACGCGAATCTTGAGGAATTGGCGATTTTGATGGGGTACAGTGGCCGGCAGCTCCGCCGTAAAATTGCGGAGGCGTCCGGAGGCGGGACGTTCACGGACATTTTGTGGAAAATCAGGATGGAGGAGGCGGCGACGCTTCTGAACGGGACGAAACTTTCGGTGGAGGAAGTGGCGAGGGCCGTGGGATACCGGGCGACGACCGGGTTTTATAAGAGATTCCAGGAAGTGTTCCATATGACCCCGGCGGCTTATCGGAAGATGTATGGGGGATGCGCGAGGTGAGTGATACAAGCCTACAAGTAGCCGTCATCAAAGAGGCAGGCATCCAGACGCAGAGCCGATGATTTGTGAAAAGCATGCATCACAAATTGATGGCTCTGCTTTTTGATGAGTAAGCCTGCACGTTAGGCTGATGGTAAATTCCTCTTGGCGCGGTAGGCCTCGTCCACGTCACAGACGTTTTCCAACGCGACGCGAAAATCTCCAAGCAAGTCGTTTTGTCCTTTATTAAGGCACCATAAAATACCATAGCCAAAGCACATGTTGGCGCATGCCATGTAGAGTTCGCCCGCATCATTCATATTTCGCACCTGGCCATGTCTCTGAGCCTTGGACAGCACGGAAGTCATTGTCTGTGTCAGCATGTCGTTAAAATCAAAAGTCCCTTTGTTTTCTTTAAGGTTACTGATAAAAAGATGAGAGTATAAATCGGCTCCGAATCGACGGGAATGCTGCAGGATGATGTCAAAGCCCATGCAAAATTGCTCCCAATAATTGTCGGCGGCTAGCATTTTCATAAATTGCTCCGTGATTTCGGCGGCAATGTTTTCATAAAAATAAGCCAGTAACTGATCCTTTGATTCGATGTATCTGTAAAAGGTCGGTTTCGTGATGTTGCATCTTTGGCAAATGTCGTTTACTGTGACATTGTCGTAGCCATTTTCTTGAAACATTTCATAAGCGGTAACAATAATCTGATTTTTCATTTCCATGATGAACTCCCTTATTAATGATAAATTTCTTTATACTAAATAATTGAAAATTTGGTTCGCGTCAGGGTTCGTACGGCATGCCGTTGTCCGTATGTTGACGCTACTATTATAGCATGAAATGGAATAAAAATGAGATAAAAATTTGTTGACAATCAGATGCTTTCATATTACAATATTACCAGAGTAAAATATATCATTACCAAGGTAAAGAAGGGAGCTGAAATTATGTCACTTTATCCAAATCTTGAAAAGCCGATTACCTTTCGCGGCATGACGGTCAAGAACAGAGTTTTTCTTCCCCCGATGAAGACGAACTACATTAAGGCCGACCACTCCATGAGCGAGGACATTATCCAATATTACGAGGATATGGCGAAGGGCGGGATTGGCTTGATTACCACGGAGGCCGCGGAAGTTGACGGGGAGCACTTGTATGATGCCACGATTCTCGGCATTTATGATGATTCCCAGATTCCGGGATTTAAGAAACTGGCGGATGCCTTACATAAGTATGGGACGAAGCTTTCCGTGCAGCTGATTCAGGGCGGACCGTTTGCGAATTCGCAGATTAACGGGGGACGGATGCCATTATCCTGCACTCCAATCGCGCATGTATGGAATCCGTTGGAAACCCCGATTGAGATGACGAAGGACGACATTGCGCGTTACGTCCAGAAGTATGTTGATGCCGCGCTTCGCGCGCAGAAAGCGGGCTGTGACGCGATTGAAATTCATGCCGCGCACGGGCATGCCCTGCTTGGTTCGTTCTTGTCGTCGGTCGTCAACCACCGGACGGACGAGTATGGAGGGACGATTATGGGACGCTCAAAGTTTCTGGTAGAAGTTTGTAAGGCGGTGCGCGGTGCCGTCAGGGAGGATTTCCCGATTAGCGTGCGTCTTTCGGTGGATGATTGCGAGGAGGGAGGTACTACCGCGGAGGATAATATTTTTGTCATTCGTCAGCTTGAGAGTGTTGGAGTGGACTATGTTCATTTTTCCAATGGCACGTTGTACGACGTGGGAACCTTGTTGCCCCCGACCGGCAAGCCGAGGGCGTTAAACGCGCCTTATTCCGACATTATACGAAAAGCAGTCAAGATGCCGTTCGGAGTGGTCGGAAGAATCAAGGAACCGTGGGTCGCGGATCTTATGATTGAACAAGGCCGTATGGATTTCGTATATATCGGCAGGGCACACATCAGCGATCCGGAGTGGACCAGGAAATCGTTGGACGGTAGATTTGACGAGGTTCGTCCATGCATCGGATGCCTGCATTGTCTTGCAACTTCCGCGTTGGGAATTACCATGCAATGTACGATGAATCCGGGTATTGCCGACTATACGTTGAAGAAAATCGAGTCGGCTGAAAATGAAAAGACGATTGCCGTCATAGGCGGCGGCCCTGCGGGACTGGAGGCGGCGGCCACGGCCGCAAAACGAGGGCATAGGGTCGTATTGTTCGAGAAGGCTTCCAAGCTTGGCGGGCAGTTCATTCTGGCGAATCTTCCGCCGGTAAAGCAAGAACTGTCCTGCGGGTTGAAATGGATGATTGACGAAGTGGAGAGAGCGGGCGTGGAGGTACGTTTGAATACGGAGGCCACGGTGGAAACCGTTCAAGAACTGAATCCAGATGAAATCATCGTGGCGACCGGGGCGAAACCTGTCATGCCGGATTGGATTATGAACAGTGGACATAAAAATATCATATCTGCGTGGGACGTTTTGGCTGGGAAGGCTCCGGCGGGCATGAATGCCGTCATCATCGGCGGCGGTTCCGTGGGTTGCGAGGTCGCGGAATTCATTTCGCCAAAGCATGATTATCGAGGACTGGCCGATCGCAGGATTACGATTTTGGAAATGTTGCCGAATCTTGACATGGGCGATGCCACTGCGAATCGCGATTATCTCATGGCGCGTATTCAGTCTAAGCCGATTGACGTTCACTGTGGCGCGAAGGTGACCGCGATTACCGGGGACAGTGTGTCTTATGAGCAGAACGGTGAGACGAACGTGATTGCCGACGTGGATACCGTGATTGTCGCCATGGGTTCAAAGAGCGTGAACGAGCTGAGCGCGGAACTTGAAAAACTTGGTAAACCGGTACATGTAATAGGTGACGCGGCAAGCATCGGAAAAATCGTAAATGCCACGGAGGCGGGGAGAAGAGTCGCGCTTGGAATTTGATTTCTGGTTAGCGTTTGCGCACAGATGGCGTGTTGCCATCCGTACACCGACGCTATTGTGAATAGTAACGATTTCTATGGATGTGGGAACTAATTAAAAAACTACTTTCCTGACGGAGGGTAGTTTTTTTATACGATGAATTATTTCATTTCCTGCAGTAGGGTGGCCTTTCGAGGGAAGGCTTGACCATGAACGAACATGGGAAGTGAATGGGCAAGCGAGTCCAATCCATGTCCTCTAAGGAAAAGAACGTGTCCTTTGAGAAAATGGTTTTTGAATCTGGTTTATGGTAGTATTGGTTCAGAAGCCATGGGGAAAGCCCTGCCATCGTTCAACGCGGGGAAATCTCTTGGAATGTTTGTGGTGAGAAAGGAGACGATGATGAAAAGTCGAACGAAAAATTTATTGTCCGAAGTAGAAATTAAAAAACTGGTCAGAGTCAATTTTGGAGAGTCCGCACGGGTGTCCGGTATCGAGGAATTAAAAGGCGGGATGTTTAATGCCATCTATTTGGTTCGCCTTACGAACGCGGGGAGAGACAAAGTCGTTCTGAAGGTAGGCGTGGTACCGGGAACGACGTTGCTTACCTATGAGAGGGACGTGATGCCGACGGAAGTGGAATGTTACCGGTTGATTCGGGAACAGACGAGCGTGCCGGTGCCGGAAGTATTGGCACATGATTTTAGTAAAACGCATATCAAAAGTAATTATTTTTTCATGACGGCTTTGGAGGGGGTGCCGCTTTCGGCGGTTTCGAAGAAGATGGAGGCGGAGAACCTGGGGCGGGTGAAAGCCGAACTGGCAAGGTGCCTGGAGCAAATCCACCATGTCAGGGGCGGGTATTATGGATATTTCAGCGATGACCCGGCGTGTCAATATTCCACATGGAAGGAAGCGTTTTCCCGGATGTTTCGGCAAATCCTCGCGGATGCCAGGGAGCACAAGGTGAAAATCCCATACCAGAGGATTGAGGAAGTCCTGAAGGAGAATCTTTCTTATTTGGAAGAGTGCGATGGCCCCGCGCTCGTGGAGTACGATTGCCACGAGGGAAACATTTTTGTCAAAGAAGGAGAAAATGGCTATGAAATTGAGGGCATCGTGGATTTTGAACGTGCGTTTTGGGGCGATCCGATGGCGGACTTTCCAGCGGCCTTTATCATGACGGATGACATACGGAAGGAGAAGGAATTTTTGGACGCTTACTTAAAGGCGAGCGGGAGAGCGGCGTACACGAAAGCGGATGCGAAGAGATTTTTGCTTTACCGCATGTACATTTGCGTGATCATGGCATCCGAGACGTTCCGTTATGGCTTCGTGTATGCGAGAATGCAGGGAGCGTGGGCAAAGGCGCAGATTGAAAAATGCCTGAAGGGGCTGGAACGTGGAGACACATGAGACGGTGGGACGGGGAGGAGGAACATGCAAGACGAAACAAAAGCGCGTGGGAAGAAGAACATGCAAGGCGAAACAAAAGCGCATGGAGGAAAGGGGCTGCAAGACGAAACAAGGAACCGTGATTTTCTGGGAACCATGCCGATAAAGAAGCTGCTTTGGAAAATGGCCGCACCGTCCATCGTGGGGGTCATGGCGTATAATTTGTATAATCTGTTTGACACGCTGTTCATTTCCGTGGGTGCTGGAATGGACGCGGTCGGCGGGGTGTCGGTTTCGTTTCCGTTATTCATTTTTTTGTCGGCGGTTTCTTCGACGCTGGGAAGCGGGGGAGCGTGCGTCATGTCGCGTGCACTGGGAGAGAAGGATTACGAGGGAGCCACGCGGGTCGCCGCGCAGACGTTTGGCACGTTTTACATGGTGGCGATATTCGTCACCATTTTTGGACTTCTGTTTTTGGACGAATTGTTGTACGCGATGGGAATCACGGAAGAACTTCTGCCGTATGCAAGGGAGTATATGAGCATCATCTTGTTGGGGGCGGTGACAAGTACCGGATTTTCCAGCTTGATTCGGGCGGAAGGGGACGGCAAATATGCGATGTATATTTGGGTGATTCCCGTGACGGCGAACGTCGTGCTGGACGTGCTGTTCATTTTCGGATTTCACTGGGGCGTCGGGGGCGCGGCTGGGGCGACGGTATTGTCGCAAGTGATTTCTATGGGTATGAGCATATATTTTTTCTATTTTTCCGGGAGGAGCGTGTTGCGGCTGTCGTGGCGGCATTTCATTCCAAATCCGCGTTGCCTGCGGGAAATCATTCTGACCGGTTTGCCGTCCCTTGTACAAATGTCGGGAGCGGCCGTTTCCATTATTGTCGTGAATCGTTTTTTGAGACGGTATGGAAACCTGCCCATTAACGTTTATGGAATCGTGAGCAAGATTAATACGTTCCTTATTTTCCCCGTTACCGGCCTGACGCAGGGAATGCAGCCGATTATCGGCTACAACAAGGGCGCGGGGAAGGCCATGCGGGTACGTAAGACGCTTACGGCGGCATCATTTGCGGTGGCGGGCTATGGCATGGTCGTGTTTTGTGTGACGCTTGCCTTTTCTGGGTGGATGATGTGTCTCTTTACGCCGGAAGCGGAGGCCGTAAAACTGGGCGGCCATGTGCTGGCGATTGTCAACGCGGGGCTTGTCTTCAATGGCTTGCAGTACGTCTTGACGACGTATTTGCAGGCCGTGGGGAAGAAATATCGGGCGCTTGCGTGTACGGCGTGCAATTACGTGGTCTGCCTTGTTCCTTTGGTGGCAATTCTGAATCACGTATATGGATTGGAAGGAATCTGGTACGCACTGCCCTTGTCCGCGATGATGTCGGCGGGCGTGACGTTTGCGATGCAAAGGGGCGTGTGAGAGGGATTGCCGAATGGGTGAATCTAAGAAGGGGCCTTTCTTGCGAAAGGCCTCCGCATGCGGATTTTTTTGGTGCCAAGTTCGATTTTTACTTGTTCATTTTTTGTTGTGCATCGTGCAACTTTGCATTCATCTCGTCAACGTTGCGTCTGCCCATGGCAAATTGCGTCACCCACACGATGGCGAAAATCAGGACGAAAATCCCAAAATATCGAAGGAATCCAGTCAGGCTGTGTTCCATCCAGTACGAGAAATACGCGACCGGCATCATGACGACGGAGTTGATTAGAAAATAAATTCCCGTCTGTTTTACGAGGTCTAAGTGCTCGATTTGCCAAATGACGGAGGTCGCCCCGAAACTGATGCCTAATAGGGCGCAGAGTGCCGTTTGCAGGACGACCGCGCCGATTTCGCTGCCCATGAGGGAGGTGAGCGAAGGCACGCAGGGAGAATAATGCCCGTTTCCCCAGATGAGGGAAAGTATGATGGTGATGAAATAACCGATGGCAATTCCGATCGGAATCCCTAAAAGGCCGCGTAAAATTATTTCTTTTTTGATGTTCATTTCTTTCTTCATTTTTTTCACCTTCCTTTTATAGTCCCAATATTTTCTTGATTTTTGGAACGTAGCGTCTGGAAACGTAAGTTACCGTGCCGTCTTGTAGCTTGACGCAAATCGTTCCAGTGAAACTTAAGTCGAAGTTGCTGACTTTCTTCAGGTTGACAATTTCTGAATTCGAGATGCGGACGAATTGCCTGGCATCCAAACGTTCTTCCAATTCGTAAAGCCGGAGGCGAAGGGCGTATTCCCCCTTGTCGGTCACCGCGAAGACCTTTCCATTGCCCGCATAAACGCGAATCAGGTCCGTTTGTTCAAGCACCTCGACTTTGTCGTCCCTGCTGCCGGAAATAATGTGTGGAACGTCTTCGGACAACATCGCAATGAGACGGTTGGTTTCTTCCGTCATGGCGGCCGTCATGAGGATGATTTTTGGCTTCGTGCAGGAACTGTCAATACGTATTTCAACTTGCATTTTAGCATCACCTCCTTACAATGAGCACTTAGTGAGCGTTCTTTGGTCACTTATGTGCGAATGTACTCCGCACTTCTTGGCGAGGTATTTTACGAGCCTAGCCGTGCGGAGTTTCCTTGCGCTAAAGAGCACTTAGTGAGCGTTCTTTGGTCTTCGGGTATCAGTATAGGGAAAATGCATGATATTATCAATAAGTTTGCGATGGTCGGTCGATTTTGGGCGACAAGTGGTAAGAAACCGTAAAATTAGTTCTTAACAGTTTCTTGCCATATGCCCCCGCCGTTGGTGCGGGGGCATATGGTAAACCTGGTGTGAACCAGTTTAGGAGTTGATTTTAGGAATTTGTAAGTTTTTTGGTTAACTGAAATAAAAATTCGGCAAGCTGGTGTGCGGACATTCTGTCGTCTTGCGGGGACAGCAGCCAGTTTCGCGTGACACTGCCATAGCCATAGACCATGATTCGGTGGATTAGGGCCTGCTCCTGCGCGGTATAGGAAGTGTCGGCATAATTTGGCACGATGCTTTGGCAGATTATTTCGGATAACTTGAATGAGAACAGAGGATCCGCCTGAAAAATGTGGGAGACAAACTGATATTGTTTGGTTTGCAAATCTGAAAAAATGCCCTCCATGCCTTCCAAGGTGTTTATAGGGTGCAGACGTTTCCATTGTTCTTTGGCATTCTCCAATATATCGTCTTCTGTTTTTCTTAGTAAATCATCCATGTCCAAATAGTGTTTGTAAAAGGTAGTGCGGTTGATTTCGGCCATCTGGCAGAGCTCCGTCACGGTGATTTGAGAAAATTCTTTTGCGCCCAGGAGTTGAAAGAACGCGTTCTTTACTCGTTCCTTTGTATGGCGTACACGTATATCAGATTTCATGGGTTCTCCTTGTTAAATAAAGTTTTTATTAAATCGTCGACAAAATCCCTTTATTTGTTGCAAAGTCAACAATGAAAGACGATATGTAGTTTGTTTTTTTTATATAAAATTTATATAATGAAACCACCTATAAAGTCATTATAATAAATTTAAATGAAGAAATCAACAGACGTGTAAGGGAATGGGGCAATTTGATTGGGGGATGGTGTGAATGGAAGGGGGTGTAAGAAGTGTTTGATGAAAATAGTAAAATCGGTGAATTGTTAAAAAATGAAGAGGCCAGACAAATAATGAATCGACATTTGTCAGGGATTGCCGAGAATCCTAAGATAAACATGGTAAAAGGATTTTCGTTAAGGGCTCTATGTGCATTTCCGCAAGTTAAGATACCGAAGGAAAATCTTGACTTGTGCATTGAAGAATTAAAGAAAATATAGGAAAGGGAAGAAAAGAGACTGCTATTTACCATGTGAAAATTGTAATTCATCAGGAGGAGAGAATGTTATGAAAAAATTTGCAAAGGATTTTTTGTTGGGAGCGGCGACGGCGGCACATCAGGTGGAAGGCAACAACATCCACAGTGACTCATGGGCTATGGAGCAGATGAAGTATACTACATATGAAGAACCCAGTTTGGATGCGGTGGATCATTATCATTTGTATGAAGAGGATATCGCGATGATGGCGGAGGCTGGCTATAACGCTTATCGTTTTTCCGTCGAGTGGGCAAGGATTGAACCGGAAGAAGGCGTATTTGACGACAATGAGGTGGAACACTACCGTGACGTGATTGCCTGCTGTAAAAAATATGGGTTAGAGCCGGTGGTAACGCTGCACCATTTTACCAGTCCGAAGTGGATAATTACGAAAGGCGGCTGGGAAGTTGACAGCATCGTGGAAGACTTTAAGGCGTATTGCATTTACGTGATTGAACGTCTGGGAAAAGAGATTCGTTATATCAATACCATCAACGAGGCAAATATGCGGCTGCAGATTGCGAGAATCATGGAGAATTATGCCAAGAATGCCATGCGTCAGAGTGCCGAGGCGAATCAGAATGCATCGGAAAACTTACAGATTGGCGTGGATGTACAGGCGATGGTCAAATTACAGAAAGCGATGATGGAGGAAAGCCGAAAAGTGTTCGACCTTCCGGAGGGGATGACGGTGAACAATTTCCACAGTGCTTGTACGCCGCATGGAGATGAACTGGTTCTCAAAGCACATGAGGCGGCACGGGATGCAATCAAAGAACGTTTCCCGCAAATCAAGGTAGGATTGACGCTGAGCCTTCACGATTTTCAAGTGTTGCCTGGTGGGGAAAAGATAATGGAAAGGTTGTGGGACGAAGAGTTTCGCCATTATTTGCCGGGAATCCAAAACGATGACTTCATCGGAGTGCAAAACTATACCAGAGAACTGGTAGGAGCGGACGCGTCTCTTCCGGTTCCGACAGGCGCGGATTTGACACAGTCAGGGTATGAATTATATCCGGAAGCGTTGGAGCACGTTATTCGAAAAGTGTCCAAAGATTTCCACGGGGATCTTTATATCACGGAAAACGGTGTGGCGACGGAAGATGATCAGCGGAGGATGGAATTTATCCAGCGTGCGATTTATGGTGTAAAACGCTGTATGAAAGACGGAATCCCGGTAAAGGGATATTTCTACTGGTCGTTGTTGGACAACTACGAATGGCAGAAAGCATTCGGTCCAAAGTTCGGATTGGTGGCGGTTGACCGCAAGACCCAGAAACGTATGCCGAAACCGAGTCTGGAATTTTTGGGTGCCATGAGAGAAAGAGGGGAGAAGGAATGATGAATATAGGTTACATATGTAATTCTTTAAATGTTGTTGCATTGGAAGCTGCTGTTGCCCATAATTAGGAAAATGACTATGCATGTTATAGAAATAAATGTGCAGTGTGGAGGAAACGGATGAAAAAGAGAAAAGTATCCATTATAACACCATGTCATAACATGGAGCGTGAATTAGTAGAAAAGGCATATATGTCATTGAAAACTCAAACAATGGGATTTGACAATATTGAGTGGTTGGTGGTATTTCATAATTCTCCTGAAAGAGATGTGGATGTGTTTAATGAAATTATTGATTCAGAAGAAAATATTAAAATTTTCACTCTGAACAATGACGTCAATAGTCCTGCGAGTCCAAGAAATTACGCGTTAAGTCAAGTTATTGGTACATATATAGGTTTTTTGGATATAGATGACGCGTATGAAACAAACGTATGTGAAAAGGCTATTCAGGAGCTTGAATCTGCAGGAGCGCAGATTGTATCTTTCAGGTATGAACTGAACGGTACAAAGAACGCGCGGTTTCGTGTGACAAATGCAACGAATCTCGACGAGGAAGATGAGCGCGTAATTGTCCATACGTCAAATTGGGATAGCAGAAAGTATGTCTATGGAATGGGTCTCGGAATTACGACCAAATTCTATAGAACGGATTTCATACGAAACAATGATTTGAAGTTTAATGAAGCCATCCCGTTTGCCAGTGACACGTTGTTTAATTTGGAATGTTTTGACAAAATGGATACGATTTGCTATCTGCCTGGATTTAAAGGGTATCAATATAACTTGAAGTCAAATTCGGTGATTCAAAAAGTGGTCAAGCCGGAAACAATCATGAGTTATGCAAAAGGTCTTCGGGTTTTATTCGACAAGGGGTTACAAACGAAATTGGACATAAGTGATTTGATGTGGGAACTGATTGCGTATATAGCGACTACGACTATGTTTTCGTCGGAAGTTTCCTGCGATGATGTTTGCAAAGTGGCAAATATGCTGGAGGAGTATCTACAATATATGAACCCATTGCAACCTTCAAATGCTCATCCGGAGAAAGGAATAGAACACACCATGCAATTTGTGACGGGATTTTTGAAATATCCAAAGGCATTTTTCGAAAAGACAATCAAGAAAGACGCCGGTAATTAAAAAGGGTATTTGTTAGGGCGTTCACTTGACATTGTAATAGGGAGGCAGTAATGAGAATTTTACCATGGAATGGCTACGAGGGAGCACTTTCATTGACATTTGATGATGGTGATGTTTCACAGGCAAAGATTGCACTTCGCATTTTGGATGGGTTTAAGAAAAAGGGTACTTTTTTTCTGACGGGTAAGCAAAATGACTTTGAAGAAATATGGAAAAAAGCATGGATAGATGGGCATGAACTAGGAAATCATTCCATGCGCCACAAGCTGCCGATTGCCGGAGAAGAATATGATGCATATGAGGAAGTGGTAGAGTCTAAGAGTCTTTTGGAAAAACGGTATGAGAGCGCCGTTTTGACATATGCGTATCCGTATTCGTTTGTAACGGACGGTCAAATAAGGTGTTTGCAGAACACGCATATTGGCGCTCGAGCGGGTGACGAGGAACAAGTCATTTTAAAATATGAAGATGACGTGGATTGGTATAAAATACCGTCGTTCGTAGCAACAAGCGACACGGACGTCATTACATATAAAGAGCTGATTGAACAGGCGGTTGAGGAAAAAGCGTGGGTCGTATTTATGATACACGCAATAGAGGGAATCGGGACGGGATATGAGCCCATTCCACAAGAGGTGTTAAAGGGCGTGTTGGCCGAAACCGCTAAAACGAATATCTGGGTTGCACCTTTTGGGGAAGTATGCGCATACTGGCGCGCGCAAAAGATTGTAGAAACCGCCATACGAGAAAATAAAACGGAAAACATTTTGTGGGATGTTCCGGCGTTTTTTGAAAAGAGGACTATATTAAAAGTCGAGTTAGATTTGAATGAGGAATATCAGTTTTTTCAAAATGGTAGAAATATTGTAAAGAATGCGGAAGGTTTCTACGAGATTTGTTTTAACGAAGGCACATTGCAAATGGCGGATAAAAAGAAAGGGTAGAGATTATGCAAAAAGATAGCTTTATTAGGAACCGCAAAAGCGACGTGGATGACGGCGGCGTCAGTTATCAAAAAGCAGCGACATGGGAAATCGTGCTTGGAATGGCGAACAATGGTGCGGACGTGGCATTTTATATCCTGATGGGATATGCCAGCATGATAGCCGTGGAGGGCTATGGCATAAAGATGGCGCTGGCGGGCGTCGTGCTGACGGTCATGAGGATTTGTTTTGGGGCGATGGATGCCGCAATCGCGGGCGTTTTCGAAAGAATGAGTCCAAGGAGAGGTAAAATCAGGATTTTCATGTTGGCGGGCTGGCTTGTATGTATGGCCGGAGCGTTGCTGCTGTACACGTGGTGCGCCGGAAAATTCGAGGGCCTGGCCGGCCTGGCTATATTTATTCTGGCATATTTTGTGTTCTTGCTGGGATATAGCATCAACAGCGTTGGCGGCGGAACGGTCGGGATTGTTATTACGAATGAGCCAAGGCAAAGGGCGATGGTGGGAGTCGTTGGAACGGTTTTTTCTTATCTTATCCCCATTGTTTTTATGAACATCACGACGTTCGCCATCTTGCCGAGGTATCATCAACAATACAGCATAGAAATGTTGGCGGAATTAGTGTTGTGGTACGCCGTGTTTTCGTTTGTCCTCGTGTTGCTTTCGTGTATAGGCGTGGCAAAAGTGGACGTAAAAGAAACTTTTGCAGTTGCGTCTTCCGGGCAGAAAAAGGAGCATGTGTCTTTCCGGGACATGTGGGAAATGTTCAAGAGTAATAGAAACGTGCAGATGTATATGCTGACGGGCGTGGCAAACAAGTTGGCACAGCAGACCGGGACGCAGACCATCATTCTTACATTGCTCAACGGCGTTTTGATTGGAAGTTATGCGGCGACGACAATGGCGGGAAATTTCACGCAGATTGTCGGAATCGCCTTTGCGTTTGGTGGCGGTATTTTTATTTCCAAATGGGGTGCAAAGAAATGTACGGTTGTCTGGTCGTGGATCAGCATCGGAATCGCGGGGGCGGCCGTCGGGTTTTGTTTGTTGCTGGGCGGGGCGCACGGTATGCAGAAATTGGGCGTCGTGGGCGTTCCCCTCGTATTGTGGGCGATATTGAATCTGGCAAAGAGTGGTTCGATGATGATTTTGACCACGGCCAATTCCGCGATGAGGGCGGATATTGTGGATTACGAGCATACCCGTTCCGGAAGGTATATGCCCGCGGTAATTTCAGGGATATACTCCTTTGTGGATAAATTGGTCTCCTCGCTGGGCTCCACGGTGGCGGCCGTTTCCATCACTTTTGTGGGGTACATAAATAGCGTCCCGCAGTTGGGCGACGAGGCGACCTGGCCAAAATTCTGGATGTGTATGTTTTTGGTCATGGGGCTGCCTATGCTAGGGTGGATTTGCAACATTATCGCTATGAAATTCTATGATTTAAATAAGGAACGGATGGTGGAGGTGCAAAAGAGCAGGCAGGCAATGAGAGGGTGAAGACGTTCAAAATCGGGAATGAAAAATCAAGGCGTGCAATATGCCGCGTCTCGGGCAAGAAAAGGTGTCTGGAATTTTTCAGAAAGTAGTGGACTTTAAGAATTCACTGTGCTAAAATCTAAGAAGAGATTAGGCCTGCCGGGCAAGGCGCGACGCGAGCCTGGCAGGCATGGATTACGGCAGTGAGGAGTAAGGGCATGAACAAGAAAATCAAGACGGACGCGGTGGATTATCTATTTGCCGCCATACTTAGTCTGAAGGACAAGGAAGAGTGTTACAAATTTTTCGAGGACATATGCACGGTGAACGAGCTTTTGTCTTTGTCGCAGCGTTTCGAGGTGGCCAAGATGCTCAGGGAGCAGAAGACGTACTTGGAAATCGCGGAGAAGACGGGGGCTTCCACGGCGACCATCAGTCGGGTGAACCGGTCGCTTAATTATGGTAATGACGGTTATGACATGACGTTTGAACGGATTAACAAAGGGACGATTGAAAACTGAAAATTGTGAAAAAACCAGCCCGCCGGTACGTGTCTTGCACCGGTGGGCTGGTTCTATAAAAGGAGTATGGCGATACGATACATAAAGAAAAAATCGGTTTCGGTGTCGAAGGTGATTATGGATTGTTCCGTTGCGTTTAAAATCATTTTTGCGGGTTTTCCGTCAAATCGTCCAGAAGTTTTTCGATAATCATCTTCTTGACGTATACGTCAAAACTCAAACTGCAGATGAAGGAGAATAGCTGTAGTTGCTCCCGTTCCTTGTCCGGAGCGTCCGCGAAACTCTCTTGTGCCTGGGCGTAGATTCGTTTCATCTCTTCCTGCAGTGGGGCGATTTGCTCGATTTCCATGGAGCAAATTTTATTGTAAATGTCAGGCAGGCTCAACCCGTCGTCGGTCTGGAAGTGACTGCCGATGATGGGCTGCAGGAGCGTCTCTATGTCCTTGATGGAAAGGATGTTCTTAAAATAGTAGATGAAAATCAGGACAATCACATGCTCTTTCGAGTACTTTTTCTTGACTGGCGGCGGGAGGAGGTTGTTCTTGGCATAGTTGTTAATCATGGTCTTGGTCAGAATCTTGTCATCGCCGTGCCGCTTCGTGTGGGACAGCTGGGTTTCCATCAGTGTGGTCACCTGGTCCATGTATAAGTCAATGTTTGGAATGTCGCCCTCGTGAATATAGTCGATGCGGGACAAGCTTTCCAGAATGCTCTGTAAAATATTTTCAGAATCAATTTTCATGTTTTATCACCTCGATGTATGTATTATATAGTATTTGAAACCATAAGACAAGCATTTTGCGAAAAAAGTTATGAGTCTCGCCACAATTCGTTACAATCCAGCGCGGGCTGGATTGTAACGGGCATCACCATGCCGAGCAACTTTAAAATGACATAAAATGATAGTTTCATTATCGCAAAATGGCATTTGGATTTTTGGCAAGTTGGGATATAATGATATCAACAAAACGTCAAAGGAGGTAACGTTTCATGGATCATGAAGAGATGATGAAGAAAATGATTGAGGGCAACTACGGCCCGCTTCCGGCACCGGAAGCGGCCGACACTTGCCGTCAGGGGGCCGACGAGGGCATCGTGCTGTTAAAAAACGAGGGCGCGCTGCCGGTGCGGGAGGAAAAAATCGCCTTGTTCGGGGCGGGGGCGGTTGACACGATACTATGCGGAACCGGAAGCGGCTCGGTCTTTCCGCCTTATGCCATCAATGTGAAGCAAGGACTGGAGGAGGGCGGCTACGTCACCACGTCGCAAAAATGGCTCAACAAGTTTTTGGCGGCCAGTAAAAAAGCAAATGACGAGGACACGACGTTAAGCCCGATTGACCGCTTTTGGAGTGGCATGTCGATTTTGATTGACGAGCCGGAGGTTACGGATGAAGAAATAGAGGAAGCGAAAGCGGCATCCACGGCGGTTTATGTCGTTCGCCGAAATACGGGGGAAAATTTCGACCGTAAAAATGAAAAAGGTGACTTCCTATTGTCAGACATGGAGCGAAGGAATCTGGAGAAAATCGCGAAGAACTTTGCCCATACGGTTGTCGTTTTGAACACCACGGTCATGGATCCGAAGTTCATTGACGAGATAGAGGGCGTGGACGGGGTCATTTTCATGTGCCTTCTGGGCATGGAGGCAGGCCGGGCGTTGTGCGACATCCTCTCCGGCAAGGTATGCCCGTCGGGGCGGCTTACGGATACTTGGGCGGCAAATTACGAGGACTACCCGGCCTCGGCGACATTTTCCGCCAATGACGGGGACACGCTGCAGGAGGATTATAACGAGGGCATTTATGTCGGGTACCGTTACTTTGACAGCTTCGGCATCAAGCCGTATTATCCGTTCGGTTACGGCTTAAGCTACACGGCGTTTACGATGGAGACGAAGGAAGTGACCGCCAACGCGGAAGAAATTTGCCTGCGGGTGCAGGTGACCAACATAGGAGAGGTATCAGGCAAGGAGGTCGTGCAGGTATATGTGTCCGCGCCACAAGACGGCAAGCTTGTACAGCCGTATCAGGAATTGCGAGGCTTTGGTAAGACGAAGGAACTGGCGTCGGGAGAGGGCGAGACGTTGGCCATTACGATTCCGACCAAAAGCCTGGCTTCGTTTGACGAGGAGCGTAGCGCCTACGTGATGGAGGCGGGCGACTATCTGGTGCGCGTCGGAAGGCACAGCCGGGACACGAAAGTCGCGGGCGTGCTTCGTCTGGACGGCGAGGTCGTGACGCAGCAGATGAGCAGGCAGGTGGCGTGTGACAAGGAACTGGAATTAATCAAGGCACCCGCGATTACATATGAGGCTTGTGAGGCGCCGGTTGTCGCACTTTGCGCGGCGGACTTTACGACGGAAGATTTGCGCGTGGCGGCCGAGGCAAAAACGGTGACGTACGTGGCGGAGGGGAATTCCTATGAGCCATGCAGCGAAGAGGGTTTGAAAAGGCTTTCTTATCCGTGTCCGGAGGAAATCGTGACCGTGCGAAACGTGCCTGACGCGACGCTTCTTGACGTGGCGGAAGGACGCGTGACACTGGAAGAATTTGTCGCGTCGCTGGACACGCCGACGCTTCTTCGTCTCGTGACCGGTACGGCCAACGAGACCCCGCATCCGGTGGAGAAACGTATGAAAAGGAAAGTGTCCGTGGTCGAGGCACCGCGTTCTTCGGGACAGACGACCGGGCAATATGTGGAGAGCCTTGGCATTCCGTATTCCTATATGACGGACGGGCCGGCAGGGCTGCATATTGGCGGATTTCCGACGGCGGGCTGGCCGGTCGGCATTCCGTTGGCGCAGACTTGGAACATGGAAATTTTAGAAAAGGTCGGCGACGGTTTTGGCTGCGAAATGGAGGCCTACCATCAAACCGTTGTTTTGGGACCCGGCATGAACATTCATAGGGATCCGCTGTGCGGCCGTTGCTTCGAATATTATTCCGAAGACCCGCTGGTGTCTGGAAAATGTGCGGCATCCTTCACGCGTGGCGTACAAAAACACGAGGGCTGCAAAGTGTCCATCAAGCATTTTGCCTGCAACAATCAAGAGCTGGATCGTTCGACTTCCAACGCTTCCGTTTCCGAGCGGGCACTTAGGGAAATCTATCTCAAGGGATTTGAGATTGCGGTTCGCGAGGCGGCACCGGGGACGATCATGACCTCCTATAACCAGATTAACGGGCATCACAGCTCGGAAAACAAGGAACTATTGGAAAACATCGTGCGCGGGGAATGGAAGTTTGCCGGTATGTTCATGACCGACTGGGGTTCGCAGTCTTACAAGCCGAACGACATGCATGCGGGCAATGACCTGATTATGGGCGGACTTCAGGTGGAATATTTTGAAAACGCGTTGTATGGCGCGAAGCCGGTATTTTTGGAGGACGGTTCGGTCGATGAAATCGTCAACATGGCTTACGGCGGCATGATGCGGCAGGCCGTGGAAAACTGGGGATCGTTTTTGCCAAAGAAAGACGGAAAGGATGTTTACGTGGCCAATGTGGCGGTGGGTACGGAAATTGGAGAACGCGCGCAAAAATACATTGATGCGGGCATCGCAAAGGTGGCCGAAGAAGCGGACGGTTCGAAAACGATTACCTACCATGGAACCGAGCGCGGCAGACATCTTCCGTTGGGCGACGTGCAGAAGTGCGCGATGGGCGTGCTGAAATACTTGTTAAGCTCGCTCGCATGGAAGGACATGAAAGAGACGATGGAGTGATTTGCGGCGGGCGAAATCTGTTTGATTATGGACATGGCATCATGTTGGCGGGATGTATTGCGTAAGAGAAAGAAGGGGAAAATGGGCAGGCGTTGTTTGAGCCTGCCCATTTTGGAAATTTAAAAATGGAAAATAATAATGGAAAAGAGGGTTTATTCCCGCGGGCAACGACCGAAGCGGAGCGTAGACCTGACGCGGGGGAGTTCACTTTTGTTCCGAGTTTGCCAAATGTATTTTTCCGGTCAGCACCATCGTGGAGCGTGGTTCCATGCGAACCTGGCGGTTTTCCATCAATACCGCGCCGTTTGCACCGGGAATGCCGCCTGGAAGAATGGTCTTGGCAGAGTCCGCCTCCAAAAACCACTCCATTGGGTGCGGTAGGTCGGGAAGATAAAATTCTTGTGATTCCCAGAACACGTTAATCGCGAGAAGAACCAAGTCGTCGCCGGTATTTTTGGGATTTCGCCCGGCGTACATCACGCGTAACACTTGCGTGGAGTGATCCGGCTCCATGACTTGGATTTCCGGATACCTCATGGAACAGTTGCCGGAAAAGCGGCGGATGACGTCATGCGTTTGGCGAAGTCGTATCAAGTGCTTCACATATTCGAAATGTTCCCGGTTTTTCTTTAAGTCGTCCCAGTTCAGCCAGGAAATTTCGTTGTCCTGGCAGTAGGCGTTGTTGTTCCCGAATTGCGTGTTTAAAAATTCGTCCCCGGCCAGAAACATCGGCGTTCCACGGCTCATCAGCAGGACGGTCATGGCGTTTTTGGCGAGCTTTTGCCGCAGGGAAAGAATCTCCTCGTCATTGGTTTCTCCTTCGGTGCCGCAGTTCCAACTTCGATTGTCGTCGCCGCCGTCGGTATTGTTCCAACCGTTGGCTTCATTATGTTTTGTGTTATATGAATACATGTCCCATAAAGTGAATCCGTCATGGCAGTTTAAGAAGTTGATGGAGGCGTTGAACCCCCGGCTGTTCGGGTCGTACAAGTCCGGCGAGCCGATGATGCGCCTGGAGGCGACGGGAGCCAGGCTTAAGTCCCCTTTTAAGTAATTGCGCATGTCGTCGCGGTATTTGCCGTTCCATTCCGCCCAGCGGTTCCATGCGGGGAAGCTGCCCACCTGGTACAAGCCGCCCGCGTCCCAGGCCTCGGCAATTAGCTTCACGTCGCCCAGGATTGGGTCAAAGGCGAGGCTTTGCAGAAGCGGCGGGCTGCTCATGGGCGAGCCGTCCTCGTTGCGTCCCAAAATGCTTGCGAGGTCGAAGCGGAACCCGCTCACATGATAAGTGATCGTCCAGTACCGTAGGCATTCCAGGATCATCTGGTGCACGATTGGATGGTTGCAGTTGAGCGTGTTGCCGCAACCGCTGAAATTGTAGTAATAGCCGTCCGGGGTAAGCATGTAGTAAATGTTGTTGTCAAATCCCTTGAACGAAAAGCATGGTCCCAATTCATTTCCCTCGGCGGTGTGGTTGAACACGACGTCCAAAAAGCATTCGATGCCGTTTTCATTTAATTCCTTAATCAAAGTCTTTAATTCCGCGCCCTCGTGGTTGAACTCGGTCACTCCCGCATAGCTTGTATTGGGTGCGAAAAAGCTTACGGTATTATACCCCCAATAATCGACAAGCGGTTTGCCGTCGACGATCCGATTGTCCTTCATTTCGTCAAATTCAAATATCGGCATCAGTTCTACCGCGTTGACGCCAAGTTCCTTCAAGTAAGGAATCTTTTCCATCAGGCCGGCGAACGTGCCCGGATGCGTTACCCCGGAGGAGGGATGCCTAGTGTATCCGCGCGTGTGCGCTTCGTAGATGACCAAGTCTTCCATCGGGATTAACGGCCTGGGCTCTTTTCCCCAGTCAAAGTCATCCTTGACCACGCGCGCCTTATAAAAAGCACCCTTCGTCGGGGAATGTCCCCAGACGCTTTGCCCGGTGACGGCCTTGGCGTAAATGTCCAAAAGGATGTTGTTCTTGTCGAACAGAAGTCCCTTGGAAACGTCATAAGGGCCGTCAAGACGGTAGGCGTATTCAAAATCTTCGATGTTCAGGCCGAACACGATCATGGAATAGACCTTCCCGACCCGGTAATGTTCGGGGAAGGGCAGGACGGCATATGGCTCGTTTTCCGCGCGGTGAAATAGGAGAAGCTCGCAGTACGTGGCCTGAAAGGAATGTACCGTAAAATTGACGCCTACCGGGATGGCGGTTGCCCCGTTTAGTTCGTACAAGCCGGGGCGGACGTCGAAGCCCGCGACTTTGTCCATGGGAATCATGTGGATGCTTCCCATGGAACTGATGATTTTATCGTCTTTCATGATTAAGTTTCCTTTCTTTCATGATTAAGTTTCCTTATGGTGAATGACGAGATAAGTATAACAAATTTTAATAAATAAGAAAAGGAAAATCGTGTGAAAAATTTGTTTTAAATTTAATATTTTAATTATAAAGGAAAAGGAAAATCGTGTGAAAAACTTGTTTTAAATTTAATATTTTAATTTTAAAGAATTTAATTTTAAATAAAAGAAAAGGAAAATCGTGTGAAAAACTTGCATCTTTTTTTGTATGGTATATAATGATGAAAGCGTCAAAAGATGTGTGTATGCTTATGATGCATGGATATATCAAGAAAGTAGGTTAAGGAAAATGGTTTGGGAAAACCCGAAAGATAAATAGGGGGAGGCAGGAGAGGAAAATGGGACTTGGCAGGATGGAAACGAAAGAAGTGGACATGACGCACGGTCCGCTGTTAGGGAAAATGGTGGCTTTTACGATACCGGTCATGCTTTCCGGCGTGTTGCAATTGTTGTTCAACGCGGCGGACATCATTGTCGTGGGACGTTATGCGGGCAACGAGTCGTTGGCGGCCGTGGGTTCCACGTCGTCGTTGATTAATTTGCTGGTCAGTTTGTTCATGGGGTTGTCCGTCGGGGCAAACGTCGTCGTGGCCCAGTGTTATGGTTCGGGAGAGAAGGAGCGTATTTCCAAGGCCGTCCATACAAGCATCACGTTGAGTCTCATTTGCGGCGTGGCCATTGCCATACTGGGATTTTTTGCCTCAGGAACCATCCTTGGGTGGATGGGTTCCCCCCATGACGTGATTGATTTGGCGGCACTTTATTTGAAAATATACTTTTTAGGCATGCCGGCCAGCATGGTATTTAATTATGGCTCGGCTATCCTTCGGGCTTCAGGCAATACGAAAACGCCGCTTTGTTATCTGTCGGTTGCGGGAGTGATCAATGTCCTTTTAAACCTCCTCCTTGTAGTCCGGTTTTCCATGGGCGTGGCCGGAGTGGCAATCGCCACGGCGGTTTCGCAGTACATTTCCGCGGCGTTGGTTTTGGCTTACATGGTTCGCGACAACGGAATCCTGCATTTTGATTTTCGGCGGCTGGGAGTGGATTGGCGCATTTTGCTGCGGGTGGTGCAAATCGGGGTGCCGGCGGGCCTGCAAGGCTCCGTCTTTTCCCTTTCCAACGTCGTCATCCAGTCGGCGATAAATTCTTTCGGCAGCACGGTGGTGGCCGGCAACAGTGCCGCCGCCAACTTGGAGGGCTTTGTTTATCTGGCCATGAATTCCGTCCACCAAACGGCGCTTACGTTTACCGGGCAGAATTACGGGGCGGGGGAGAAGAAACGAATTCTCAAAGTTTTGGTTGAATGCCAGTTGATTGTCATGGTCATTGGCCTCGTCACGGGAAATCTGGCGTATATTTTCGGAAAGCCTTTGCTGCACATTTATTCTTCCAGCACGGCGGTGGTGGAGGCTGGGCTGGCGCGGATGAAATATATTTGCACCGTTTACTTCCTCTGCGGCATGATGGACTGCATGGTGGGGGCGTTGCGTGGCATTGGCAGGTCCGTCGTGCCGATGATCGTCTCCCTGGTGGGAGCTTGCGGCCTGCGGTTGATTTGGATTGCCACGGTTTTCCAGACGCACCATACCACGGAAATGCTTTATATCACGTATCCGGTTTCCTGGCTTATTACATTGGTCGCGCATGTGATTACGTTCGCGGTCGTTTATCGGAAGATAAGCGGGAAAAGGCAGACTGCGTGAGGGTGACGGATGTGCTACACTTATAATTGATGATAGAAATGATTGGTGCTGATTTTATACTTACGGCCGATGAAATCTGCCGTGAGTGTTGCACCAGCCGCATTTAAAATGGGGAGGTGCCTTATGGGAATTTATCTGAATCCGGGAAACAGAGGGTTTTGGGAATCGATTCGTTCCGAAATATATGTGGACAAAACGGGGTTGATTGCATGTACGAACAGACTTCTTAACACAAAAGAAAAGTATGCTTGTGTCAGCAGGCCACGTCGTTTCGGAAAATCAATGGCGTTGGAAATGTTGGCCGCGTATTATGGCCGTGGCTGTGATTCCAGGGAATTGTTCGCGGGTTTGAAAATAGAAAAGGATTCTTCGTTTGAGGAACATTTGAATCAGTATGACGTGATTTATCTGAACATGCAGCAGTTTCTCATTCGTGCGAAAAAGCAGGATATGACGGAATATCTGGAGCAACTGGTAATCAAGGATTTAAGGAAAGCGTATGGGGAATTGTTTTCCGAACAGGAGACCGTTCTGGCCGCGGCCCTGGAGCAGATTTACGCGGAAACCGGGAAACAGTTTATTTTCTTGATTGACGAGTGGGATTGCGTGATGCGTGAACGTCAGGAATCAGAAGGATTGCAAAAGCAATACCTTGATTTTTTGCGCAACCTCCTAAAGGACCAGACCTATGCCGCGCTTGCCTACATGACGGGGATTTTACCGGTGAAGAAATATGGGCAGCATTCAGCATTGAACATGTTTCGGGAATATTCGATGACGAATCAAAAGGTGTTGGAGGAATATACCGGCTTTACGGAAGACGAGGTAAAGGCGTTATGCGAGCGGTTTGGCATGGATTTTGCCCGGACGAGCAGTTGGTATGACGGTTACATGCTTAAGAAGTTTAAACATGTGTATAACCCAAAATCCGTGGTAGAGGCAATGAGTTGTCAGGATTTCGAAAATTATTGGACGTCTACGGAGACTTACGAGGCCTTGAAAGTATACATGGACATGGATTTTGACGGGCTTCGCGCTGATATCGTGAAAATGCTTGGCGGAGAACATGTCAGGGTGAATACGCGTAGCTTTCAAAACGACATGAGAAATTTTGAGACGAAGGACGACATTTTGACATTACTCATTCACCTCGGCTATCTTGGCTACGACTCCCAGGCGAAGGAGGCGTTTATTCCGAATAAGGAGATTGTCGAGGAATTTGAAAATGCGATGAGTGTCGGCGGGTGGCCGGAGGTCATGAAGGTTTTGAAAGCTTCTGAGCGGCTCCTTGAGGACACGCTTCTCTGCGATGAGAAAAGGGTCGCGGAAGGGCTTGACATAGCGCACATGGAGGTGGCTTCCATCTTGACGTACAATGATGAGAATTCCTTGGGGTGCGCCATAGGCCTCGCATATTATAGTGCGAGGAAGGATTACAAGATGATTCGGGAGCTACCGACGGGGCGGGGCTTTGCGGACATCGTTTTCCTGCCGTTGCCATTTAGCGACAAGCCGGCAATCGTGGTCGAGTTGAAGTACGACAAGTCTGCCCATGCGGCCATTGAGCAGATTAAGGAGAGAAAGTATACACAAGCATTAGAAGGGTATTCGGGAGAAGCGCTACTGGTCGGCGTGAACTACGACAAGGATGATAAAAACAAGCCGCATTGTTGTGTGATTGAGAAGATGGTATTGGCGTGATGCCATTATTTTATACCTTGACGGACTCGCAGAGTCCGCCCGCCCATCTGGGGCATGTGTTAAGGGGTGCTCCTGGGCATAATTTTCAAAGAGAGGAGCTTTTGTATGGAAAAACAATTTTGCTGTACGGAGGAGAAGAACGTGGTGCAGACCATGAAAGGAAAGGTGAAGGGGTATTCTTATGACGGGATTTCCGTCTTCAAGGGGATTCCCTACGCGAAGAGCAGGCGTTTCCACGCACCGGAGGAGGTGGACGCGTGGGACGGGATTTTCGACGCGACGAGCTTTGGCTACGTGTGCCCGCTGTTGGAATTGGGGAAACCGAACGGGGAACTGCAGGTGCCGCACCGTTATTGGGTGATGAACGAGGACTGCCAGAATTTGAACGTGTGGACTCCTTCTTGTGATGACAAGAAACGCCCGGTAATGGTATGGTTCCATGGCGGCGGGTTCGAGTCCGGTTCTGCCATCGAGCATATTGCTTACGAGGGGGAGAACATGAGTCGGTTTGGCGACGTGGTGGTCGTCACAGTAAACCACCGGCTGAATGTTCTTGGTTATCTGGATTTGTCTGATTTTGGCGAGGAATACGAGGATTCGGGAAATCATGGGACGAACGACTTGATCATGTCGCTTCGCTGGGTGAAGGAAAATATTGCGGCCTTTGGCGGCGACCCGGAAAACGTGACGGTGTTCGGCCAGTCCGGCGGCGGGGCGAAGGTGACGACGCTTTTGCAGACTCCGGCGGCGGACGGGCTGTTCGCCAAAGGCATCAACATGAGCGGCGTGATTGGACCGATGCTTGCCGACGCGAAGGGAAGCGGAAAAGAACTGGTCGAAGCGATGATGAAGGAGCTAGGGATTTCGAACGTTCATGAGTTGGAAACCGTCGCGTATGACCGGTTGGCGGCGGCTTATAAGAAATTAAAGCCAGAATTCCAGAAGCAAGGGAAATACGTCGGCTGTGCTCCACAACCAAACGCGCATTATGTCGGGGAGCCTTGTGAAAACGGATTTCGTCCAGAGACGGCACATGTTCCGCTGATGGTGGGAAGCGTGTTCGCGGAATTTACCGGATTTGGCCTGAAAAATAGGGAAGCGATGAAGGCGATGCCGGAAGACACCCAGAAGGCCATGTTGAAGGAACGTATCGGGGAGGAAGGAGTCAAAAAGCTTATTCCGCTGTTTCAAAAGGCGTATCCGGAGAGGCCGCTGTGCGACTTGGTTGGCCTGGACTTTATTTTCCGGGGGCCGGAGATTGACTACGTGGAAAAGCGGACGGCGGTGAATGAAAATACATACGTATATTTATTCAACCAGAACCTGCCGTTAAATGGCAGCAGTCTGCCGTGGCATTGTGCGGACGTTCCGTTTTTCTTCCATAATTGTGAGCTAGTTCCTATGACGCAGATGGAAGGGGTGACGGAGAAGCTGGAGGAACAAATTTTCTCCGCCGCGATGGCGTTCGCAAGGAGTGGAAATCCGAACAACCAGTCCATTCCACAGTGGCCCTCATCCACGCCGGGAAGTCAGCAGGTGATGATATTTGATGAAAATACCCGGTGCCTTGAGAATCATGACGTGGAATTGGTATCCGAATACGCGAAATATGGTGCACCGATGCTGATGGCAATGATGGCGGCACTGCGGGTGGAGATACAGCATTAAGAGGAAAAAAGCGGAGAAAGTGCATAAAAACGGAAATAGAAAAGGAATAGAAACGAAATAGAAATGAATTAGAAATGAGAGGGGGCGGCCGATTGGCCGCCCCCATCTTAGGCGCATGAATCTTCATCGTGCGTGTTGTTAAAACCGGAATTTGAATTTTTCAAGCGAGTTCCTTCCCGCCAGCCGGTCGATGGTCATGGACTGTATTAGCTTTTCGAACTGGTTGTCCGCCTGCATCTGGCGAACCAGTTCGCCGTAGTTTTTCACGTTTGGCATCTCGAAGCGGATGTTGTCGAAATTCTGCACCACGGTTTGTGCTTGTGCGGACTCCTGTCTCTTGCCAAGTTTCAGCATGTGCCGATTGGATTGCTCCGCTCCTTCGTAGGCCGCGGCGTGCGGCGTCATGCCTTGCGCCGCCAACTGGTTCGGGTTGATGGCTCCCCAGGCGAATAGGTTCTTGGTCAGGTCGCGGGGAATGACCGCGTCATATTTTTTCAAGACCGTGAACTCTCCTTTTTGCGGCCTGACAACGAGTTCCGCGCCTTCTTCCTGCGTGACGGCCAGCATGTCCCTTGGCACGTTATCGCATCCTTTGGCGAAACCCCAGAGTTGCGAGTGGGGTTCCACCCAGCCCAGGTCGCCCTGGCCAAGCCGGTTCCCGGTGCTGATGTGTACCGGCCTCGGCGCGCCCGGGTTGATGCTCGTGATGTAGACGGCTTCGTTCCGATGCCGGTTTCCCCACGCGCCATTTCCCCAGGAATCCGCCGTGTAGTTGCCGGCCGTGTACGTGACCCGCTCCCCGACGCGGGGAATGCCGTCGCCGCCCGCGCCTTGTTGCGCTTGTCCGCCGTTCGGATTCGTATTTCCATTGCCTTGTTGTGCGTTGCCGCTGCCATTCGCACCCTGATTTCCGCTACCGCCCGCGCCTTGTCCCAGGCCTTGCCCGGATTGCGCTTCCAGTTTTTGCAGGTCGGCCTGCGCTTTTTGGTTCGCGGCGTTTACGAGGGCGGTGACGCCCGAGCCGATGCCTCCCAGCGCGGCCTGCACCCCGTTCATCTGCGAAAAGTTGTCTTCCTTGTACTGCGAGAAGATTCCGGCAAACGTCAGGAAGTTGCCGTTATAGTTGCCAAGCACCTCATGGATGCCTCGCTCGCCGAGGCTTTCCACGTTCCAAAGCCCTTCAAGCTCCGTGGAAATGGAAAATCCCAGCCGCTCGGCTTCCGCCGTCAGCGTCGCGTGGATGGTGGAAGCGTTTCCGTTTAAGTTGTCAATCATTTCGTTCAACAAGAGGTTCACGTCGTCAAGCCGTTGGTTCACGACCTGCTCATATTCGGAATAAAGGTCGTCGAGCAGCCGTTTCTGGTCGGAAATGTACTGGTCGTATTCGGTTTCCTCCAGATCTTCCCGCGCGTCCTTCAGGCTGACGTTTAACTCTTGTATGATTTTCTTTGCCGCTTCGGAATCGTCCCCGGCGTAGGCGGACAACTGCTTTTGCAGGGAGGAAACTTCCTCGCTTTGTTTGCTTATCCGTTTCTGGTAGTCGTATAGGTTCTTCCTCGCGTCCAGCGTGTCGCCGTACTTGTCAATCAGTTCCTGCAGCGCGTCCAGTTCCAGATCAACGCCGTCCCTCACCATCTCCACGATGGCCTGCTTTTCGCCTTGTGCCGCCCGAATCATGTCCTGCCGGTTTTTGAGCAGTTCGCGCTTGCGTTTTTGTAACGTCTCGTCATATGGATTGCTTTCGAGCTCTTTTTCCACGTTTTGCAGTTCACGCGCATAATTTAACGCCTGCTCCATGTAAATGTTGTAGTTCGTGCCGTGCATTCCCATCTTGGCCAGCCCGGCGTTTGTCAGTTTCCCGTCCTTATCATGCAATGTTTCCTTGGACAAGACATCCGCAAGGAAGTCTGCCTCCTTGGTCAGTGTTTCGATGGAATCGTGCACTTTGTCAAACCGTTCCCAGCCAATCTGCCGTAGTTCGTTGTTGAATTTGGCGCAGGCGGTTTCTGCATCGAGGATGGACTCGGACACTGTGTCAATCTGTGCGCGCATGTCATGCCACGCGCTGCTGTACGGGGCAATGATGCCCTTTGCCACCAGCATGTCTAAAATTCCTACGAGCTCGTCGCGTTCCTCGGAAAGCTTTGCAAGCCGTTTTGATTCGTTGTCCGCCATGGCTTGGTAGTATTTCTCGCTTGCCATGAGCCCCAGTTCTTCGGCTTGTGAAATCTGTGCGTCCAACATGTTCTTTTGGTGGTCGAACGCGTCCAGCGTTTCTTCGAATTCGTCCGTCAGGTTGTCAAACCGCTGGCTTTCCAGCTCCTTCACGGTCTCGTTCAATTCATCGATGGCCTCCTGGCAGTCGCGTGCCTTGTTCATCCATTCTTCGAAGCCCTCAATTTTCTCGACGAGCGCCTCGTCGGTAATCGTGCTGATGTCGATGCCGCCGATGGCCACCTTGAGCTCGGTCTCGAAGTCCAGGCCGTAAGAATGTGCCTTTTCCATGTATTTGTCGTATCCTTGTTGCTGGATGGCAATCTGACGCCTTGTCTCCTCAAGCTGCTTTTCCAGTGACGAGTTGCGCTCGCCCCATAGGCTGAACACGGATTTTGCTTTGTCGGCAATGGAGTTGATGACCCGCTCAATGTTGGATATGGATTTTTCAATCCAGTCGAATACTTTTTCCGTTCCTTCGGAAGTGCCGTCCGCATAGGCCGTGCCGGATGAAAGCGCGCGCCCGCGGGTATGGATGCGCCCGTTTTCCAATAGGTGCCTGGTCTGGTTCGCGTTGAACACGATGGAGCCTCGCGGTATTTTGGAGAATTCCGCCCCGTCGTCGCCGACCGTCCACCAGCGGTTGCCCTTCACGACCAGTTCCCGTCCCAGCTCGCCGGTCAGGGCGGTGTGGGATTCGCCCGTCTTCCAGTCGGAATCCAGCCAGTCGGTGTCTTGCAGGGTGCCGGCCGCGTGTGCGTGGCCGGATGGTTCTGATACCGGGATGAAGCCACTTGCCGTGCCGTCGGCGACGGCCATGGGTTTAGGCCCCTTGCCCACGTTCTTCGCGTTTCCCGCCCTCTGGCCGCCCGCTGACGTTTTTCCCGCGGCGTTTGACGTGCCGGATGCCGGGACGGGAACTGCCGAGACGGGGATGGTCTTGGGCGTTAGGAACGATGCAAGTTTATCACCAATAAGTTTGAAGCTCTGAAAGAGATCTTGTGTATTGATGCGAAATTGAATCGGATATGAATCTGGAAGCGATATAATGAAATCTTCCACCTCTTTTGTCGAAGTCTCCACTTCGTCCACCCCGGTTGTCGTGTAGCTTATCGTCTTGTCTTCATTTTCCACCATGTCAAGTGTTTCCATCGCGTTGTCAATGTTCGCGCTGTAGCTGATACTGCCGTCCCCGTTTTTCAGGGCGGTGACTTCGCGCTCCATTCCGTCCACGTTGGCGTGGAAGGTGATTTCGGAGCCGGCCGTGGCTTCGGCCATGAATTCCTCCAGTTGTTCATTCATGGACGTGTTGTCAAAGGTTCCTTCCAGGTAAAAGTGTTGCGGGTTTTGTAAAAATTCCTCCCACTGTCCGCGAACGGTTTCAGGATCGGTTTCCGCGTTGATTTCCGGGTGCAGGCCGGAGAACGTATCAAGAAGCTCCTTTTGCATGTCTTGTTCGTTGACGATTTTGGCCTGGATTTCGAAGTACTCGTTGCTTCCATGGCTGGTTTCTTTCAACTCGCCATATAATTCGTTTATGCGTTCGTTTGATTCCGTGAAATAGGACGGCATCGCGTCTTCCGGCAGTTGGTCAAGTCCCACTCCCCGCTTTGCAGTTTCGATGTAGGTTTCATTCCCGGCGATGATGGAGGCGTTGGTCTCGGAGTTTTGTCCTCCTTCGGCTCTCGCCCTGGCTTGCAATGCCTGGATTTCTTGTTCCATGATCGCGAGGTCGTACTCGAATTCGATGCGGATCCGCTTTTCCTCGGTCAGGGTGGAAAGGTCTGCCATGCAGCCTTCATATTCCGCGTCCCAACCCTCAAGTAATCCGCTGAGCCGTTCCTTGGCGTTTCCTTCCGCCATGTTGTCGTAAATGTCCCGGATGCCGTCGAGGGCAGACTTGTAGCGGTTGATTTCCTCGCCGCTGAACAAAATGCCGTCAAATTCGAACCCATAATCTTCCAGGCGGTGCAGGAGGGTCTCCACGACCCCCACGCTCACGCCGAGTTCCTTGGCCGCCTGCGCGGTGCTCTGAAATTCCTCGCTAAGATTCAACGTGTTCGTGTTTCTGTCAATGGCATCAAATAGTTGTGGCGCGGTTGCCGCCAGGTCTTCGGCGAAGTTCCAGACGCCGTCGGTCGCATTTTCTGTATTGAACCACCGCGAGACTTTCTGGTAGGCTTCATCCCATGCCTTCTGGTAGGCGGTGGCATCGTATTTGTAATCCTCTTCCCGCTGCCGTAAATCTTCCGCCGTTAGCCATTGTGCCATGGCCTGGAACTCATCGGTGCCGATTTCGCCCTTCTTGTAAAGCTCGTTCGCTTTTTCCAGGTTGTCGGCCATGGTCTTGTAGGCGTCCCCCGCGTTGGCCGTGGAAAAGGCAGCGGTCACGTCGGACACGGAAAGGGTGTTTTCGAAGCCTGACAAGGCCTCGCCCGTCTCTTTGGCGGCATCCATGATTTCGTTAAAATATCTTTCAAACGCGTCGGCGGATACGCCGATGTCGTCCAGATCCAGGCCGATTCGCTCGAACTCGGCCAACGCGTCGGCGGCGTTCCCGCTTCTCTTCGCGATGTTGATAAGCCGTTTTTCTATCACGCTTCCGGTGGAGGAGCGGAAGAAGGTTTCCAGGTTGTTCCAGGTGATTTCCTCCGTGGTCCTCCCGACGTTGTTGATGTCGTTTAACATGCCCAGCCATTCGTCCACGTTGGCCTCCGAGCCGGAAATGATGGCTCCGTTTGCGTCCGTGCTCTGGTCAATCCAGCTTTGGAAGAGTCCGGCGGACTCGTATAGGCTCTGTTTCGTTTCCAATATCTGCTCGTTTAGTTTCTGCTGCTGCTCAATAAGCCCTGAGTCGCCCGGGTTCTTGGCAAGCTGTTTCTCCACGTTTTCTAGTTCTGCCTGGTATTGCTCCAGATTTTCGATGTTCGTCCTGGCCAGGCCGAGTTCGGACGTGTCCCGCGATTGCCATTTGGCGGCGGCCGACGTGGTCAGCCCGGTTTCCGGGTCGGTGTAGGTGCCGACATATCCGGCCGCGCCGATTATCGTTCCCAGAAAACTGCCATGTTCCTCCTGCATCGCCTCCATGTAGGTCTGCTCCGTGTCGGAGGCCTTCTTGGCTGCATCGGCGGAGGCTTTCTGCTTGACCTCGAGCAGGCTTTCCTGCAGGCCGATTTGTTGCTCCAACGTGCCATTTTGCTTTTGCAGGCGGCTAAGTTCCGCTTCTTGTTCCAGAGAGATGGAGCCGTTGGCCTTCAAGACCGCCAGTTCCTTGATTTTCTGGCTTTGTGTCGCATATTCGTCGTTCATGCTTGCCAACTTGGATTTTGCCGCGTCGTATTCACTGGCGGCTTCGGCCGCGGAGTCGATGGCTTTTGACTGCGCGTGGACGAGGTTGTCGATGGCAGTTGTTATGCCATTGATCAATATGCTGATTCCCCATGATGCTAGCGCATTTCCCGCGAGTGCCAGGCCGTTAAGTGCAATTTGCCCGGCCTTGGCCTTTAAGGAGGTCTTTTCCACTTCCTTGTTTTGCTGCTCGGCTGCTTCGCGGGCCTTTTTGTTCCTATCCATGATGTCTTTGGTGGAGCGGGTTTGCTTGGACTTTGCATAGTCAATGAGCCACTTTTTATCTTCGTCTATGTCTAGGTCTATATTTAAATATTCTGCCCACTCTTTCTCTGAAAATGTTTTTCTAATGTTTTTCTTTCTTTTTTTGCCCTTATTTTTTGTGGGGATTTCTTCATGTGATTTAATCAAATCCAGATACATTTGGATTTGATCTTCACCCATTAGTTCGGGAATCACTTCTTTGGAAGATAAATCTCTTTTCAGAATGCTCCAAAAGTTCCCTTTTTCTTCTTTCGTTATTCGCCTTGCATTGCTCACGGAACTTCCGATGTCATGGAAGGATTTTTTTAACACGGTTATTTTTTCCGTCCAGTTGTCCAGCTTTTCATCATCCTTTGTCTGGAATATCAAGCTATCTGTTTGATATGGACGTTTGGAATCCATATGTTGGATGATGCCTCTGTTTTCTACTTGCCTTGTAAAAGAAGCCATGATAAAATACAATCAAACCAAAGAAAGGAAAGACTGTTCTATGGGTAGTTCTAAGTGGAAATATCGTTATTATTGTAAAAAGTGTGGTGGTATTACATTATTAACCGAAAAGGAAGAAAAGGCATGTAAGTATTGCGGTTTCAAAGTATATCCGTTTCCCGAAGAATGTGATAAGTTTTCGGATGACGAATATAGCAAATTGAAAGCGTATTTAAGAGAAAAATACGTCAAAACATCTGCGGAATTTGACCCGCGATTATTTAAATATCGTGAGGAAAGGCATGCGGCGAATATGGCAAAATTGGCGGCAGAAGAAGCCAATAAGGCTTCTGGTAAAACCACCTCTCCCTCTGGCTCGCCCAAAGTCGAGTGTCCCTACTGCCACAGTACCAACACGAAGAAGATTAGTACCCTTTCCAAGGCGGCACACACGTACATGTTTGGCATTTTTAGCATGAGCCGGAACAGCAAGAACTTTCATTGTAATAAATGCGGCGCGGACTTTTAACCGCGTCCGCATGTTCGATGGTAAAGTATGTTCAAAACAATGAAAGGAAGGGATGTCTTATGAGTAGTTCTAAGTGGCCAAATGATTATTATTGTAAAAAATGCGGTTCTCACTCGTTACTAATAATGAAAAAGGATAAAGATAAAAAGGTATGCAAATATTGTGGTGCCGAATTGTTTCCGTTTCCTGAGGAGTGTGATAAATATACTCCGGACAAATTTAACGAAATGTTAGAATATTTACGAGAAAAACATGTCAAAACTTCGCCGGAGTTCGATCCGCGTTCGTTTAAATATCGGGAAGAACGGGAAGCAAAAAATCGTGCCTGGTGGGCGGCTAGAGAAGCCGCCGAGGCCGCCGGTAAAACCACCTCTCCCTCTGGCTCGCCCAAGGTCGAGTGTCCTTACTGCCACAGTACCAACACGAAGAAGATCAGCACCCTTTCCAAGGCGGCACACACGTACATGTTCGGCATTTTCAGCATGAGCCGTAACAGCAAGAACTTCCATTGTAATAAATGTGGCGCGGATTTTTGAGCGGTTTGCGTATGCGTGTTTACTTGTTTTGTTCCTGAAACCATGCTAAAATAAGCTAAAACTTGGTGAAAGGAGAACTTGTTTTATGAAATCTGCTTGGGAGGATCGCTATTATTGTAGAAAATGTGGGGCGATGTCAGTAATACCACCATGGAAAGAAAAAACATGTAAGTATTGTGGCTCTAACGTGTATCCGTTTCCTGAGGAATGTGATAAATTTTCACGTGAGGAATATGACAAATTGAAAGAGTATATAAGGGAAAAATATGTTATGACTTCGCCCGAATTTAATCAGCGTTCGGCTCAGTTTAGGGAAAAAATCCAGGCCGAAGGCCGAGCTATAGATGCGGCTCGGGATGCCGCCAAGGCCGCCGGTAAAACCACCTCTCCCTCCGGCTCGCCCAAAGTCGAGTGTCCTTATTGTCATAGTACTAACACGAAGAAGATTAGTACCCTTTCCAAGGCGGCACACACGTACATGTTCGGCATTTTCAGCATGAGCCGTAACAGCAAGAACTTCCATTGTAATAAATGCGGCGCGGACTTTTAACCGTGTCCGCGTTTTCGTGCTTCATTTCTACATTTCTGCATTTTTGTTTTGTCTCTTCCTTATTTTTCTGAGTTGTTGCCTTCCCCGTCTACTCCGGCAACGGGAGTCCAAACGACACGAAGGGGGCGGACAAGGTCGCTCCCGATATTTTTACCGTCGTGTCTCGGCATAGCTCCGAATGTATGTTCTTCCGCCAGCGTTGCATCTGGGCGGCTGTGGCCATTTCATTACTGTGAGGGTTCCACGTCGCGCGGATGGGCGCGAAGAGAGGCTTCCCTGCGGATCTCATTTGAACCATGCCTGGCGTAGCGGTCACGTTGTCGGAAAAACAACGCGTCAGTACGTTGGCGTGGCGGCACAAGATTCCCCGTGTCCCAAATACCAGGGACAGCGTCGTTTGGTGTTGCGGTTCAATGGCAACGCTTTGACGCCATATCGGCCCGCAGACGAATGGGTCCGCGTTTTATTTACGTTCATGTATCGCATAAACGGCGCAAGTAAACGTTTCCGCTCTTGCCACGGAAAGACATCTTGCGCTGTCGGCATATTCCCATATAAAACATGGTGTCCGGCTATTCTTATTTGGACACACCGACATTTTTGAATGAAAGGAACGCCCCGAGGGCGGTTCCGAGTGCTGGCAACTGTTCCATTTTCTCCGCGATGGCGGTCAGGCCGCCCAATAGGCCGGAGAGTGCGTCGGTCGTTTTGATGACGGCTTCCGATCCGGCGATGGAACTGATGAATCCTGCCCACGCGTTGGCGAGGCGGTTGGCCGAGCCCTCCCACGAGGATGCCGATTTTGCCCCGGCTTCGGCCAGAGAACCGGCTCCGGCTTTGTACTCGCCAAGCATCCGCTCGTAGATTTCCCATTGGCCGAGCAACGCGTCCAACTGTGCGGCAGCTTCCTTGCCGCCGATGGATTCCAAAAGGTTTTGTTTTCGTGCGTCCATGTTTCCCAGGCGGTTGTAGGCCGCGGCCAGCTCGCCAAGGACTTCCATCGGGTCACGCAACGAAAGCACGCCGTTTCTCGTCTCGCGTAATTTTACGTTCAGCGCGTTGCAGGCTTCCTCGTAGCGGGAAAGCCCCGTGGTGGTAATGCCCTCCGTTTCGTCTGTTACCTGCCTTGTGTTTAATAGGATGGCTTTGAGGGCTTTCGCGACATCGCTGCCGCTTTGCTTTGTTGCCGCCATCATGGTGCTCAAGGCGGCGGTGGCCTCGTCCGCCCCTACGCCAAGGTTGGCGGCGGTGGATCCGGCGAGCTTCATTCCGTTTGCCAACTCTGTCATGTTGATGGAATGTTGGCTGGCAACGTGGTTGGCACCGTCAAACACCTTCGTCAGTTCCATGACGGAACCGCTCAGACGGTAGGCCTCGTCAGTGGCCGCGATGTACTGGCTGGCGGTTGCCGCCGTCATGTCGCCGGCGTTTTGTAAGGCGAGGGACAGCTTTGCGATTTCTTCCGAGTTCTCGTATCCCGCGCGGGAAATTTCCCGCATGGCGGCGAGGTAGTCGGTCGCGGCCTTGCCATAGTCACTGGCCGCTTTGAAAGACGCGGTCTTAATCTTGTTCAAGTCCGCTTTTGACAGTTCACTTCCCGCCTGGTTAATCTCGTTTAGGTAGGAATCGATTTCTTTCAAGTCGGAAAGCGCGTCCTGCACTTTCGGCAGGTATTTCTTTAAATCTTGCAATATACTCATTTTGGCTTTCTCCTTTTGATTTTGAATATAGTTTTTGTTTTGAGTTTTGAAGAGGGGGCGAGATTACGCCCGCCCCCTTACAAAGGAGGAACTTGTGTCCCGCGTTTGCCGCGGGGCATCATGGATAACAATCAAAACTTAAATAGGGGTGGTACATGGAAGTGTATCGCCCTCCATGCACTGGCATTGGCATTTGGGTACGGATGCCGGCCGTCAGTCCACGATGTCGGACATGTCGTAGCGCCTGAGCGTCCAGAGGTTCTTGCCGCTTCCCGCGCACGCCCTGGTCATGGACTCGATGTTGATGTTCTGCACGGCCGCCTGGTCGCCGGCGGACAAGTCGACCTCGCCGGATACCTTGCCCTTTGGCAGGTACAGCTGCAACGGCACGTCCGCTTCCGAACAAAGGTCCGTGAACCATGCGTCTACGATGACCTCGCAGGACATGCTGAACTTGTTGGAGTCGTTGGCGATTTCCTCGTATTCCGAGAAAGTCGGGTAATAGTCCACGATAACGGTATCGCCGTTGCCAAACGCGCCCGTCGGCAAGGTGATTTCCTTGGTTTCGGCCGAGTAGGCGAATTCCGTGGCGGATGCGGCGGCCTTCTGTACATAGTCTTCACCCGGCATGCCATTCTTGTCGGCCTTGTAGATGTAGCGGATTTCATTGCCTGCCTTGCCCGTCGCCTTGTGTGACAAGGTTACCTTGGTATCGCCGTCCTTTACCTCGAATTCCTCGCGGACTAAGATGGATGCGCCGTTCGTCACCTTGACGACTTCGCTTCCTGCCTGCAACGCGATGTAACCCTCGTCAACCGCGCCGTTGCTGGCCTCGATGCTCGCCACCTTGTTGATGTCGAAGGCCGCCAGCTTCGCCCCGTCGGAGCCTTCCGCGTAGACCGTCTCCTGCGAGCCCTTGATGGAAAAGTTTTTCAGGTCGTTGAACGTGACCTTGTGTTTCTTCGTCTGCAAATCATTCAGGATGATTCGTCTTACCTTTTTAAATGCATATTTCATTTTTTTTACCTCCTACTATGAGCAGGTAGTGTCAAATCTACCACTATATTTTTTGTTGCAAACCTTATAATTCCAAGG
>CAOKHZ010000021.1 GCA_948468385.1 uncultured Faecalicatena sp. | reverse complement strand
CAGGAGTTTGGTTCAACTCAATTATCCTATTCAGATACTTTGTTCTTGTTATTGTCTTCATATAATCGCTCACTTTCAAAAAATAGTTTTTTTTATTTTTTCGAAACCACATTACACTTCCTATTATATCAATATAAAATAGTATATGCAATAGACCAGTTTCAAAAATGTAAAATTTTTATTTATTTGAAAGCATCTGTTTCCATCAATATTTCTTTTGACCTCAATATTGTCATTACAATGCTCAACGCAATCGAATCTGTTGTTTTATAATTGTTTTAATACTTCTCCAATGTCTGCATTGATACAGATGGAGCGCTTTGCAATTTCCTCAGGTACATAGGCTTCGCCATAATTGATGCAGACATACTTTGCCTTCGGATTTTCCGCTGTCATCTGCCAAAACGGGTATTTAATAATCCCAGGGGTGTTAGCGCCAACGCCAAGTTCCAAAAACAGAATGTGCATCCCCTTGTGCCGCCTGATAAAATCCTCATAGCGGCTTGCTGCCGCATACCACCCTTCGTCCTGCACAAAGAAATTGTCACATCTCAAATTCATTGTCATAGGTGCGCCGCAAACGGGGCATTTCGGTATCAGTTCTGACGGGATTTTCAAATCCTTTTGTTCAGATACCATTTTTTGCACGGCTGTCCTGTCGAAACAACCTTGACTTTAATTGGAGATAAATGGAAAGTGCTGATTTTACGTGACCTGCTTACAGGAACAAAGAGATTTGGCGAACTGAAAAAATCAATCGGCAATGTATCACAAAAGGTACTGACTACACAGCTTCGTGCAATGGAAGAAAGCGGTTTATTAACCCGAACGGTATACGCCGAGGTTCCGCCGAGAGTAGAATACACTTTGACAGAGTTAGGCCAAAGCCCACACCCCATTCTTGACGCAATGTGGAATTGGGGCGAAGAATATAAGGCTTCATTGAACTAAAAAAAGGGCGAGTATCCACCAAAGGATACCCGCCATTTCTTAACTGTAAATGAGATTGATATAAATGATTTCTTCTGCTCGATTCCGAATGTTGTTCATCGTCTAAGCCGTTTCCTGCTTCAATCCTCTGTAATTCTGCAAGGACAGATGCCAGTTCCATTTTAAGAGCCTTATACACTCTCGGATTGCCCTATGCCACCACATCCTGATTTAAGCAGCGGCGATAACAATATTCTTGTTTTGGCAAGCCCGCATAAACACTGGGGCTCTTCGACCTCTCAATTTATTCCCACTCAATCGTCCCGCACGGCTTCGGCGTCAAGTCATAAAGTACGCGGTTCACGCCCGGCACCTCATGGGTAATACGCTCCGTGATATGCTCAAGTAACTCAAACGGCACGTTTTCCACGGTCGCGGTCATCGCGTCCTTCGTGTTCACCGCACGCAAGATCACCGGATAGGCGAACGTCCTCGCCCCGTCCGTAACGCCTACGGAACGAAAATCCGGCACGGCGGTAAAATATTGCCAAACCTTTCCCTCCAGACCGTTCTTGGCAAATTCCTCACGCAAAATCGCGTCGGACTCGCGCACGATTTCCAAACGTTCGCGCGTAATTGCCCCCAGGCAGCGCACGCCCAGTCCTGGTCCCGGGAACGGTTGGCGATACACCATGCCATCCGGCAATCCCAACGTCTTACCTACGACACGAACCTCGTCCTTGTACAAGAACTTCAACGGCTCCACAAGTTCAAACTTCAAATCTTCCGGCAGGCCGCCCACGTTATGGTGCGCCTTTACGCCGTCGCTCTCGATGATGTCCGGATAAATGGTTCCCTGCGCCAGGAATTCGATTCCCTCCTGCCCACGGGCTTCCTCCTCAAACACGCGAATAAACTCCGCGCCGATAATCTTGCGCTTTTTCTCCGGCTCGGCCACGCCCGCCAGCTTGTCCAAAAACCGGTCGACCGCGTCCACGTAAATCAGATTTGCGTCCATCTGGTTGCGGAACACGTCCACCACCTGCTCTGGCTCGCCCTTGCGCAGCAAGCCGTGATTTACATGCACGCAGACAAGCTGCTTTCCAATCGCCTTGATCAGCAATGCGGCAACCACCGACGAATCCACGCCGCCGGAAAGCGCGAGCAGCACCTTCTTGTCCCCGACCTGAGCCTGAATCGCGGCCACTTGTTCCTCAATAAATGTTTCCGCCAAGGCTGCCGTCGTAATACGCTCCATACTGTCTGGTCTTTTGTTGTTTTCCATGACGTACCTCCTAATATCACTTTTTATCGCTCGATCCCGAGCCGGTCACTGCGCTGACTGGCTCGAAGGATGAGTATAAAATTTCTTTCCGAAAACATTGTAACTTATTTACCATTGCATTTCAACACTTTTATCATCCACTAAATTTTCACCTTTTCAATCACGCAGCTGTGCGGCTTGTTTTTGTCATCCCTATCATAGTTCACACCGACAAGCAAAATTTCTCCCGCATAACCTTCCAATACCCGTGTATACTTCCTCTCCTTAATCTGCTCAATAGCCGCATGAGCGGACTTGTCATACTTCAATTCAACCACGATGGCAGGCTTGTCACTAAACGGCAGCGGCAGAAAAACGACATCCGCAAAGCCCCGTCCGGTCGGCAATTCCCGAATCATCTTGTAATCCTTCCTTGCGTTATAATATGCAAGGCCAATGGCACAGCCGAGAGAATTTTCATCATTATAGGTCAAAATCGAGGCCACCTCCGTGTGCGCCAGATCTAAACCTTCCGCAACTTTTTTCTCGTCACAAAGGAGCGTGTCCTCAAGAAGCCGCTCAGAAGCTTTCAAGACCCTCATGACCTCCGGCCAGCCGCCGACACTCATCGCATTTTCAAATTCCCTGGTAATTTCCTTATTTGGGATAAACGCCTCTTCTTTCCCGGAATCATATCCTAGATAACCAAGGTGAATCAATAACGTCAAAACATCATCCTTGACTTCAAAATTCCTCATGTCATTTTGAAAACTAAGCGTGTTCACCTTGACATGTTCCCCTCCAAGCATTTTCACGACGTCCGCACGCAGCCCGTCAAAATCCATGTCAATATATATTTTCACCGCCTCGTAAGTCTCGGTCGAAGTCCAATAGTTTGAAAAATACCGACAGCTCATCGCCTCCACCACGGATTTAGGATTATACACATGTTTAAATTTCTTGAGCATGTAACCGTCATACCAGCTACTTGCCTCCGCAAAATCCATGTCAAATCGCTCGCATAATGCCTTTACCTCATCCTCCGTAAAGCCCGTGTATTCCTCCAACATCTTTTGATCAGTCATCGAGTACTCCCAAAACATGTTCAGCGCAGAATGCTTCCCATATTTCTTCACGGGCAAAATTCCTGTCACATAGGCGAGCGCGACAAACGTCTGATCCTTTAGCAGGTCGCGCAAAAAATCAAGATACCGCTTTTGCACGTCCTCCGACTCCTGACGTTCCCGCATCACGCAATCCCACTCGTCAATTAAAAAGACGAACTGTTTTCCGGTTTCAACATAAATTTGTTCCAAAACGGCGGCAAGAATCGTCTCTTGTTCGGAAAACAATCCCCCGTACGCTTTCCGTAAATCCTTAATCACCTCCTGCTCCAAATATTCTGTCATATCTTGTTTTTTCGCACGGATAAGAAACCGCTGCATGTTCAAAAAAATCACGTCATATTTGTTCAAATGCTCCTCAAAAGAAGAATCGCCCTCTATTTTCAGCCCTGCAAACAATTCTCTGGAATCACAGCCACGGCCATAATAGGCGGCCAGCATTTCCAATGCCATGGATTTTCCAAAACGCCTGGGCCTGCTAACGCAGGCAAATCGTTCTTTCGTATTCAAAAGCTCATTCGTACACGCGATCAGTTCCGTTTTATCCACGTATATTTTAGAACGGATGGCTTGCTCGAAGCCTTTATTATCAGGATTTAAGTATATTCCCATTAAGGCACCTCCTTAGAAAGCATGGTACACGTATTAGTGTACCACATCCACCCTCCCCATGCAATCCACCTTTTTTTGTACAGCCAAGAACCTTATCCCTGAAAGAACATTTAAAAACAAATTCATTTGAAAAAATAACCGTCGCGCAAATATGCGACAATGCCTATCTGTCAAGACAGACTTTTTACAATCATTTTCAAGATAAATATAATTTTGTCAACTGGATTTTGGAAAATTATTTTCGTGACACGCACCGCAAAAAGACACGGAATGAATCATGGTCCGTAAACATGGCGGCATTTCTGGATAAACTGACAGACGAATCTGCATTCTTTCAAAAAGTGTATCGCTACCTTGGGCAAAATACCCTTGAGGAACACCTTTTCCAACTTTGATGTGAATTTTATTTTCCGATTTTCAAGACAAAGGAACAAAAAAATCCGTCTCCCGAAGAAAAATATTGTATAAAAGTCTATTTTTACGAACTCTCATTCATAATCGGGAGATGGGCACGTATAGGCATGCCCAAATCCTCCCAATATATCTCGAATTTATTAAACCTCATCATGCCGACATTCGTCTTTGACGTATTATGCCGCGGGGCAGAACCATCTGCCCCCTAGTGTACTGACACGTTCATATTAAGCAAAACCACTTGCCTATTTGCGACATCGAACCGCGTTGGATTCAATCGACGATGCCACCGCATCGCCTCTTTCATCCGCCTTGTCGATGCACAAATATGCTACGCGGTTTTATCAAAAATCAACGTGTCAGTACACTAGTGTCTTTCGGTCAAAGCAGTCCCATCAGCTGCGGGATTCCCAGTGACAGTGCCGGAATGTACGTCACCGCCAGAAGTATCGCGAACATGACCACGAAGTACGGAAGCAAGGTCTTCGTCACCTCTTCGATGCTAATCTTGCTGATGCCGCAGCCGACGAAGAGCACGGAGCCGACCGGCGGGGTAATGTTACCCAGGCACATGTTGAAAATCAACATCACGCCAAACTGAATGTCGCTCATGCCAAGGCTCTGGGCAATGGGCAGGAAAATCGGCGTGAATATCAGTATGGCCGGCGTAATGTCCATGAACATTCCCACCACCATCAGGATAATGTTCATCAACAAGAAAATGATAATCTTGTTGGACGAGATGGACATAATGCCCTCGCTGATTGCCGCCGGGATTCCCGAATATGCCATGACGAACGACATCGCGGAGGAGGCGGAAATCAAAAACAAGATGATGCCGCTGGTGCACGCGCTGTTCACCAAAATTTTCATAAAGGATTTCAGTGTAATGCTCTTATAGCAGATGGAAAGAATCACGCAATAGAGCACGCAGATGCCCGCGCCTTCCGTGGCAGTGAAGATACCGCTGACGATGCCGCCGATTACAATCACGATGAGCAAAAGGCTCGGCAATGCTTCCAGCGTCACTTTCAGCGCTTCCTTCCCCGAAACCTTGCCAGTGGTTGGATACTTGCGCTTCTTCGCATAAATGAAGGCCACGACCATCGTGCCAACGCCCATCAAGATTCCCGGAACGTAGCCGGCCATGAACAGCGTGGAAATGGACACGCCGCCCGCCACCGTCGAGTACACGATAAACGCACTCGTCGGCGGTATTAAAAGTCCCGTCGGTGCGGACGCGATATTTACCGCCGTGGCAAACGCCGGCTCATAGCCCTCGTCCTTCTGAATCGGATAAATACAGCCGCCCATCGCGGATGCCGCGGCCACCGAAGAGCCGGACAATGCGCCAAACAGCATGTTGCCGACGACATTGGCCTGCGCGAGCGACCCGGGGATGCGTCCCACGAACAGTTTCGCAAAATTAACCAGGCGACGGGCGATTCCGCCGTTGTTCATGATATTGCCTGCCAGAATGAAAAGCGGAATTGCCAGCAGTGAAAAGCTTTCCACGCCGCTGTTCATTTTTTGCATCGTGATGAACGTAATCTGGTCCCAGGTGAGGGACGACATCGCGGTCACGATGGACGCGACTACGATACTGACTGAAATCGGACAACTTAAAAACAGCAGAAGCCCAAAAACGGCAAACAAAATAATGGTTGTAAGTACGATATTACTCATTCCTCATTCCTCATTCCCTCCTTCAATCGTAATTCCGGTAACGTCCTCATACAAGTTGATAATCTGCGCCACGATGATGAATATGCCGGAAATCGGCGCCATCGCGTATACAAGGCTTCTTGGGATTCCCAAAAGAGCTGAATATACCTTCTGCGCGCTCATGACTAGCTTAAAGCCGCCAACCGTCATGACGAAAATGGCAAAGGCCAAAATCAATATGTCAATGGCAATCATCAACACCCTTTGTCCCGCCGGGCTTAACTTGTTGCGCACCAACACGAGGCACATGTGCTGCCTGGTAAGGAACGCATAGGCCGCTCCGATAAATCCCGTCCAAATCAGCGAATAGCGCACCAATTCCTCCGTAAAAGCCGCCGGATTGCTCAAAACGTAACGGGTAAACACCTGATACAACACCAGCAACGTCATGACTGACAAAAGAATTGTCACCATGGCAGCCAAAACCTTAGCAAGCACCTTTTTGACGGTCGTTAATATTTCTTTCATAATGAACCTCCCTCTACTCTACAGAATCAATAATGTCAAGCAGCTTTTGAACCCCCGGATACTCTTCGCAATATTCCGCCACCATGCCGCTCGTCGCCTCGCGAAACGCCTCTTTGTCCACGTCATCTACAAACTCCACGTTCATCTGTGTGGATGCTTCCTCGATGGCCTCTTCAATCGCCGCGTCCCAGGCGATTTTATGGCTCTCGGTCGACGCATACGCCGCCTCCAGTATAATTTGCTGATCCTCCGGACTGATGGTATTCCACACTTTTGCGCTCATCACCATGACGTCGGGAATCATCGCGTGCTGGTCGGTCGAATATACTTTACAGATTTCCCCGTGCTTGCCGGTCGTCAGAGCCGTCTCATTGTTTTCCGTCCCGTCGATGATGCCCGTCTGCAGCGAAGTGTACACGTCGCCATAGGACATGGCGACCGGAATTCCGCCCAACGCCTGCAACATGTCCGTCTGTGACTTCATGTCCTGCACACGGATTTTCAACCCTTGCAGATCTTCCGGAGTACGAATGGCCCTATCCTTCGTATAGAAAGAACGCGCCCCCGACGTGTAATAGGTCAATGTCACGAACCCGTCCTCCTCGGAAGACAAGAAAAAGTCCCGCATCTCCTCAGAATCCATCACATGATAAAAATCTTCGGTATCATCAAAAATATACGGCAGCCCAAACGTATGGTAGGACTCATTGTACGTCGCCAGTCCCGGTGCAGACACCTTCGTCATGGAAATGACGCCTGCCATCAATTGCTCCATGTTCTCATTCTCCGAGCCTAGCTGTCCGTTGGGGAATATCTGAATCTTAATTCTCCCATCCGTCTCCTCCTCCACTCTTTCCGCGAATTCTACCATTGCAATGTGAACCGTATGCACCTCGCTCAGCCCGTGTGCCAGCGTGAGCACCAACGGCTCCTCGGCCGTCGCGCTTTCGCTGTCTTTCGCACCCCCTTGTGCACATCCGGCCAATGCGGCAACTAAAAGCGCCACCGATGCCAAAATCGCCATGATTTTTTTCATTGTCATCAACCTCTCTTTCTCTTACATTCCAACTGTTGCATTCCAACTCTCGCATTCCAACTTTTACATTCCAATCAAGTCAAACTGTTCAAACGACACCAGCACCTGATAATCTTTCTTCGGGTTTGCATATTTTATTTGCACGGATTTCAGACGCTGGCTGTAGTACCACCCGCACGGACTTTCCTCGAACTTGCGCCGATGCAGGAAATGCGGAATCTCCCGGCCGTCCACCGTCACCCAGTACGGAGCCTTTTCCCGGTGAATCATGTCCACGTACATCTCTTCCACCGCCGTCTCGTAATTCCCTTCCTGCTTGAAGTCCAAGTACGTGCGCTCTCCGACCGTCATCGTAATGTTGGTCTTTAAATACTTGCCCTTCTCATAATCCATGGAAGTTCCGTCATCCTCGTACAATTCAAACGTCTGATTTTCGTCCGCCGCGCAAAGAAGCGTGATGCCAGTCGCCTGCTGCGTCGCCAGGTTATTCATCTTGTTCGATGCCATCGGGATGATTGCGCCGCTTCTGACAAACAACGGAATACTGCTAATCGTCACCGGGATTTCAATCGTCTGGCCGCCCTCATATTTTTCCCTCGTGTAAAAGTCATAGAAGCAGGCTCCTTCGGGAAGGTAAACCTCGCGCGTCGTCGCGCCCTTCTCCACGACATTTGCCACCAACAAGGAATCCCCGAACATGAAGTCCACGCCCTCCTCGTAACACCTCGAGTCATTCTGGAACGCGCTGCACATTGGTTCCATGATTGGCAGTCCCTTTTCATGCGCGCGCGCCACTAGCGAGTACAAATACGGGCTTAACTGATAGCGAAATTCAATCGCGCGGCGAATGTCATCCTTCAAGTCGCTGTACATCCACGGTTCCGTCACCGTATTGTCCGTGTTCGTGGAGTGGATGGAAAAACGCGGCTGGAAAATTCCGTTCTGGATCCAGCGAATAAACAACTCGCCCTCCGGGGCCGGGCCGAAAAATCCTCCAATGTCACACCCTTGGTTGGCCACGCCGCAAAGTCCCATGCCGAGTATCGTGGCAATATTATATTTCAGCGCTTCCCAGCATGTCAGGTTGTCTCCCGCCCAAGTTTGCGCGTAGCGCTGGATTCCGCAGTGTCCGGAACGGCAGACGATGTACGGCCTCGTATTTTCGTACGTCTCATGTATCGCCTCGTCCGTGATATGGCACATGATGTTGGACATCACGGATTTCAACTGCCCAATCGTACCGCCCTTGCCCTCGAAATACACGCGGCAATCCTTGTCCACGAGGCTGTCATACTCACAATTGTCATTCCATACGGAATTCGTGCCATAGTCAAGCACATGCTCCTTCAACAAGGCCTTCCAGTTTTCACGTGTCCTGGCATTCGTATAATCAACAAACACGCCCTTTCCGCCCCACCAGGTTCCCACGCCCGGCTCATCACTTTCACTGGATTTCACGAACATGTCCTTTGCCTTCATTTCCTCAAGCATCGGATGCAACAAGAGGATGCCCGGCTTCACGTTCGGGGTCACGGTGATGCCGCGCTCTTTCATCTGTTTAAAGAAGTCCTTCGGGTCTTTAAACCGCTTCTTGTTCCAAGTAAATACGCAGCGTTTGATTCCCTCCTCGCTCTCCACGGTACAATAGCCGGACGAAAGCTGGAACCCGTCTACCGGAATTTTTTCTTCTTTCGTCGTATCGATAAACTCCACTATGGCTCTATCACAGTCCGCTTCTAACTCCGGATAATACATGGATGACCCAAGATACCCTAAAGCGGTCCTCGGCAATAGCGCGGATTTTCCGGTCAGGTCGGTATAGCGCTCCACCACCTCGCGCACGCTCGGACCTGCAATTAGAAATAGGTCCACGTCCCCTCCATCCGCGCGGTAACGGCTGTGCATCTTCCAGTAGTTGCTCTTCTCACGCCCCATGTCAAAATCGCATTCCCATGTATTGTGGTAAAAATACCCGACCGCTTTCTTCGTCACGCGGTTCAGCTTGATGTAGAACGGAATATGTTTGTACAAGGAATCCGTTTCCTTCGGGTTGTAACCCATGGCATCCTTCGGACTCATGTTCATAAACTTCTGCGCCTTGTTAAACTCTCCCGACTTCTCGCCAAATCCATAGAAGCAATCGTCTGCGGATATTTCGCTCGTGTGAATGCGCCGATGGTTTGAATCCTCCTGATAGGCCAAATCCACGATGTCCGCATGCAAGAGCGTATTCTCCTGGTCATACACGCAAATACGGAAGGGTTCCTTTTCCACCACCACGGTCAAAAGCTTTCCGTGAAGCACGACCTTCTTTTCACCATCCTCCAATTCAAAGTCCTCCGCCGCAATCCGCTTCCGGTAGCCTTTCAGGAATTCATCCATGCGGTCTTCCCATGCCGTCATGACCAGACTGTAGGATTCTTCGGCAAAATCGCCGTCAAATCCGGCACGGATGCGCACGATGGAATCCGTTAAAAAGAGTACGCGGATTTCCACCCCGTCCGTCATGATGGAAGCATAAGACTCCCGCTTCGCCACGGAGAGAACTTTTGTACAAATTTTCATAGTGTGTCACCTCTTTCTCTCTTTTTCTTTGTTTCTGTCTGTATCATACTGGAAAACCATATGCAAAACTAGACGAAATTTGCCTTAAAACACGCAAAATTTTACATATCTTGCTCTCGTATATGTTCTCTTATACTTTCCTCCTCTAATTGTGGGCATAAATCGTAATCAATATACAAACGATGAATGACAATGCCAAGAACAAGGTTACAATTCGCGGCCTAACCTGCCGTGATTGTAACGGCATCCAGCCATTTAAAATTGCCTACGGCAATGGGCTGGATGCCCTATCGACACCATCTCTTTATCGGACGGTGGCCGTGCGGCGGTGCCGTGTGCCAGTGGCACACGCTTAGCACGGACCGAAGCGGGAGCGTAGGAGCGCACAGCCCCGTGAATAGTAACAGAACAAGTTACTTAAACTAAATTTGTATTGTAACCTAAAATAAGTTACACAAAAAGTTGCAAAATTTGTATTTTTTCTATAAAATGTAAAAAGCGAAAGAAATTTATGGAGAAGCAGGAGAAAACCTTCTATTTGGACTTACCGCTGAAAAAGGAGTGTCAAAACCATGTTAGACCAAGCCGGTATATATATGGCACAAGGTGAGAGCATCGCCGGGGAACGAATCGCCGGCATTAATGACAATATGATGAACTCCCATTATCATAACTATTACGAATTGTACTACTTAGAAGATGGCGAGCGCTACCACCTGATGCGCGATGACACCTATTTTTTGAATGCCGGAGAGATGATTTTGTTCTCCCCTTACGTGATGCATCGCTCCTACGGACTGGAAAACGTGCCGTTCAAACGCATCGTTCTTTATTTCGAACGAGACGAAGTTGATTCGGAAAACTTGAGGGACGCCTTAGACTCGGGAAACGGCGTTTACCGTCCCAACCGTCAGGTTGGCCGACAAATCCATCAACTATTGGATGCCATCATACGCATCCCCGCCAGCTGCGCAAAATTTCAAAAGGATTACCAACATACTCTTTTGAATTTCTTATTATTTACCATCGTTTTACATACACAAAAACAAGACCCGGAAGAAAAGGGATCCTCCGGGCGCATTCACGAAATCATCAACTATATCCATACACATTTTCAGGAAGAAATCACCCTGACAGACTTGTCACGTCTTTTTTACGTCAGTCCTTACTATCTGTGCCGTGACTTTAAACGCGGCACCGGCAGCACCATCGTGCAGTATGTCAACGTCACGCGCATCATGAACGCCCAACGCCAGCTCATGGAGACGGACAAGACCATCACGCAGATTAGCAAGGACACCGGCTTTTCCAACCTGACACACTTCAACCGCATTTTCAAGTCCGTGACGGGCCTCTCCCCGTCCGGCTATCGCAAGACGGGACAAAACACAATGGGTGGGATTGCCATGGCGGAGGAAACAACATAGTCCCCACCACTACTCCTCCCGTCCTTCCACCATCGACAGATAGTCCCCCTTGTCGATATGCATCATCGTCACCTGGTTTTTATGCCGCCTAAATCCATACACGCTATCAACGTTGCGTATCAGCGACTGCAACCGCTCGTCCGGCACGCAGACGATTAGCTGTAGTTCCAACTCCCGCGCATAATGCAGGCATACCTCGCTTCTTTCCTTGTCCATCTTGGAAAACGCCTCGTCCAGAAGCACCAGCCGAATCTTGGAATGGCGGTTCTCCTGCTGCATGTAAAGCATGGCGAATCCCGCCAAAAGTGCCACGTATTTGGGATTTTGCCCCTCGCCGCCGGAATCCCTGCCGGCCATGTCGTCCACGGCATTTTTCTTTACATTTCCGTCCGCGTCCTCCACCCGCTCGTACATGCTAAACGTCAGATAATTCCGATAATCCGCGTACCGTTCCATCTCCTGCTTGTGAAGGGCCATCTTCGATGCGTCACCCTCGCGCGGCGGCATGAACTTCTCCGTAAGGCGCTGAATCTGCCGTTCGTATTTTTGATAAAACTCATCCTCGCCGAGGCTTAGCTGCCCGTCGAAACCGTCATTATCTATCACCTTGCTGTCAAGTTCCGGCGCCATCAACATCTCATAAAACTGGCCGTTCTCGTTCTCGGACGGAAGTATGTCTATCTGGTAAATGCTGTCCGAAAACTGTATCCTTGACAACATGCGGTTAATTTCCCGCTTATGCCTATATGCCGCCTTGATTTCTCCATGGATGGTGGCAATCACGTTCTCCCGCAAACTATGGTAGACAAGTTGGTACTGCTTCTCAAACTCTTCTTTGTATTTCGGTTCGAAATCATTTTGCAACTGCAAAAGCACCTTGTCGTAAACGTCGTTTTCATGCTCCATACCGCTAAATCCATAGGCCGGATACTCGCGATTGAACTTGTTGCGGGCGATCGCCCTAGCCTCGTTTTCCTCCTCTTCCCGACGCTCCAAATTCATCAGCGACTCGCTCTGCTTCCTGCGGTAAGCCACCTCCGACTGCTTTTCCAGATTCACCCTCACTTCGGCGAGAAGCTCCTCGTTTGCCACGAAGCCATGCGTAAGCTGCGAAAGCTTGTCCGAAAAATCGTCATGCTCCTTCCTGGCCGTCGCCTGGCTCCGCTCTTGTTCAATCCGTTCCCTCGTCATCTCGCCAATGAGCTTGTTTTGCTTGTCGATTTCCTTCCCCAGCTCGTCCCTCCTCGCCTTCAACTGCGCCGTCAGGGTACCATCCTCCAGCTCCTTTAATTCCTTTTTCAGCCACTCTTCTTTTCCCAGATATTTTTCCAGTTCTCCCCCCGCGCTCGAAAGAGCCTGCAACTGCTCCGGCTCCTGGTTCAACTGTTCAAACCCCTGCGCCCGTTTTAGCGCGTCACGCATCTGCATGTCGGAAAGCTGACGTTTCTCCAACTCGTAAACCTCGTCCTCCAGTTCCTTCAACTTCGCCTTCGACACCTTCGTCCCGATGCAGGCATGGCGATTGTAATCATCCTCCCGCAAATGCCGGAAAATATAGTTACTATACGAATAGCAATCCGGCGTCACGCCGTCACGCACCCCGTGTAGTTCCTCCACCGTCTCGCATTTATAAATACGCCCGAGATATCGTTTCAAGCACAAGTCCACATAAGGTTTTTCCGCCCAGACCGCCTCGTAAAGCGTTCCCCCTTCGGCCGTGGGATTGTCCCGCTCGATGGCCGCCGTGTTAATCAACTCCACTTCCTCATATTCCTTACGTTTCATTTTGCGGAAAATTCGCGCCGCGTCCAGTGCATGACGCGGCTCGGTGACAAGTCCGTGCTTGATACGGCCAAGCCGTCCCTCGATGGCATTTTTCCACTTGTCATCCGTGATGTCGAACAAATCCGCAAAAATTTCCACATGAATCGTCCGTCCATATTGGTCGCTAAGTTCCTGTTGCAATTGCGCCCTGGCACTTTTTAACTCCTTCCGATATGGCTTGCGGTCATGTTTCAAATCCTCCACCATCTCTTTTTTCTCGCCCAGCTCCCGTGCCATGTTCCGCACGTTCTCGTTCAGGCTGTCGATTTCCTCGCCAATCATCTCCAATGCGTTCTTAAGGCCTTTCTTTACCTTCTCCAACACGGAAATCGAAACGTCCCCGTCCAATATCTCGTCCAAACACTGCAAGGTCGGATTACTCACATAACAACTGATTTCCTCGTCTTCCTCCCACGCCTTCAAGCCATTTAGAATTTCCCGCCACTGTCTGGAATTTCCCGCCAGAAGCCCCATCGTGGTTTTCAAGTCCTGCAATTCTTTCTTTTTTCGTCCATAATCACTGGCATGGAGCTTCGACCTTACTTCGATAAATTCCTCTTCCTTCTCTTTCTTGGCCGCCTCAAGCTCCCGCTGCCGCTTTTCCAGTTCGGAAATCCTTTCACAGATATGGTTTAAGTCTTCCTCCTTGGCCGCCAGCCTGGTTCTTAAGTTCTCAATCTCGATGATTCGAAGCGTCGCTTGTGCGCGTACCTTGTCCGACCTCACCCGCGCAAGCTCCAGGTTAGACTTGCCGACTTCGTTTAACAATTCGATGCGGTGCTCCAAATCGTCCACGCGTTCCTTGATTTCACGGTAGGCACCCAATTGCTCACTGATCGTGGCCACTGTGTTTTCCTTGCTTTTCGGGAACATATAATCCTTGATAAACTGACCGGTACCGTTCGTCATGCGAAGCGCGATGGAACTTTTTTCCATCGTCATCAATCGCCCCGGGTCAAGATGCCCAAAGATAACGTCATACACCACATTTAAATAGGCCTCCTTGGAGGGGTAAATGCGGTTTATATCAATCTGCCCCCGATTCTCCTCGGAATTTCTGCGCTCCTCTATCAATCCTTTCAACCGCGCCGTCGCGTATGGCGTTCTATTTTCCGTCAAATATTCATCCGCCGGCATTTTCCCACAGTGGCTGAAAAAATTGTACCGCTTTAAATCCGCGTCATGTTTTCCCACCTCGAAAATCACCCCGATGCAAGTATTCGCCCCATTTCCGGTGTCGGTTATCTCCAGTACGATTTGGGAACAAAAGTCCATGTTTTCCCGGTTGGAAGTTCCATCCTTCTGCGCGCCGCGCAGATAGCTTAGGACGCTTCGCTTGTTTTTCGCGTCGTCCGCCGCCTTGTTGAGAAATGTCGAGGCGACACTGCCGTAGAGCACCACCTGGATGGCGTCCATCACCGTGGATTTCCCGGAACCGCTTTTGCCGCTGAACAGATTCACGTATTCGTGAAACTCCATCACCTTATGGCCGATGCCGCCCCAGTTATTCAACAACATCCGGGAAAAAATCTTCTTCGCTTGTTTCATCCCCCGCGGCCTCCTCCCTATATTCCTCCACCAACGCGTTTATGTCCGTCGCGCTGACGTACAAGTTAATCGTGCTGTACAAATAAATCGGCGTGTCGTCCTCCACGTCCCTCACGGCCCCCGGCAGCTCTATCATCTGGTGCTTTCCCATCAAATATAAGGCCTCCCGCCACTCCGCCATCGTAAGTTTCCGATTTAACAAATTTGTGTTCTTTCCATATTCACGGATTTCCGCCAGCGTCGTCACCGTGGCGTTTAGCCCCTCCCCGAGGATCTTGTCGCGATAAATCATTTTCACAAGCAAAACAATAATCGTCGTCGCAAGGCTCAGCTTTTCCGTCTCCATCCCCTCGCCCACAAGCCGGAACACGCGCTCCTGCGGGTCATGCACAAGTTCGCATCCCAGCACGGACAAATAGTCCTCAATGAAGTTCCTATGCCTCGCGCAAATTTCATAATCCGGATTGTCACGGCAAACCAACGTCACGGGGTCATAACGCATCTGCAAAATGCACGTCTGGCGAAATAATTTCGCTATCGTTTTTTTCAGGTTGTCCGCCTCCGTGACGGACAATTCTTCCATGTATGTAACCATTTATTCTACTCCTTGATTGTAAGCCTGGAAAAACGGTACCCACCATCGCTTTCCACGTCCTCGCCCACGGAAATTTCCTTGCCACAGTCCGCGTTTTCCGTCGCTTCCTGCCACACGAAAAATAATTTTTCCAAATCTTCTATTGATACGACGTCGTCCTTCGTCACCGTAAACGTATCGTCCTTGACATGCTTCTCCCAAAACTCGGCAATCTCCTTCTTCGTATAAAGGGGCTTCAGCACGAAACCATCCAACCCGTCGTCCACCTCTTCCTCTGCCGCTACTACCATCCGCGGTGCAAACTCCTCCTTCGAAGTCTCCCTCTTCTTTGCCAGACTTTTCTCGCTCATTATACGGAACCGTTCCGTCAAATGCATCCGTTCGGCCAATTTTTCCAAGATTTCCTCCTGTCGAGCCTTGTTTTGATTGAGAAGATTGACAAGAGTCACCGTCTGGTCTTCCTCCACAGCGCCCTCCAGCAAAATATAGCGAATCCTCGCCGCCGCCCGGCTGGCAAATATCGTCTTTTGCTCAATCAATTTATTGTAACGCTTCTCAATGGCATCGAATTCCCGCTCGATACGATAAATGACGTCCATGGCCTCTTCACACGACCGAACCCCTCTTTCAAGCTTGCGGCGATTCATCATGACCCTTGCCAGGTTCCGCTCCCGAATCGCTCTCTGCCCGTCTGCCGCGCCAAATGTTCCCACCAGAGCCATTTCCTCTATTGTCTTTTGTTCCTCCAGACGCTTCTCTTCCCCCACCATGCTTTCCTCTTCCTGCCTGGCCGTCCGCAATTCATCCAGGAGCTCCTGCTTTCGCCCCTCGTTTTCGCGCAGATTCTGGTCTATCAGTTCCTTCACCGCTTCCTTATACCTATAAAAGCTGTCCGTCGTCGTAAGAATCGCGTATTTTTTACTGTCACTATTATTGATTTCTTTCACGAGCACTTCCTGAATCCCCAGGAAGCTTCGTTGTTTGGACAGCTCGTCAAAATATCCCCGCATCCCTTCCTGCATGTTCGAAAGCATTTGCAGCAAGGAACGCGAGGTCTGCAAGGCACTTTTCAAAATGTCGTTGTTCTTTTCCTTATCGGAGCTATATGTGTAAAGATGGCTGTAAACCGCCAGGATACTCTCCCGCTCCTTGGTGTCATCCTCGCTATACAAGCGCCCAAACAACTCCACGAACATCTGGCTGTACTCGGGAAACGACACGACGTAGCTGTTCAATGACTCGTCAAAATCCCGCCTTAGCCACCCCCACTCCTCCAGATGCCTTAAACAAATGAAGGCCATGTTCGACCGTGTCAGCAACTCGCCCTCTTCATCAAACTGCTCCTCGCCCCAGTCCAGCGTCTCCACCGCAATCCACTCATTCATGATGGCCCGGCATTCCTGCTCCGTAAGCCCCAAAAGCGAATACGACCTACCGGATTCCTCGTAGATGGCCACCAAGAACCGCATGTAATACTCGATATATTTACTTGAAAAAAGCCTATAAAACCCCTTGGGGATTTTCTCAATTAAATTCATTCGCTCTTCCTTCTTGCCCCGACAACTATCCAATTTGCCGAATTTCTCAACGTCATTATTCTATCACAAATTTGTCTATCCGAAAAGTGGATATCTGCGGTTAATGCATTGATTGTAACAAATGCGTTACTATTCACGGGGCTGTGCGCCCCGCCGCACGGCCTCCGTCCGATAAAGGATGGTGCCGATTGGGCATTTCGGCCATCGCCGTAGGCGATTTTAAATGGCCGAATGCCGTTACTATCGCGGCCGCAGGCCGTGAATAGTAACACAAATGCAACCATTTATTCCGGAAAGCAACTAAAAATAGTTGCATAATTCCAATTCGAGTGGTATATTTTTGCAAAAGGAGATGATTTTATGGCAAACGAACAACTTGCAGTCGTAGAACTGATTACCGACATCATACTCGGCAAGACCAGCGGGGTCAGCCGGGTCGATTTTTCCCCTCAAAAAATTCCTTTTCCTTTTGAAGAACCCTACGAACAGCCATTTGAGCGCGCGACTCCCGAGAGCCAGGGCGTGTCCTCCGCGCACCTGGCCGCGTTGCTTCGCGAGCTGGACTCGTCCAAATACACCGACATGCACCACCTGATGCTGCTTCGCCATGGCAGGGTCATTTGCGAGTGCAATTTTGCCCCCTACCGAAAAGGCATCTGGCACATTTCCCACTCCATGTGTAAAAGCATCACCGGCATGGCAATCGGCTTTTTGGCAAGCGAAGGGTTGCTCGACTTGGACGAAAACATTTACTCCATTTTTGAAAGCAAAATCAATCCTTTGACGAAGATGTTCCGCCCCGTAATTACCGTGGAGAACTTGCTTACCATGACAAGCGGGGTCTCATTCAATGAATCCGGCATCGTCTCCGGCAACGACTGGCTCGGCAGCTACCTGAATTCCGCCGTGACGGAAGATCCCGGCACCGTCTTCCATTACAACAGCTTAAACACCTATGTCCTTTCCGCCATCGTTACCGAGCGCACCGGACTGACGATGGAAGAATATTTACGCCCACGTCTGTTCGAGCCGCTTGGCATCACGAAATTTTTGTGGGAAGTTTGTCCGAAAGGCATCACCAAGGGCGGCTGGGGACTTTTCATCTGCACCGAAGACATGGCGAAGTTGGGACAACTTTATCTGCAAAAAGGAATGTGGAACGGCAGGCAAATCATTCCCGCCGACTGGGTGGAGCGCTCCACGAAAAAACATATGGAAACAGATGCGGACACGTTCGGCTACGGTTACCAGCTGTGGATGGAAGAACGCCCCGGCAGTTTTGAGTTCAACGGCATGCTCGGTCAAAACGTGGTCGTCTATCCGGACATGGACATGGTTCTGGTGACGAACGCGGGCAACAATGAGCTTTTCCAGAACTGTGTCATGCTGAACATCGTGCGAAAATATTTTCCGCTCGATTATATGCCGACTGACACGTTGCCGGAAAATTCTGCCGCCTACTCGCTTTTGCTCCACTCCATCGACGAATTGGAAAGCGGATTAAAACGGGCGTCCCGCATCAAAAGGGGCGGTTGGGCGACTCCCGGCTCCATCGTGCGGCGAACCCACCGGGCGGCCTCCTCGTTTGACTTGCAAAAAGATCCTTGGAGGGCACGCGAACCTAGGGCGAGACATGGCGTTCATGCCGCCTCGAACCACGTTTCCACTTACAGTTTTGACTACGAACACTACATAAGCATGCTGGACGGAAGGAAATACACTTTGACCCAACAGTCCATCGGCCTTTTTCCATTGTTTTTACAAGTCTTCCACAACAACATGACGGAAGGAATACACGCGGTCAGGTTTTCCCGCGAAGGCAAGGACTTCCTCGTTTCTTTCCATGAGGCGGACGAATGGCACGATGTCAAGGTCGGGTTCGGCCTGGCCAAGGAAAGCCTTCTCACGTTGCACGACGAAACTTATCTTTTGGGAACGAGGGGACGATTTACGACCGATGAAAACGACAATCTGGTACTAAAGCTGGAAATGGCCTATGTGGAAGAGTCGGTAAAAAGATTGGCAAACATTTTCTTTTATGATAATGAAATCGAAATCCGCTGGTACGAAACGCCCGGCAAGAGCATGATCATGGAAGGCCTGGAATCCGTAACGGAGGAGCTTGCCGACCACTTTTTATACAACACGTTAAAAGAGAAGGGCGGCATGGAAATCCTCCACCGCCTCATGAACCGCACCATAGAACCCATCGTCCAGGGTACTTTGGTACGCGAAACCGAAAACACGTTAGAAAGTAACGCTGAAATCTAAATCTAAAACTTAATGCCGTATCCCCCACTCCATAATAAGCAAAACGTGGCTACGTTAGCACCGCAAGAATGCGATGTCACAAATTATGCGAATATAGGTGTGGGGGATGCCCTTTGAAGCATCCGACCGCACAGATGATTTCTATTCTCCCGATCCCGATACGGATATCGCTGCCGCCTCCGGCACCTTCGCGATGGGGCCCAACCCTTCCTTCAGGCAAACCACGATTCCCGCCACCGCCGCCGCGATGACGACAACCATGAACGTCAATGCAATAAGATCTCCCATAAGGAGCATAAATCCATACATCATGCCCACGACCGTGCCGCTAAGATTAATCACCCCATGAAGCAACATACAAAGCCAGATGCGTTCATATTTTCCATACACGTACCCCAACACCAGGCCAAACGCGAACGCATAAATTCCTTGCACGAGGTTTGCATGAAGTCCCCCGAACATAAATGCCTGAATCGTGTTTGCCACCCAGAACTTCGCACTGACATGTGCGGCCAGATGGAAAATGACACCCCGGCAAAGAAACTCCTCCACGATTGGAGCCATGACCGCGATTGCAAAAAGAACCACCAAGCTGGTTTCCGTAATCCCGGAATTTTCCATCAATTCTTGATACTCCGTCAACGCCTCCGGCGCGACTACGGAAATCACGTTCAATATGCCGCTTACCACGACTTGTAACAATATTCCGAGTACCACGATGACCGCGACATGCTTTCCCGCCGGCTCCTCCACATACCCCGGCCTCTTTTTCTTCCCATATACGGCATAATACCAAATGCCAAACACCAAAAGTGCCATGGCCTGGCACACAAGCATGAAATAAATCATGTTTCCATATATCCACTCACTGGCTTGTACCGTCAATTCCGCCTGCGTGATTCCATCCCCATAATGAAGAAACATATATACAAAAATGAGCACGAACGACATGACCATCTCTATCGCAAAATATAATAACACCGGCAAGAAGCACACGACAATCCAGCCACATTTCTTAAGCACTTTCATCAAACCCTCTCCTATTTCAATAATGCCCTATTGCAAGCTACGGAGTTTTTCCAACATGCTCATACTTTATGCGTGCGCGTTCACGATTCCAATCAGTTCCGTCAGCTTTTCTACCTTATGCCGCCGCATGTAATCCTTGATACCTTCCGCCACCTCGATTGTCGCACGCGGGTTGTAAAAGTTGGCCGTCCCCACGGCCACCGCCGTCGCCCCGGCCAAAATAAATTCCAACGCGTCCTCCGCCGTCGCGATGCCGCCCATACCAATCACCGGCACCTTGACCGCGTTCGCCACCTGATACACCATGCGCACGGCAATTGGCTTGACTGCCGGCCCCGACACGCCGCCCGTCTTGTTCGCCACAGAAAACGTCCGGCGCTCCACGTCAATTTGCATCCCGGTCAACGTGTTAATCAATGACAGCGCGTCCGCGCCACCTGCCTCCGCCGCCCGGGCAATCTCCGTAATATCGGTCACGTTCGGAGTCAGCTTCATAATGATCGGCCGTCCGGCGATTTTCTTGATTTGCGCCGTCAATTTCTCCACGTTTCCCGCATCTTGTCCGAAGGCCAGAAAACCCGCATTCACATTCGGACAAGATATGTTAATCTCCATCATGTCTATCGGCTCGTCCGAAAGACGCTCCACGACTTCCAAATATTCCTCCGGCGAATGGCCGCAGACATTAACGATAATTTTTGTATCAAATTGCTTCAAGTACGGAATATCACGCTTGCAAAACACATCGATGCCAGGGTTTTGCAGTCCAATGGCGTTCATCATCCCCCCATGGACTTCCGCAATGCGCGGAGTCGGATTCCCCTCCCAGGGAACGTTTGCCACACCCTTGGTGACCACCGCCCCCAACTGGTTCAAATCCACGAACTCGCCGTACTCCTGACCGGAGCCAAACGTCCCGGATGCCGTCATGACCGGGTTTTTCAGTTCCACTCCCGCAATAGTGACTCTCGTATCCATCAGATTTCCACCTCCGTACTTAAGAATACCGGCCCGTCCTTGCAGACACGCTTGTTGTGCACATGGCTGTGCCCGTCCACTTCCTTTGACTTACAAACACAAGCCAGACACGCGCCGATACCGCATGCCATATGTTCCTCCATGGATACATAGCATACAATCTGTTTTTCTTCCGCATACCGCTTAATCGCGCGCAACATCGGAGATGGCCCACAAGCATAAATGATGTCCGCCGTCAATGAATTTTCCCGAATTGCATCCAACACATTCCCCTTCGTCCCAGCACTGCCATCCTCTGTCGCCAGATAAAACGCCCCGTTTTGTTCAAACTCTTCCGTCAGAAATTGTTTGTCACGGTAACCCATAATAAGTTGCTTCTCACCATCTAATTGCTTGGCAAGCTCGAGCATCGGCGGAACGCCAATCCCGCCGCCGATCAAAAACGCTTTCCTCCCCTTCCCCGCGTCCAAAGGAAACCCGTTTCCCAACGGCCCCATAATTTCTATCGTGTCACCTTTTACCATCCTGGAAAATTGCTCCGTCCCGGTATCCTTCCCGGTCACACGGTACACGACACGCAAAAACCCCTTCTCCTTGTCAATCTCGCAAAGGCTGATGGGTCTTGGAAGTAACTTGCTCTTATCCTTCGTATACATGGAAATAAATTGCCCCGGCACCGCCTCTTTTGCGATTTCCCCTGCCTCCAGCCACATACTGAAAATCCCCGGCAAGAGACACTCCTGCGAGACTATGGCGGCCGTTCTTTTAAATTTACAAGCCATCTCTTTTACCTGCCCCTTTCAATTGCGCCCGTGATGTCGGCCACCATCGCCTCCACCGCCGCCCGTGACGCGTCCGCAAAATGCTCTGCCCCAAAAGACGCATACGCCTCCTGCTTGTACGCGGCAATAATGCCGCGCGACGAATTTACGATGGCACCCAGTCCGTCTTCATTGAAGAAATGAACCAAATCCGCGCCTTTTCCTCCCTGCGCCCCATACCCTGGCACGAGAATGAACGCCTTCGGCATCAATTTGCGCAAAATCTTTCCTTGTTCAGGATAAGTCGCGCCGACCACCGCGCCGACATAACTATACTCGTCGCCCATACACTGCGCCCCCCATTCATTTACCTTCTCGCCCACCCACTCATAGAGCGGACGTCCATCAATCAAACGGTCTTGAAACTCCCCGCTAGAGGGATTCGACGTCTTCACGAGGACGAAGAGTCCTTTCCTCTCCTCTTGACATACTTTCACGAACGGATTTACGCTATCCGATCCCATATACGGATTCAGAGTGATGAAGTCCTCACCAAACGGCGCGTATGTTTGGCTTCCCACCTGCACTTTACCGATATGTCCGACCGCATATGCGGCAGATGTAGAGCCTATGTCCCCCCGCTTGATGTCGCCTATCACGACCAATCCCTTTTCTTTGCAATAATCCACGGTCTTTTTAAACGCAGACAATCCCGGCAATCCAAACTGCTCGTACATGGCGACCTGAGGCTTGACCGCCGGAATCAAGTCATAAACGCAGTCCACAATGGCCTTGTTAAACTGCCAGATGGCCTCTGCGGCTCCCTCCAGCGTCTCCCCGTATTCCGCGAACGCTTTTTTCTGCACGTGCTCCGGCACAAACGCCAACGTCGGATCTAATCCCACCACGATGGGGGCATTCGTCTTCTTAATATTTTCCACCAATTTGTTAATCATGATGCTTCTCCTCTCTCAATCACTTTTTCCGTACCGCTCCCACGCAAACCTCCCACGTCAAACGCGGTCGTTTGGTTCTTTGAACCACTCTCCCGACGGCATGCGCACGCCTCTTCCCTTACGGTAAATGACCTCCCCGTCCACAATCGTACACACTACTTCGCCTTTTACCGGATAACCGTCAAACGGCGTGTTTTTTCCTTTGGAATAAAACGTGCCTGCGTCAATCCGATACTCTGGACGCGGATCATAAATCATTAAATCAGCCGTCATTTTTCGCGCCACCGCGCCTTTGTCCTTAAGTCCCAGAATCCGCGCGGGATTGAAGCTCATTTTTTCCGCCATCTGCATCCGATGAATCACGCCTTTGCACACCAGTTCCGTGTACGTCAAACATGCTGACGTCTCAAGGCCGACGATGCCAAACGCTGCCTTTTCCATCGGACAATCCTTCTCTTCCACCGTGTGCGGCGCGTGATCCGTGGAAATCACGTCCATGACATCCTCTTTCAAACCGGTACGCAAGGCTTTCACGTCTTCCCGCCCGCGCAGCGGCGGATTCATCTTATATCGCCCATTGTTTTCCACGACATCCTCGTCTGTCAGGATGAAATGATGTGGGCACACTTCGCCCGTCACCAAAAGTCCTTCCTTCTTGGCTGCCTCGACCATCTTCACGCTATCCGCCGTGGAGCAATGGCACAGATGCAACCGCACTCCCGTCTCCTTGGCCAACACGATGTCGCGCGCCGCGATGGTGTCCTCGACGGCATTCGAAATCCCGCTCACGCCCAATTCCTCCGCCCGTTTCCCTGCGTTCATCACGCCGCCTTCCACGAGCGTGATGTCTTCACAATGGGCAAACACGGAAATCCCGCACTCCTTCGCCGCGTCCATCCCCTTGCGGTAAAGCGACGCGTTCATCACGGACTTGCCGTCCTCGCTGATGGCATGACATCCCGCCTCGGCCATCCCCCTGATGTCGGCAAGTTCCTCCCCTCGCTGCCCCTTCGTCACCGCGCCAAGCTGGATGACGTGCACCGGGCACTCTTCCTTTGCCCGCCTATGAAGCGTTTCTACCATCTCCTTCGTGTCCGTCACGGGCTTGGTGTTTGGCATCGCGCATATCGTCGTCACGCCGCCCCGCGCCGCCGCCATCCCGGCGGTCTTAAGCGTCTCCTTGTAAGTCAGCCCGGGGTCTCGCAAATGCACGTGCATATCAATGATGCCCGGCATCACGTAACACCCGGAAGCGTCAATCACCTCGTCCACCCCTTCTGCGGACTGGCCGCTTTGAAGCCTCTCAATCTTCCCGTCGACAACAAGCACGTCCAACGTGCTGTCAATCCCCGTCTGCGGATCCACCACATGGCCGCTTTTTATAAGCAAACTCGACATAATCGTCTCCCCTTTCTGTCACACATGGAACTTCTTCTGCATTTCCTCCCGAAACTCCCTGCCCTTGAACGATATCAACCAGAGCAAAAACATCAGGCACGAGGCACTACAAATCATGCAAACCCAAGTCATGTGCAAAATACCCGACATCACCAGGACAAAAGGTAAAATCATCCCATAACAAGCAGTGAACATAAAATAGAACATGTACTCCCGCGGCATTCGCCTTTGCACCTTGGCCAAAACAATCAGCGTCAAAAGCACGGCGACGCTCACTCCCGGAATCACATAATCCACCGACCAGCCGTGCCAGCCCGTGACATAATCCCAAATCACGCTGACCACGCTGACCATGATAAGCTGCCAGATGGCATTCTTGAACAAATTGTGCCGCTTGAAAAACCCGATTGACGAGGCCACCCACATACTGGCCACGCCTCCGGCTGCAAACAAGAGCGCCCTGGCCACCGTAATCGTCTTCGCCATCGCCTCCGTTTTGTCTACCGCCCCGTCCGCGACTTGTCCATGCAGATTCACCCCCACGATGGCCATGAACAACACCAGTGCCAGACATGCCAGCGTGTAGCTTTTATATACTGTCATTTCAAAATTGCTTGGCACCTCCGGCTCTGGAAAATCCGGATGAATCACTCTGGAAGCAACCTTCTGCTCCTCCAGGATACGATAAAAATTACGTTGAATGTTATCCGTATCAAACCGGGACGTAAATCCAAACGACATCTTGTCCTGAAACGAAATGACGCACAACTCCAATTTCGGAGTGCTCGTAAAGCAACCAAACCGTTCAATATAAGAAGCAAAAGAATCCGGCAGGACAATCGGTCCCATGTTGGAAAATACCGCCGTGGATTCCCTCTCGGAAAACTTCGCGCCTGCATGGATGCACAAATTTTTCAAATCTGCCGGGGCAAAGCGCAAAACGGGATGCACCTCCAAAGAAATCAGCTCGCTCATCCGCCGCGCCATCTTCTCCTGCGTCAATTCCTCCTTGAAATACTTCTTCACTTCCGAAAGCACCGCCTCGAAAGAATCATCCCCCTGGCCGAACCTATGCTTCGGCAAAATCCAGTTAAAAAAGTTCAACATGGATTCCGAAGAAAAGAAGTTACGCAAGTTGACCGGAACCATCAAAACAACGGGATATCTCTCCTGCACCCTCGACATCTCCTCGTGAATGGCCAAAAGCAATGCCGTCGTGACAAACACGCTCACGGACACGCCAAGCTCACGCGACCTTTTCACGATGTTTTCCACGGAAATCTCCCGCTCGCCAACTTGGAGCTGTCCGTTCTCCCGCCGCACCCGCTTTAAAACATGCGCCTGCGGCTTCACTTGCTTGCGTTTTCCCAATTCCGGGGAATAATATTTTGTAAAGCTGTCCACCTCGTGATCTTGAACGGTCACGTTGTCCGGCACGAAGGAAATCCGCTCAAGCCCCTCCTCTTGATGCGCCAGGTACAAATAGTCGCTTACAAGCTCCCGCAAAAACGCAATCGCGCCCGTGCCATCCGTCAACACATGGAACGCCTCAAAATTAATCCTGTTTTTATAATATGTCACCTCGAACAATAACGCATTCTTATCCTTAAAATATAATCTGCTGCACGGCTCTTTGTACTCCCTGCGAACCACCGGGCGCAACTCGCTTCGCTCCAAGTAATTCCAAAACACGCCCTTTCTCATGACCGATAAAAACAAAGGGTACGTCTCTACCGCCATCTCCACGGCCCGTTGTAATACTTGTGGCCGTACTTCTTCCTTCAATTCACAATAAAAACGAAAAACCCGGGTATCTCTCTTGGTGCTGGCCGCCGTAAACAACTTTGCCGCATTGTCCAACCGCCGCCAATATTTGCTCTTTTTCTCCACCGATTCACTTCCTCAATCCTCTTATGGGAAACTTTTTTCGCTATCCATTGTATCATAGACAAAGAAGAAAGGAAATACAAAATAATATACAAAAAATGGTCAAAACCACTTTGTTTCTGACCAACCACGCCCTACCACGCGTTCTTCAACAGATACCAAAGCCCCGAACACAACGGCTCACCTTTGCAAATGCCCCACATAACCCCGATTACGAAGCATGGTCCAAGCGGAACCTTCTTCTCGCCAACTCCCCCTTCCGCTCTTTTCAAGGAATACCATGCAAGAAGCAGGCCCGCCAGACATGTGACGAACAGTACATGCAAAAGCCGATACCAGTCAAAATACAACGCCATGATGAACATCAACTTGACATCCCCGCCGCCCATCATCAAACGCCCTTTCTTTTTCTCCAAAAGCAGCACCAGACCCAGAACGCATACAGGAATGATGACAGAAATCAACACGGCTTGCAACGTCTCCATACAAACTTCGTCCCGAACATACGTCCACGCCGCCCAATTGACGACTCCCGCCAACAAAAGCCAGTTTGGAACAATGCGCTTCTTCCAGTCCACGCACGCGATGATTATCAGCATCACCAAAAAAACAACTTCACGACAGAGGGAAAAACACGTCCCACACATCATCCGGCCTTTTTCCTTTTCCCCTCAAGCAATGCCAGCCCTAACGCCATAAGTAACACGCCCGCCAACAGTAATCCGACAATTTCACCCACGGATAGTTCTTCCTCCATCAAAAACGGTAACACCTTTCCCACCGCCTCAGGATACTTCATCGCCATCATGGAAACCGCGTTATTGACAAAATGCAGTCCCATCGTCACGTAAATGCTGCCCGTCTTGTACACGATGTAAGCAAACAGCGCGCCAAGCAAAAACGTCGTGAAGAACTTCACAAGGCTCATATGGAACACGCCAAACACGGCCGCCGAAATCAAAATCGCATATACTGCCGCCTTGACGGCCGGCTCTTTCGGATGGCGATTCAGCCAATTTGCGCGGATGCTGCCAAACATCAGGCCACGGAACAAAATCTCCTCGCCAATCGCAGGCATCAACGCCACCACTAGGAGGATGAACACAAACGGCTGCTCGGTCATTGGTGAAAATGCCAGCTCCACGTTTTCCATGCTCTCCGGGAAAAGAGCCATAAGCGCCACGCTCAAAACCATAATCAGACAATATGTCCCCATGTATAAAAGGATGCTTCCCGGCACCGACCTTTTCCTCGGAGCGTTTAAAGAAAACAACGACCTCACGTCCGACTTCATGTACCAGACCAGAAGAAGCGGTACGGCCAATATCATCAACTGGCTTACCGCCGTCCCCCAAAAGCCCAGGCGCGCGCTGGCCACGCTACCCACATAAATCAACAGTAAAAATAACACGGTCACGCCAAGCATCACGTCCCCGTTGTCCGGCACGGTTCCCTCTTTGACATCCGACCTCTTTACGAATAGGCGAAAGCTTCGAAACCCGTCCGCGAACAAAATGTTTTCACTGTCATACATCTTTGCCAAAAACCAGATAATCAAAATGCTCACGCACAAATTCACGAGGTTGGCCACGCCCGCCAACGCGAAGCTAAATTGCTGGGACAGCACCTGCTTCATCATCAATGAAACATTAACAATCGGAATCAGAACCGTCTTTTGATCCAGTTCGACGGACGGGAGCATTCCCGCCATGGAGGCAATCATCACTACCAGAAGCAGCGGCGTCACGTAATTGTTCGCCTCCTTGAAGCTCTTGGCAAACACGCAAAAGCACATGCAGAGCGCGGAGGATAGGAGTGCCGTCACAATCATCGTCACGAACAGCATCGGAAGCGCGCCAAGCATCGTCCCCGCCGAGAAGCCAAACTCCATCACCATGTCTCCCGCCACGCCAAATATCAAAAACAATACCGAACCGGCCAGCGAAACCAGTGACAACAACGCCGTCACACAAGCAATGATTGCCACGGACACGAACTTGCTGAAAATCATCTGGAAATTCGTGACCGGAAGCGTCAAAAGCGTCTCCAGCGTCCCCCGCTCCTTCTCCCCCGCGGTCGTGTCAATGGCCGGATAAAGCGCGCCCATGAGAATCATCACGATAAGCATCATGCCAATGGAACCACCGATGCTGACTCCAAAACTTTCCGCCTCCGACACCTCGTCCACCGTCGTGCAGATGACCGGATAGAGAAAACGCTCATCCAAATCAAGTTCTGCAAGTCCTTCTGCCACCAACTTCTGCCTATACGCCTCCATCACGTCAACCAGCATCTGGCATACGTGCGCGGAATTCATGTTTGTCGAGTCATAGGCAATTTCCACCCTCAAGCGGCCATCCGTCTCTTCTTCCAGCCGAAGCGTCGCGTCCGCGACGGCGGACGTTCCCTTCCCGTCCATGGCGAGAAATTCCACGTCCTCTTCAAACTCTTCTGGATTTTGTGCCATCAATTCTCGCAAATCCGCCACGGTATCCGCATATTCCTTGTCAAACGCAACCGTATAAGACGTCTCTTCCGATGCGGACATGACGCTGTTTAACACGAACGTCATCCCGATAATCAAAAGCGGATATAACACGATTGGCACCAGTATCATCATAATCAGCGTCTTCTTGTCCCGCAAGATGTCCAACATCTCTTTTCGAATTAATATCCCTATCTTTTTCATCATTGTATCCCTTTCACCTTATGTTCTATTCCACGCGCCTTCCATCCCCATGGCATTCACCAAGCACCACGTAATCCAACCGCTGCCGTTCAGACCCCGCCCGCTTCATCATAAATCACGTGGAACGCCGTGCGCAGGTTATCCGTCTTTGTCTGCTGCATCAAGGCGGCGGGAGTTCCTTGCGCCACAATCTTCCCATCCCGAATCATATAAACGCGGTCACAAAGTATCTGCGCCTCCTCCAAATAATGTGTCGAATAGAGCACGGTCTTTCCCTTTTCTTTCTGCTCCTTCATGAACCGGATAATCGCGTCCGCGCTCAAGATGTCCAACCCCAGCGTCGGCTCATCCAGGATATATACCCGCGGATCCGCCATCAGGCAACGAGCGATGGAAGCGCGCTGCGTCTGACCGGTGGACAGTTTCTCAATCCGGTTGTCAGCAAAGCCTTCCATGTCCAACACGCGAAAAATCTCCTCGCTGCGCATTTGAATCATTTCCTTATCAAACCCATACAGTTCTCCTAAAAATCGCAGGTATTCCCGCACGGAGAAACGGGGATACAACTTCGTGTTGCCGGACAGATACCCTATCGCTGCCTTTTTTTGCGTCAGCTCCGTAATCTCGTTTCCCGTGTCGTCCGTCAAAACGACATCGCCTTCCGTCGGACTCATCAGCATCCCCATCATCCGAAGAAGCGTCGTCTTGCCCGCGCCGTTCGGTCCTAAAATCCCGACAATCTCCCCCTCGCATGCCTCGATGGATACATGGTCCACCGCCAGAAATGTCTCCTTTTTCACCCGGTGCTTCCTGGACTTTCCGACCGTCCCTTCCGCCCTGCGGCTCCGCTCAAACTCCTTGCACAATCCACGAACCTCAATCATCTTCCGTAACCTCCTCGTCTCCCTCCGACTCTAACTTTTCCACTCTCTTCCTATAAACCAGTGTGGAAATCATAAGCAAAATATAGCAAGAAGCAAACGTCATGAAAAACGACACAAATGCCATCACCACCGTCTGCTCAGTTTCCCAGTCCGTTATCAAGCAGAAAAAGACCGCCACCGCGATGCCCGCCAGTAGGCTGGCAATCAAATTCGTCTTCCAGTCCGGCTTCATCCTCCGATCCCAGATGCCCTCCTTCATGCACGCCCACACCATATAGCAGGCGAGCACCATGAATACGACCCACTCTCCCGCAACCCGGCCGACGTCCTCTCCCTTGCTCATGACCATCTGCACGCCCATCGCGACGAGCAGTCCCCAGAACGCCAGCCAGCAGCCGTTCCGTTCAATGCGTAAGAGCCGTTGCTCCTGCCTCTCGTCCAGATTACTTTTATGTCTCCTCATCATCGTCATCCTCCTGATCCTTCCAGAACAAATCATCCAATCCCTTGCCAAGCACGCGGCAAATGGACCTGCACAAGCGTATCGAGGGATTGTAATCCCCCTGCTCGATCGCGTTCATCGTCTGTCTCGAAATGCCTACGGCCTCGGCAAGCGCCTTCTGGGTCATGTCCTTCTCCGCCCGTGCCACCTTGATTGCAATATTTCTCGCCATGTCATCACCTGCCTCTTTCTTCCCCACCACTGACAGAATACCACCATTCCATTGATATGTCAAGTATATTTTACATATATATATATATATATGAACAAATTACATATATATCAATACGAAAGTCGTGTCGTAATTTAAAAAAACAAATCCGCCTTACACCATGGTAAATCCGTCCTATCAGGCTTACGGGCGGAAATGCGGCGACTTGATGACCGCCCAGAAATGTGAAATAATCATGCGGGCCATCGCCCAGCGGTCGGACAAAAGCATACACCTGATAGAATTGATTCCCAGGCACGAAGCAAATATAGAATTACTTTCACTCACCCTCCATGCCTTGAACCTCATATTCCTTTTAAACTACACGCTCTCCATCCTCTTCCTTCCCCGATACTGTGTCGGCGTCACGCCCCTCTCCCGGCGAAACAAGGTACAAAAATGACTAGGCGACGAATAATGCAGTTCTGCCGCGATGTCCCGAACGGACATCCTGGAGTTTTTCAGCAAAAACGCCGCATGTTCTATCTTTTTCTTCTGAATATAATCCGAAAGCGACTGCCCCGTTTCTTTTTGAAACAAACGCGAAATATAATAACCAGAATATCCGGTGCTGCCCGCCACGTCGACGACGGTCAAGCGGGAAGTGATATGAAGTTCGATATAATCCATGCAGGAAACCACGGCAGGGGACAGTCCGGAACTCCGTTTGAGGTCGTGCACTCTCCGAATGTAGTCCTCCCGCATCCGCAGATGCAATGCCGCCACCTCGGGCATCGTCTTTGCCGCCTCCACCGCTTGAATATATCTGTCAGACAACGTAAGTGACATTTCCCGCGACATCCCGCCCTCGATGGCCGCGCGGCTGCACAAGGTGATGGCCGTGATAATTTCATTCTTAAATTGGCGAATGGCATCGCCACGCGCAAGCGTTCCCGGAACTATATAATTTCGCTCCCGCACCTCGTCCCCATAGTGAACGTTGCCCTCCCTTATCGCCTTGAGCATGAGTGCTTCTTGTTCCGTGCCGCTATGCGTTCTCACTTCCGTTTCTTCCCCTGCGTCCAAAGACGTAGGCTCGTTCAACCCTTGTTCCAAATCCACCGTCTGAATCCGCGTATTCGTCACGCAAAAATGCTGCATGGTTCCCAACACGCAAAACATGCTATGGGAAATATTCGGAAGCTTCTCCAACTGACGAGTCAGTTCCCTTTTATAGGCAACGGAAACTTGCTTCCCCTCAAATAAATGATTCACGTCCCTCCCCCTCACGTCAGAAGAAAACACCGGTCCCAGCAGCCAGATGTCTTGCAAACGTTCTTCCTCCCGTCTTGGCGTTACAATCCAGGTGATACCAAGGTCGTCTCCCAACAAAACGGACTTGTCCAAGCTTTTCAAAAAGGCAAGTACTCTCTCACTAAACAGAGTCATGAAAATATTGTGCCAAAATTCCACGTCCTGGCAATTGCTATCACATAATTCCAGGCCTTCCCCGTCCAATGCATACCGCCACGCATATAGATTTTCAATACCAGACATTACGTACCAGAATCCTTCCATCCGGCTTTCCATATTCTTTTCATATGATTTCATAATCCCTCTCCTTTGTAACGCTCCAGACAAATCTGATCCGTTACACTCTGTCTCCTATCGGATATCAAGTTACCATTCTTCATACCAGCATAAGACCATTATAACAATATTATACGCTCTTTATATTATATTTTATTAACTATTATCATATTTTGTCAATCGTTTCTTTTCTTTACAAAAATATGTAATATTCTTTAAAAATATGAAACGAGAATCCAACCTTCCTTTGTTATTATGGTCACCATAAACCCAAAACACCCAAGGAGGAAAAAGAAACATGAAAAGCAAACATGTGAAACGAATGCTGGCCACCGGCCTGGCAACCGCAATGTCGCTTATGCTGATGGCGGGATGCGGCAAAGCCAACGATGACAACGGCGGGGACGCCCAGGCAGACGGCACTGCCAAAGGCAGCGAAGCCACGGAAGAAACCACTTTTGGCTGGTGGATTTACGAGACGGACTCGGACGGGCAATATTTCGAAACTTATGAAGAATGTGCGGTGGCACAGTGGATTGGCCAGCAGTACTGGGACATTGAAAACGGCGGCATCGGCGAAGGCGGCAAGAAACTCCGCTTTTCTTACACGGTACCGATTACCGGCTCAGAAAACGAAAATTTCAACACAATGATCGGCACCGGCGAATACCCGGAAATCATTGACATGGTCGTGTCTCCCGAAACCCCGCAGGCCTTGCACGACAACGGTATCGTGATGGATATCACGGAATACGTGGAAGAATACATGCCGAACTACCTGGCCTATCTGGATGCCAACCCGGAATTAAAGCCGCTTGTTCAGACAAAGGAAGATGACGGAAGCATTCACTACTATGCCATTTATCCGTTTCTGGAAGGTCTCGAGGACCCATGGCAGGGAACCTGCTACCGCAGGGACTGGGTCGTAAAATACGCCGAGCCGACCGACTACGTATGGGACTGGGACAGCGACTACGTAAAGAAAAACGGGCACCCGGAAGTGACTCCGCTTTCGAAGGCGAAAGAAGAAAGGAACCTGGAAGGCTGGAAAGAAAACGACGTGAAATCTTTCGAGGCCAACTATGAGGCAGATATGGAAACCGGTTACGAGGACAACGTCATTTTCCCGAGCGGACAGTCCGACCCGCTTACCATCAGCGACTGGGAATGGATGTTTGAAGCATTTGCAAAGGCGATTGACGAAAGAGGCTGGTCCGATGACAGCAGTTCGTATCCTACGTCCGTCTATTATATTGGATACATGCAGACCGGCGATTTGACTTCCTCGTTCGGCGGCGGCACCGGCCAATATTATGTAAAAGACGGCGTGGCTTCCTTCGACGGCGACTCCGAAAATTTCAAGACCTACCTGGAGTGCCTGAATACCTGGTATAAAAAGGGATGGTTGGATGCTGAATTCAACACACGCGCCAACGACCGTTTCTTTCTCATCAACTCTGCCGGCGTTACCCAGGGAAAAGTCGGTCTGTGGGACGGACAAACCCACGCAATCGGCACTTCCATCCGCTCAACCTGTCAAAACGAGGAAGACGCACGCGATGCCTACGTGATGGGAGCTTCCTTGCCAATCAATGACGTATACGGCGGAAAAGATCAAATGTACAAGGAACCGGATGCATTGTACCAAACCAGCCGTATAGGCTCGCCGACAGCCATTACGACCAAGGCGGAAGGAAAAGACCTCGCTACGTTGTTCACGTTTCTTGACTGGACCTATACAAGGGAAGGGGCACTGGTCATACGGGAAGGCTTGAACGAGGAACAATACGCCTCGGCCAAACTTGACCCTGACCTCTATGCGGAAAGAGGCCTAAAAAGCGCATATACGACATCCATCGACGAAGATGGAAAAACTGTCTATACCAGGGCAATTGACCCATCTGACACGGCAACTAACGCCGTCATCGGACAACGAATGGATGTCGGCCTGAAACTGCAGCGTTCCGACGACTACCGGGTAGAGCGGGGAACTCCGCCAATCAATCAGGCCGCGTTTGACCAGTGGACAAAATATCTCAATACCGGAAACGTGATGGATTATGTCGGGCTTTTGAACGTGGAAGAAAGCGAAAAGTACAACAAGGTTTCCACCGCCGTCTCCGATTATCAGAACCAGTACGTCCCGCAAGTCATCAAGGGAACGATGTCCTGGGAAGACTATGTAAAGGGATTTGAAAGCATCGACCCGGATTCCGTCGTGGAATACTTACAGAAATACGTGGACTTGGCGAAAACGTCATAAATAACAACAGCGTAAACCAATTTATTTGACAAGCGCAAAAAACAATAGGCGCATGGAATACGAAATGTAAACCATGCGCCTTTCCTTTACGCCGAAATCGCGTTTCCCGTATACAATTGATAATATTTTCCTTTCTCCTCGATCAACTGATCGTGCGTGCCACGCTCGATCACCCGGCCTTGTTCAAGTACCATGATACAGTCTGAATTGCGCACGGTGGAAAGCCTATGGGCGATGACAAACGTCGTGCGCCCGCTCATCAAACGATCCATGCTTTCCTGGATGATCCGCTCGGTACGGGTATCAATCGAGCTCGTCGCCTCGTCCAGGATGAGCACCGGCGGGTCGGCGATGGCCGCCCGGGCAATTGCCAAAAGCTGCCTCTGCCCCTGGCTTAGGTTCGCCCCGTCCCCGGTCAACATCGTGTCATAGCCCTTCGGAAGCCTGCGGATGAAACCGTCCGCGTTGGCCAGCTTCGCCGCCGCGATGACTTCCTCGTCTGTGGCATCCAGCTTGCCAAAGCGAATATTTTCTTTCACGGTTCCGGTAAACAAATGCGTATCCTGCAAAACGATACCCAGTGACCGCCGTAAATCCGCCTTTTTAATCTTGTTGACATTGATACCGTCATAACGGATTTTTCCGTCCTGAATATCATAAAAACGGTTAATCAGATTGGTAATCGTCGTCTTTCCGGCTCCGGTCGAACCGACGAACGCAATCTTTTGCCCCGGCTCGGCAAACAATTTCACGTCGTGCAGCACGATTTTATCATCCACGTAACCAAAATCCACACCGTCAAAAACGACGTTTCCTTTCAGTTCCACATATGTCACGCTCTGATCCGCCTGATGCGTATGCTTCCACGCCCAGCGTCCGGTACGCTCCTCGCACTCCGTCAATTCTCCGTTTACCTCTTTTGCATTGACCAGCATGACGTATCCATTGTCCGTCTCCGGCTCCTCGTCCAGCAAACGGAAAATACGCTCCGCTCCGGCCAGTGCCATGACGATGGAATTCAACTGCATGCTGACCTGGTTAATCGGCATATTAAAGCTCTTATTAAAGGTCAAGAAACTCGCCAGGCCGCCCAATGTAAAGCCGCCAATCCCATTGAGAGCCAGCATGCCGCCCACCATCGCGCAGACCACGTAGCTGACATTGCCAAGCTGGGCGTTAATCGGTCCCAAAATATTGGCAAAGGTATTGGCACGGTCCGCGCTGACGAATAACTGCTCGTTCAGTTCCTGGAATTCCTTCTTGCTTTCCTCCTCGTGGCAGAACACCTTCACGACCTTCTGCCCGTTCATCATCTCCTCGATGTAGCCGTTGGCCTTGCCAAGATTATGCTGCTGCTCAATAAAATATTTGCTGCTGCGGCTGGCCGACGCCTTGGTCGCAAGAAGCATCAAAGCCACCATCACAAGCGTCACGCCTGTCAACGGGATGCTCAAGATCAGCATGCTGACAAACACGCTCACCACCGTGAACACGCTGTTGATAATCTGCGGAATACTCTGGCTGATCATCTGGCGCATCGCGTCAATGTCGTTCGTGTAAATCGACATGATGTCGCCGTGCGCATGCGTGTCGAAATACTTAATCGGAAGGCGCTCCATATGCTCGAACATTTCATTTCGCATGTTGCGCATCACGCCCTGCGTGACATAAATCATAATCCGATTATAAGTATAGGAAGAAATCACTCCCAGCGCGTAAAACACGCAAACTCTCATGATTGCATTCGCCAGCGGCGTAAAGTCCGGATTGTCTGTCAAAAGGAACGGTGTAATGTAATCGTCAATCAAGTTCTTGGTAAACATCGTTCCTTGCACGTTGGCAAGCACGCCCACGAAAATAAGTACAAATACCGCCAGACAATGCCATTTATAATCTTTGAACACGTACGACATCAATCTCGTCAAAAGTTTTCCTGGATTTTCCACCTTCGGCGGTTTCATTCCCGGTCTCATTCTTGGTGCCATCAGTGCTCACCTCCCTTTTCGTCAAAATCTCCGCCGCCCTTGGTCTGCGACTCGTATACCTCGCGGTAAATCTCATTGCCAGCAAGCAGTTCCTCGTGCGTTCCAAAGCCATTGATTTCGCCCTCTTCCATCACGATGATGCGATCCGCATCCTGCACGCTGGAAATACGCTGGGCAATGATAAGCTTCGTCGTATCCGGAATCTCTTCCCGAAACGCGCGTCGGATTTTCGCGTCCGTCGCCGTGTCGACCGCGCTGGTGCTGTCGTCCAGTATCAAAATCTTCGGCTTCTTCAGCAACGCCCTGCCGATGCACAGCCTCTGCTTCTGCCCGCCGGACACGTTGCTTCCGCCTTGTTCGATGTGCGTGTCATACTTATCCGGGAAGCGCTGGATAAACTCATCCGCGCAGGCCAGCCTGGCGGCCTCCATGCACTCCTCGTCGGTTGCCTCTTGATTGCCCCAGCGCAGGTTTTCAAAAATCGTTCCCGTAAACAATACGTTGCTTTGCAGCACGACGGACACCTGGCTGCGCAACGTGTCCAAATCGTATTCCTTTACATTTTTCCCGCCGACCTTCACCTCGCCCTCGGACACGTCGTAAAGGCGGCTGATTAAGTTGACCAGACTAGTCTTGGCACTTCCGGTTCCGCCGATGATGCCGATCGTCTCTCCCGCGTGGATGTGCAGGTCAATGTCCTTTAACACAAATTCATCGCTATCTTTCTTGTATGCAAAATTCACATGGTCAAAATCAATGCTGCCGTCCTCCACCTCGTAAAGCGGGTGCTGCGGGTTGTTGATGTCGCTCGTCTCGGAAAGCACTTCCGAAATACGACGGATGCTCGCCATACTCATGGACACCATCACGAACACCATGGACAGCATCATCAGGCTCATCAAAATATTCATGCAGTACGCCAGCAAGCTCATCAAGTTTCCCGTCGTCAGTTCGCTGTTTACAATCATTTTCGCGCCCAGCCAGCTAATCAGTATGATACACGTATAAACCGTACCCATCATCAATGGGCTGTTTAACAGCATATTTTTCTCCGCTTTGACAAATAAATTGTAAATGTTGGCACTGGCCTGGTGAAATTTCTTCGTCTCTTCCTCCTCGCGCACATACGCCTTTACCACGCGGATGGCGGAAACATTTTCCTGCACGGATTCATTCAAGTCATCGTACTTGGGAAATACCTGCTGGAAATACTTGATGCCACGGCTCATGATGAGAATCAGGCAAATCGCGAGGAATATGACCGCCGCCAGATAAATGCTGGCCAGTCTGGCATTGATGGTAAATGCCATGAACATCGCGCAAATCATGCTGAGCGGTGCCCGGATACACATGCGCAGCATCATCTGGTACGCATTTTGCACGTTCGTCACGTCCGTCGTCAAGCGGGTCACCAGCCCGGCCGTGCTGAATTTGTCAATATTGGCAAAAGAAAATGTCTGAATATGGTCAAACATCGCCTTGCGCAGATTCTTGGCCAGCCCGGTCGAGGCTTTCGCGCCGTACCGGCCGCCGCCCATGCCGGCCAAAAGCCCGATGGCCGCCGCCACGAGCATCACGCCGCCCACCTTGTAAATGTGACCCATGTCGCCCGCGTTGACCCCGTCGTCAATAATTGACGCCATCAAAAACGGAATCATCGTCTCCATCAATACTTCCAGTATCATAAACAGCGGCGTGACGATGGATGCCGCCTTATACTCTTTTACTTCATGTAAAATCCTACGAAACATAAACACACCTCCGCTATCCTTCCCTTTTCTTTTCAATATTTTCACGTATTTTTTCCGCCACGTCCAGAAAAACTTCCAATTCCTTGTCTGAGATCCCTTCAATCATCTGCAGGTTCATTCGGGTAATCATCGCCTCGATTTTTTCATGGCTCTCAATCCCCTTCTGCGTGAGAATTACCTTTTTCAGACGCGCGTCGCTCTTGACGAACTCCCGGCGTACCAGCTCTTTCTCCTCCATGAGCTGAATAATATTGGTAACGGTGGAACGTGCGATGCAAAACTGTTTCTCCAAGTCCCGCTGGAACACGTCCTTGTCCCTGTTCTCATATAGATAACGAATAAACCATCCATGCATCAAAGCAATCTCATTTATCCCCTCTTTCTTTACGCCCATCTCCATATGATTCCGCATCACATGGTCGAGCCTGCGTACCTCAAATCCGACTCGCTTATAATCTTCTATCATCGCCCATGCCAAACCTCCTTTGCAAAAACGTCCGCTTATGAACCGTTCTCCCAAAAACTGTTTTTCTTAAAACCGTTCTTTCAAAAACTGTTCTCAAAAAAACTGTTCATTACTGAACTGTTTTTTCTGAAACTTATTTTACCACTTTTTTCTCAATTGTCAAGAAAAATTTTTAAAAATCAGAAAGCTAGAAATCAGGAGACTATAAATCGGGGAGCCGCATATGACGAACCATCCCGTAATCACATGCAACTCCCCGTCTCTCAACTTTTTCTGTCTTTCACGCCATTTAGCCATCGCAAAGCATCCTATTGGCATCACCCCATAAAACACTCACTTATGCCTATTTTGCACCACCTTGTCCAACATCTGGTACAACTTATCTACCTCGACGGGCTTGGACAAATGCCCGTTCATGCCACATTCCACGGATTTTTTCAAATCATCATCAAAAGCGTTTGCCGACATGGCAATGATCGGTATGGAATGACAGTCCTCGCGCTCCATGGCGCGGATGGCACGCGTCGCGTCCAGCCCATTCATCACCGGCATCATGATATCCATCAAAATCACGTCGTAAGTGCCCGGCGACGTGGTACGAACACGCTCAACGGCCTGCGCGCCGTCAAAGACACAGTCCACCTCGAAATTACAATCCTCCAAAAGGCACCGCGCGATTTCGGCATTCAAGTCATTGTCCTCCACGACCAGGACGCGGCAGCCGTCAAAGGAAACCTCCTCTCTGTGCGCCTCACGCTCCTCGCTCTCACCAAGCTTCAAGGAAATGGTGAAGCAAAACATGCTGCCCCTCCCGGGTTCGCTCTCCACCTGGATGTTACTCCCCATCATCTGCACCAGCCGATTGCTGATAGACAGTCCCAGCCCCGTCCCCTGATGCTTGGACGGATTCGTACCGGAAGCTTGTTCAAACGAACGAAAAATACGCTCCTGATCCTCCTTCGCGATGCCAATTCCCGTATCCCTCACCGCAAACGAAATACAAGCCTCGCCCCCGGCGGCAGCCGTCTCGCCAATGGTCAGCGTGACCCTGCCCTTTGCCGGCGTAAACTTCACCGCGTTGCCCAGCAAATTAATAAGCACCTGGCTAATCCGCATTCGATCCGCCACGAACCAATGGTGTTCCAATTCAATCTCCCGCACGAAATCTACTTGTTTCATGGCCGCCTGAGACAGAATCAATTCCCCTACGGTGTCCAACAGTTCGTCCATATTAAAATTAACGGGATCCAGTTTCATCTTTCCGCTCTCGATTTTCGACATGTCCAAAATGTCATTAATCAGTCCCAGCAAATAATCCGATGAGGACTTTATTTTCTGAAGGCAGTCCATAATCCTTTCCTGCCCTTGATCCGGTTGCAAGGCAATGGCCGTCATGCCGATGATGCCGTTCATCGGCGTTCGAATCTCGTGGCTCATGCGGGACAAAAACTCCGACTTTGCCTTGCTTGCAATATCATACTGCTGCTGGTTTAACTGGCTCTGGATGACCCGGCCAAGCTCCTCAAGTTCCTGCCTTTGCTCCATGTCCTTCAAAATTTCCGCCCCGATGCCAAGGATGCAGACATTGCCCATATACGTCCCACCGTCATACATGGGAAGCATGATTCCCGTTTCTCCCGATTCCACGCTTAAGAAGCAACGAATCACTTTTTGCCGACTGTCCTCCTCCGAAAAATATCGTACCTCCTCGGATTCCAGCCAATGATAGAACTCCTCTTTTTCCTCTTCCTTATATTTTCTTACAATTTCCTTGGTGACTTCTCCGTTTCGCCGCCACTGGTAATTCAGGTAATTGGAATTAAAATCGACACGCAGCAAAGACACCTGCACGCCGCTTGCATGGTAAAACCTTCCAATCTTGCGAATCATCAACATCATTTGGGCCGGGAAGTTCGAACCCTTGCCAAACAAGTTCAAGGCCACGGACACCAGGCTCACGTCCTTGGCATAGCCCAGGGAATTCACCTCGCACCCCTGCAGCGCGGGCAAGTCGGCACGTTTTTTCTCGGGAACGTCTTCATAAAGGAGAGAATGCCGCCCGCTGCCGGCAACCACGAGACTTCGCGCCAGCTTTGCCATGCGAATCAATTCCTCCGAGCTTTGCCCCTTCTTCCCACAAGACAATCCCGCATACACATGAACCGAGAAAATCTCTTCCTGAAAAGCCGCCTCGACGTTCTGCAGTAATTTCTTTATAAATTTCTCGGCCCGCGCCCTCGGCTGATCCTCCAGCCAGATGACGAACTCGGCCTTGTTCAAGCGCAGTGACTCCGCCCTGCAGCCCTCGCTCCTCGCAAGGCCCTTGCATGCCCCGCGAATCAGGCTCCCGATTTCCTCCAGTACCATGTCCCCGAACACGATGCCGTTTTTCTCATCGCTCTCCTTCAAACGTTCCAAAAACAATACGACCATGACACCATCCGGACGTGTCCTGCGGCATTCCTGCAAATGCTCCATGCCGATACCGAAAACGGCCAGCCCCGTGACCTGATCCGTCATATTTTTCCAAAGCTGCTCGGCCTCATGCTCCTTTTGCTCCTGGATGTCGCGTATACTTCCCACCAGTTTCCACCGCTCGCCGTCCGTATCGTAGACCGTCTTCCCGGACAGTGCCACCCACGTAAACTCCGCCTCATCCGGCCAGTGCATCCGAAACTCCGCATGCATGTTGTCCGTGTCACGCTGCAGTTGGCGCAAGGCATCCTCCTTGTCCGCCTCGTAAATATATTCGGGACTGATAAAGCCATCCTCTGCCCTCGGACATTTCCATTGTCCGCTCATGGTCTTATGATTTACGATGTCAAGCACCTGACTTCGGAGGTCATACGAAAAAAAGACGTCCTTTGAGGATTCCAATGCCACCTTATAACGCTCCTTTTCCTCCAGAAGAATATTTTCCGCTTCCTTCTGCCGCTCCGTCAAGTCGGTCACCACGTCGTACAAGGCATCAACCTCCAGGATATTAGAAGGCTTGAATTCCCAAAGTCCCTCCCGCCCCTTGCTGATACAGCGCATCAGCTGCTGAACCGGCTTCGTCAAATACCTTACCAGGAAATAAATGCCGAACACGCCAAATCCCAGGCCAACCAAAATGGCGACGACTATCCAGACATAGAGGCGACGGCTCATTCCAAAAAGGTCGTCTTCCGTGTTCAGTCCTAAAAGTACCCATTCTGTGTTTTCATATGGGACATTGTTACTGTATAGCTTCAAAGGGCATACCACGGCGTAAATTCCCTGCCCGTTCAAATCCACGTTCCTTACCAAAAAAAGATTTTCATAATCCGTCCCTTGTAATTCGAACCCGCCCGCAGAACGAACCAGGTTGTATAAGACGCCCTTGCCCATGAGGGGGACGTAACTGCCATCTTCCTGCCCGACGGCCAGCATATAGCCTGACTGCTGGGTTTCATTTAATTCCGATGCCGGTAAATATTCACTCAAGTTCCTGTTGGATATCTCCACGCCCAGTACGCCATATACCCGCCCCTGATATCTCAAGGGCAGGGAGTACGTAATCATTTCATATGAATCGGCCTTGTCCTTTTCCAAAAAAAACGGCAACGACCAATACCCCAAATCTTTCGTGTCCGCCTCCATATGTTCCCCGCCGGCCCGCCATGGCTCATAAAAATAAGCATCAGCCATGTTTTCCCCTTGTCCGTCCATATGAAAAGAAGTGGTCCAATTGGTATCCAAGGGAATGTTCCAGTTTCTGGACAAATGCTTGCCGCCCCGCTCCAAAAGCAGATCCGAGTAATTGGCAGGATTCGTGTCGGGATCAGAGTCCCGGATAAAAAAGCCATCGTAATCCCCGGCAGAACCCGCGTCCTCCCCCGCCAAGACCAAGAAAACCCCCGTCGTGGAATTGTTTTGCAAGACATCCAGGCATTCTTGAAAAAACAGTTCCAGCAATTCGTCCCGCATGTCGTCGAACGCAAACACTTCCTCCAAACCGACTCCCTTGTTTTGTAAAAACTGCTCCAGAATCCCATTCAAGAGCATCTCCTTCTCACAAACAGATGCCCAGCGCTGGTTCATTTCATTTTGCAGAATCACTTTCCGATTTTCCACCAAGCGGTTCATCATGCCGCTCGAATACCCCTCAAGCGTGGACGCGGTTCGTCTGACTACCAGGGTACCAATAGTGATGGCACTCTGTATCAGCATGATGAGAATCAATGGAACCAGAAAAATCCTGAATATGGTTGCCTTTTTTCTTTTTTTACCGTTACCTTTCATCTTCCATACCTGCTTATTTCATGCCTGCTTATTTCATATCTACTTTCCCACCGTCTGGCTCAGCGTATCACAAAAAGAATCGTACCACTGTTCAAAGGCTTCCCTCGTCACATAAGGAGCCGCCGCCTCTTCCAGGCTCTTTCCCTCTGCCAGTGCTTCGGACACGGCCGCCCGATCCTCTGCCGCCTTGTCGGCCAGATTGTATTCCAACACTTTCCTGGCCGCCGATCCATTTTCAAAGCTCTTGTTCGTATAAAGTGTCATTCCCTCCGACTCCTGAAAGATGATCGCCAAACAATCATACGTCTTCGGAGCCACCTCCAGCTTTTGTTCCTTGATGACCTGATCCAGCCTTTCTATACTGTTCGCTTCCTTTTGCACCGGAAGATAGCCGGATACGCAGCCGAACCGGATGTTGTTCTCCAATTGGGTAAACCATTTCAAAAATTCCACGGCCGCATACTCATGAGCCTCGTCGGACTTGCAAACCACCATGCCCGCCCCTTGCTGCACGGCATAGTGTTCCCCGCCCTCAAATATCGGAGCCGGCATCACGACATATTCGATAGGATAACTGCCATCGTCAAGTTCCACCTGATCCGGAAAATACATGGCGGAAGAGGTGGAACCGGTATACGAAAGCAATTCCCCCGTCTTCACGTCATCCGAACGAAAAGAACCGTATGCCCCAAAATACCCTTTCACAATTGGAACGTAATAATTTTCCCAAAGACGGTACAATTCCTCTTTCGGCACGTTCAAGGTCATCTCGCCATTTTCCACTTGGAAAATCTCCACACCCAGTTGCCGCAGGCCGATAATAAAGTAATTCGCCATGGCGTCCCTTCCATAAAAGGCCTTGCCATCGCCCGCCACGTCGGGAGTCTGGCCATCCGTCCACTCATAGTAGCTCCTCGCGACTTCCACCACGCCCTCCATCGTGCTCAAATCCTCCAAGGACGCTCCCGTTGCCTCGGCAAATGCCTCCCAATCCGTCTTGTTGAGCATCATGATTTCCGTGGACTTCGCCGTGGGAAAAATCCGCAGCGTGCCGTCGGCGGCGATGCATCCCTCCTCAATGTAAGAATCCACGTATTTTTTCAGTTCCTCCTCTTCAAGGTACTTTGACAAATCGGCCAACGCTCCCGCTTGTTCCACCTCGTAGGCGGTATCCGCATAAGACGAGAAAATGTCCGGCATCTTGTCCGCCCCGACCTTTCCGTCAATGGCATCCCTTACCGCCGTTTCCAAATCAGAAACCGAACCTTGGGAATAGCCTTGCACGTAAATGCCCTTCTCCTTGCCCACGGTATTATTAAACTCCTCCACCAGAGCGTCAAAAGCGGCCTGCTGGGAGCCGTTATAATAATGCCATACCGTCAACGATACCGGATTTTGGGGATCCAAAGGCTCCTTGTCCCCGCACCCTGTCAAAATAAAAATCGAAGCTGCCGCCAGACAAGCCAAACTTTTCAAACACCATTTTTTCATACGCCACTTTTTCATAAGGCACCTCACATTTTTCAACCGAATTCCCTCCCTTTTTCCTTTTCATGACATCTAGCTTCGGCATACGAGACGACGACACGTCCCCGTGCTGCCGTCTCGTATGCCGACATCAGTATTTTAGCACATGCCCCTTTCGTTTTCAAGAATAGAATCTTTTGACATTGCAAAGGTTGGATGGAGACGGGTGGATTATGGCATTACCACCGACAAAATCCCTAAAATAAAAACGATTTTGGCTAACCATGGCGTATCATCACCCGTTTGTGGAATGCTCGGTTTGCCATTTAAACCGCCCTCACCTTGATTACCGAATGTAGCCGGATTGTCCGGCGTTCCCGGGTCATCCGGCGTTTCCAGATTATCGGGCGTAGTTATAGGTTCATTGTCTATCGTCACATTAGGCTTTACTTCCGTCCCTTCATAAATCGTGAATTTTAACTGATAGCCAGACGGTGCGGAAATCTCTTTCAACCAGTATGTCTGATCTTCCATCAACCCGTCAAAGGCAATTGTTCCATCTTGCCCGCTGACACCCGTTTTAATCAATGTATTGCACTTCGCATCCGCATATAAGCCGATAGTGGCCCCTGCCATCGGAATCCCCAACTCATTTAAAAGACAAAATACGATATCGGTGGTCTGGGCTTCATTCGTCAAATTCTGCCGGAATGTAAGTAAACGTTTATTTTCTTATGGTCAAAAACGAACCGCCTTTTGGCGGTTCGTTTTTACTCCTGATACACTTTTGAAAGCTTCTCGGGTTGCAAATTCAAATGTTCAAAAATGGCCGCCGCCTGTCTCGTTTGAGTGTTATCCAGTGTAATCACTTCCCCTCCTTGCGATATCACCTTATCATACAACCTGCTCACAACACGGATTATATTTTGATTTGTCCCCTTTTTCAATAATTTTCTGTTTTGCTCGTCCTTTGCTCTTCCTTCTGAAAATTGATTTCTTTTATCCCTTAATCCATGAACATCCTCACCTTTACCTGATACGTCTTTTTCTCGCCCGGCTCAAGGAATTTGAGCATTCCCGTCCTGCGCATCACGTCGCGCCCGTCCGGGTAGCAGTTACCGCACTCCAGCCCCAGCACGTAGTCACGCACGCCCATCATCTTCCACTCCACGAAGCCGTCCAACTCCTCCGCGTCGAAGGTAATCTCCAGTCCCTGCCCGAGCTTTGGCTGGTAAATGGAGGCCTTTCCCTCTTTTTCAAACTTATGGTAATAGCAGCGTTCCACGTAACCCGCCTCCGGCTTTATCATGTGCATCCAGTTTTCGATGTCCTCCGCCGCATGGTCATCACGCGGAGTCACGCCGATGGACGGAATTTCCACCACGCTGTCCTCGTCGAGCAGCGGGTAGCCCATGTTCATGTGATAAAGAATCTCCAACGGCTGTTTGGTATCGCCCGTATTTTCAATGGTGTCACAAATCGTAACATCATTTTTTTCAAGACTAACCCGGATTTCACGCATCAGGCGCAATTTGGGAGCAAATATTCCTTCATCTTTCACCGTCGCGCGCACCACCAGTTCGCCGTTCTCCTCCAGCCAATACGCGGATTCCGCCGGTTGGTTGGCAATCGTGCCGTGCAACGGCAATTCCTCGCCCTCGTCCACGCACGGAGAACCAACCGCGCGCAGGCCGCAGGTCGTCAGGAAACCGGCCGTGAAAGACTTCAGCCAGTTGCCCCCCACGCAGTCATAATAAGCCGGAGCCACATAACCGCAAGGTGAAAAATACGACATGTTGATTCCGCGAAACCGTAAACGCGAAATGTCCGCCGCCCGGTCAAGCGAAACGGTCAGTTCCAGTCCCTTTCCATTATTTACTTCCAACAAGCGCATTCCGTCGCCCTTTCCGCCTACCAGGCGGTGTTCTTCAATTCCATACACTTGCGAATCATGTCCGATATACGGATTCATACTTGCACCTCATTTCTTTTTTAGCCCTGACATGCTCCGCGCGGCACAACGACCGCATTCTTCTCAACACGCCAGGGCTCTTTGTTCTTCTTATTTTACTTTTACATTACATCAGAGGCCGTACCGCCTCGTAGAGCTTGCGGTATCTCTGGTATACCTGCTGATATTTTTCATGCATCTCTTCACGTGGCTGATATACTTCCCGTTTTTCCACCATATGTGCCGCCGCGTCCTCCAAATCCGCAAAGCACCCGACCGCGATTCCGGTCAACATCGCGCTGCCGACCGTTCCCGCGTCTACCGTGCGAAGTGCCGTGATTGGCAGACCCAGGGCATCCGCCTTCATCTGCATCCATACTTTGGAGCGCGCGCCGCCGCCAGTCGCTTGTAACATGTCAAAATGCACGCCGGAATCTTTTAAGTATTCCATGTTCAGCATCATTTCGTAAACCACGCCCTCCATACAGGCTCGGTAAATCTCGCAGACGGATGTTCCCGCTGTCAGTCCAACCATCACGCCCTTCGAGCCCGTATCCATGTACGGGGTCGCCGCCCCGGCAAAATGAGGCAGCACCAACATGCCCGTCGGACATTCCTCTTTATATACATTGACGAACCCGGAGGGTTCGCTGGCGCGAAGCGCATCTGATGTGGGATGCCCGGATGGGTATAGCTTGCGATATTCCTCTTCCAGCAATTCATTGACGGAAATGCCTCGCTCAGCCGCCAGTTCCTTCTCCTTTTTCGCCAGCGTGTCCACGCACCACTGAATCAGTGCCCCGCCGGTATAGGAAAACGCATATGCTACATATTTCCCCGGAACCACGTAAGGAACCACCGCGTAATTCCCGGCATACATCACCTCAAGCTCCGGCAGGCCGTCATAAATCGGCGTCATGCACTCTACCGTGCCGGCTCCGTCCACCGCCGTAGCCGAATCGAAGACTCCGGCTCCAACCGCCGCCGACACCTGGTCATGGCTGATGGAAACAATCTGCGTATCCACGGAAAGTCCCAGCTCTTTTGCAATCTCCGGGCGTACCGCCCCGGCGGAAGTTCCCGTCGGCACCGGTTTCGACATCAGTTCCATGTCAATGTCCGCAATCTTAAAGATTTCCTCGCTCCATTTCAGGGACGTAATGTCAAACGCCATCGTGCGCGTCGCCAACGAATAATCTATCTGCGCCGTTCCCGTCAAGGCGAACACCACATAATCCTCCATCAAAAATGCGTGCCTTGCCTTCGCGTAAAGCTCCGGGCGGTTTTTCTTCAGCCACATCAGCTTGGGAATACTGTACATCTCATGCGGCTTCACCCCGGTGATGGAGGCAATCGTCCGGCCGTCCATCTTGCGCGTCAATTCCTCGCACTCCGCCGCCCCGCGCGGGTCAGTATAAAGCATTGCCATGTGCAATGGTTTTCCGTTCTCGTCCGCCAACACGCACGTCTCACCGAAGCTGGTCACGCCGATTCCGGCAATGTCCGGGTATGTTTTCGCCATTTCCCCAATCACGAAATACACGCCCTCCATAATGGCCTCCGCGTCCACCTCGTGCTCGCCGCTTACACGCTTTACCGGATAGTCCTTGTACGATTTGTCAAGGTACGTTCCCTTCTCGTCAAACACCGTCAACTTGCAACCCGTCGTCCCGATGTCAAGTCCCGCTATCTTCATTCCAAATACCTCGCCGTTTTTTATCAATCGTCACAGTTTTGCCGTCCTTTTGCGGTTCGTCCAAACCGTATTAGTCAATCTCCACCCAGTCGTATCCAAGATATGTCGTGAACGCCTCCTTCAAAATCTCCTTCATATGGCCTTCACCCACGGAAGTGTGATGCTTGAAGCCGCCCCTTGCCAGTTTAATCAGCTTGTTCTGCAAGTCCGGAATCTCCGCCACGCCGCCGCAGCCAAAGAACGTATCCTCAATCGGGTCGTCCGTAAACTTCGCTTCGCTCGCATACACGATAATCTTTCCATCCTTCGTCTGGCAATTGGAAATCGTCACGTCCATTGGCTTGATGCGACCCTCGTTCGCACCCCAGCCAGAACCCGGATCCGTCTTGTCAAACATCTTGTGATTGGAAACATGCCCCTTCGCCGCCATCAGCTTCTGCGGCACCGGTCCGCAATGGAACAGGATGACCTTGTTCTCGTCCTCGCCATAATTGTTATTCCAGTCAAGCACCGTCGTCGGCTGCTCGCTCGCCAGGCTCATCGCCCGCATCGTCAGTGCAGAACACATGTCAATCTCACAAGAAGCCACGATGCCGCGGTCATTCAATTCACTCAAAAGCACGCACGGACAAATCCGAAGCTCCGCTTCCATCTCGTTCCAGCACCGCAATGCCAGCGCGTCCAAATGGTATTCGTCTATGTACTCGTCAATCACGACCGCCAACTTGGCCAACGTGTTCATGTTCGTCTCCGGCACGTCGGAGCAATCCGTATAAGCCTGCAAAGCCGCTTTCTTCTCCTGCACCTTCGCGTCATCGTCCGCTTTATTTCTCACCTTGAAAAATACTTCCGACAAGTCGAACGATTCCACGTTGATGCCGTATTTCTGCATCGTGATTTCATCAAAACGCACCGTCTTGAACGCCGTCGTCCTGCCGCCGATGCAACCGATGTTAAAACGCTTCATGCCGTTTACCACGCGGCAGATGGCCGCAAAATCCTTCAAATTCTGCGCGAACGCCTCGGAAAGTGGATGCACGACGTGCGGCTTCATCACCGTAAACGGCACGTTGTACTGTGTAAATACGTCGGTTACGGAGAATTTACCGCAATATGCGTCTCTTCTGTGTGCAAAATCCATCTTTCCAATCTCGTCCGGATACGCCTGCATCAAAATCGGCACGCCCGCATCCTGCAACGCCGTGATGGCACCGTTCTCATCGGCAAAAATCGGCATGGAGAAAATCACGCCGTCGTATTCCCCATCGTGCTCCTTTAACCATTTCGCATACAAAAGCCCCTCGTCACGGGTTTCCACGCCGCCGTAGCGCGTCAGCTCCGCGTCCATGGCAATGTAAGCATATCCCGCGTCCGTCACCGCCTTAATCATGTCCTCCCTGGCACCGTAAATCAATTCACCCGGCATGAACCCTCTGTTACAGAAGGCCAATGCAAATGTCATTTTTTTCATCTCAACCACGTCCTCCTTTTGAAAATAATTGTTTTCGTAACTACTAAGCAGTTACATGTTTTCTTTGAATTTATATCTATATTTTACTTTATTAAGATTGGATAATATATAGTAATCTGTTCATTTTTCTTTGATTTTGTCCGCCAATCGTGATAAGATAGTATTAGCAACGAGCAGTGCGGGAAAGTGCCAAGGAATCACACGTGCTTGCACGTAAGTGATGCCTTGGCAACTTTCCCATAGGGCGAATGCCCGATAGCGAGAAGCAGCGCAGCGGATTCGAGCTGGCGCCGCGGGGCGAACGCCCGACAGCGAGAAGCAACGCAGCGGATTCGAGCCGGCGCCGCGGGGCGAATGCCCGATAGAAAGGAGTCTCCATGATTTCCACGTTTAACTTAGCCAAGCTAAATTCTCTTTTAAAGGATTTTTATACGATTACGCGCATCCGCATCACAGTATTCGACGAGACGTTCCGCGAATTGGCGGCCTATCCAGAACAAGTGGCTCCCTTTTGCCAGCTATTGCGCACGGACGAACAAGCACTTTCCGAGTGCCGGAAATGCGATGCCCGAGCCTGCGAAATCGCCGCCCGCGAACACGCCGCCTACACCTACCAGTGCCACGCCGGGCTGACGGAAAGCATCGTGCCCCTCCATATGGGAAATATTACGATTGGATACTTGCTGTTCGGACATGTATTTCCCTACGAATCGCACGAGGAAGGATGGCGAATCATCAAAGAACGCTGCCAGAATTACCATGTAGACCTAGACAACTTAAAGGCCGCCTGCTACGAACAGCCCCTAATCCCCGCCGATTACATTCAGGCCGCCGCACACATTTTACAAGCGGTCGCCTCCTACCTCTGTTTGGAGCGAATGGCAATTCTCGGGCAGAAAGAGCTGCCCGCCCAGATTGATGACTATATCATGGCACATTACACGGAAGAACTTGATGCAAAAAGCATCTGTGAGCATTTTAAAATCGGAAAGACGACGCTCTACGAAATTGCCAGCCAGAATTACGGCATCGGCATCGCCGCCCACATCCGGGGCTTACGAATTGAAAAGGCAAAAACCCTGCTGATTTCCCGGCCGGAAATGAACATCAGCGAAATCGCCTCGGAATGTGGATTCCATGATTACAATTATTTTATCACCATATTCCGGCAAATGGTCGGCATGCCGCCCAGACAATACCGTCAAACACAAAGGGAGGGCTTTCTCTAAGCCCTCCCTTCTTTATATCATAGGAAACTTCGTTCCCTATGATATAAAACCCTCCGGGGGATGCGCACTTCGCGCATAAGGAAACTGGCTGCTGACGCAGCCGCGCTCCGGCGCAAGAGTCCGGCAAGCCGGACTCTTTGTTCGGAACTGTAGAAAAATAGTTCCTTACCTCATCGCAAATACTTCCATCGCCTTCTTACAGTTCTCTTTCATCGCCTGCGTTCCCCACGAAACGATGTCATGGTACATAATCGGCGCATCCTTGTCACTCTCCACCAAAGAATAACAATACTTATATTTCTTCCCGTTCTTTTCCACCGGAATGCAACCCATGTGGAACTGGCTGGCAATCGTTTCGCCGCCCGCCATCGCCATATACGTGTAGTAGTTAATCTTGCGCACGCCCTTTTTAATGGCCGTCTGGAAATCCTCCTTGCTCACGCCGGAACCGCCGTGCATCACGACCGGGATGTTCGCAATCTTGCGCACGTTTTCCACGACGGAAAAATCCAACTTCGGCTTACTCAAGTACACGCCATGGGTCGTCCCAAAAGAGCACGCCAGCGCGTCAATCCCCGTCTGGTCAACGAAGTCCTTGGCCTGGTGCGGGTCCGTATAAATCTTCTCCGGGTCGTTTCCGTTCCCCGCGGAGCCGCTGCCCGTCTCACGCTTGCCCATGCAGCCAATCTCCGCTTCCACGGATGCCCCGACCTTTTTCGCCAGCGCGACCACCAACTTGGTATTGGCCACATTCTCTGCAAATGGCAGGGTCGAGCCGTCATACATTACGGAAGTGAAGCCCATGTTCAGGGCGCGGTTGATATACTCCACCGTCTCGCCATGGTCAACATGTACCGCCACCGGCACCTTGGCACGCTTCGCCATCTCCAGCATGACCGGTCCGATTACGGAAATCGGCATGATTTCCTCATGCACCTCGGCATGTTGGATGATGACCGGCACGTCAAGCTCCTCCGCCGCGCCGATGACTGCCATCACGGACTCCAAGTTCGGGGTGTTAAAAGACCCGACCGCACAATTCTTCGCTTCGCATAGTTCCAAAATCTCACTTAATGTAAATAACATGCTTTACCACCTCAATTCATTTTTCATGGGTACTTGAACGCCAACCTTTTATGTTTTCTATCATACACTATCTTTTACGGGAAATCTATATGGAAATGTTCATAAAACTTCGAATTTGTCCGAATAAACATGACTTTTTACAAATAATCGAATAATTGTCAATCCCATTCAGTCTGCGTAGTGACTGGCTCGGGGCCAAACAGTGACTCCCACCTTTATATCAAACAAATTATTTTATTGACAAATTCATTCCCGCCCCCTAAACTGTTACTATATAAAAAGAAAGGCGGAATCCACATGACTTTCGAAGCACTTGATCGTTTACTCAAAAGCTATACCACTGACGAGAAAATCCAGAAACAAACCGGCGTTCTATGGATTGATCCCTCTGATGCGAAACTTGGCCAAATGATTCGAAAGTACCAAAAATCAAATAAAAATGTTCCGTTTTTTCAAGATCTCCTTTCCCGACCAGAACATTTTATCATATCCAAGCAGAGCCGCTTCGCGCCGGTGCCGGAACACAGCCACAGTTGGTTTGAGATTCAGTATGTCTATTCCGGGCATTGCACGGAAATTGTAAATGGTACACCCCTCACCGTCTCCGAGGGACAATTGCTCTGCCTGGACACGGACGTCCTCCATTCAGTGGCCGCGGCGGAAGAAAACGACATCATCATTAACCTTCTGATTCATAAAGATTATTGTAAAAAATATCTCTCAAACCCTTTTGCAAACGAGGATGCCGTTACTCACTTTTTTTCTTCCCTGCTCTCTGACCGTATCAACCACAACCGTTACCTTATTATCCGGGAGAACCCTGCACTGCACTTCTTCCTACGATATTTGATGTGCCAGTATTTCTCTCCCACCGTCACCTCGGGAATGGTCTATGAAAACACCATCGCATTGATTTTGGCCGAAATGACCGCGCTCAGCGAAAACGAAACCTTTGCCGGCACCTCGCTCAATGCTGACAACATCGCCCAGATCCTACAATACCTACGCAGTAATTTCCGCACTTGCACCTTACAGTCCGTCTCTGATTTTTTCAAAATTAGCACCAGCCACCTGACCAAGCTGGTTAAAAATCAGACTGGGATGACATACAAGCAACTGGTGCAGCACCTAAAACTAAGCTGTGCCGAAAATCTATTGCTCAACACCCAGATGCCCATTGATGTCATTTGCCACGAAGCCGGATATGAAAACCAGTCTCATTTTTACAAATTATTTTTCCAAAAACACGGCTGTACCCCAAAGGAGTACCGAGAAAAAATGCACTGACACCACTTTTGCTTGTCAAGCATTCAGCCGCTCCAACACCTTTACAAACACTCCTTCCAACTCCGTTGCCATTCCGACCAGGTCACGGATTGTAAAATTGCCGATTGTTTTAAGGCCAGAGTCCGTCGACAATCCCGGATGAAGCTGTTCCATCACGGCACATGCCCTTTCATCGGCAAACAGTTCCTCCAGTTTCATGTCGACATGGTATTTCTCTTCCTGCAAATTCATTTCCGTTCGGTATGCATAGTGATAGTTTCCGCTTCCAAGCGTCAGTGCCGCCTCCGCCTTTGGTGCCCCCGGCAGTATCACTTCCGCAATTACATTTACTGGAATCGTGATATCCACCGTCATATGATAATCCTCCCATTTCCAGCTGCTGACCACCGTACCACAAGGCGTTTCCTGCCGGACGTTTACACTCGTGAGTCCGCGTATGGGAGTCGGCGCAATCTTTACCTTCCGGTAACCCGGTTTTGCCGGCGTGATGCCGCCTTGCACCTCCACCAGCCAACTGCCAATCGAGCCATATGCATAATGGTTCAGGCTGTTCATGCCATTATCCTCCATATGGCCGTCCGGCTTTATGCCGTCCCACCTCTCCCATATGGTGGTCGCCCCTTTCTTCACGGCATACAGCCACCCGGGGCACTCCTCGGTCAACAAGATTTTTCCCGCCAAATCGGTTCTTCCAATCTTGTGCAATGCATAGCATAAAAACGGCGTTCCTGCAAAACCAGTGGACAACTTATTCTGGTGTCGGTTAAGATTTCGTACAAACAGTTCTTTCATTTTCTCCTTGTACGTTTCGTCAACCATGTCAAACCACAGCATCAGCACATAGGCGGTCTGCGTGTCACTGACGATTCGGCCTCCCGGAGTCATAAATTCCCGGTTAACGGCCATGCGAATGTCGCGGTACAGCTCCTCATATTCCCTGGCATCTTCCTGATTTCCAATCACCTTCGCGCTATCAGATACAATTTTCACGCTGACCCCGTAAAAAATGCTGGCAATCAACTGTTCATTGGTTCCTCCCATATTTCCTTCCAGACAGCCCTCTTTATCCAACGCCAACCAGTCCCCATACTGGAAGCCTGTCAAAATCAAGTTCTCCTTCCCCGCTCTTCTTCGTAGATATTCCACCCATGATTTCATGCTTTGATACCGTTCCCGCAAAATCCGCTCATCCCCGTAAATCTGGTACAAGTTCCATGGAATCAGCGTCACGCAGTCACCCCATACCGCGGCTCCCGCGCCGGACTCTCCCAAAATATTCGGAACGACGGCCGGCACGCTCCCTTCATCCCCTTGCGCGATTTCCACATCCCGCAGCCATTTTTTGAAAAACAAGGCAATATCCATATTCACCGCCGCAGTTTTGGAAAACACGCCGGCATCTCCCGTCCAACCCAAACGTTCGTCTCTTTGCGGACAATCCGTCGGTATATCGACAAAGTTGCTTTTCTGCCCCCATTGAATATTCTTATATAGCCGATTCAAAAGCGGATTACTGCAAGAAAACTCACACAACTCATCCATCCTTGAATAAATTATACAAGCGGTGAAGTCTTCCTCGTAAACATCCTCCAGCCCCTCGACGCAAATGTAACGGAACCCATGATAGGTAAATTCCGGCAGAAACGTCCTTTCCGCCCCATCCCCGACAAACGTGTCGGTGGCTTTCGCCTGACGAAGATTCGTCGTATAAAAATTCCCATTCTCGTCCAACGTCTCCCCATGCCGAATCGTCACTTTCCGACCGTGTTCCAGACACAGTCTCGCCTGTACGAATCCCGCCATGTTCTGACCGAAATCCAACACCCGCTCACCTTTTGGCGTAATAATTTTCGCTACCGGCCTTCGGTACTCCATGATTCGCACCGGCAGACATTCCTGCGGTGTCAGCATAACCGTCGGCTTCTCCAACAGCTGAACCGGCTTTTCTTTTTCTCTCGCATGAGTATAATCAATCATCTGCCCGTGATAAATTTCCGCATAGCGAATTTCCCCGGTCGTATATGTCCATTCCTCGTCCGTCGCGATAATTTCCTTCGTCCCGTCCTCGTACCAAACATGCAATTCAAGAAACGCTCCCGTCTTTTCCCCGTAAATATGCGGCGTGCAGAAGAAATTGTAAATTCCGGCATACCATCCTTTGGCAACCGTCATCTCCACGGTATGGCTTTGGGGTTCCCCGCTTTTTGCAACGCGTTTTAGATTTTCTGTCACGTCATATGCCTGATAGCAAATTCGATTATGATATTCCGTCCAACCGGGCGTAAGCAAACCCTTCCCCGCCTTTTCCCCGTTTACCTGCACCTTATAAATTCCGCAGGCGGAAGCATATAGGCGCGCTTTTTGAATGTTCCCTGCCGCCTGAAACCGCCGGATGAAAATCGGACACGCCTCCATCTCTTCTCCCGGATAAGTAATCCATTTTCCCCGGAAACCGCCGTCCGAAAACAGCGTCATTTCAAAATCAAGCGAGTCCTCCGCCTGATTTCCTTTGTTGTCCCATACCTGGACGAACGCCTTATATTCTGCCTGAGACTCCAGTTCCTTCCCGGCATACTCCTGACATAGATTGTCCCCACTTTCAACAACGCCGCTATCCCACACCAATTCCTCTTCCGAAAAGGTCTTTTTATACACCATCAAGCGATATGCCGTCTGTAGCACGTTTTTTTCCTCGCTGTCCAGCTTCCACGAAAAAGCCGGAGTCCGTTCCGAGAGAAACATTTGTCCATTCTGATACTCTGCCTTAAAATCTTTTATTCTCATTTTTCTTCCGCCCGTTTTTCCAATTCTTCATTAATTTGCGGCAACAGCTTATCCAACTTGTAAAAACTAATGACAATGCAAATCAATGCCGCTTGTAGTGCCGGATACCCCGCATAAAGAAAACGAATCATCATCAATGCCCCGTCGCCTTGAACCGCCACTGCCCCATTATAGCCGCTGATTCCCATCAAGACTCCCACAAGGGCTCCGGCAAGACCCACGCCAACCTTCTGGGCCACACTGATTACCGCGGCGATGGTTCCCTCCACCGGCACGCCGGTCTTCCACAAACTGTATTTCATGCAGTCAATCGCGGCCAGATTAATCAACGCGCTGATGGGAATGACTCCAACCGCGGCAATCGCCGTCAAAATTCCCAGCACCGTAACATTCGTCGGCCAAAAATACTTCAGCAAGCTTGCAACGGCCGCTACAAAACTACTCCAGAAAATCAAATTCTTGGTTCCGAATTTTTGCTTCAGAAACGGAACGACCAATACCCCGAGCATGGCCACCGCAGAATATGCGGAAACAACGCCCAGCATATTCAAGTCTCCCACGATATATGTGAAATAATAGGTTCCTACGGAACCGGATGTCATATTGGCCAGCAAAAACGCTATACCATAAATAAAAATATATTTATTATGGCTCAGCACCTTGACACCTTCCTTGAACGAAATCCTCTGCGCTTCTTCATCAACTCCCGCCGACGCGTCTTCACGTTCCGGGACAAAAATGAAATTAAGGACGCTCAGTATGGCGCATGGAATTCCAAATATCAGCGCAATCGTAAACCAGCCGTCCGGATTTGCCGCATACGCGGTTATCAGCATCGGAAAAATGACATTCAACACCACCACGCTCATGCCGGAACAAGTACCGCAAAAAGCGACCACCTTCGCCAGCTCACTTTCGTAAAACGCCCGTTTCATATAAACCGTGCTACAACATCCCGTCAGCGTGTGGCAGACGGCTTCCACCAGAATGTACAAAACAAATACATACGCAACCTGCAAAACCGTGCTCATTTTGGGAACCCGGTACAACATTGCCATGATAATCCACATCAGCACGTTTACCAGAATATACGGACGCGCCCTTCCCCAACGTGTATTCGTCCGGTCAATCAAAAAACCGGCAATCACATCCGTAACTCCGTCAAAAAACTTGGCAAACATCAATATAAACCCTACCGTCGTGGAGGTCAAAAGCACACTGTCCGTCAAATAAAAGGTCAAATAAGAAATCATGACCGTGACGGCCGCATTCGAAATCGTCCCCCCGAAATTTGCTAGTATCATTACTCCCGTCCTTCTCTTTTTCACTGTCTCTTTCATTGTCTTTCTCCTTTTTTCCAAATGATTTTTTATGTACTGATTTTAACATTTGACAAAATTCTTATTACATGAACAATTTTCCCAATACTTTTGCCGCATAGATTCCGGAGCCAAGAGCCAAACCAACTGATGCTCCTTCATTGTTGTAATACGGCATGGTATACATGCTCCCGGCATCCACGCCTGCCGCATAAAGGCCGGGAATCGGTTCATCCTGCTCATCCAACACCCTCAAAAATCGATCTGTCTTCACCCCTCCATTGGTTCCCCAACAAGCAGACTCAACCTCAAAACAATAATAAGGCGGCTTTTCAACCGGGCGCAAAAATATTGGAGACTTGGAATACTCTTCATCTCTTCCCTGCGCACAATAACGATTATACTGCTCGACCGTCTCCTTTAGATGCTCCAAATGAACCTCCTCCGCCAGTGCTTCTATGCTGTCAGTCTTCCATGCCCATCCCTTCTCAATTGCTTCCGGCAAGGTTTCTTTTGCCCGATCAAGCACCCTATACCAAAGTGCCTTCCCGGCCTTCCACTCCTCCGGCCGTCCCAGCCACTCATAACATCCAACGGTGCAGCACGCTTCATAACACTCATTGTCCACAATCGCATAGGTACGTCCGTTTCTCACAAACGCCTCGCCGCCAATTGACAGCGGGAAGTCGGCAATCTCTTTCTCATTCATAAACCGATATCCGAACCGATCCGTCAACAGCCCACCATATATGGCAAAACAAGCATTCTGCTCCTTTTTTCTACCTTTCGTGGTCGTCCCGCCACCCTCGTTGCCAAGCAGAGCAAAGCAACGATCCATGACGGCTCCCGCCTCTTCCATCATTAAAAGACCGTCCCCGACGCAGAAACGACTGCCAAGATTGACAACTTTATCCGTTCCAAAGAAACGGCGTAAAAGCTTCGCGTTACCTTGAAATCCACCTATGCAAACAAGAACCGCGTCCGCATACACCCGCACGTTTCCACCATTCGCTGCCACACCGCACACTCTGCCTTCCTGACGCAGTAATTTATCTGCTGCCATATTCCACAAAAATCGCCCACCCTTTTCTTTGATTCGATTCACTATGGGGAATATCCTGTCCTTCGGTTTATTACAAATGATGTGCCGCGCCCGGAAGCCTACCCCATACAAATCTTCCGACACAATCATCGGTATCCCCAATGCCTCCATGCGGTCAACCGCCTCTCCCGCACCATATACAACCTCTCGAAGCAGTGCTCTATTCACCATATGGTGTGCCCAATTCGCCATATGCTCATATAATTGTCGGGCGGTAAAATCAATCCCCGATTCCTTCTGGAGGTGTGTGCCCGCCGCTGATGGTCCTCCGCAGGTGGCAAAATTCGATACGCTCGCACATGCCCCTTTTTCCAACACAATAACCGAAACACCTTCTTCGCTCAATTTCAGAGCCGCCATAAGTCCTGCTGCCCCTGCTCCAATAATTGCCACTTTGGCTTGATAAACATTTTCGCCCATAAACCATTCCCTCACTTTATATCTTACAGTTTTACACCTGCATCCTCCTATGCAAATAATGACAAGTCCACACTATTGGCCACCATTTTTCCGCCTTCCGCGTTCAGATGGCACCCGTCCCCGAAATCGAATTCCGGCTTTAGTCCCGGCAGTTCGCCTTGTCCCACCGCCTCCGCAAAATCAATGCAAGCATCAAACAAGTCCGTGGCGCGTATCCACTGATTAATCTCTCGCCGCAAATCTTCCCGATCCCACGTATTTCCTTTTTCCTGAATGACATTCGGAGTAATCGTACAAGCATATACCTTTACCCCTCGTTCATGCGCGGCTTCCACGATTGTCCTGCAGGCCGACTGGTACTGCTCCATCGTGAGCATTTCTTCCATGCCTGCCAGGTCAGTTCCGGCAATCCCCAAATCATTTCCGCCCAAGGCCACCATCACGTACCTCAAACCACTGATAGTGATTACCTCGTCCAAGAACCTCTTATAAGAGGCATCTCCAAACATGGTAAAGAACGCTGCGGGACTGTCATAACACATGCGGGAACCGCCGATTCCCTGATTGCCCGTGGATATTTTCCCCGGGTAGGCATCATACAAGCGTTTTGTCAACGGCTTATACCAGTAACACATCTGCGTAATAGAATCACCCAGCATCGCCACGTTGCATCCTTCTTCAGTCAGAACGTCCAAACTTCTATACAGCGGAGCATCCGCCGCCTGGTCGCCGCCCGCCTGCCGCACGAAGGCATCCGTTTCATTATTCAACGGCATATCCGCCACTCTCGTATAATTCCCGATTTCCGAACGCAGTGTATATCCGCCGTATTCGGCCGTCCCCAAGCTGCTGCCGGATTTGAGAAGCTCCTCATCCGGGAAATACATGCTCACTGCCAGATGCACTCCCGCTCTCGTTTCATAGGAAATCACGTCGCTGACCTTTTCCTCCCCAGCTTCCAAAACCGTCTCCGTTCTTCCGCCAAACGTCAGCGGCTTTATCGTGTCGCAATCCAGGATTCCATTCTCGTTACATACGGCCAGATTTAAATCCGTCACCCGCGCCGGTGTATCACTGTATTTGTTTGATAATACCAGCCGAACCGCCGAACCGTTCAGATTGTTTGGAAATACAACCCGCACGGTACGCCGCATCCCGTTGTTGCTCTCCAAAAAAATTCCTCTTTGTGCGATATGAAATGCACTGACCCATTTCTCCATATTTTAGCTCCTTGTCTATTTATTCAGAAATTACTTTTTCTGTTATAAACATAACGGAAACTTCTTCTTTTAACAATGTCGGAACAAATTCTTTTACTGACGAAAATGATACCGGCATGATTTAAAAGAACCTTGAATATTTAGGTGGGTTTGATATAATGATGTATAAAGAATCCCCCCGGAGGCCGCCATGAGCTATTTAAATTTTACCAAACAGCGTATTTTCAACGCCTTTGACGAACTGTTAAGCGAAATTCCTTTTGACAAAATCACCGTGCAAATGATCATCGAACGCAGCGGCGTGTCCAAATCCACGTTTTACCGCCACTTTAAAGACAAATACGAGGTGCTCAATTTCAATTCTCTGGCACTTGGCGAACATTTAATCGAGCAACGTATCTGCCGCGACTGGCACGAATTTTTGCTGAAAATGTTCCAGGCCATCGCCAAAGATTCCAAATACTATCGCCGGGCATTTCGCACCTCCGGGCAAAACGCGCATTATGGCTTTCTATACAATTATTCATTCAGCATCGTGGAAAAATGCTATCTGCACAAAATGCAAAAAGCCGAACTCACCACCCAGGAATACTTTCTCATCAGCCACTATTGTTATGGCTGCGTCGGAATTCTTCAGGACTGGCTCAATCGTCCGGACAGCCTCACCCCGGAAGAAATGGCCGATATTTTTTTCAACGCGATGCCGGAACAATGCAAAGACAGTTGGATCGTGGAATAAATTAATGATGAAAATGTTCGTAAAGACACTCAAAGCCAAAAAAGAACAAACAAAAGAGGAGAAAGAAATGGTAAAGATGATTTCTTCCTCCTTATGATATTTCAGACCCAAAGTATATTGAGCCGCTTTTGGAATGTTTGAAAAAAGGATTTATTCCACGTTCACCAGTTCATACTCCCTGCTGCCGTAACCAATCTTTTCCGCCGCCTCAATCGTGTGCACGCCGTGCCTGCTCTCGATTCGCTCCCACAGATGGTCTCTTCCCGGGTCGTCGGACTTCTCAATCAAGTCCACGCACGCCTGGTCTAACGCGACCGGATCTAGCGATGCCAGAATGCCGATATCCTTCATGCACGGATCCTCCGCCACCTCGCAACAGTCGCAATCCACGGACAAATTGCACATGATGTTGATATATACGACATTTCCCTTAAAATAATCAATCACGGAACCCGCCGCGTCCGCCATGGCCTCGCAAAACGTGTCCTGCTCTGCCACATGGTTCCAAACCTCGCTTTGTTCCGTTGTTTTTCCGGCCGAGTGAATCCAGCACTTTCCTACCGTGGAGGCGCATCCGATAGAAAGCTGCTTGAGCGCGCCGCCATATCCGCCCATCGGGTGTCCCTTGAAATGTGCCAAAACGAGCATGGAATCATAATTCGCCATGTTCTTTCCGACGTAATTCTTCTTGATGGCCAGTCCGTTTGAAATTTCCAACTCCAAATCCGGCCCTTCCGCGTCCATCAAATCTACGTCAAAGAATTCCGTCCAGCCGTGACTTTTCATCAACTTCATATGCTTCGCGCTCGTGTTGCGCTGTCCGTCATACGCCGTGTTGCATTCCACGACCGTCCCTTTCACGAAATCAATTACCGGCTTCCATACTTCCGGCCGCAGGAAATTCTGGTTGCCCGCCTCGCCCGAATGCACCTTGGCCGCGACCTTGCCGGTCAGCTCCCTGCCCGTCGCCTTGTACATCTCGATGACCTTCTCCGGCGTGATTGTCTTTGTAAAATACACTTTTGACTTCATAAGCGTCCATCCTCACTTTCACCGTCTTTACTTGTGAGACAATTCTCACACGCTACCGAGAACATTATAACAGACCACGCCTTTTCGTGTAAAGCCTTTATTGGACAACGCTCATCTCCCACAAAAATTCCGCCGCGTGTTCCTTATGCGCCCCTCCGGCCACGATTGCCGCGTACAACGGAATCCCTTCCGTGACGCGCCCTTCAAGCGCCTCCCAGCCCGACACGTCGATGGCGACCGGGTAAGTATTTCCGTCCTCGTCAGGTATCTCACGCACGAACCCGCCAAGCCGTTCTAATTCCTCCTTCGCATATATTTCGTCAAGTGGTACGAAATACCCCTCCCGCTTCACTTGTAAAAATAAAAGCATTTCTTCCGGCATGAAAATGATGTCAACATCGCCGACGGAAAGTTGCGCGCTCAGACCCTGGAATTTCTGAAAGTCATGCCCCGTCTGAAGTCCCCTCGCCGTAATGTCCGAATCGTCAAACACGAGAAAACGTGCGTCATCCGGCTTTTCTTTCGCCCCTTTCAAAGTCCCGGCATCTGAATTTGAAGTGGATGCGTTCTCCCCCATTCGCGCTTCCCGTGCCGCCACGTACTCCTCCCCCGCCTGCTCCAGCGCCGAATACACCCCCGTGTACTCCAGAACCGCGCAGTTTAAAAAGCTTTCCTTTTCCCGGTTTAAAAAGCCTTGCACGAAAGCCACGACAAATACCACAACACACAATATCACGACGAAAGATGCCGTATAGTAATCCTTGACGTAACCAAGCTTCTGCCGCCACGTCATGCCGCGCGTCTTTTCCTGCTCCGTCCTGAATTTATCTTGCAAAATACCCCAAATCCGTTTCATCGCGTAACACCGCTCCTTGTTCTCCATCCTTCTTGCCCTAAATGCGCCTTTTATTCCATGTTCTCCCCTTGTCCCCGGTTCTTGTCAACTCTCCTCAATTTTCCTCAATTCCCGCTTCGTCCTCCTCGTTTTGCCCTTCCTCTTCTGGCAGAATCATATATTTCCCAAGCGTCTTTTCCATCCCTTTCTGTATCAGAAAGCAAGTCAGCGCGGGCACGAAGAATACCGCCGGTAGAAACAAATAAACGGCCAGCCCCCCCAGCACCAGCAAAACGACGATTTTCAGGTTTTGCGCCGGACGCAAAAACATGATGAGAAACGAATCCTTCATCGTATTTTTGAACGTGTTTTCAATTCTCGCCATATAGCAATATGTGTAAATCGCCGCCAACACCAAGAGCACGAAAAGCAAGGCAAACAGAACCCACAAAAACCCCATGGAATTTCCCGCCTTCATTTGATGATAAAAGAAATAAACGTCCTCCGCGAACAACAGCCCCAATGCCACGAATACCAACTGCGTCAGGACGGATTGCTTCAGGTTTCCTCTAAATCCGTCCCAAAAGGCGCCCGTCAAATGCCCCCGCTCGTCCATCACGTTCTTCTGCATGGCATAATACATCGCCGTAAACGACGTGCCAATCGTCAGAATCGGGACGCACCCGAGCAGGAAAAACAAATTCAACGCGAAGCATTTCCAAAATTTTTGCAAAAACCGCGAAACAATCCCGTCATAAGCAAATAATTGATTTAACATAAACAAACCTCCCATGGCATGATTTATGATTCCAACATGGCATCGACGTGCAAACGACAACACGCAAGGGTCCATCTCATGTTCATCATAACACACGCACGAAGAAAAATATCTCATAATTCCGACCGTAATCCCCACTTTTACGACTTTTTCCTTTGAAACCGACATGTGCCTGACGGTGATGCCGCCACAAGGAAAAGCTGACCGCTATGCAAAATGCTCCGTTTCCATAAACACGTCCCTCTCATAAGGTAATTCAAAGAAATTTTGAAATATATTCGCGTCCATGATATCTTGATACGGAACGACCGGCCGCCCCGTCACCGCCAAAACATCTTCTGCCAATTCACACCCGTAAGGGGCGTTTCGCAAAGGCAAACGCTTCGCCCCCGTCAGGGTATACCTCTTGCGATACTCGCGCGGACTCATTTTCATCTGCATTTCAAAGGTGCGGTAAAAATTACTCAGGCTCGTAAAGCCGCACTCAAACGCAACGTCCGTCACTTTCCAGGTCGGGTCTTTGAGCAACGCGCAAGCCATGCGGATACGCACGATATGGATATAGGCCGTCGGCGTCACCGCCAGTTTGTTTTGGAATACGCGGTACACGCTCGGCTCGCTCACGTTCATCACCCGCGCCAGCTTTTTGATGCTCAAATCCTCCCGATAATGCTCGTGGATATAGGAGATACAACGGCGGAAGTCCTCGTTTTTTCCTCCCTCGTTCGGCCTTCGCTCCCAAGTCTGGAAGTCCGAAATCACTTGCAGCAGCCAATAACAGCAAGCGAGATACCCATACCAGTCGCCATCCGAGGCAAACGCTTCTTTGTAGACTCCCCGTTCCAGACTCTCCCGCTCGTCCCATGCTGATTCCGTTTTTCCATGCGACAAATTTTTATCCTCCCGCGCCAGCCTTTCTGCCATCACCGCAAAATCCGGAGTCATGTAATATGCCAATTTTCCCATCAGCTTTCGCACGGCCGCCGCCCGCTCATCGCTCCTTTTCATCGTCCCGCCCGCCGCGCTCCCCACCGCACGTTCCGCCCGCTCGTCGCCAACCGTTTGACAAACATAACGCATGCCGGGATTGCGCAGAACCCCCTCGTCAATCGACGCGATAATCTGCAGCCCATCCTTTTCCCCGTCAAAAATCTCATGGCTGTCCTGACCGTTAATCAACAAAACGTCTCCCGCCCCCATGCGAAAGACATGCTCTTCCACACGCACGGAAAACGATCCGAACATACAATAAATCACTTCCATGTGGTCATGCCAATGTAGCGCGTTATAAATGACGTTTCCCGTAATAATCGTCACCGGCAGGGAACCTCTGCGAATCTCATAATATCCCCCATCCTGTCGCTCCGCCTTCTTCCCCATATGAATGCCCCCTCACACAATTTAACTCCTGCTTTTCACGGGGAACCTTACCCCCATAGCCGCGAAACCGTACGCCCATGGGCGTACCTCGCTTTTTTTGATAGGATACTGGAAGTATTTGCCCTCATGCGGCAAGAATTGTCTTCATAAAGGCAGTATAATATAACTATCAACATTTTACAAGGAGGCTCTTTTATGAAAGCAAGACAATTTACCACGTTTTCCGTAAACGGCAAGACCATCCCATCGACCTACGAAATCCCGGTCACGGCCGAGGCCGACGAGCCGCGGCACCTTGAGTCCGGCGTATTAAACGTCTATCCGCAAGTGGAATTTCAGACCATCGAGGGCTTTGGCGGAGCCATCACCGAGACCGTCGGCTACCTGCTCTCGAAAATGGACAAGGATACGAGACATGAATTCCTGAAAGAGCATTTTGGCGCAAACGGACAGCGTTACAAGTTCACCCGCATGCACATTGACAGCTGCGATTATTCATTAGAAGAGTACGCGGCGGTGGCAGACCCGATTGCCGACCCGGAGTTTAAAACGTTTACCATCGACCGCGACCGCATGTACATGCTGCCGGTCTTAAAAGAAGCGATGGAGGTCGCCGCAGAGCCGATTTCCGTGCTCTTAAGCCCCTGGTCGCCGCCGAAGCAGTGGAAGACGCCCCCGGCCAGGCCAAAAAACGACGCATCGGTCTATGGCGGTTTCATGGGAATGGAACAAGTCGATTACGACACGCCGTCCCGCTGCAACGGCGGCAGTTTAAAGCCGGAATACTACACCCCATGGGCAAAATATCTCTGCAAATATATCCAGGCTTATTTGGACGAGGGCGTGCCGGTGACGATGCTCTCTCTGCAAAACGAATCCATCGCCGCCACCAACTGGGACAGCTGCGTCTGGACCGCCGGCGAACAGAAAACCTTTTTGAAAGATCATCTGTACCCGGCCTTTAAGGAATGCGGATTGGCCGACAAAATCGGCATCTTCATTTGGGATCATAACAAGGAACGTATCGTGGAATTCGCCGGGGAAATCATCGACGAGGAAACTTCGGACATGATTGAGGGAATCGCCTTCCATTGGTACTCGGGCGACCACTTCGAGGCGGTTGATTTGGCCAGGCAGCTCTTCCCCGGCAAGACCTTGATGTCGAGCGAATGCTGCGCTTTGCACCCGCCGGGACAGTCGCCGCTCGGAGCCATGGGCGCGATGCTCGCCTCCTTCATTGGCGGTATGAAATCGCCGGAAACCATCGAGTACGACGATGCCGTGGCTTACGCGCATGACATCATTGGCGGCCTCAACGCCGGGATGAATCGCTGGATTGACTGGAACTTGTGCGTGGACAAGGACGGCGGCCCCCGCCATGTGGCCATGGGCTTCGGCGCGCCGATATGCGCGAACGATGACGGCACCTACCGCAAGACCATCACGTTTGACTATATCGGGCATTTTTCCCGCCACATTTTGCCGGGGGCGAAGCGCGTCGCCTTCTCCCGCTGCAATGACAAGGTGGACATGACCGCCGCCAAGAATCCCGACGGCACGATCGTGCTGGAGCTTTTAAACAGCACGGACGAGGACCTCTCCTACGCGGTACGCATGGACGGACAAGTCATCCGGTTAAATATCGCGGGAAAGACGATGAACACCATCGTGATTGAAGCATAAGCTTGGCATTCCCTTTCATGAAAGCCATGTGCACCGCCACACGGCCTTAAGCAACTTAGGAAAGGCGTACGGATGAAAACATACCATCCGTACGCCTATACCATTGTAAACCTATGCTAATTGCATAATTTTGGCTTCGAGTTCTTTTATACAAATAACGCTCATGTTTACAATAAACTTTCTGTTTTTTCTCCTCACCGCGCCGTCCGCCACGCGTCATATTGCGCCTGCTTGTCGGCAATGACCTCGTCAATCCCCGCCTCGGACAATTCCTCCAAAAAGCGGGGATAATATACGTCCAAATCAAGGCACCCGCTCTCCAAAAACGGCATGTACTTCTCCACCACCTTGTCCACCACCGCAATGGTTCCACTCATTTCCCCGGTAGAATAGACAAAACCTTCCGTACCGAACCTGCATTGCATTGCCTCGACTTCATACTCCTCCTGCGCCCTTTTTACGGCAAGCGTCCCGTTCCAATAAATCTTGTGCCGATTTCCATACAACCCCAGCGCGTTGAAAAACCCCACTTCCCCACCGCTTTCGGCTGGATAACGGATAATCTTGTTTTCCTCGTCCAGCACCGTGTAGTGTTTCCCCTCAATTCCGTAGGTAAGAAGATTTCCAATCCGTTCATCCTCGTACATCAGGTTTAAAAACCGCATCGCCGCCTCGGGATGCGCGCTCGTCACCGGAATCGTCCAAAAGCCCGATCGCGGGCCCTGCACCCCCACGCCGACCTTGCTCGTGCGCATGCAGACGGCATCCTCACCCATCAAGCCGCTCATCATCCCCGGCGCGCTGCTGATTGGCCACGACAAAATGACGCCTTCCTCATACAGCGCAAGATTACTGTAATCACTCACGGCCGCGTCCGGATAAACGTACCCGGCCTGATACCATTTCCTCATGTAGGCCAAGAATTCGTGATACTGCGGGGTAGCATAAAAGTTTACCACTTTCGTCTTATCATTCGCGTCAAGCACGCCGCTGGAATACGTCGCCCCGAGGGAATCGCCCACTTCCCGCTGCATATTGGAATAAAAGCTAAACGTCGTGCCGCCGCTTTGGGACGTAATCTGCCCCAACGGGTATTTGTCGGGATATTTTTTCTTCAATTCATCAAAAATCCGCGTCAGTTCTTCATATGTATAAACATGTTTCTCCTCGTGTTCCCAACCAATCTCCTCCAAGTACTTCCTTTCCATCCAGATTCCGCCGCCACCGCCCAGATAGTTGTACGGCGTCACACCGTACGTCCTGCCACCTATGACCGAGCCACTTTCCAGATGGTACTCATTCTCCATGATGAACCGGATGGTCGGAGCCTGCGTTTTCAAATACGCGTCTATCGGAAGCAGCATTTCCCGATCGACATATGTCGTAATGTCCTGATAGTTCAACATCATGAGGTCTATGGTTTCCCCGTTCCCTATCCAGATGAAGTACTGGTTAAACGCGTCCAGCGCGTCAACCTGCTTCGCCTCCACCTTCACGCCGATTTCCGGAACCGTGATGGAGTTAACCGCCTCGATGACCTCGTCGAACTCGTCCATCACGCTGCCTTCCATCGTCTGGTAGGTGAATATGACATGCTCAACATTTTCCTCCCGCACCGTCTTCTGCGGCTTTACGTCCTCCCTGGCCACGTCGTCTTCCTCCGCCGCGTGACAAGCCGTCAAACCAAGTACCACCACGAAAGCCAGAACAATTGCCCACCTTTTCATTCCACACACACTCCCCGTCTACCGCTCTTTTGAATTACGATGGCGTGCCTGGTACTCCCTCGGTATCATGCCGTAATACCGTTTAAACTGCTCGGCAAAGTACGAATAGTTGTTGAATCCCACCTTGTCCGAAACCATCGTCACCGTCATTTTCGTGTTTTTCAAAAGTTCCCCGGCCAGCGTCATGCGTTTCCACGTGATATAGTCCTTGACCGTCTTCTGGAACCGTTTCTTAAAAACCCTCGTCAGATGGTCGGGGCTTACATAGGCGATGTCGGCGATTTCCCGAACGCTTAAGTCCTCGGACAAATGTGCCTCGATATAGGCCGCAGCCTTCTCGGCCACATCCTCGTTTTCCTCCGGAACGTCTTTCGCCAAATTGTCAATGTAACGCTTCCCATAATCCGTCAGCACGTTCTGGTGCGTCCGCTCCTCGGCCGCGTTCGCCGCCTTTTCCAAAACGTCCGTCAAATGGTCGTACTTCATCGGCTTGAGCACGTAATCAAAACACTGTAGCTGCACCGCCTGACGGGCGAAGTCGAACTCGTCATGACAGCTTAGAATCAGGCAAATCGTATCCGGCCGGTGCTCGTTGATCCACGAAATCAGTTCCAACCCACTCTCGCCCGGCATCTCGATGTCGCACAACGCCACGTCCACCGCCTTTTTCTCCAAAACCGCCACCGCCTGCGCGTAACTGTTGGCCTGCAAAACCTCGTCAAACGGCAGCACGTCCCAGTTCACCCCGGCCATGATGCCGGAGATGGAAAACATTTCATCATCCACGATTAAAAGTCTCATTCCTCTTCCTCCAAAAACGGCAACTCCAGCCAAATCTGCGTTCCCTGCCCGGGCGCACTGATGATTTTCATGCTGGCCGCGTCCCCGTAAAACACTTCCATCCGCCGACGGCAGTTCCAAATTCCGATGTGCTTATGTCCCAGCTTGTCAACGTAAACTTCCCCGTCCTGAATCCTTTCAAGAACCTCTTCGGACATTCCGTTCCCCGTGTCACAGACGGACAGCAAAAGCTTGTCTTCCTCCCGCCTGGCATTGATGAGAATTTCAATCGTCTCGCCAGGCTTCAGGGCGTACTTCATCGCGTTTTCCACGAAATTTTCAATCAAGAGCGGCGGAACGAGAGCCTTTTCACACCCCTCCTGCATGTTGTAAACGCTGCCGAAGGTGTCGGGAAAGCGAATCCTTTGAATGCCCAGGTAACTCTCCACGAACTTCATTTCCTTTTTCAGCGTCACAAGGTCGTCCGCCTCCTTCAGAATATATCGAAAATAATCCACGAGGTAGAGCGCGAAATCCTGAATGCACTCATAATTTTGAAGCTGGGCCAGACTGTATATCATGTTGAACGAATTCAAAAGCATGTGCGGATTCACCTGCAGGCGCAGGTTGTCCAGTTGGGCCTGCACCATCTTAATGTCCTTTTCATAGGACTCCTGCACCTCCTGCGCCATCTTGTTGAACGCGTCGCAGAGGTACTTCATCTCCATGGTCTCGCCTTCGTCAATTTCCGTGATTCGAAACTCCCGCTCCCCCTCACGCAATTTGCGCATCGCACGCTCCAAGACGCCAAGCGGTGTCAACACGTCTTTCTTTATCATCCCCCAGAGCAAAAGGCCCAGCAGGACGAAGGATATCGACAAAAACAATAACAGCCAGTATACAAGAGGAATTGAACTCAAAAAACGACCACTCTCGACACGCAGACAAGCCTTCAAATCCGTATGGGCGGACTCCCACCCGACGACCTGCCAGGATGTCTGCTTCTCCAAAAGCCAATCCCACTCCTCCAGATTTTCCCTCTCGGGAATCCCGTTCGTATATCGGTACAAAAGATTGCCATCCGTAAAATAAAATTCCTTCTCACTGAAAAAATCCGCCTCGAACGTGGACTCCATGTTCGCCTTCACGTCCAAAAGCATCCCGATGTTATAGTTCGCACATTTATAATACCGATAATAATAAAGCCGCCCGGCAAATTCCCGAAAATGCCATCCTGAACGGTAAGGCAATGGAAACGTGATATAAAGATCCTCCTCAATCTCTTGCAATATTTCCTGACTGCGTAAGGAACCGCTTTGCTTCATGTGTAGCTCGCCGCCCTGCCTATCATAAAGGTAGACCAGCCCGTCAAGCTCCTCTTCCTCCATGTAGCCACTGGTTTCCACAAGCACCTCGTAACCGACCAAATCGTCCTTCGCCCTCGGCAATGTCAGGCTGCCGATATTGTCCATGAACAAATTTTCCACATTTTCATCCAGTTCCGCGATGGCTCCGTCGAGACCGCCCATCCCGTTGTTAATCTCCCGCTCGTACGCCCCGTACAGTTCCCGCGAGGAACCCGACCACATCACGCCGGCCGCCACGATTCCCATGACGTTGAGCGGCAAAAACGTAGCCAGCACCACGAACAAAAGGCGAAACGACAAGTTCTGCCAGCCGCCCCGCATGTCATATGGCAATATGTCCCGCCAATTCTTCCTCTTCTTCCCGTCCATCCCTCGCCCCCTCAATCATACGTAACAGCAAAACCTTGGCCAAACCATTACAATCATTCCTGCCTCGTTACCATCAATCCGCCCCGCCATGCCGGCATACCTTCAAGTCTGACCAAATTCTTATGATTATCATAACACACCCGAATATGTTGCTTCAAGATAAAATCTGGTTTTTCCATTATGCATTTCATTCATAAACTTATTTCAACTTTTCCCCATCACAAATGTGCGGATGGCATACCGCCATCCGCAAGTCAACACGAATTATCGCACAACGCTGCCTTATACCCCAGCTTGTCGATCATGTCCATGTCCGACTCGATCGTATAGCCAGACGTGGTCAGCATGTCGCCGGAAATCACCGCGTTCGCCCCGGACACGAAGCACCCTTCCCCCTTGTCCGCAAGCAACCCCCGCCCACCGGCCAGGCGGATGGACGCGTCCGGCAGGATAAAGCGGTACACTGCCACGATACGCCGCATGTCGTCTATCGTAAGCCGCTCATTGCCCCCGTAAGGCGTTCCCGGAATCGGGTTTAACATGTTGACCGGAACGCTTTTCACACCGAGTTCACGCAGAAAAAGCGCCATGTCGATTCGGTCTTCCTTCGTCTCGCCCAATCCCATGATGCCGCCGCTGCACACGGAAAGCCCCGCCGCAAGCGCCGCCCGGATGGCCGCCACCTTGTCGTCAAACGTGTGCGTGGTACAGACGTTTGGAAAATTGCGCCGCGACGTTTCCAGATTATTATGTACCCTCGTCGCGCCCGCCTCCTTGACCGCCCGAAACTGCCTTTCATTCAGCAGGCCAAATGACACGCACACCTCGATATCCGCGCTTTCCTTAACCGCCCGAATCGCCCCGCACATTTGCTCCACTTCCGCGTCACTTAACGCCCTCCCCGAAGTCACGATGGAATAACGCAAAACGCCCTTGTCCGCATTGTATTTCGCCTGACGCACGATTTCCTCCGTGCCCAGCAGAGGATATTCTTCCGTGGCCGTGTGGTAATATGCCGATTGTGCACAATACTTGCAATTTTCCGAACATTTCCCGCTTTTCCCGTTAATAATCGTACAAATGTCAAACTTGTTTTGACAAAAATATTTTCTAACTTCGTCCGCCGCCGCGCATAACTCACCAAGCGGCGCCTCGTACAAGGAAAAAGCTTCCTCTTTCGAAATTTGACCCCCGCCAAGCACTTTTTCCTTCAATTCTTCCACGATTGACATGCTCGTCTCTACCTCCCTGATTTATCCGTCTATTTCTTGGAAAAAACATCATATAGATTAACATGGCGATTAACGCGCGGATAAAATGTCACGCCACAATTTGCCACCAACGCCATAAACATCCCTAACCACACGAAATTTCTCCCGCATATTTTGATTCTTTACAAATATATACCATGCCCGTGCAATTGTCAACCTTTTTGTCATTTCAGTTGACCATTTTGCCCTCCAGCCATATTTATCCACTACGAACAAACAAATCTCTTGTCCTTTTCCTCCCTTTGCCGTATACTGTACGTAGCAAAAAAATCCTAACGACCAATTGCAAAAGGAGTGTCGACCATGAGAAATTACTATGTCATCATCGGAAAGAACGCGACGTGCCCACAACACGGCAAAGAAATCGTCCTAAACGCAAAATATCGCTTTACCGGAAATCCGAACAACGACTACGAAGTCTGTTTTTCCAAGGCAACTTGTCCGATTGTTGAAAATCCCAAACTACACGAAGACGAGCAGAATGAAGAATATAAGGATTTGGACTGTCCCGTTCAAAACTGCCCGCTCTTGGACGATTTTCCAAAGATGTGGGATTCCCGAAACCCGCTTTAAAAGCCCCCAATTTAAACGCACATCAAAAAAGTAGTTACAAATCACCGTCAATCCGATGACTTGTAACTACTTTGTATGGAAACATGCTTGCCAACGCAAACATCACGAATAGATACAACGCATATTGTTTTATTGTGCCGTCAAGGTGGCGGTCACTTCACCGATCATCGTGCTTGGGTTTGCGTATTCCACGCTGCCGCCGGCCGTCGTGATTTCGCCGCTGTCAAGCGTTACCTTGTAGTCGCTTCCGGCCGCTTCCCACGTACCCGCTTCAATCTCCATTTCGGTTCCCGGGATGCCAAGCGTCACCTTCGCCGTATTGTCGTCATACAAATACAGCGTCACGGTACAGTTCGTTCCTTCCATGACCTCCGGTCCCTCTCCGGCAAAGGTCGCTACCGCTTGTGCCTCTTTGGACGTGCAAGTCATTGCGATTCCCTCGCCGCCTTCCGGCGTGTAGGTTGCCGTCATCTGATCCTTCGATACGACCAATACCGCCGCCGTGTCGCCATCCATGTCCGGTGTCAGAGTGAACTCATACCCGTCGGCAGTCTCGGCCATCGTCCAGGTTCCCTCCACCAGCATATCCATCAAATCTTCATATCTTCCATTATGGCTCAGCTTAATCGTGCAGGTCGCGTCACTGTCAGACACGTAAGCCAAGTAAGTCTGGCCGATTTCCGCCTCGAACGTATCGGCATAATCGCCGTCAACTGCCTCTTTATAATACATATTGGCACCCGCGCTGACCGCAGTAAGCTTCTCGTCACCGTTATTGTACAGCACGTCGCCGTCATAACCGCATTTTCCGATTTCTTTTCCATTGAAATCATAGAACGTAATCGTATACGGTGCGGTTCCCGTCGTCTTGTTATTGCCGCCTTCCTCTTCGGATTCAACGGCCGCACGATCCTTGTAGCACTCATAAGCGTACTCGGCCTCTTCCACTTCATATGTGCCAACAGTGAAAATCTGGTTCATGGCAAAGGACGCGCAGAATACTTTGCCGATGACCGGCTGCTCCTCATAAAAATGGAAATAGTTGGTCATCTTCATGTCACCGACGTCGTACGCATACATGTAATACGTGTCAACGATTGCTTCGGCCGGGTCTTTTGCCTCGTCCTTGGAATCGTCCTCCTGCTGCTCCTCCTGCTTCGTGTCGGGTTCCTTGGAGTCATCCTTGTTGTCCCCGCCGCACGCCGTCAACATCGACAAGCACATCGCGCCCGCAAGAAGCAATGCAAATACCTTTTTCGCCTTCATAACTTAAATCCTCCTCTTTTTTAAATGGAATGTTTTATCAAAAACTTCCCTTGTTATACGGAAGTTCTTTTCGCTAACATGGTAACATCCACTCAACTAGGCTCGAAAGCACCTCGCCAAGTTTCGGGATGGGCTTTCTCACTAGACTCGCGCCGTCCGCGCTCGCCAAGTGTTCAATGCCAGTTGCTTTCAAACAAGGAAGTTCTTTTCGCTAAATTCGACCTTCGGTCTCATTAATCTCAAAGAACGACCTCGCACTAAGTTCATCCTTCGCTATGCTCGGATTCACTAAGTTGCTTTCGGTCACCCCTTCACGCCGCCGCCGATGACCGCGTGCTCCAACTTATCCTGAAAGAACGGGAATGTCACGAGCAGTGGCAATGTTGCCGCCATAATTACCGCGTACTGAATCAGGTAACGGCTATAATCCGGGTTCGACGTTCGAAGGAAATTCTGGTTATCCGCCACAATGGTGTTAATCCACAACTGCAACGGCCACAATGCCTTGTTGTTCGGCACGTAAATCTTGGCGTTCAACCACGCGTTCCACTGTCCAACCACGTTCTGCAAAATAATAACCGAGCCCATGTTCATCGCCTGCGGCAGCATGACCTGCAACATCGTGCGAAAATGGCTGGCACCATCGATTCTGGCCGCCTCATAAAGGGAGGCCGGAACGGCATTGTATGCATTCATCATCATGATAATGAACATCGCATTCGTACAGCCCGGGATAATCAACGCCCATCTGGTTCCCACCCAGCCAAGGGAGCGAATCACCATGTAGGTCGGCACCAGACCGCCGGAAAACAGCATCGGAAACATGATGAACATTGTCATGAACCCCTTCAGCTTGCTCTGCCGGCTCAACGCGTAGCCGGTGATGGCACATAGGAAAAAACCTATCGCGGTGGCCGCCGCCGTGTTAATCAGGGAATTGGCATATCCCTGCAAAATACCGGCATTTTTAAACAAATGCTGATAGCCCGCTATCGTCCATTCCCCAATCGGTAAAAGAACAAGTCCTTCATGCGTAATCAAAATCTTTCCGTCCGAGAGCGAAGACATCGCCACATGCCACATCGGGATAAAGGAACATACCGCCACCAAAAGGCAGATGAGTACGACAATCACGTCCACAACCCGATCCACGATGGAAGGATTTTCTATCATCGAGGGAACATATTCATCCATTTTATACTTTTTTACTTTTGCTTTTTTCATCCATTTTCCCTCCTCCCATTAGAACAATGAACTTTCACCCATCTTGCGGCTGATGGCATTCGAGCCAATCAACAATGTCGTTGCCACGATGGACTGGAACAAGCCGGATGCCGTTGACAATCCATAATTCGACGCCCCCGCCGAGAACGCCATACGGTATGTATAAGTGTAAAGCGTGTCTGCCACCTCATAAGTCGACGGCATATACATCAACAGAATCGTATCAAAACCGGCAATAAAGCTGACTCCGACATTCACCACCATCATCATGACGACCATCGGCTTGATACACGGCAATGTAATCTTGAACAGCCTCTGCATCCTGGTCGCCCCATCGATGGCCGCCGCCTCATGCAAATCCCCACTGACCGTGGCAATCGCCGACACGTACATGATCGAACCCCAACCTACTCCTTGCCAGATTCCCATTACCAGATAAATCACCCAAAATACCGGGACGTCCGGGTTGGCCAGCCAGTTCTGCACTGGCAAGCCAAACTTGGAAAGCAACATCGTAATGGCACCATGGTCGCTCAAAAACTCCTGCACCAACGCCACGACGACGACCGCCGCGATAAAATTCGGCATATAGGAAAACGTCTGCGTAATCCTCTTAAACAATTTGTTTTTCACCAGGGAGAGTACAAGCGCGAATGCCACCGGCATGATAAAGCCAATCGTACATTTCAGCGTGGCGATAATCACCGTATTGCGCAGGGCACGTAAAAATTCTTCCCCGGTAAACAAGTCAATAAAATTCTGGAACCCGACCCACTGGCTTCCAAACAAGCCTCTGGATGTCGAATAATTCTCAAATGCCATCAAAAGACCCGTAAGGGGAATGTAACTTAATACCAAGGTATAGATAAATGCTGGAAGAAATAATACATATATCGGCCAGTTTTTCTGAAAGTCCCGTTTCCAGCTTATCTTTGGAACCACTACTTTAGGACTTTTTGCCTTTGCTGCCATAAAACGTTCCTCCCTTAATCAATTTCATATTTATCCGCATATGGCTGTATCACGTCATTCACCTTCGTATAACCATATTTGCCAAGCATCGTGCACCAGTCATTCCAGTCCCCGTCGTCGTACGGATCCGTCTTGCCCATGATAAAGTTCGGGGCATTCGTCGTCATATAGTCCAAAATCTTGGACTGAATGTTTGTCACGCTCTTGGTATCCGCTTCCGTCATGTACCCGGTCACGTCCGAACCTTGGAAAAACGTCGTGTTCGGATATAACGTCCACAAAGACATGCTGTGTTCATAGTTCTCCGCGTATCCCTTATCCACGCTGCTTACCAACGTGATTCCCGGCACCATGGTAAATGCTGCCGCTTTTGCCAAACCACCGCTGTCCTTTTGCAACATCTCGTCTAACAAATACGTCCCGTCTTCCTTTACGGAATACGCACCGTTTTCCAAACCATTGTCAAGGTAAACCTGATTCTGTGTCTCCTCCACTTGCTCCTTACTAAGGCCAAGCGTCTTCAGCACCGCTCCTTCTTCCGAATAAAAATAGTCAAAGAAACTCAACAGCGTTCCCAAATCTTTTCCTTCTGCCGCGGAAGTAACATACCAGACGGTTCCTGCCAAACTCGTGTGGTCTACCGCGTTCGGTTCCACGTTCTGGCAAGATGCATCCCCGTATACGTCATTGATCGGCCATGGTGCGCCGTAAGAACAAATTCCTTCCGTGTACTCAGAAGCTCCCACGTCCATCCTGCGTCCCAACTGGCTTTCCAGTCCGACCCACAGACCGACCTTTCCCTGCCTGGTCGTCGTATCATCAATCGAATAATGGGCATCACTGGTACGCTGATTAAAGGACGGGTCAATCCAACCGTTTGAATACCATGTGTTCAAGCATTCAAGATATGCCCGAAACTGTGGGGAATCTGCCCCAAACGTCACATTTCCGTCCAGATCTTTATACCACAGCGGGGAGCCGCCGCCGAAGCAAGAAGTAAAATTGCCGTTCCAAGTAAATCCCGGATAATAAATGCTCAAGCAGTAACCGTCCGTGATTCCTTCTGCTTCCATTGCCTTGTCGAAGATTTCAAACATCCACTCCCAGTCACTGATATAGAGCGGGTCGCTGCCGCCGCTCGGGAACACCACGTCGTCCACCCAGCTGTCCGGATCGCTTTCATCCGTGAATTCGCCGGTAAATGCCGCTCCCGTCTCTGGATTCGTACCATATTTGGCAATCCAGTCCCTGCGGTACTCCACGCCGCAGAAATTATAACCGTAATCCTCCTCAAACGACCGGATGAAAAGCATTTTTTCCTCTCCATCAATATCTACATATGCTTTATGTGCGATTTCCGGATGTTCCTCCAAATATTTCATATAATTCGGCATATACTCCGGAATTAATTCCGTCAAATCCATAACCTGCCCCGTTTCATACATCACGGTCGGCGCATCGGCAATGCTGGCATCTATCACGTCCGGCAAATCCCCCGAGCCAATCATCGTCGAATAATTGTCCGCCGCGCTTCCCGATGGCGGAACCCAGAAGTCAATCGCCAGGGTTTTCTCATCCGGCCCGTAAGTTTTCTGCAGTGCATACTGCAAAGCCGGGTTCTCCTCATAATCCAGATAATAGGCGGAATCCTGCCCACTGTAAATCCACATGGTATAGGTCTCATCCGCGTCGCCGCCCACGCCGCCACCGCCGCCGCAACCGGCCAGTAGCGACATCGCCATTGTACCGCCGAGCACCGCGCCCAACACACGTTTGAATGTCTTTTTCATCACTTTAACCTCCTTGTGCACTTGTTTCACTGCTACACTTTACAAGCCAAAACGCGCCGTGGCTTCGCCAGTCCCTGATTCCCCGCCCCGCGCGTTCCTCTTGCCTTGTCATAAATATAGCATAATTTATTTCTTAAAAATCTGTGAAATCCGACACCTATTACCAGAAATCCGACCAACTTTTGAAAGGAACAAAAAGAACATCCCCGGGGAATTTGCCAATTCCGCCAAGAATGCTCTTTTCTAAATTAAAGAAGTTCTATTTGTTAAGTTTCCAGCTATTTCCACGACACTTATAACTGCTTCTTATTCCTCGCACAATCCGACAAGTACAAATTGATAAGCGTCTGATACGGAATCCCCGATTCCTCACTCTGTCCCTTAAAATAATCAACCGTATCACTGTCAATGTTTAGCGTAATCTGTCTTTTTAACCGTTTTGAATAAGGATTTTTCCTCGGATTCAAATTTTCAATGTCATATTCTGCTTTCATAAATCAGCCCTTTACGCTAACAATTTCAAAAGAATCTTTTGTTCGTCATCGGCAATTTTCATGTTATCCATAGCCTGTTCTTTCGTCCACCCCGTACTTTCCGTAAGGTTTTTAACGCTATCTGCCAATGTCTTAACCCTCTCCTTCACTACCGCTGCTTTTGTAGCCTTCTCCGCCTCTTCCTTCGCCGCCTTTGCAGCTTTCTTTGCAGCTTTCTCTGCACTCTCCATCGCTTTTTTTACAGCCTTCTCCGCCGCTTCCTCTTTCATTTGTTCAATCGCCAAGCACACGTTTGTTTCCTCCTCGTCTTCTTTTACGGTAATTTTCGCTCCGACACATGCATTCAACACGTCTACCTCCGTCCTGCCAAGATGATGGAACACCTCGTCTTCCTCCACTATCTTCCCCAACCGTTCCTTGTCATCGGCATATTTTATAAATGTCAGTATTTCTTTCAATGTGGTCTGAAATTTCTCAAAATCCTTTTTCTCCATCGCAAAGGGTGCCAACAGATTAATTCGGTAATCAGGCACCAACTCAAACACCCTTGAATCCTGGTTTTCAAACATCTCGTGAATGGACAACGGCCCATCCCATGCTTTTGAATCAAAGTAAATGGTCAGGGTCACCACCGGCAAAAGCCGATCCGACTTCATAAAGCCCGAAAGATACTCGGCACCGGCTGCCCCCTTGTAATCTCCCGACCTCTTGTGTGAGGCGGTTGCCTTTTCCACCTGCTTCGCATACTGAAGCGCGTCCGATACCATGTTCTTCACTGGCATCGCATAATGTATGTCGGCCTGCGACTCGATCGCCAGCAAAAGATATGCCGTCCTTTTATCTCTCATGGCAACTACCGATTTTATGATGTCCCGCGTCCTTTGCACCGGCTGCTCGTCCTCGTCGATACCTCCATAGGGAACGTCTATCTCCCTCGTGTCCAATTCCGCCAAGCTGTCCGGGGCAATGACCTGCTCCCCATGATAGATAAAGTAGTTAAATGCATCCGCGAATACATCGCTCTGACGCAAGTACTTTATCGTCACCTTGTCCTTTACACCCATATGAATCCTCCTTCTCTTCGTGTACTGGTGCAGGAGGTTCATAATTGCAAGTCACTTCCACGCCGCCGCATGCGACTTGTAGCAATCCATAACCGTGTCCATTTCCAAATGAAACCTCGTTACAATTCACGGCTTAACCGCCGTGGATTGTAACGGCATCCAGCCATTAAAAATTACTTGCGGCAATGGGCTGGATGCCCACCGACACCATCACTTTGCCGGACGGAGGCCGTGCGGCAGGGCGCACAGCCCCCGTGAACAGTACCGAAACCTCTCTGCTGTTTTTTAATATCGGGTTACAAGCATTGAGATTTCTACATATGCCGTATGGCGTGAATGATTCAGAACCGTAAATCATCTGAAAAGTAAGAATCATCTCAAAACAACTCGTCGGGATTCTTCTCTTAGAAATATAATGCTCTATAAGAACTCTAACACAAATCGGGAGCAAATGCAAGTAAGACTTTTTGGATTTTTGAATGAATTTTTCGTTACTTGTCACGGGGTGGGGAAATAAAATAAATAGAACGCTGTGGTTCGGATAATTGAACGG
>CAOKHZ010000020.1 GCA_948468385.1 uncultured Faecalicatena sp. | reverse complement strand
ATGGGACACTGGCAGACAGGGTGAGATTTTTCAAAGAGAGCAAGGAGGGAATCGAAATTATGTGCCGGGCTATGGAAGATATGAGGAATCAGACATTGAAAGAGGGAGCAATCAATTCCGCAAAGAGAATGTTGGCAGATGGGATTTTGACACTTGAAAAAATTGCGGAATATGCAGGACTTCCTCTTGACGAAGTAAAAAAATTGAAAGCAGAGCGGACAGCATAAAACAAAACCGTAGGCCGGGAATCTAAAAACAGGTTCCCGGCCTTATTTTTTGTCCTGAAATCTAAATTTTCTGTGAACTTGATTAAAAAGTCCTTTACAAAACGTCTCTGGGGAAGCGGCAAAGTGTTTGTACGAGCTTTCGGAGGAGGAAGATGAGGAAACCATTCGAGTCATCTGTGATGCGGCTAGTTCATTTGCACCGGATTATGACGTAGATTTGATTGTGGAAAGTATGAAGAAAGTGAGGTGCTGCGAATGGGCAGTCTGAGTGGGCAGGAGTCTCAATCGGTTGAATGGAAACGAAGCGTTTTTTGAGTAGCTATTTTTGAACCGGCAGGTAGGGCGTTTAGCCGCTTTCCTGCCGGTTTTATAACCTTTCACTTCAGGCATTGCTTCATCAGTTCATATGCCCCGTCCGCCTTGATGGTATCAAGGCCTTTTGCAACTTCCTCGCAAAGTCCGGCAATGTCCGTCAAATCTTCGCCCCAGAATTTGCTGTTGGATAGGACGGCGTTTGCCAGTGTCTTGGAATCGTCCTCCTTATGTGCGTCGTAAAATTCCAGGACGTCGAGGTCGTCCTTGATGGCGTATTCTTCCGTTCCGCGGAGTCCGGTAAATCCGATTTCATCCAGACGGACGCCTTGGTAAAATGCGATATAAAAAGCCAGGGAGGCGGTGATACATTTCGGGAGCTTTCCGTATTTTTCCACGTATCCTTTCAGGGAGGGCAGTACCCTCGCCTTCCATTTGGACGTGGAGTTCAGGGAAATCGCAAGCAATGCGTGATCAATAAACGGATTGCTGAAACGATCCGTCACCGCCCTTGCAAATTCGGTCAGTTCCTGCTTGGGAAGTGTCAATGTAGGGATGATTTCATCATAAATGGTTCGGTTCATAAAGCCGCGAATGACTTCGTCTTCCATACAATCTCTTACGATATCCTTGCCGGCAAGATAGGCTCCCAGTACCATGGAGGTGTGTGCTCCGTTTAAAATGCGTACTTTGCGCTGCTTATAAGGCTTGTGGTTGTCCGTGATGAGGACGGGAAGCCCGGCTTTGGCGAAGGGGAGTTCCTCGTTTAAGCTCTCGGGACCTTCGATGACCCAGAAGCCAAAGACTTCGCCGGTGTCGATGACATTGTCCTCGTAGCCCAACTCTTCACAGAGTGCGGCCGCTTCATTTCTCGGATACCCGGTGACAATGCGGTCCACCAACGTGGAGCAGAAGACGTTTTCCTCTTTGACCCATTTGACAAAGTCGTCTTCCAGCTTCCACTGGTCTGCATATTGAAGGACGCATTTTTCCAGTTCCTTTCCGTTGTTGTCAATGAGCTCGCAGGAGAGGATGACAAAGCCTTTCCCCTTTTCCTGGCCAAAAGCCTGATATCTTGCGTATAAAAATTGGGTCAATTTTCCTGGATAGCTGGAAGCCGGTTTGTCTGCAAATTGGCATGCCGGGTCATAAGCGATGCCGGCTTCCGTCGTGTTGCAGGCAATGAAGCGGAGGTCTGGATTTTGTGCACAAGCCATATATGTGTCATAGTCGCTGTAGGGATTTAGGCAGCGGCTGACACTGGAAATCACGCGCTTTTCGTTGATTTTCTTTCCGTTTTCATTTCCACGCAAATAAAGTGTGTAAAGTCCTTCCTGCTCATTGATGAAGTTTCGGATCATGTCGCCGCCGCTAATCGGCTGGACGAGCACGACCTTGGAGTCAAATCCTGCTTTTTCATTCATAACGTCGATAAAATAGTCGACAAAGGCGCGCAGGAAGTTTCCTTCGCCGAATTGAAGAACACGTTCCTTGGCGTGCTCTAAAAGATAACCGTCATATCCAAGTTCCTTTAATGTTTCATAAGATAATTTTTTCATGATATTATGCCTCTCTTCGATTATTGCATATTGTTTGGCATACTGCTCTTGGCATCATGCCTTACCTTGTAGATGGTATATTGTGCATTGTTTGGCCTGATGCTTTTTACAGTGTCACGCCTTTCTTAAAAATTGCCATGTCGTGGAAGCCTGCCGCTTCCGCTTTTACTTGTTTGCCGGAGGCCACGTCCATTACATATTGGAAAAGTTCTTCGCCCAAGGTTTCCAAACTCGTGTCGGAAACCATCGTGCCGCAGTCAAAGTCAATCCAGTTGTTCTTGTGCTCATAGAGCAAGGAATTGCTGGAAATCTTTACGGTGGGCACGGGGGAGGCAAAAGGCGTTCCCCTTCCGGTCGTAAAAAGGATGATGTGGGCACCGGACGCGGCAAGGGCGGTGGAGGCCACCAGGTCATTGCCGGGCGCACTTAAAAGGTTTAATCCTTTTGTCGTTACTTGTTCGCCGTATGCGAGCACGCCCTTTACGGGAGCCGAACCGGACTTTTGCGTGCAGCCGAGCGACTTGTCCTCGAGAGAGGAGATGCCGCCCTTTTTGTTCCCGGGAGACGGGTTCTCGTAAATCGTCTGGTTGTGGCTGGTAAAATAGGTTTTAAAGTCGTTGATGAGTTCCACTGTCTTTGTAAAGAGAGCTTCATTTTCACAGCGATTCATCAAAAGTGTTTCCGCGCCGAACATTTCCGGCACTTCGGTCAAAATGGTGGTGCCGCCGTTGGCAATCAAAAGGTCGGAAAACGCGCCGACAGTCGGATTGGCGGTGATGCCGGAAAGACCGTCGGAGCCGCCGCATTTCATGCCGATGATGAGTTCGCTACAAGGAATGGGCGTTCGTTCAAATTGTCCGGCATACTTTGTAAGCTCTTTCACAAGTTCGAGCCCATCCTCGATTTCTTGTTCGGATTCCTGCGCCACGAGGAACTTTACACGCTCGGAATCGTAGGGGCCGAGATATTCTTTTAATACGTCAATGTTGCTGTTTTCGCAGCCCAGGCCGAGAACAAGCACGCCGCCGGCGTTGGGATGTGAGATAAGGTCAGCCAAAATGCGTCTGGTATTTTCCTGATCCTCCCCCATCTGGGAACATCCGTAAGGATGGGGAAATGCGGCAATGGCATCGATGGAACCGCTTACATAGGCTTGCGCCTTTCGCTCGATGGCGGTCGCGACATTATTTACGCAGCCTACGGTGGGGATGATCCAAATCTCGTTGCGAACGCCAACTTTCCCGTTTGAACGCCGGAAACCTTGGAAATGGCGTGTTTCCTTCATTTCGGGAAGAGATGAATGCTGCGGGGTATAGGTGTAGGAGAGCAGTTCCCCCAGCCCGGTTTTCATGTTGTGCGTGTGAATCCAGGAGCCTTTTTTGATGTCGCATGTCGCGATGCCGATGGGAGAACCATATTTTATAATGGAATCTCCTTTTGCAATATCGCACAATGCAAATTTGTGTCCCTGCGGGATTTCTTCTATTAATAAGATCTCTTCACCGTCCACGGAGAGTGTTTGCCGCGATGCCAAAGGCTGTAACGCAACGGCTACTTTATCCATGGGATGAATTTTTATAAATGTCTGCACGTGGTACGAAACCTCCTTTCTTGTTACCATTGGTCATACCAGGCGACGAACAAATTTGCCGCTCGGTATAGCATGGTGCGCGCAGCCGCATAAGGAAAACATACCGCCAGGCGGCTGTGGCTGGCGTGATACTCACGGCAGATTTTATCGGCCGCGAGTATAAACTGGTTACGAAAATGTAAGGGCTTACACAAAGAGTACACCCATGTGAGGAATTCGTCAATAGAAAGTTTGCAAATGAAATTTAAACTGTCGATATGCACAATTTTCGTGGACGAAAATTGTGAATTGTGCCAGTGAGAAAAGGATTGCATTCGCCGTGCGGAGTGGTATAATGAAAGAAAGTGTAAGGGCTTACACTTCGGGAAACGAATGAAGGTTAAAGGAAGTGGAATTATGAATATTTATGACATTGCAAAGCTGGCGGGCGTATCCATCGCCACCGTGTCGAGAGTCGTGAATGACAGTCCGAAGGTCAGCGAGAAGGCGAAGGAAAAGGTGCGTAGAGTGATGGAAGAAAACCATTACACACCGAACGTATTTGCCAGGGGGCTAGGGCTTGGTTCCATGAAGGCGGTGGGCATCATTTGTCCGGATGTCGCCGACACCTACATGGCGAGAGCGGTTTCTTATTTGGAAAAGAACCTGCAGGGATATGGTTATGATTGCATCTTGTATTGCAGCGGCTATGACGCGGAGGACAAACAACAAGCCGTGGAGCGGATTCTTAAGAAACAGATCGACGCGTTGCTTTTAGTCGGTTCAGATTATGCGGATGAGTCGGCGGACTACTATGCTTGTATAAAAGAGGTTTCCGGGCAGCTTCCCGTGGTCTTGATTAATGGTTACCTGGAGGAGGAACATATTTATTGCGTTCTGGCAGATGACTTTCAGGCAGTGTATGACGTGACGGACGAATTGCTTTTCGCGGGAAAAGAGCGGATTCTGTTTTTGACGGATTCGGATTCCTATAGTGCGAGGCGCAAGCTGGAAGGCTACCGGGCCGCATTTAAGGAGCACGGGGTGGAGATAAATGAAAAATGGATCCTCCAAACGGAACAAGGAATCTATGCCACCCGTGACATGCTGCTGCGCCAGCGAAATCTGCATTTTGACGGTGTGATTGCGGTCAATGACAGCCTGGCCGTGGGCGCGCTCAAGTACATGCATGCGAGAGACATCAAGGTGCCGGGGGAAATCAATGTCGTTGGATATAATAATTCTGAGCTTTCGATTAGTTGTGAGCCTGAGCTGACTTCCGTCGACACGAGGCCGGAGGTATTGTGTAAAACCGCGATAGACTCGGTCATGGCCTTGTTAAGCGGAAAAAGCATGAAGCAGAAGCAAATGGTGAAATGCCATTTGGTGAAGCGCAGCACAACGGATTTCTGACGGATCGAGGCGTTGTTCCTTGATTATGTAATGGTTGATTTCTGATTCCGAAGAATTGCGACTTTTATTCCCGCGAGCAACGAGCCAAGTGACTGCTTGCAGGCATTTGGCGACTGCCGCGAGGGTCAAATACCCCGCCCCTCGGGGCGTTTCAAGTTTGATGCCCCGCTGCTTGCGGCGGGGTCTTTGACTCATGGTGATGTCGCCGTCAGGCGACATGTCAGTTTGATTATGAAAGAAAGGAATCAAAGAAGATGAGAGCATTAAAAAGGGCATTGGTTTTAGCGTTGTCGGCCGCGATGATTTTGGCCAGTACCGTATGCATGAGCGGCTGCGGCTTGAAAGACGGCAAGCGGATCATCCGCATCGCGCATTCTCAGTCAGAGACGCATCCGGAGCATCTGGGGCTTTTGAAGTTCAAGGAGTATATTGAGGAAAATCTCGGGGACAAGTACGAGGTTCAGATTTACCCGAACGAGCTTCTCGGCGGTCAGACAAAGGTAATTGAGCTGGTGCAGACCGGCGCGATTGACTTCGTGGTGGTGGGGACGCCGAACCTGGAAAATTTTGCGGATGTTTACGAGGTGTTTAGCATGCCGTATCTGTTTACCTCGGAGGAAGCCTATCATGAGGCGATGAATGATGTCGATTATATGCGGCAGGTATATCGTTCCACGGACGAGGCGGGCTTCCAGGTGATGACTTGGTACAATGCCGGGACGAGGAGTTTCTATGCAAAGACTCCGATTTATACGCCGGATGATTTGAAAGGATTGAAGATACGTGTGCAACAGAGCCCGGCCAGCGTGAATATGTGTAATGAATTCGGCGCGGCGGCTTCCCCGATGAGCTTTGGCGAGGTATATACCGCGATCCAACAAGGCGTGATTGACGGTGCCGAGAACAATGAATTGGCTCTTACCAACAATAAGCATGGCGAGGTGGCAAAATATTACGCCTATAACAAGCACCAGATGGTGCCGGACGTGCTGGTGGGGAATTTGAAATTTTTGGACGGTCTGAGCGAGGAGGAGTTTGAGATTTTCCAGGAGGCGGCTCTCCTCTCGACGGAGATAGAACTGGAAGAGTGGGAGAAACAGATTGAGGAGGCGAAGGAAACGGCGAAAAACGAGATGGGCGTGGAATTTATTGACGTGGATGTCGAGCTGTTCAAGGAGAAGGTTGCAAACGTGCAGGAAGAAATGCTCGCTGACAATGAGAGTATCCGGGAACTGTACGAGCACATCCAGACCATCAATGAAAAGCATATGGCAGAATCTAAAAATGCGACAAGTTCAAAGGAGGGGAAATAGATGAGTGCGTTACATGCTATCAGAAAAGGAATCGACCGAGTGTTGAGTTTTGCGAGTGCCTTGATTTTTGCCGCGATGGTGGTCATCGGAACCTATCAGATTATTACCCGTTTCGTGTTTAACAGCCCGAGCACCGTCTCGGAAGAGCTTCTTACCTACAGCTTTACGTGGATGGCGCTGCTTGCCACGGCCTATGTGTTTGGCAAGCGCGACCACATGCGCATGGGATTTCTTGCCGACAAGTTCAGTGAAGGCGTGCAGAAGGCATTAAGTATCGTGTCGGAAGTTTTGATCATGTTGCTTGCCGGCGCGGTCATGGTATACGGCGGCATTACAATCGTCAAGCTTACCATGATACAATCCACGGCTTCTCTGGGCGTGCCGATGGGAGTCGTGTACACGATTATTCCGATTTCGGGAGTCTTGATCGTGGTGTATTCTGTGTTAAATATTATTGATCTCGTGACCGGGCAGGCAAATGCGGCTGCCGGCGAGAAGGAATCTGTCGGCGCGGGCGAGCACGCCAAAGAAAAAGAAGCGTAGGAGGGGAAGGTTATGAGCATTGCAATTGTTTGTGGATTGATTATATTGGTCGTACTTGTAGTTTTGCTTTTGGCGGGCGTGCCAATCGCGGTCGCGCTGGGGATATCCTCCATTTGTGCGATTCTCCCCATCATGGACGTGGACGTGGCGGTTTTAACCGGTGCCCAGAGGATTTTTTCGGGAATTTCCGTATTCAACCTGCTGGCGATTCCGTTCTTTATCCTGGCAGGAAATATCATGAACAAGGGCGGAATTGCCGTTCGCATCATCAATCTTGCCAAGGTGATCACGGGGCGGATGCCGGGAGCCTTGGCGGAGACGAACGTGCTTGCCAACATGCTGTTTGGCGCGATTTCCGGTTCCGGTACCGCGGCGGCTTCCGCCATGGGTTCCATCATCGGGCCGATTGAGAAGGAAGAGGGATATGACCCGAATTTTTCGGCGGCGGCGAATATCGCGACCGCTCCGACAGGGCTTTTGATTCCGCCGAGTAACGTCATGATTACATTTTCACTTGTGAGCGGCGGAACGAGCGTGGCGGCGTTGTTTATGGCGGGGTATCTCCCGGGAATTTTATGGGGACTGGCCTGCATGCTTGTCATTTTCTTTATCGCGAGAAAACGGGGATATCGCAGTAACACGATTTATACCATGAAGGAAAAATGGAACATTTTCGTGCAGGCACTGCCGTGTCTCTTGCTGATCGTGATTGTAATCGGCGGCATTATCAGCGGTATTTTCACGGCCACGGAGGGAGCGGTCGTCGCGGTGGTATACAGCCTATTGCTGTCGCTGTTTTTGTACAAGTCGATCAAGATAAAGGACATTATGCCGATTTTGAAGGACAGCGCGGAGATGACGGGAATCATCATTTTCCTGATAGGGGTGTCGAGCATCATGTCGTGGGTGATGTCGTTTACGAACATCCCGGAGGCGGTTTCGACCGGGCTTTTGTCCATCAGCAATAATAAAATTGTCATTTTCCTGATGATCAACCTCATTCTCCTGGTGGTTGGCACGTTCATGGACATGACACCGGCCTGCCTGATTTTTACGCCGATTTTCCTGCCGGTTTGTCAGGCATTGGGGATGAGCACGATACATTTTGGCATTATGATGATTTTCAACCTTTGCATCGGAACCATCACCCCGCCCGTGGGAACGACGTTATTTGTCGGAGTGAAGGTTGGCGGTGTGAAGATTGAAACGGTCATGAAGCAGCTGTTGATTTATTTTGCAGCCATCTTTATCGTGCTGATGCTGGTGACCTATATTCCGCAAATTAGCTTGTGGCTGCCGAGCCTGATGGGGTATGTATGATGCGGCGCGGCGGGCGCGAGTCCGCCCGTCGCATGGAAAAGAATTAGATTTATAAATAGAAAGGAAGTCTGGAATTATGAAAGCGTTTATGGATGAAAATTTTCTTCTGAGTACGGAGTGTGCCAGAAAACTGTACCACGAATATGCTGAAACCATGCCGGTTTTGGACTATCATTGCCATATCAATCCGCAGGAAATTGCGGAAGACAGGCAGTTTAAAAATATCACGCAGGTTTGGCTCGGCGGGGATCATTACAAATGGCGGCAAATGCGCTCGAACGGGGTGGATGAGTACTATATCACCGGGGACGCGCCGGATCGTGAGAAATTCCAGAAATGGGCGGAGACGTTGGAAAAATTGATTGGAAATCCGCTCTATCACTGGTCTCATCTGGAATTGAAACGGTATTTTGGCTACGAGGGGCATTTGAGGGAGGAAACCGCCGAGGAGGTATGGAACCTTTGTAATAAAAAGCTTCAGGAGCCGGATATGAGCGTGAGGGGACTGATTTTAAAGTCAAACGTCACATTGATTTGTACGACGGACGACCCGGTGGATTCCCTGGAGTGGCATGAAAAAATCAAGATGGATGAAAGCTTTGACGTGCAGGTGCTGCCGGCTTGGAGGCCGGACAAGGCGACCAATGTCGAGGCGGCGATTTTTCCGGAGTATGTAAGGAAGTTGGCAGAGGTCGGTGACATGGAAATCCAGAGTTTTGCAGACTTGAAACGGGCAATTCTGAAGCGGATGGCTTATTTTGACGAGAGGGGCTGCAAGGTGTCCGACCATGGAATTGACTACGTGGTGTGCGTGCCGACGGCGGAAGAAGAGGTGGAAGGAATCTTCCAGAAGGGCTTAAAAGGGGAGACGCTCACGTTTGAGGAAATCGCAAAATACAAGACCGCGTTCCTGCAATTCCTTGGAAGGGAATATCACCGGCTGGGATGGGTGATGCAGCTTCATTTTGGCTGTAAACGCAACAATAACGGGTTGATGTTCCAAAAGCTGGGAGCGGACACGGGCTATGATTGTATCAATAATTATGCCCCGGCGGATCAATTGGCAGATTTCCTTGACAGCCTGAACCGCACGGATGAGCTCCCGAAGACGATTTTGTATTCATTGAATCCGAACGACAACGCGGTGATTGGAACGGTGTTGGGATGTTTTCAGGATTCCAGTGCGGCAGGGAAGATTCAGCAAGGGTCGGCATGGTGGTTCAATGACCATAAAACCGGCATGACGGAGCAGATGACTTCGCTGGCAAATCTGGGAATGCTGGCCAATTTTGTAGGAATGCTTACGGATTCGAGAAGCTTTTTGTCCTATACGAGGCATGAATATTTCCGCCGCATACTCTGCGAACTGCTCGGAGGATGGGTGGAAAATGGAGAGTATCCGGAGGATTACAAAGTGCTGGAGGACATTGTCAGGGGCGTTTCCTATCGCAATGCCGTGAAGTATTTTGGGTTTGAAGTTTGATATTAACAGAGGAGAGGGCGTTGCGTTTTTGCACAAAATATCATATAATGTCCCTGATGCCGGAATAGGGTTAAAAATAGATGAATTTTTAATCCATGATGGATTTTAGAAGGGGCTGTTTTGCTTATGACAAAACGATTGAAGAATAAAATACTCCCGGAAGGGACTGGTGTGGACTCCTACCGGGAGTATTTTAAAGAGCATGGAAAAAATTGGGACATGGATATGAGCAAAAGCCATGATTTGCGGAGAATTCTTCCGGTCACGGGCGAATTTGCCAGACAAAATCTGCTTTATTTGGAATCCATGACGGTCAACTTGAACACGCCGGACGGATTTTACATGCATCGGCAGGATTATGATTCTTTTCAAGTTTGCTATACGACGCAGGGACACGGAAGACTTGTATATGATGGCAAGGAATATGATTTTTATCCCGGTGACTGTTTTTTTATTGACTGCCGCAAGGAGCATTATTACTATACGGTCGGGCCGGGGGACTGGGTGCATCATGGCCTGCAGATTCGAGGACATCAGTTGGGCGAAGTGTTTGAACGATTTTACGACCAGCATTCCGTCAAGGTGTCGTTGGGGATGAAGGAAAAAGTATTTGTGCTATTTATGGAGATAGCCGATGCTTGTAACGCGGAGCGCGTCAACAATGAATTACTTTTGAATTTGCTGTTGTGGGAGTTGTTGACCAAGATTATCTCTTGCGACCAGATTGTATCACGGGTGCAATTGCCGGAGCGTTTGGCCAATGTCTGCCGTTATATTGAGCAGGAGTTTGTCCGCATTCATTCCATTGACGAGATAGCAGAAGCTTGTTATATGAGTAAATTTTATCTTTGCCGTGAGTTTAAGAAATGCATGGGGCAGACGGTGGTGGAATACTTGACCGCGGTTCGTCTAAACCATGCAAAGTTGTTGCTTTCAGAATCGGAATTGCCGGTAGAGCAAATTGCCTATGAGGTTGGCTATACACCGAACTACTTCTTTTCCATTTTCAAGAAAATGGAGGGCGTTACACCTTTGAAGTACAGAAAAAATAATCAGGGATAGCATTGCTATTGTACAATGATACGAATAAGGAAATAAAAAGCAGAAATCTGGAGGCGGGTTTCTGCTTTTTTCGTATCATAGGAAACTTCGTTCCCTATGATACGAAACCCTCTGGGGGATGCGCACTTCGCGCCTAAGGAAAATGGCTGCTGACGCAGCCGCGCTCCGGCGCGAGAGTCCGGCAGGCCGGACTCTTTATTCTGGATATATCTTGTGACGTGGGAGCAAGAATTCGTAGTTTTTGGGCAAGGCAAAAAATTGTCAAACGATGAAGCGTGGATTAAAATGGAGTCGTACATTAGAAATGACTATTGCAATAGTTCCAAGTCAAAAAAGAGGAGTCGGAATGAAAACGAAATTACCAAATATCATTTTTGTGTTTTCCGACCAGCATCGTTTTTGCGATGTGGGATATGCGGGAAATACGGAGGTGACGACACCAAATCTGGATCGGTTGGCAAAGCGGGGGGCGGTCTTTCGTTCGGCCTACTCCAACTGTCCGGTATGCGTGCCGGCGCGGGGGACGCTTCTGACCGGGCAACATGCCCTGCGGCACGGCGCGGCGGCAAATGATTTGCCGATTCGTCCACAATGTACATCGATTGCGGATGTATTAAATCAAGCTGGTTATACTACGGCATACGTGGGAAAATGGCATTTGGGAGGTGCGCCGCGAGACCAGTTCATCACACATTATAACCGGCTGGGGTTTCAATATTGGCGCGCCAATAACTGTAATCACGATTATCTGTCGGGGTATTATGACGATAATAATAACCAACGGTTTCCGATTGAAGGTTATGCGCCCGAAGGGGAAACCACGTTGGCGTTACAATTTTTGGAGCAGGTAGTGGGGGAGCGGCGTAGCGGGAAATGTCGATTCGACGAGGTGCAAGACGGAGAACGAAAAAGCGAGGCACAAAGGAAACCGTTTGCATTGTTCTTAGGATATGGGGCGCCGCACGATCCTTATCTGAGATTGCCGGAGCCAAAGAAAAGCGAGACATTATGCCGAAATGTGACGTTTCGGGAGAATGTCTCGGAGCCGGTGCGGGCAGGGGAGGTATCCATTGAACCGTATGACTTGCAAAAGTTTTATGCCGGTTATTATGCCCACATCGAACTGATTGATCGGCAGATTGGAAGACTGATGAAATGGTTGGATGAAAGCGGATTGTCTCAAGATACGATTTTTGTGTATACGTCTGACCACGGAGACATGTTGGGCAGTCATGGATATTTGAACAAGCAGATGTATTTTGACGAAAGCACCAGAGTACCGTTCGTGATAAGCTGGCCGGGACATATTCCGGCGGGAGAGCGGGGGCAGCTTTTGTCGTTGGTCGATGTGGCGCCGACGCTGGCCGGTTTGGCCGGACTACGATTTGAATCTAAAGTGGACGGACATGATTTGAGTGGGGAAATGAAAGATCCTTCGCGAAAAGGGCAAGAATATGTGTACTTATATAGTTATGTGCCGTGCCATCAGGCGAAGAATCGGGAATTGCCGTCATGGAGGGCATTGACTGATGGAAAGCGGCTGTTGGTGACGAACCAGGAAGGAAAGGCCGTGTGCATGTATGATATGGAGGCGGATCCGTTTCAAACATGTGACATCGTGAAAAATCCGGCCTGGCGCGAGCAAAGGGAACGGATGATGGAAATGCTGGAAAACGAGGTGCGTCTGCATGACGGCTACATACCATGGCAGGAGTTGTTAAAGCGTCATCATCTTGATGAATTGTGGCAGGAGAGCGAGATATTTTTTGCCGGTTTATTTACACATTAAGTTATGATTTCAGGAGGAAAGTACTTTTAAAACTTTATATTATGAAAGAAAGGGGGAATATCCGATGCGGGAGGAAAATTTAATTACCGCAAAAAAAATCTGCAAGTCATTCGGACCGACAAGGGCGCTGATTGATGTTGACATTGAGATTCGCCGGGGTGAAATCCGGGGGCTGATTGGTGAAAACGGTTCCGGGAAATCCACGTTCTCGTCACTCGTGGCAGGCTTGCAGAAAGCTGACAGCGGCGAACTGTACCTCAAGGGCGAACCGTATAGCCCAAAGGACATGGTGGACGCGCAGCGGCATGGAATCAGCATGATCGTGCAGGAGATGGGGGCGATACCGGGAATCACGGTGGCATCCAACATTTTTGCCGGACGGCTTGGCGAGTTTTCAAAGTTTGGAATTCTCGATTGGAAAAAAATCAATCGTGCCGCGGATGCCGTGCTGGCGGACATTGGGGCACCGGACATCCGGGGCGACATGATGACGTCGGTGCTCAATTTCGAGGATCGTAAAATCGTGGAGATAGCAAGGGCGATGTCGACGGGGCCGGACGTGCTTATCATTGACGAGACGACCACGGCGTTGGCGCAAAAAGGACGCACCATCATTTATAATTTGATTCGCAGAATGCATGAGGAAAACAAGGCGGTGTTTTTCATCAGCCATGACCTGGACGAGTTGATGGAGGTCTGCAATACGATTACGGTGCTGCGTGACGGGGTCATCATTGACACGCTGGACCAGGAAAGCATGTCGGTGGAACGGATGCGTAAGCTGATGGTTGGCCGTGAGATTAACGGTGAGTATTATCGGGCCGATGTAAGTGGCAGCAGCGGGAGCGAGGTGTTGTTAAAGGCGGATCACATTTCCGTCAGGCCGTGGTTTCAAAACATTTCGCTGGAGGTTCACGCGGGCGAGATTTTGGGGTTTGGCGGTTTGTCAGGCAGCGGCATGCATGAAGTGGGGCGGGCGTTGTTCGGCATTGACAAGGTGCTGACCGGTTCGGTGACACTGCCGCGGAAAGGGAAGGAAATTACGTCCCCGCAGTCTGCCGTGAAAAATGGGATGGCTTATATTCCAAAGGACAGGGACAATGAATCCATTGTCTTGACGGGTTCCATTGCCAACAATATCTTGGTGCCGGTCTGGGACAAGTTGGAAAATAAAGTCGGCTTTATCCGCCCAGGCGAGGAAGAGAGTGTGGTGCAAGAGCAAATCGGAAAGCTCGGCATCAAATGCCGTAACGGCAAACAATTGGTCAAGGAACTTTCCGGTGGTAACAAGCAGAAGGTGGCATTTTCCAAATGGCTGGGTAATGATTGTGATGTTTTCATCATGGATTGTCCGACCAGGGGAATCGACATCGGTGTCAAGACGGACATGTATCGGTTGATGGAGCGATTAAAAAAGGAAGGCAAGGGCATTGTCCTGATTTCGGAAGAATTGCCCGAGCTTTTAGGAATGTCTGATAGGGTGCTGTTGTTTAAAGACGGAGTGATTTCCAAGGAATTTAAACGTGAGGAACAACTTGGGGAGCATGACGTGATTGAATACATTATTTAGGAAGGAGGGAGAGGGCATATGGGCGGTAAGCAAGTGTCAAGAACGAGTGAGGAAAATTTGCTGATCCAACAGCAGCTTGATAAAAAGGCGCGGCAAAAGGATTTGGTGATGAATCTGATTCCTTACGCGGGATTCGTATTCGTCGTTACGGCGTTGGCCATCGCGACCGGCGGAAATCTGTTTTCCACCAATAATCTGGCAAATATATTGAATCAATCGTTTGTCATGATTATCGTAGCGGTGGGAGCCTCGTTCGTATATGCGCACGGCGGGATGGATTTTACGGTGGGCGCGTCGATGGGATTGGCAGAATTTGTCATCGTGACGATGATTCTGGCCAATCGGGTTCCGTTGGCGATCGCCTTGTTCGTGGGCGTGTTGGTGCCGGTGGCATCTTCGGTCAGCGTGGCATGTTGTGCCTTGTATTTGAAGATACCGGTGTTCGTCGGCTCGCTTGGGCTTCGAATGGTCTTGATGGGGGTCTTGAACATGGTGACCACGAGTTCGGAAAGCGGCCAGCTCAATATTTCTTACAATGACTATCGCTTTATCGACAACGTGGCGGTCAAGCTTTTTGTATTGATTGCAATTATTGTGGCAGGCTATTATTTGTTCGAATATACCGGAATCGGGAAGAAGGCGAAAATTATCGGCGGAAATCGGACGGTGGCACGGGAATCGGGTATCAATGTCAGCAAGTATGTCATCTGGGGCTATGTGTTTTTGGGTGTTTGCGTGGGGATTGCGGGAATTTTCTCGTTGTTTCGGGCGGCCGGCGTTTCCAATACCAGCGGTTCTGGCACGGAGTTTAACCTGATGACATGTATCGCGCTTGGCGGCTTTCCTTTGAAAGGGGGACAGCGTTCCAAAATCATCAATGCGATTCTTGGCGCGATGACGGTCTGTATTTTGAGCAACGGGCTTTTGTTATGTAATTTGGATGCCAATATCATCAATGGGATCAAAGGATTGTTGTTTATCGTAATCGTAGGCTTGTCTTACGACAGAAGTTCGGGAAAATTGGTTTCCTGATGATGGGAAAACGGCGGTGGACAAAAAAGGAAGAGAACAGGGAACGCGGTGCGAATGTGGAAACACTCATGAAAATGAAAAAGAAAAAGGAGAAACGTTATGAAACGACAGATTAAAAAATGGACGGCACTGTTACTGAGTGCGGCAATGGTATTTGCAATGGTTGGATGCGGCAGCTCGGGAGAAGACAAAAAGGAGGAGCAGGGCGGACAAAAGGAAGAGAATCAGACAAAGCTGGAGGACACTTCTGCGGCGGACGTGGACGAGACATTGGCGGCGGCACCTCATTTTAACATCACTGTCATGTTGGGAAATTTTACGGATAGTCAGGGAGTGGAGACAAAGCAGATGCTGGAATATATTGAAAAGCATTTCAACGTGACCTTCAATTATGTGGAGACTTCGAATACCACGGAAAATACGATTGCGGCGATTGAGACGGCGGTGGCCTCGGATACGGACGGCATTATCGGCGCTTGTGTCAAGACGGCGGCCTGCGTGGAGGCGGCGGGAGACGTGCCGATGGTCAATCAGCCGGACATCGGGGAAGAGATGACGAAGGAGCTGGCCGGAAAAGCGAATTATCTGGGCAGCGTCTGCGAGGACGACTATGCACAAGGCTATGCGGCCGGAGCGGCGCTTTACGAGGCCGGATGCCGCAAGGTGTGTATTGCTAGGATGACGGTGGGAATCAGCGAATCCATTGACAATAGGGGAATAGGTTTCCTTGATTTCGTGGCCGAACATGACGACATGGAGTTGTTGGCGGACAATCAGAGCCGCGGGCAATATGCCGATGCCGTGGCGACGTTTGCCTCCGCGTTTCCAGAAATGGACGGAATCTTCTGTGTCATTGCCAATGACGGCGTGTCGCAGGCGATGGTGACGGAAGGACTTGTGGGTTCCGTGAAATTGGCGACGGTCGGTTATGCGTCGTCGGACAAGCAACTGCTGGAAAATGGTACGTTGGTATATTGTACCGGAGGCAAATCGGCCATTACCATGACGTGTTTCCTTGCACTGTATAATTATTTGCTGGATGAGAGTAAAATGATTGATGATGAAACGAGATTAATGACGAGAAACAGTATGGAAATCAAGTCGGTGGAGGATTTCGAGGCGATGGAGAAGTACGTGGTCGGGGACGTGCCGCCGTATAATGCGGAAGAGATGATGAACATGGTACACTATTTTAACGAAGAGTTTACTGCCGAAGATTTTGCGGGAATCTGTGACAATTATACGATTGAAGATTTGATGTCCCGACGTTCAAACTAGGAGCACGATATGAAAAAAGGAATGGTTTATATCAAAAATCTCATGGAAGTGTTGATTTTGCCCATTGCATTACTACTCGTTTTCGCGGTGGCGACAAAAGGCTCGTTCATAAGCGGCCGGATTTTAATGACGGCACTTCGACAGTCCGTGATGGGGACGATTGTCTGTCTGGGACTGACGTTGAACTTGAACATGGGAATGATGAATTTTGCGGGCGGCGCCTCGATGATTTGCGGCGCGGTCATCGGTGGAAATCTGGCCGTGGCCACGGGAACCGGAATTCCGGGGCTGATTTTCTTCTGCTTGTTGATTGGAACCGGTCTGATGACGATACAAGGCGGTCTTTACAATGCGTTTCGAGTTCCGTGCGTCGTGCTGTCATTAGGATTGACGATGGTCTATGAAGCGGTGCCGAGGATTTTTTATCCGGGAGGCTGCACGTTGCCAATCGACATGACGAAGCTTGCTTTAAGCCCATACTGCTTTATCATTATGATCGTAATGTGCGTGGTGTTTTATGTCATTACGGAATACACGGTGCTAGGACATAACATGAAGGCGATAGGGGAAAATCCGGCTATTGCCATGGGCGCGGGGCTGGACATAGACAAGGTAAAGCTGATGAGCTTTATCTTGACGGGCGTGTTTTTCTCCATCGGTGCACTGATGTATGTATCGAAGGGGAGCGTGGACAATGTGGCGGCGATGGGATCCATGCCGGTGCAGATGGAATCCTTTACCGGAATGTTTTTAGGTAAGTTCCTCGGAAAAAATGTCAACAAGGCCGTCAGCGTTCCAATAGGAGTGTTCTCAATGAAGCTTTTGGCATCGGGCCTTACCATCGTGGGATTGAATTCGAACATGCAGACGATTATCCAGGGCTTGATATTGTTGGTGTTGTTAAGCTATGCGGCCAACACGGGACTGATTGACAAAATCAAGGCGGATCAGGAATTCGCGAAAAGGGCGCAGGCGCAGGCTTGAAAGATTAAAAAACATAGTTCGGTTAAAAAGTTACGGCGGCTCGCAAAAATGAGCCGCTGTTGTTATGCAACGGGACAGAAAGGTATATGCTCCTTACGCAGTCTGTCCCGGCGCGACGAGCAGGGGAAAAATCTCCCCTACTCGATTGCGATGGAAAATGAAGATAGGCATAAAATTGGTGCAACCTCAGTCTATGAGGCTACACCAGTTTTGGCTTTTTTCATTCGCAAGTTTGATTTCACGGCCGGGGAGGGAAAGCCGTGCATCAATTTCCTTTGGTATCACGGTTTCAACCCGCAATGTTCCAGACAGAATTTCCCAGGCCACGGTCAATGGGCCATAGGGTGTTTCGACGGTGGCGCGGACATGAGTCAGGCCGCTGTCATGGCCGGGGCGGATTCGCACTTTTCGGTAGCCCGGGGCTTGGGCGACAATTCCCGCAAGCCTTGTATAGAACCATTTTCCGACACAGCCAAAGGCGTAATGATTGTACGAATATGCGCCGATGCTTCCGTCAGACCCTATGCAGTCCCACGTTTCCCATATCGTGGTCGCGCCGTGTTCTATCATGTAGAGCCACCCGGGACATTTTGTTTGAAACAGCAGTTTGTAGGCGACATTGGCATGACCGGTTTCAGCGAGTACGTCGAGCAGCAGGTGGACGCTTAAAAAGCCGGTGTCCAGGCAATCGTCATTTTGCGCGATGAGTTCGCAAAGTCGTCTGGCCGCTTGGGCTCTCAATTTGAGAGGCACTAAGTGAAATTTGAGGCTGACGACATAGGCTCCTTGGAATTCGTGGGTTAAAGTGCCGTCGGGACGGACGTATTCCGCCATGAAAGCCGCACGGATTTTTTCGTGCAGGTCATGATAATAGGCGGCATCCTCTTGCTCTTTCAATACGCTCGCGACCTTTTCCATTAACCAAATGGTGTTTGCATAGTAGGCGGATGCCATCAATTCCGCCGTTTTAGCGGCACTGTCCATCGGGACGGCACCGGGCTGCTTCATGACGCTAGGTAACAGCCAGTCGCCAAAGCAGAAATCCGTGTTCCAGAGATATGTTTGACGCTTCTGGCGTTCGGAATCCATTTCGGAAAAATTGGCAGGCAGGCCATTTCTTGCGTGTGATTCGGCATAAGATGCCCAGGCTTTCATGGCGGCATAGTTTTCTTCTAAGATTTCCACATTTCCACTGTGAAAATAGAGGTTCCACGGAATGATGACGATGGCGTCTCCCCAACCGGCAGACGTGTGCGAGCCGACATTGGCGGCAAATTTTTCATATTGTCTTAAGTATGGCACGACCATGGGAACGCTTCCGTCGGGGCGCTGTTCGGCGCGGCAGTAGGAAAGCCAGCGGCGCAGGAATGCTTCGGCATCGGAAAGCAGGCACATGGTTTCCGAATAAATCATGGCATCGCCGGTCCATCCCGCCTTTTCGCGTTGCGGGCAGTCGGTGGGAATGGAAATCGTGTTGGCGAGCTGGCTCCACCAGATATTTTCATGTAATTTGTTGAGCCGTGCGTCACTGCACTCGAAAAATCCGGTGCGCCTAAGAGGAGTGGAAAGTACGCAGGCATGAAATTGACTTAGGGAAGGAACGCCGGGCCAGCCAGTGATTTTCACATAACGGAAACCGTGGTAGGTAAAGGAGGGATGCCAGCTTTGCTGTCCGTCACAAGTAATGTAAACGTCCCGCTGTTCCTTGTGGCGGCCTTTGATGCAGCGTAAGAATTCTCCTTTTTCATCCAGCATTTCCGTGTGCTCCAGAGTGATTTTGCATCCGGCTTTTGCATCAAGGGAGATTTCCAGATAACCGGCAATGTTTTGCCCCACGTCCAATATCCAGGAACCATCGGGCATTTGCGTGAGGGCGTGCGGCGTCAGCCGTTTGATGATTTGCACGCCGTCGCCTATTTGCGGCACGAGGTTGTCCATGGGCAAGTCGATTTTTTTGAGCGGCAACCAGTGTGTGCCGGCATCGTTTCGCGCGTTGTCGTCACCAAAGCTGTCGCCGCTTCGTGCGTCATTGCGATCCAAGCCGTCGCGCCTCCAATCGGGAGCGGCCGACGCGTCATAGTATTCCCCGACGGACAGGTCGGCATAACGGATGTGCGAGGGGCTTGACTTAGCCTCGGAGAAATCCTTGATTTCAAAATCACCGTCTTCGTACTCGATATGGCACTCCAACAAGATTGCCAATCGGTCGCCGTATTGGCAATTGTCACCGCTTAGGCCGACATGGCCGCACCACCAACCGCCAGCGACAACCATTGTGAGAAGGCTAGGGGCTGCATTTGCAGGATTGCTTATTTTAAGGAGCGGGGTGATATCATAGGACTGATACATCAGGCATTTCTGATAAGGGCTGAATTCGGGAGCGAATTCTTGGTTGCCGATGCGTTGCCCGTTTAGGTAAAGCGTGTAAATGCCATGGGCGGTCGCATAAAGTACGGCCTTTTTGACTGGTTTGCTGACGGTGAGCGGGCAGCAGACGAATTGCGCGGGGCGCAAATCCTGGTAGAATCGGTCGTCATCATCCATCACGTAAGGTTCGAAATACGAATCGGAAATGTCCGGCTTTTCGGGAACTTGTACTGGTTCCATCCAGAAAGACGTGGAAAAAATGGCATGATTTTTGTTCATGGTGTCTGACTCCTTTATAAAATATTGCCAACTGCATGGTTTTGTGCCGCCCGTCGTACATTGAAAATGAACACGGGTGTCATGCGCAAGCAGACGGTCGTGTTTTTATCATAACAAAAGGAAGGATTGGGGACAATGGCGCGCGTTGCGGAAAAAGTCAGAAATATTGCGTTTGGGAAAATGTTATGTATCCACGATTCTATTTGACAACGTGAGCGAGGTGCTGCACGACCGCGTGAATCTTTCGGACGTTCCGAAAATGACGGAGGAGGAATATACGGTTCGGGGCTGTACCGCCTTGCTTGACGCGATTGGCGGAGCCATCCATCACATTGGCAACATTCATAAATACGCCCGCCGCGAGGACGTGCCGGAGCATACGATGTTTGTCATTACGACGGACGGCCGTCCTCTATGAGACGGTGGTCGAGACGGCATGCAATGTCCGCGCGTGCGCGCCCCTTTCCGCCGATTGGTTAAAAGATATTGAAGAGGACTTCAGGACGGTTGGAGTGTTGTTTCGAATGCGGAAGCGGGAGACGGATACAGCGATATCATGGTGGAAATTGAGGATGAGGAAATCGGTATCGTTATCGAGTTGAAATATGCGGAAAACGGGAAATTTGATGCTGGGTGCGAGGCGGCAATGCAACAAATTAAGGATAATCGTTATGACGAGGTGCTATTGGAGCATGGTATGCGAACAATTTATAGATATGGAATCGCGTGCTATAAGAAACGCTGCAAGGTTCTTGTCGGCGGCCGGAATCGCCTGGTTGAGCTTGTTGGTGAGATTGATAAAATTCTCGGCCAATAGTTGGATATTTCTGTCCGTGTGATTTTCCAGGTGCAATTCCACGTTTGTGATGCGGCGGTTTGTCTCCTGAAGCTCCGATTTCATCCCTTTCATGTCGGACTTCATATCCTGCATGTCGGCCTTCATTTCTTGCATTTCGGATAATAGCAGGTCAAGCTTTTCGTTCTCTGTCATATGGTTCCCCTCCTTGTACTTACTTAAGTCAATGTTCTCAACAGCTTTGCGCAAGGACTATCAAGTGTTCCTAGTATAACACGAAAACAAGGGGAAGTCTATGAAAGATACAAAATCCGTTTCCCAGAATTCGCTGGATTTTAGTTTGTTTGAAAACTAATTAATTTTTTATAAACTGCAACCTATGGATTTTGTCTTTTTACAAATTCTGATGGTCTGTAAAAGTATGAAAAAGAGCCAAAAATCAAGGAATCTAAAAGAGTTTATGTAAATTTCACAAGAAAAAATTTCAAAAATCCAACATTATTTAAAAAATTGTATCTTGACAAACAAAGCACTATATCGTATCTTATTAGTTAGATATCAAACTAATTGCCCGCGTGATGCCGGGCGGTGAATGGAGTTATTTGTGAAAGCTACGAAAGGTGGAATCAAGATGTGGTACATGGATCCGGATATTCCCGCGATTGCATTGTTTAAACAGATTTCTTGTATGATGGATGAGCAGGCCAAGAGGGTATTCGCCAAGTTCGACATGAAACTGTGGCAGGCGGGCATTTTACTGGCATTGTCCGGCAAAGAGTTGTCCCAGAAGGAGTTGGCGGAACGGATGAACGTGACGCCCTCTACGATTACGACTTCTATCCAGAAGATGGAGAGGGAAGGGTACGTGGTGCGTTGTCCAGATTCGAAGGATCAGAGGGTGATGCGGCTTTCCGTCACGGAAAAAAGCCATAAGTATTTGGAGAATCTGGGCAAGGTGGGCGAAGCTCTGGACGAGACGGTCTTTTCTGGAATGAGCATGGAAGAAAAAATCATATTAAAACGTCTCTTGATGCAAGTTTGTGATAATTTAAACAAGGCGGAAGAAGAGGAAAGAGAACGGGCGGCAAAGGAAAAAATGCGAGAGCATCAGGCACGGATGCAGGAGTGCGAAAAACGAATGCAAGAATATGAGACAAAAGTGCAGGAATTTAAAGACAAGATGCAAAAGTATAAAAAATACGGCGATTTCAGTGATTTATAAAAGTAGAAAGAAAGGAAGGAAGAGCCATGAAAAATTTATTTAAGTACATTGGCAGGTATTGGAAGTATGCCATCGTGATTCTGGCGTTGTTGGTCTTGCAGGCGTATTGTGACTTGTCACTCCCGGCATATACGTCCAACATCGTCAATGTCGGCATCCAGCAGTCTGGTGTCGATGACGTGATACCGACGGCGATTTCAGTGGAGGAAATGGAGAAGGTCTGTCTCTTTTTGACAAAGGAGCAGGAAGAAGACGTGCTCTCGGCGTATGAGAAAGATGATGTGACGTATGCGAAGGCGGCTTATGTCTTGAAGGCGGACGTGCAGGAGGACGAGGATCGGCTTGACGAACTGTGCGGGGAGATGAGCCTTCCGATGATGCTGGTGGAGAATTTCGGCACCGGAAGCGAGACCGTGGGGCAAATTGTGGAGCAGTTGAAGGCGAACGTCCCGGAGGGGGTGCTTGGGGTCGATGCAGACGTGTTCGACATTTTGCGGTTATTGCCGGATGAGGCGCGTGCGCAATTGATAGAGGGCATCCATGGGCAGATGTCCGCGTTGCCGGAGTCCATCGTGGAGCAGGCAGCGGTTACTTATATTAAGAGCGCTTATGAAGACTTGGGCATCGACATGGAAAAGATGCAGTTTGATTATTTGTTTTCGGTTGGCGGCCGTATGCTGGCGCTCGCGTTATTTGTCATGATATTAAGCGTTTTTGTCGGCTTCATGGCATCCCGTATGGGCGCGACGATTGGGCGTGACCTGCGCCGCCAGGTATTTAACAAGGTGGTGTCTTTTTCGAGCAACGAGTTTGACAAGTTTTCCACCGCGTCTTTGATTACCAGGAACACGAACGACATCCAGCGGATTCAGGGCGTGACGGTGATGATTTTAAGGATCGTGCTTTATGCGCCGATTCTGGCCATCGGCGGTTTGGTGAGGGTGTTTGAGACCAACATTTCCATGCTGTGGGTGATTGGGCTTGCCGTGTTCTTGATTGGCTTGATCATGGTCTTGATGTCCGTGTTCGTGATGCCGAAGTTCAAGGTGATGCAAAAGCTCGTGGATCGCTTGAATTTGGTCACACGGGAAATTTTGACCGGTCTGCCGGTCATTCGGGCATTTAGTACGGAGGAACATGAAAAGGAACGTTTCGACGTGGCCAATCAGGACTTGACGAAGACGAACTTGTTCGTCGTCCACGTGATGGCATTCATGATGCCGGCTATGACCATTGTCATGAACGGCGTGTCCGTCCTCATCATGTGGGTCGGCGCGGACAGCATCACGAAAGGGCAGATGCAGGTCGGGGACATGATGGCCTTTATCCAGTACACGATGCAGATCATCATGGGCTTCTTGATGTTGTGCGTGATTTCCATCATGTTGCCGAGGGCTGCCGTGGCGGCAGATCGTGTCAATGAAGTTTTGACCAGCGAGAACATGATTCAGGATCCGGAGAATCCGCTTGCGCTGCCGGAAAACGCGAAGGGCGAGGTTGTATTCGACCATGTGTCGTTTAAGTATCCGGGGGCGGATGAAAATGTAATCGAGGACATTTCCTTCGTGGCGAGGCCGGGGGAGACGACGGCCATCATCGGAAGCACGGGTAGCGGAAAGTCCACGGTAATCAACCTGATTCCAAGATTTTACGACGTGACGGAAGGAAAGATTACGTTGGACGGGGTCGACGTTCGCGACCTTGCGCAAAAAGATTTACGCGACAAGCTGGGATACGTGCCGCAGAAGGGCGTGTTGTTCTCTGGAACCATTCAGTCCAACATTATGTTCGGCAATCCGGACGGGGCGGAAGAGGAGATGGAGGAGGCGGCGGCCATCGCCCAGGCGACGGAGTTCATCGAGACGAAGCACAAGCGTTACGAAAGCCCGATTGCCCAGGGCGGTTCCAATGTTTCCGGCGGGCAGAAGCAGCGTCTGTCCATTGCCCGTGCCGTTGCCAGGCATCCGGACGTGTTCATTTTTGACGACAGTTTTTCGGCGTTGGATTACAAGACGGACGTTGCGCTGCGGCGCGCGTTGAAAGAGAAAACGGCGGAAAGTACCGTGATCATCGTGGCGCAGCGAATCAGCACGATTCTCCACGCGGAGCAGATTATCGTGCTGGACGAAGGAAAGATTGCCGGAATCGGCACGCACAAGGAATTGTTGAAATCTTGTGAGGTTTACCAGCAGATTGCCAGTTCGCAGCTTTCCGAAGCGGAACTTGCGGCCGACATGGGAGACTCGGCGCAGGGTGAGGCGGCACAAGATGGAAGAGATGTTGCTTTGCAAGGCGCAGATGCACAAAGCGGGATAAGTGACGTCGCGCAAGGCGAGGCGGATTTTTCGGATATGCAGGTGGGAAAGGAGGAGGTTGCTCATGCCTAAGATGATGCATGGAAAAAAGAATGGGAGCAAGCATGGCGGCGGGATGCCTGGCAAGGGAGAAAAGGCCAAGGACATGAAGGGAACGCTTCTCAAGCTGGCTCGTTACATGGCGAAATACAAGGTACTTTTGGGATTTATCTTCTTTTTCGCCATATGCGGCACCTTGTTTAGTATCGTGGGGCCAAAGATTTTGGGAATGGCCACGACGGAGATTTTTGCCGGGCTGGTCAGCCAGGTGTCTGGCGGCAGCGGGATGGACTTTTTAAAGATTGGACAGATTTTATTGTTCACGTTGGGATTGTATGCCATCAGTGGTTTGTGCTCAGGCATCCAGAGTTACATGATGGGCGACGTTTCCCAGAAGATGACGTACCAGTTCCGCAAGGAATTGTCGGAGAAAATCAGCCGCATGCCGATGAATTATTTTGATACCAAGACACATGGCGAGATTCTCTCCCGGGTGACGAACGACGTGGACACGGTGGGTGAGAGCCTAAGCCAATGCGCCACCCAGATCGTGACATCCGTGACGACCCTGATTGGCGTGCTGGTAATGATGATTTCCATCAGTTTGCCGATGACGTTGATGGCGTTGTTGATTTTGCCTCTTTCCCTTGGGCTCGTCGGGGCTATCATGGGGCATTCGCAGAAATATTTCCGCAGGCAGCAGGAGTATTTGGGCAAGGTGAACGGCCAGGTGGAAGAGGTTTATGGCGGACATAACATCGTGAAGGTATTTAATAAGGAAGAGGACGTGCTGGCCACGTTCGAGGAGGCCAACAATACGCTGTATGATTCGGCATGGCGTTCCCAGTTCTTGTCGGGACTGATGATGCCGTTGATGAGCTTTGTGGGGAACTTAGGCTACGTGGGCGTGGCGATTTTGGGAGGCTATCTGGCCATCCGCGGCGCCATTTCCGTCGGAGACATCCAATCCTTCATCCAGTACGTGCGTAATTTCACGTCACCAATCCAACAGATGGCGCAGGTGGCCAATATGATGCAGTCGGCGACCGCGGCGGCGGAGCGTGTCTTTGAATTCCTTGAGGAAGAAGAGGAAGACCAGACGGTGCCTGACCCGGTATCCGTGGAAGGCCTGCGGGGAAACGTGGAGTTCGACCATGTGCACTTTGGCTATAACAAGGATAAGATTATCGTTAATGACTTCAGCGCGAAGGTGAAGGAAGGGCAAAAGATAGCCATCGTCGGTCCGACCGGTGCCGGAAAGACGACGATGATCAAGCTCCTGATGCGCTTCTATGACGTGAATGACGGGGCGATTTTGATTGACGGGCACAATGTCAAGGATTTCAACCGCAGCGAGTTGCGCATGATGTTTGGCATGGTGTTGCAGGACACGTGGCTGTTCCATGGCAGCATCCGTGATAATATCCGTTATGGAAAATTGGATGCTACCGATGAGGAAATCGTCGAGGCCGCAAAGGCGGCTCGGGTACACCGTTTCGTGCAGACATTGCCGGGCGGCTATGACATGGAGTTAAACGAGGAGGCCAGCAACGTGTCGCAAGGCCAGAAGCAATTGCTGACGATTGCCAGGGCGATTCTTGCCGACCCGAAGATTTTGATACTGGACGAGGCGACGAGTTCGGTCGACACGAGAACCGAGATACAGATTCAAAAGGCGATGGACGCGTTGATGAAGGGGCGTACCAGTTTCGTTATCGCCCACCGCTTGTCCACGATTCGTGACGCGGACATGATACTGGTGATGAAGGACGGCGACATCGTCGAGCAGGGAAATCACGAAGAACTGCTTGCGAAAAATGGCTTCTATGCGGAGCTATACAACAGCCAGTTTGAGAAAACGTCGGAGTGCGCGTGAGCAAGATGAACTGCCGGACATGAATTGTGAATGCGTATAATGTGGAAAGTGATGAAACGAGGTGGCGGGCATGTGACCCGCCACCTCGCTTGAAAGGGAATGAATTCCTACACCGTTGCTTCGGTTAGTTCGGTTTCTCCGATTATTTCCCGTTTTTGGTTTTGACAAACCCATACTCTTGCAGATGATTTCTTAATGCGGTTAGCATCGTTGTTTTTCCGTATTGTCTGGCTCTATTAATCGTCAAATATTCACCTGCATCTATCATGGCCTTAATCTGAATCATGCGGCTTTTCAAATCTATCATGTAATGATTGTTTGGGATGCATGCCCCGGTCGTATTGAACGATTTCATAAATGTCACCACCTTGGCGTTTTTGGTATTCTTGGTTCTGATTGTAAGTCTATCATAAACGGAAATGGGAATCAAGCAATTGAGGAAAAGAGTTTTGCTTGCTTCAAGAGAATAGTAACAGTGATGATTTTCTGTACAAAGTGAACCCAAAATAGATAAAGAAGAAATTAATTGTGAAAAGCACTTGTGTTGAAAGACGGAAAAATGATAAAATGGATTATCTTGATAAAAATTTAGGAGCCAGGAGCATTTAAACGTATGCAAACCTATATTTTAAGCCATCTGGCGCAGATTTTACATACGGGGATCTATTGCGTGCGGGGTGGGAAGTTAGACGTTTATGAGGAAAATGCGGAGTACAACCCGATTTATAAGAGCGAAAAGCTTCGGACGAAGCTGCTGCACGGGGCGGACGCGCAACAAGAGCCTTACATTTTCATGGATGAATATCAGGCGTTTTTCGTGTGCGTGAAAAGGGATGCCGGTCAAGGAGAAGCCTTGAAGGTCAGTGGCGGCCAGACTGAGGCCGGGAGTGCCGTTGGTTCTGGGTGGGAAACTGGTGACGGCGTCACACGGGGCGGGGAATACTTTTTGATGGGACCGCTTTGTACGAAGAGCATGGGGCGCGTGGAGCGACATCATTTTTATCGGACATACGGGGTTGACGAGGCGTGGGAAAAGGGACTTTATTACCACACGTTGATGGAGGCTTTGAAGGCGGTCGGGATGCTGGCAAAGCTGGTCGTCGGGCAGGAATATACGGACCAGGATTTGGTCGATGCCAATCATCTTTCGCAGGTGACGAAGGAACAAGAAGAGAAGGAGCGGATTCGTTTCAACATAGAATCAGATGAAGAGGACATTTACCGGCATACCTATCAGGAAGAACGCAAGCTCCTCGACATGGTGCGGGATGGAAACGTCGGCGAAGCCGTGCGGCTTTCCAAGGAGATGGACACGCAAATTGGGAAATTGGGATCGGACGAGTTGACGCACTGGCGGAATCTCTTGACGGTCGCGGCATCCCTTTGCGCCCGTGCGGCCATCGAGGGTGGCGTGATGCCTTACGTGGCTTACCGCGTGAGCGGGTTCTATATTAACAAGGGCTCGCAGTGTGATGACGTCGTGCAGATTCTGACCTATCGAAACCATGCGGTGGAAGAGTTGACGAAGTTGGTGCAGGGACAGAAGACGAAGCACCATACTTCGTATACGGAACGTTGTAAGGACTACGTGCGTAAAAATTATAGGGAAAAGATTTATTTGGAGGAAATCGCCGACACGCTGGGAATCAGCGGCAGCTATTTGTCACGGTTGTTTAAGAAGGAGACGGGGGTCTGCCTGCAGGACTTCGTCAACGAGGTACGGGTGGAAAAGGCGGCGAACCTTTTGATTTATTCGGACGAGCCGTTGCCGAGAATCGCGGAGTATGTCAACTTTCCGTCCCAGAGTTATTTCGGGAAGATATTTAAAGAGAAAAAGCAGATGACGCCCAGGCAGTACCGGGAAATGTACAAGCCTATGGAATTTGCCGAGTGAAAAAAGAGTGCAAAATAATATCAAAAAGAATGGAATCCTGATATTGTTTTGCGCTCCTTTTTTGTAAAATGAAGCTATAAATGATATCATAAATAGGACGGAGGATGAAAGCGATGAGTGAGTATGTTGTGACTACGACAAGCGGAAAAGTGCAGGGATATGAGCGAAACGGGCTCGTGGAATACTTGGGGATTCCTTATGCCATGCCGCCCGTGGGCGAGCTGCGTTTTAAGCGGGCGCAGGCCGTCACGCCGTGGGAGGGCGTTTTCGACGCAAAGGAATATGGCCCGGCTCCGATTCAGCTAAATGATGGGAAGGTTATGGGGGATGAGGACTGCTTGACCGTGAATGTCCAGAGGCCGCTTATGGGGGACAAACTCCCGGTGTTCGTATGGATTTATGGAGGCGGTTATAATACGGGATATTCTGCGGATGAAATGTACAATGGAGATGCGTTTGCAAGGGACGGCGTGATGTTCGTTTCCTTTAATTATCGCACCAACATTCTTGGATTTTATGATTTTACGACGTATCCCGGTTGCGAGGATTTTGAGTCCAACTGCGGGCTTTCGGATCAGATTCTGGCATTAAACTGGATCCATGACAATGTGGAAGTTTTTGGCGGTGACCCGGAGCGCATTACGATTGCCGGCGAATCGGCGGGCGGGGCATCCGTGGTCAACATGCTTGCTTGTCCCGGCGTGAAAGGAACGTTCCAGCAGGCAATCATTGAGAGCGGCCTTCCCAATTGCATGATGACACATCAAATGGCGCGAGAAAATATTGATTTGTTTTTAGAGGGCATGAACTGGACCGAGAAGGATCTTCCCCGGCTTCGTAAGGAGGATCCCAGACTGTTTCTGGTAGGGAACGAATATGTGGCCGCAAAACATCAATATAAGAATCCGGGGATGTTTTTGCCGGGACCGATACAGGACGACTTGATGCCGGTTCGGCCTATCGACGCGATTCGGGGCGGAAGCGCGGAAGGCATTCGAATTATTATAGGAACGAACATGCACGAGGGCACCATGTTCGTGCATCCGGAAAATACCGGGTTCCCAAACAGTTGGACGATGATTACGCAGATGTTGGAGAAGAATGGAAATACGAAAGCACTTCCCAAGATTGTGAATTTTTATCATTCTTCCGCGAATGAGTCGTTTACACTGTTTCGGGACAGTGCCGTCTCGATGGCATCCGTCATCCCGCCGCTTACCAGGGATTCCAGGCAGATAGGCGGGGATCCGTTCATTCGTTTTGCGACGGACTACGCATTTGAGATGCCCGCGGTCAAAGTGGCGATGGCACAAAGGCAATATACGCCGAATGTCTGGATGTATCGCTATGAATTGGTGACAAAATCGGGAATTGAGTCCGGATGGAAGGCTTCCCATGCATTTGAACTTCCGGCCGTATTTGTAAAGCCGGATCATCCGTTTAGTCACTTTGCGTTTGGCGGAGAGCCGCAAGAGGTGTTTGAAAAGATTTCTAAGGAAATGCACGGGGACTGGATTTCCTTTGTAAAGACCGGTGACCCGAACCCGGACTGGCAGAGGTTTGAGGGGGCGGATTCCCCGGTGCGCATTTATGACCGGGAGACCCGCACGGAGCGGTTAGACCGCCGACAGCTTATGGAAGTATGGGATGACATGCGGTTTTACGAATCATAAAAGTGGAATTAGGTAGAATTAGGATAAAGACGAGGAGGAGATTTCAATGGAACGCAAATATCCACATTTATGTTCTCCGATTACGCTCGGAAGGACGACGTTTCGTAATCGTATGTTTTCCGCTCCGATGGGCGGGACGGACATTACGAATGACGGTTGCATCGGATCGAAATCGACGGCGTTTTATGAATTACGTGCCAAAGGCGGCGCGGGCGCAGTCACGGTCAGCGAATTGATGGTGCATCCCAAAACAGATGGTTCCCATGCGTATCATCTGGACACGGCGATTTTAAATTCATTGGCCTCGGCAACGTATACCGCAGATGCCATTCGCAGGCACGGAGCGATGCCAAGCATCGAATTGTCGCATTCGGGCATGTATGCGGCACGTATATGACGGACAAGTCGAAGCAGAAGTCGATGAACCAGTGGGGACCGTCGGACACGGTACGGCCGGACGGGGTCGAGGTGAAGGCCCTTTCGAAGGAAATGATTGCCGACATCGTGGCTTCTTACAAAGAAGTGGCGGGGTTGGTGAAGCGAGCCGGTTTTGAAATGCTGATGATTCATGGCGGTCATGGGTGGCTGATTAACCAGTTTCTGTCCCCGTACTTTAATAAGAGGACGGATGAATACGGCGGTTCGTTGGAAAACCGCTGCCGTCTGGCGGTGGAAGACTTACGTGACTGCGCACCTTACGTGGCGGTCATCGGGGACGCGGCGAAGGTGTCTACCATCACGAACGCGGTGTACTGGGGATATCATGCTGCGTTGGACATTTAAAATCTTATGCGTATTTTTTAGTTATGTTTAGATTTAAAATATTCGCCTGAAAAAGGCATGGCCTCCCGTATGATGAAAGTACTTGCTTGCATGGAGGCGACGAATTTGGATGAAACAATAAGGAAACGGCGATTTCTCGCCGTTTCCTCGTGACTGGACCTGGCGGGAGTCGAACCCGCGTCCAAAAATCCATCCCATGTACTTCTACTATCATAGTCCGTTGCTTTTCATTCCCTCCGCCGTACGGAAACGAACATCCTTACGGTTTTAGTAGCTTCATGATACGCCTACCGGTTCAAAGCTTTGCCGATATCGTTTCCCGCATGGTCGGTGCCAGATTCCCAAGGTGCGGGTGCCCCGGGGCTGACATGCGGCAATTAGGCCGCAGCTAATTCGAAATTATCGTTAGCGTTTAATTTTAAGGTTGCGATTTGACGCATCTGCCTGCGGATAGCTTCTCCATCTTCAGAATCCCTGTCGAAACCAGTACAAGCCCATGTATGTTTTGCAAAATCCTTGTGAAAGGAAAGGTTATAAGAGCAAACACCTTTCAAGGAATTGCATAATTATTTTAATGAAAAAAAAGGGAAATGTCAAGGGTGTTTTTCATGAAAAGATGATAGTTTCTGAGAAAAATTTTGAACGCTTTCAAATTCTGCGTTGAATTCATTAGGGGTTCATGCTACAATGAACAAGGATAAAGGAGATTACTAAAGATGTATGAGTACTTCGAACTTGATTATCGGGATCTGGTTTTTGAATGGGATGAAGAAAAAGCGGAATCTAATTTTAATAAGCATGGAATAAGATTTGAAGCCGCGTCTAAGGTTTTTGCGGCCGAAAAATGCCAATTGTATGTGACGAGGATTGTCCGGAAATGACAAGTGACATGTTAAAGCAATTTCATAGAACGGATATGGTGATGGTTAAAATATCGCCAAATAACATGAAAAAGGTGAAAGCATTTGGCGCAGATTAAGCAAAAATTCTCAGTCATTTGTTGGATTTGGCACTGAGTGATGCTGAACTGGTAAAAAAATGCATATCAATCTAGGGGGATGGAGTCGGAAAACCGGCTCCATTTTTATACACACGGGCATCCAAAGGGAGTATGTCAGCTGGAGCTGACGGATGCCCGGCACGCGAGTAGGGGAAAAATCCCCCTACTCGATTTCGTGAAAATCTTTGCCAGAATTTCCTTGCGTCCAATATTTGCCTATGTTATCATTATCTTTAGAGCATGAAGGGAGGTTCATACATATGGACAAAGTAAAAGCAGCGGAGTGGATACAAGCGGGATGTGCCGTTTTAGGAATCGAGTTTGGTTCCACCAGGATTAAGGCCGTATTGGTTGGCGAGGACAACGCGCCGATTGCCACGGGAAGTCACGATTGGGAGAACCGTCTGGTAAACAATATCTGGACGTATTCGATGGAAGACATTGAGACGGGACTTAAGGGGTGTTACGCGGACTTGAAAAGAGACGTAAAGGAACAGTACGGCGTGACGCTTACAAGCCTGGGGGCGATTGGATTTAGCGGCATGATGCACGGATATCTGCCATTTGACAAGGAAGACCGTCTTTTGGCGGAATTCCGAACGTGGAGAAATACGATGACCGAGGAGGCCTCCGAGAAGCTGTCGGCGTTGTTTGGCTTTCACATTCCGCAGCGGTGGAGCGTGGCACATTTGTACCAGGCCATCTTAAATGGCGAGGAGCACGTAAAGGACATAAGCTATTTGACCACGTTGGCCGGTTATATTCACTGGCGGCTGACGGGCGAGAAGGTGATGGGAGTCGGCGAGGCGGCCGGGATGTTCCCGATTGACTCGGCGAAATGTGATTTTGACGAGCGGATGATTGGCCAGTTTGACGAACTCGTGGCGGACAAGGAGTATGGATGGAAATTACGCGAGATTTTGCCGAAGGTGCTCGTGGCCGGTGAGACGGCGGGGACGCTTACCAAAGAGGGCGCGTGCGTTTTAGATGCGGACGGTGACTTGCAGGCGGGGGTTCCTTTATGTCCGCCGGAGGGCGATGCCGGGACTGGCATGGCGGCGACGAACAGCGTGGCGGTGCGCACGGGAAATGTCTCGGCCGGGACGAGTGTATTTGCCATGGCGGTGCTTGAGAAGCCGCTGACGAAGGCGTATGAGGAAATTGACATGGTGACGACCCCGGCGGGCGACCCGGTGGCGATGGTGCACTGCAACAATTGTACGTCAGACTTAAATGCCTGGGTGAACTTGTTTAAGGAGGCGCTCACCAGCTATGGCGTGGAAGTGGACATGAACACCTTGTATGGCACGCTGTACCGCAAAGCATTGGAAGGTGACAAAGATTGCGGCGGATTGCTTGCGTACAATTATTTTTCAGGCGAGCATGTGACCGGCTTTAACGAGGGGCGTCCCTTGTTCGTGCGCACGCCGGACGCGAAGATGAATCTGGCGAATTTCATGCGCGTGCATCTGTACACGTCTCTGGGTGCGTTAAAGACGGGCATGGACATCCTGATTAAGAAGGAAAAGGTAGAGCTGGACAAGATGCTCGGCCATGGCGGATTGTTCAAGACCAAGGGAGTCGGACAAGGTATTTTGGCGGCGGCGATTGACACGCCCGTGTATGTCATGGAGACGGCCGGGGAAGGCGGCGCGTGGGGCATGGCATTGTTGGCGGCCTATATGAAGAATAAGGCGGAGGATGAATCACTTGCAGATTATCTGGCACAGAAGGTGTTCCACGGCGAAGAGGGCGAGCGCATGGATCCGGTGGCGGCCGACGTGGAAGGATTCGAGGCATTTATGGCGCGGTACGCAAAAGGACTGGCAATTGAACGTGCGGCAGTGGAGTGCATGTAAGGAAGTTACGCTGCACTAGGCTCGAAAAAACCTCGCCAAGTTGCAGGTAACTACATTCGCACGTAAGCATGAACAGAGGAAACTCCGCACGACTAGGCTCGTAAAGAACCTCGCCAAGGAGTGCGGAGTGCATTCACACTAAGCTCGTGTGAAACCTCGCCAAGTGTTCATTGCAAGTGCTCATAGTAAAGGAGGCAAAGTTATGTTAGAACAATTGAAGCAAGAAGTATATGAGGCGAACATGCTCCTTCCCAAACATGGGTTGGTGACGTTTACCTGGGGCAATGTCAGTGGAATCGACCGTGAGAAGGGGCTGTTCGTCATCAAGCCGAGCGGGGTGGAATACGACAAGCTGACGCCGGAGGACATGGTGGTCGTGGATTTGCAGGGCAACAAGGTGGAGGGCAAGTATAACCCGTCGTCCGACACGCCGACGCACACGGTGCTCTACAACCGTTTTGCAAATATTGGCGGTATCGTGCACACGCATTCGGCCTGGGCGACGAGTTGGGCGCAGGCGGGAAGGGATATCCCGTGCTATGGCACCACCCATGCGGACTACATTTACGGGGAGGTTCCGTGCGTGCGCAACCTGACGAAGGAAGAGATTGACGAGGCGTACGAGCTGAACACGGGCGTTCTGATTGCCGATGAATTTGAACGCAGGAACAAGGATTACGTGGCGGTACCGGCGGTGCTGTGCAAGAACCATGGGCCGTTTACCTGGGGCAAGGACGCGCATGAGGCGGTGCACAACGCGGTCGTTTTGGAGGAAGTGGCGAAGATGGCGGCTCGCTGCGAGATGATTAATCCGCAAAATGCGCCCGCCCCGCAGGAATTGCAGGACAAACATTATTATAGAAAACATGGTGCGAACGCATACTATGGACAGAACTAAAAATGCCTAAGCTATGAGAATGTACTTGTTTGACGGCGCGAAAGCGTGCAAACGGGTGCATGAATTCAAACGCAATAAAATGATAGAAAAGGTGGTGTGTATTATGGGTTATAAATACCAGCTTAACAGAGAGAATTATTATCGATTCGACATCATGGAAATCAATAAGCTGGCTCCCCGCAGTTATTTTATCCCGTTTCCGACGAGAGAGGAGGCGGATGAGGTAACGCCGAAGGAGAAGCGGTATGCCTCTTCCAAGGTGAAGTGTTTAAGCGGGGAGTGGGATTTCAAGTTTTATCCGATTCCGTCGCAGATGCCCAGCGAATTTGACACGGACAAAGTGGAATTTGAGAAGCTTGACGTGCCGTCATGCTGGCAGTTTCGGGGGTATGACAAGCCGTTTTACCTTAACACCCGTTATCAGTTCCCCTATAACCCGCCGGAGATTCCGAAGGAGGACGCGGTGGGAAAGACCTTTAGCTGGATGGGGTCTGATCTGGGGATAAAGCCGCGTTGGCAACAGCCGGAGGACGAGTATAATTTCGTTGGCGTTTACCGCAAGACGGTGGACGTGGGAGAGAAGAAGGCGGGTTATATATTAAGCTTTCTGGGCGTGGCGAGCTGTATCGACCTTTATGTCAACGGGCAGTTCGTGGGCTATTCGGAAGGTGCCCACAACATGGCGGAGTTTGACATTGGCGAGAAAATGCATGACGGGGAAAATGAAATCGTTGCGGTGGTTCACCGCTGGTGTACGGGGACGTATCTGGAAGCGCAGGACATGTTCCGTAACAACGGAATTTTCCGTGACGTGCTGTTATATGAATGGAACGAGACGGACATCCTTGACGTGGACTTCCGTATGAAGAAAATGACGGAGGCGCAGGTCGCGAACGTGAACAAGGCGGCAGAGACGGCAGGAACAGAAGAAGTGACGGCTGACACAAGCGAAAAGACGGCGGAATCCGGCGCGTATTACCGTGCGCTGGCGAGCGTTTCGCTGACAAGGGACGCAGAAGTGAAGTTTACCTTGTGCGGTAATGGAATCAGCGAGAGCGTGACCGTTTCGTCAAAGGATAAAAAGGCGGTGGCGAAGTTCCATTGCCTGAACGTGAAGGAATGGAACGCGGAGGAACCGACACTCTATGATTTGTATTATGAAATAGAAGGAACCTGCATAAAGCAACGGGTTGGATTCAAGGACATTGAAATCAAGGATTGCGTATACTATTTGAACGGGCACAAGATTAAGTTCCGCGGGGTCAATCATCACGACACCAGCTGCACGAACGGTTACACGATGACGCCGGACGAAATCGAGCGGGACGTTTTGCTATGCAAGGAGTATAACATTGACACCGTGCGTACTTCGCATTACCCGCCGGATCCGCTGTTCATGGAGTTGTGCGACGAGCTGGGCGTGTACGTGGTGGACGAGACGGACATTGAGACGCATGGGACGTTTTCGCACCAGCTCCCGCCGACGTATAATTCGTTAAGTCATGACCCGCGGTGGGAGAATCGTTTTATGGACCGCGTGCAGCGGATGTACCATCGAGACAAGACGCATGTCAGCGTGATTCTTTGGAGCCTTGGCAATGAGTCCGGCGGTTATGCCAACACGGACAAGATGTACAAGTGGCTAAAGGGAGTGACGCGGATTCCGGTGCATTATGAGAGCGTCGTGCACAGCAAGCGCAAGGCGTATGACGTGGGCAGTGAGATGTACCCGTCCGTGGCAAATGTCCATCTGGTGGGAGAGAAGAACAGTAAGACGGAGCAGTTTAACGACCGACCCTATTTCTTGTGCGAGTACGCTCACGCGATGGGAGTTGGCCCGGGAAATATCGAGAGTTATTGGAAGGAAATTTATCGTTACGACAACCTGATGGGCGGCTGTGTCTGGGAGATGGTCGATCACGCGGTGTTGCACGAGGATGGCAGCTACACGTACGGCGGTGACCACGGTGAGTGGGAGCATGACGGTAATTTCTGCGTGGACGGTATATTTTATCCGGATAGGACGCCATCAACGGGAGCGAAAATCGTGCGTTTCGCATATCGCCCGTTGCGCGTTACCTATCTGGGGATGAATCGTTTCGAGGTGTTTAACACGATGGCGTTTTCGGACGGTGCACGTTATCTTTTAAAATTCCGTCTGACGGAGGGCGGCAAGGAAGTGAAGTCCTTTGAAAGAAAAGTCGCGGTCGCGCCGCTTTCGAAGACGGTGGTGGAACTTGAACTTCCGGCAAGCCTTGAGGCGGACAGCCAGTTGACGATTACGACCGTTGACACGGTGACAAAGCGGGAAGTGGCGGTGGAGCAGCTTGAGCTGACAGCGGTCCTCCTTCCAAAGCCGAAGACGGACGGGGCGGACGAAAATGCCATGTCTTATGCATGGCAGAACGGGAAGCCGGAAATTACCGTGGGAAAGAGTCATCTGGAATGTGCCTTGCCGTACACGATACTGTTCCGGGCCCCGACGGACAATGATACAGGCTTTATTGGTAGCGTGATAGGGGATTTTGTGCCATTTAGCGAGAACATTGTCTCCGTGGACATGGGGACGGACGGGGCGGATCATAAGATTACGGTGGTCAGCGAGATTCGATGCAAGAAGCATGTCTTTACTTGTACCGACGTTTACGAAAGCTGCGCGGAGGGCATCCTGGTCACGAGCAGGCTTCACTGTGAGAAGGGCGGCGGGTTCGTGCCACGTTTTGGCAAGGCCTTCCGGCTTGACGCGGCGTTTGACGAGGTGGAATACCTGGCGAGAAATGGCGAATCATACGTTGACATGAAGGATCAGGCACAGATTGAAAAGGTATGCTGCACGGTGAAGGACATGACGGAGCCAAACATTCGCCCGCAGGAAAGCGGGAACCGTTGTGACTGCCGTTATGTGACGTTGTCGGACGGGGAAGGGCGGATTACGTTTACGGCTGTGGAAAAACCGTTTGAATTGGGCATAAAGCCATATTCTGACAAGGCACTGATGCTGATGAAGCACCGCGAGGACGAAGTACAAAGCGGGACTTACGTGACGATTTGTGCGTTCCAGATGGGAATAGGTACCGGAAGCTGCGGGCCGGCCACGGCACCAGAGTACAAATATCCAGTAAAGAAAGATTACGAATTGCAGTTCACAATCAGTTGGAAATGAAATATGTGATAATGTCGAAAATCTCAGGTTATATGTATGCTTCGACGTTGCGCTTTACCGAAACTAGTGCACATATCTGTAACGATGCCAAGGTGGTCGGCATGAGACCTCCATCTTGGCATCTAACATCTATGGCACGGATTTTCGGAGCGCTCCACTTGTCCGAAGCGTTACATATAGCCTGAGATTTTCTAACTTTATTCGCATATATAGTATTAGGAAGTGCATGGTTAAGTGCATATCCAGGGGAATCGCTTGGGGTAGTAAGGCAATGAAAACAGTACGTCACACTTGTTTCTTTAAGTGCCAGTAAAACGCCTGATATGCCCCCAACCCTGCCATGACGGGGAGTCCGCTTTCCATCAGCATGTTGGACGAATATACTTTTTGTGTCATTTCATCCAGATAGAAGCTGTCGGCGGAAAGTCCTCTCACCTTGATATAGGAAACGGGCATGTTGCCATGTATTTCCAACATGACGGCGAAGACAAGTGCCTCGTCTTTATCATCGGAAACCATTTCCCAGGCGGCGATTTCGTCCGTAAACGGATTGCTTAACCGATAATAATCTCCGTTTTGTATTAATCCTGCCAGTTCCTTGTAGGTGGCGATCTGTCTGCGGACTTCGCTCTTTTCTTCCTCTGAAAGCTTGCCAAAATCCAACTCATAACCAAACGTTCCCGACATGGCGACGACTCCCCGCGTCTTTAAGGAGACGATTCGTCCGGTCTGGTGGTTCGGGACGGCGGAGACATGCGAACCGACGGTGGAAACAGGATAACCGAAAGAGGTTCCGTATTGAATCCGCGTCCGATCGACGGCGTCCGTGTTGTCGCTGCACCAGATTTGCGGCGTGTAGTAGAGCATGCCCGCGTCAAACCTTCCGCCGCCGCCGCTGCACCCTTCGATTAAGAGCTTCGGGTAGCGGTTCACAAGCCGTTCCAAAAAGTCATATAATCCCAGCATATAATCATAGAGTACGGTTTCCTGAGCCTTTTCTCCATGTGTATAAACATCGCAAATACTGCGGTTGATGTCCCATTTCAAGTATTCAATATTGGCCTGGTCCAAGATGGCACAAACTTGCTCGTAGATGGCGTCCACGACTTCCTTGCGGGAGAAATCCAACACGAGCTGATATCGTCCCCTGACCGGTTTGCGTTCCGGCAGGGCCAGCACCCAATCCGGATGGGCGCGGTAAAGCTCGCTGTCCTCGTTGATCATTTCCGGTTCGAACCAAATGCCGAATTTTAATCCCAATGCGTTTACGTTGTCTACCAATTCTTTGAGAGAACAACCAAGCTTCTGTTCGTTCACGTTCCAATCGCCAAGGCCGCTATAGTCGTCGTCGCGCTTTCCAAACCAGCCGTCGTCCATTACAAGCATTTCCACGCCGAGATCGGCCGCTTCCCTGGCAAGGTCCAAGATGGTTTGCCCGCTGAAGTTAAAGTAAGAGGCCTCCCAACTGTTGACCAAGATGGGGCGTACGACATCACGGTAATGTCCCCTGCATACGTGTCGCCGGATGCATTTATGCAGGTTGTGTGACAATTGTCCTAACCCTTCCTGGCTGTAGGTCATGATGACTTCGGGCGCGTGAAATACGGAGCCTGGTGCCAATGGATAGGAGAACTGTTCTTCGCAGAGCCCAAGCATCATGCGCGTCTGGTTGAATTGGTCACGTTCGGCCTCGCCCTGAAAACCTCCGCTGTAGACAAAGGACATGGCGTAGCATGCGCCGTGTTCTTCCGTCGTGCCTTGTTCGGCGAGCAAAAGTAGCGGATTGTACTGGTGGCTTGACGTTCCCCGCCGACTGCAAATGCGTTGGCACGTATGTGTGACGGCGGTGCGTTGCACGTTTCTCTCCATGGCGTGCCGTCCATAAAACGTGAGCAGGTCAAATTGGCCTCCGACGAAATCAAGACAGGCACTCTGTACTTTTTCCAGAAAAATACGTTTCTCCCCGTCATTTTGAATCCGCACGCTGCGGGTGACGATGTCGAGCTTTGGGAGAACACCATAGAGCAAGTGCACCTGAAGGTTCAAGGCTTCGTCCTTCATGATGATTTCCAGCGTCTCGGCTTCGTCTTCATCGGCATAGGCTGCGGGCAGTCCGGGGATGGCATATTTGCCTTTGGACAAACGGTAGCCGTCGTAGCGCAAGTCGCATCCATAGATGCCGCCCTCGTCCTTGACATCCAATGCGGGGCTTCGAAAGTCCCCGTTTCCCCGACATGGAAATTCCTGCGGCAACGCGTCAAGGGAATAGGTACGGTCTTGTCCCGCGTCGTATGGGTTGCCGGAGAATCCACGGTCAGCGTAGGTCAGAAGATAATCCGCCGTCCCGTTCGTGCGCCGGCCATAATATAAATGCAGTAAAAAACCATATGCGTCAACTTTCATCTGATAAGTGGAATTTTTCGTGTGTATGCTGAAAATTTTTTCAGTCTCGTTAAAAATAATTGCCATGGTAGTCATCCTTTCCGCTTGTACTTAGGTGAAAGCAACATCCCCCTGAGGTTGCCAGGGGGATGTGGAAGCGTTGTTTTTATGCTGTGTCTTGTGTCCTGACCGCTTATGATGTCGGCCGGAAAGACGCGTATAAATCTAACGTTTGTTACTTTACAGCTCCATTTACCACGCCGTTCAAAATCCATTTCTGGCAGAACAGATAGAATATCAGTATCGGCAACAGCGCGAGCAGGTAGGAGGCGAATGCCAGGTTGTAGTTCGTCCCGAACTGCGTTTGGAAATTGAGCTGTGCCAAAGGCAACGTGTTCATCTCGCTGCCGGACATGATGACGAGGGGCGTCATCACGTCGTTCCATGTGCCGAGCGCGGTCAATACCGCCACCGTCGCGTGCATGGGCTTCATCAATGGGAAGATGATTTTCCAGTAAGTCTTCCAAGTGCTCGCCCCATCCACCGTGGCGGCCTCCTCCAGGGCAATCGGGATGTTTTTCAAATATCCAGTATAGAGAAGGACGTTCATTGGCATGTAGAACACTACATATAATAAGATAACACCCACGATGTTGTCAAGTCCCATCTGTGCCGTCTGTTTTACCAAGGGCATCATCAGGATGGCAAACGGCACGAACATGCCGCTTACGATGTAAAGGTAGGCCAGTTTATAGCCCTTTTGGCTCATGTTACGTCCAATCGCATACCCAATCAGGGAATGTAAAAGGATGGAAATTCCCACGGTCAAAAGCGTAATCATGGCACTGTTCGTAAGGGAGTGCCAGAAATCCGTCACCCGCATCGCCTCGGCGAAGTTGGAAAAACTTAAGGATGATGGCAGCGAGAGGATTCCGGAAATGCTGTTCGTCATCTCGGTCGGCTGCTTCAATGCAATCATGAGGGTCATGTAGAGCGGGAAAATGACGGTTACCAGTCCGATAATCAATAGGATGGTAACGGGCCAATTGAACTTTTCTTTTACTTTTTCGTTTTTCATAGCTGTTCCTCCTTTTTACCGAGCACGGTCATCTGGAATACGGAGAGGGCCACGATCACGATGAAGAATATGACCGCGTTCGCGCTCTGGAATCCGAACTGTCCGCCTGACATACCGTTGTTATAAATCAGGTAGGAGATGGATTCGGTGCTTTGTGCGGGGCCGCCTTTTGTCAATGCCATGATTTGGTCGAACACCATCAGGAAGTTCTTCAAGCAGAGAACCATGTTGATGGAGAAAAATGGCAAAATCAGCGGGAACGTCAGTTTCCAAAACTTCGTGAATCCATAAGCGCCGTCAATCGATCCTGCTTCGTATACGTCAAGCGGAACGGTCTGCAAGCCGGAAATGTAAATGATCGTGTTCATGGCGATGGACTGCCACGCGCAGACAATCATGACCGCGATCCAGGCCCATTTCTCGCTGGCCAAAAGGCTTCCGCCCTCGCCGCCAAGCATGGAAGAAAATGCCGGCAGTATGTAGGTGAAGAAGTAGTTAAAAATATAACCAACTACCAGGGCGCCTAAAATGTTCGGGATGAAGTACATTCCACGCAACGCGCTCTTGAACTTGATTTTCGAGTTCAGGCCCAGTGCCAGTATCAGGCTTAGGACGTTTACGATGATCGTGGAGGCCACAGCCAATTTAAAGGTAAACAAGTAGGATTTTCCCACGCGGGCATCCTGGAACAAGTCAATATAATTGCGGATTCCGACAAAATCATAGTTTCCATAGCCCCTGAAGTTCGTAAAGCTGTAAATGACGCCCTTAATCAAGGGCAACGTATTAAAGCAAAAGAACAAGGCAAGAATCGGAATCGTAATGAGTAAAAATGTTTGGTTTCGGCTAAGTGTTTTTTTCATCTGCTCTCACTCCTTTCACGACTTTCCCTGGCCGGTTTCATAATCCTTTACCTTCTGGATGATGTCACGGTTGTACCTGGCCCAGTCAGAATCAAATTTCTCCAAGAAAGCGTCCACGTCGCCTTTGATTAAGAAGGTCTGAATCTGTGCGTCCACGGCCATCTCGGACGGATAGTAGTGGTCTTGGTAGTCGTGCATTTTTCCTTCTTCGATATAGTCTTTCATTCCGTCTAAGATTGAGGCAAGCTCAAATTTTTCGTCCACGCAAGGAACTGCGTTCTGGTCGTCAAGGTAGTCCTGGACGTTGTCGTGTTCAAGCAGGAAATCCAACACCTCGTAGGCCGCTTCTTTGTTTTCACAGCTGGCGGTCACGCAGAACTGCAAGTCAACGCCGGAGTTTAGGTAATTGTCTTCTTTGTTGTTGCTGCCAGGCATTACGAAGGAGTCAATGTCCATGTCTGGATTTACGGACTTGATCTGCGGGACGGCGTAGCTTCCGATGGTGAACATGGCGGATTCCCCGTTGGCGAATGCCGTACATGCGTCATTGTATCCGTAAGCGAACGGGCCGTCCTCTCCATAAGTCAGAAGCGTCTGCATCTTTTCTGCAATCTCTCTGTATTCGTCCGTGAAGGTGGTATCCCCGCGGTTGACCTGCTGACACACGTCTGCCGGAGCCAGGTCGACGGCCAGCGCGTTCCATGGGGCGAGGCAGGTCCATACGTCCTTGAAACCGAAATATAAGGGCTGGATTCCGGCTTTTTCAATTTCATCGCAAAGGTCGACGAATTCGTCCCAGGTCTCGGGAATTTCCCAGCCGTGCTCTTTAAACATCTCGCGGTTGTAGAGCACGCCGGCCGCGTTGGCCACGTAAGGCACGCCGTAGGTTCCCTCGGTCGGGACGAACTCCAGGCCCTCCAGAATGTCTAAGTAAGCCGGCTTGATCTTGTCTAGACCCGAATAATCTGAAATGTCGGCAAGAATCCCAGCGTCCACGAAATAGGAGTAGTTGATGTCGCCGCCAATGCCGATGATGTCCGGGTAATCCTCACGGATGAAACGTGTTTTCATAATCGTCATCGCATCATTCGGCGAATCAATTTTCAAATAAATGTCATCATGGGTCGCGTTAAATTCTTCTTGCAACGCGTTGAAAATTTCGACCGCCTCTGGCTTGTACTGTACCATTTCGATTACAATTTTTCCCTCGGTGTCAGGATTGCTCTGGCAGCCGGGGATAAGTAGCATCGTGAGCAGCAACGTGACCGACATGCCAAGACACAGCCATCTTTTTTTGTTTTTCATAAAAGTATAGCCCCTTTCTTTTTGTTGTATTAGGAAGTTATAAAACAATTCCTACATAAAGAGATTTCGAAATCTGTTTGTGAAAAGATTATAACATACCATAATGCTCGTTAAAATAACTTGATTTTACTTATTTTATACCAATACGCGACATTTTGAGGATATGTAGAAAGTAATGTAGCATTTGGGTATGTTTTGATGTATCATAGTGTGTGGACACTTGGCGGGACGTTTTGTCCCACAGTATACATCATACGAAAGGCGAAAAAAATATGAATGATTTTACGTTTTCTGTATTTCCAATGGAGAATTTTGTGGATTTGGGCTTGTACCAGTTTGGCTGGGAGCAGTGTGCGCCCTCTCATTCTTACGGACCGGCGGCCCGCAACCATTACTTGTTCCATTATGTCTTGTCGGGAACCGGCACGTTGTTCGCGACCGGGCGAAACGGGGTGACCAGGGAAATCCAGATTAAGAGCGGACAAGGCTTTTTGCTTTACCCGGGACAGATTGCCACGTATATTGCAGACAAGGAATTTCCATGGGAGTATACGTGGTTGGAATTTGACGGGTTACGGGTGAAGGAGGCCGTGGACTCGGCTGGTTTTTCCGTGGACGCGCCGGTTTATCACGCGCAGTTCAAGGACGTGCGGGAAATTATGAAGGAGGAGATGCTCTATATCGCGAATCACGGGGACGCGTCGCCTTTTCATCTGATTGGACACTTGTATTTGTTTTTGGACGCGATGATTCGTTCTCTGGGAACCACGCCCGTGGGCAAGGGAAATAAACTGCAAGATTTTTACATTAAGGAAGCGATGGCTTATATTGAACAGAATTTCCAGAACGACATTTCCGTGGAGGGCATCGCCGAAGTATGCGGCATCAATCGTAGTTATTTTGGCAAGATATTCAAGCAAAGGCTTGGAAAGTCCCCGCAGGAATTTTTGCTGAATTACCGGATGATAAAGGCGACGGAGCTTTTGAAATTGACGGCTCTTTCCATCGGGGACATAAGCAAGGCGGTCGGGTATGAAAACCAGCTTCATTTCTCCCGGGCATTCAAAAAGATATACGGGGTGTCGCCGAGGGAGTGGAGAAACGAGAACGTGGTGAGGCGGTGAAGTTGGTAGTATAAGTAGCTTTGCCACCTGACAAGATACTCCCGTGGGAGTATGATAGAATTGTTGCGAGAAGTTGTGTTCCATGAAGGAGTGGATGCATATGGATTGCGACGGACTGTCGATTCTGGACTTGAACGATGATGCATATTGCATACTCCATTGGCTGGCCATCCTGCTGGAAAACAGGGAGTTCGATACCCCTTCCGGGCTTGCGTTGGAGGCAAAAAGGTATATTGGAAAAGAGTTTGCCCTGGATTATCAAAGATTTGACGTGATGGTGGGATATCGGGCGGACGATAGTTATTTTTCTTTTGCACAAGATTTTATGAATGGGACGATTTCTTATCGCCAGCTTCGCGAGGCGATGCATCTTGGCAAGTTGGGGCAGCAATTCGTGTTAAAAAGCAAGAAGGCTTTCGAAAGAATCCGTTTTCAGAGGTACGAAACGGCAGAGTCAAAAGAGTGGTATGCCAAGAAAATGCGAAGGGACAAATCTGCGAGGGCCGCATATTTTAACATGGAGCGGAACAAGTGGCAGAGGGGGGACTTGTATATCAGATGGGGGAATGACTCCCGCCTCTATAGGCGGTGAGCAACATATTTGTATCAGTGGCGGGATTCATTCCCCCATCTGATATGCCTCCGGCGGATGGCAGGCGCACAAAGATGTATTTTGTCAGCATAGCTGACTTGTGCGCCGCCGCAAGAACGCCGGTGTCGTTCTTGAACTTATTTTATATCTATTATTTTATATCTTGATATATCGAGGAGCAAAAACATTTGTCCCCGGCATCTATAGTATATCAAGAATCAAGAAATTTGACAATGCAAAAGTAATCACAAAGGGGGTTGAAAAAAATAGTCAATGCGCTATGATAGATATGAAGATTGACCGACCTGGTCAATGGATGCGGCGCATGGAATTGGCTGAAGCGGGGGGTGTGGGAATGGCAGACAAATTTGAAGGGTTGTCGAAGGAGAAGCGGCAGAGGATTATCAACGCGGGGTTCGAGGTGTTTTCACAGAACGACTACCGGCGTGCCTCGACCGACGTGATTGCGGCCAGGGCGGGGATTTCCAAGGGGCTTTTGTTTTATTATTTTCATAATAAGAAATCGCTGTACTTGTATCTTTTTGAATATTTGAAAAAAATGCTGATCAAGCTGGTAGTTGACGAGAAATTTATGGAGATTACGGATTTTTTCGAGATTTTGGAGTATTCTACGCAAAAGAAAATGGAAATCTGGCAAAAGCATCCGTATTTCCTGGATTTTGCGATGCGGACGTATTTTTCGGAAAAAGAGGACGTGTCGCCCTTTCTGAAAAAAACATATAAGGAACTGGAAGTGGCACTGTACCGGCAATGTTTTTCCCATGTGGACACGTACAAGTTCCGTGAGGGAATCGATCCGTTTCACATTCTAAAACTTCTCGTGTGGATGTCGGACGGATATTTGCGCGAGGTAAACATGCAGGGAAACGGGTGGGACATGGAAGCGATAAAGAAAGAATACGACGGCTGGATCCGCATGCTTCGGCGGGAGGCGTATAAAGAGGAATATTGGTTATAGGGTGGCCAGGTCTGCGCGTTTACCGCGCGGACCGTACGGAAACGTGATGGGGCAAGGCATATGGCCCATCGCGAAGCGGCAATGAGGTTATGAGCAAGTAGCAAAGCGGATTGCGAATATCCGCTTGACTGGTCATATGCCGTTACAGTGCGGACTTGGCCGGACTGTGACGAGTATTGGAGGGAGGAATACAAATGGGAGTCATCGAAGTGAATCATGTGACGAAGGATTATGGCAAGGGACGGGGCGTGTTTGATCTGAGTTTCAGCGTGGACGAGGGGGAGGTTCTTGGATTTTTAGGCCCCAACGGGGCGGGCAAGACGACGACCATCCGGCAGTTGATGGGATTCATCCGGCCGGACGGCGGGAGCCTGCAGATTCGCGGAAAGGATTGTTTTAAAGAGCGCGACGTTATCCAAAGGTCACTTGGCTACCTTCCCGGAGAGATTGCCTTTATCGACTCGATGAAGGGGATGGAGTTTGTCCGTTTTGTGGCGCGGATGAAGGAAATGAAGGATTTGGGACGAGCCGATGAACTGATGGAACGCTTTGAACTTCACCCCGACGGGAAAATCAGCCGCATGTCTAAAGGCATGAAGCAGAAAATCGGCATCGTCTGTGCCTTTATGAACGACCCGTCCATCTTGATTCTCGATGAGCCGACCAGCGGCCTTGACCCATTGATGCAGAATCGTTTTGTCGAACTGATTCTGGAAGAAAGGAAACGAGGAAAGACGATTCTCATGTCCTCGCACATGTTTGAGGAAATTGAGAAGACGTGTCGGAGGGCGGTCATCATCAAGGCGGGAAGACTGGTGTCGGTAGAGGACGTGGAGAAATTGCGGGACAGCAAGGGAAAGAAAATCGAGGTGCGGTTTGCAAACGAAGGACAGGCCGGGGCATTTGTGAAAGAATACGCCTTGTCGGAACATGGAAAGGTATGGCGGCAGGACGCGGTTGTCGGCTTGCAGATACAAGGGAGCATGGACGTGTTTTTGAAGACGGTCAGCAAGTATCATGTGGTGGACTTGCAGACGCAGCGTCAGAGCCTGGAAGAACTGTTTATGCACTTTTATGGAGAGTCGGAAGGTGGTAAAGGCGGCGAAGATAGTAGTGGAGAGAATGATGGCGGCGTTGTTCGCGGGAAAGGGGTGCATGTAGGATGAGCGGGGTATTGTTTTGGAAGGAAATGAAATCGAACTTTTTCTTGTTTGTTATTTTCGTCGGCGTGCTTTTGATGTATGCGGCGACGATTATTTACATGTTTGACCCGCAGATGGCGGACAGTCTAAGGCAGATGACGGAAAGCATGCCGGAGCTTTTTGCGGCGTTTGGCATGGCGACGGTGGGGGAGAATTTGCTGGAATTTGTGTCCAATTACCTCTACGGCATGATATTTTTGGCCTTTCCCGCAGTTTATCTGGTGATTTTGGCAAAGCATTTGATTGCTGGATACGTGGACAACGGTTCCATGGCCTACCTTTTGGCCACGCCGAAGAAGCGGGTTCAGATTGCGTTGACGCAGGTCGCGGTGATGCTTGTCACCTGCGTACTGGTCGTGGCGGTAGTCGCGTCGGTGATGGCGATTCTGGCGGAAGGGATGTTTCATGGGGAACTTGACATGGAAGGATTTTTACGGGTGAACGTGGGATGGCTTGGCGTATTGGTGTTTTTTGGCGGCATCTGTTTCTTGTTTTCTTGTATCTTTAACCAGTCCCGTTATGCCGTCGGCTGTTCGGCGGCCGCGGTAGTGTACGCGATTTTGCTGCAAATGCTCTCGCAGGTCGGTGACAGCCTGGAAAAATTGCGTTATTTGACACCGCTGACCTTGTTTGACATCGAAGGGTTGACGGCGGGGACGAAGGAGGCTTGGATGGGATGCGCGGCGTTTTATGTCGTGGGAATTGCATGCATGGCGGCGGGAGTGATATACTTCGATAAGAAGAATTTGCCGTTGTAATTTGACACCTATTGTGGCATACTATAATTAAATAGGGTACCAAAGGGGGATGTTTGAGTGAAAGATTTAGAAATGGCAAAAAGGCGTTTCTCAAAAATAGAAATTACAGATACGGCAATTGAAAAGGTTCCCTATATTCGTTATGAAGGATTAACAGATAAACAATGCAAGATTATTCAAGCACTTGCCAAAGAAGTGCTAATTATTTCCAGAGAAGAGAATGATGGCAATGAGATAGCGATTACATATAAAATGGAAGAGGATTCTTTAGAAAAAACTCCTGATTTTGGAATTGCGTATGGAGATAGACATTCTGTTGAGATTGAATCTGATGTTTATTCAAGCCATTTATTGCAATCAACAAATGATGTCGTCATTGTTATTTTACATAATCATCCGGCTCCGCAAACATTGTCATATGATGATTTGAGTACATTTGTGTTATATCGTAATATTAAGATGATTTTAGCTGTAACAAATCAAGGGGTAATACATTATATTATGAAGCATTCTGCATATAATTTTGAAGATGTTCGAAATGTGATGATTAAATATTCAAAGCCGATAGCAGAGGCGGAATCTGATGAGAAAGCATATGATTTGACAAAAGGCTTGCTCAAGGAATTAAAGCAAATGGGACTATATTACAAATAAGGAGGTTCGGGCCATGGAAGAAACAGTGAAAAAAACATGTTTAAGTGATTCATTTGAATCTCAGAAAAAAGTCGCACAAGAAGTTGCGGATGGGCTCCTTGCGCATGAAATTGTATCTGAAAGAAAAACGGATATCAGTTTGTTGGAACTTTCGAAAGCAAAAGCACGAGGACGCTTATTTGCAAAAAAATATGGATTATAGGCAATTGGGGAAAGGGCATCCTACAGTATAGGTTACGGTAGGATGTCTTTTTCTATGAGGAGATTTGCGATTTGTCGGATTTTTGAAAAAAGAGGTCGTTTTTGTGAGAGGAAAAACAGCGAAAGAGGTATATCATATAAGAATCATATAAGAAAGAATCATATAAAAAATAGAAGAAAGATGTGTTTTAAAAGGTACGAGGTTGAGTATGAAAAAGAGATTTTTAAATTTTTCCTTATCCAAAAAGGTTTTATTGTTGAGCGGGGTGATGATTATCGTACCGCTCTTTTTGGCGGGAATCTGCATCAGCGTGTATTTTTTGTCGTTTTCCGTGGACAATTCATATCAAAGTACGTGGCAGATGTTGGATCGCGCGCTGGAGAATCTGGAGACGCAGTGGCGGCAGACGGAGGGAATACGGGACGCGTGCATCGTCAATTATCCATTGCAACGGCTGGGAAGCGGGGAGCCGAAACGAAAGGATTATGTTGATGCAAAAGATTTTTTGGAAGAGTTCGTGAAACAAAGTGATATTTACGAAAACATTTGCGTGGTGGAAAACGGCGGCATCCTGATGCAGGGCGGCATGTATATCGAAAACATGGAGGAAGGATTTCAAAAGGAAGTGGAAGACTATTTTGCGGATAATCCAGGAAGTTATGACTGTTGGACCTTATCAGGCGGGATGCAAAAGTCGCCATATGTCAAGTATTCTTACTCGGGGGACGTACTGACGTATTGTGGTCTGGTGGACAGTTTCTTTTCCAATGATTTTTCGGAGACACTTGGTATCTTGTACGTGAGTGTCAGGGAGGAAGAATTATATCATGTATATGGAGACTTTCTGGCGGATCGGACATTGGATTATTTTTTGCTGGATTCGCGGGGAAATATTTTGTCGGCCAAAAACAAGGAGGGTTTGGGGACGCAAATCGAGGGAGTGGAGAAGTTTGAAAAAAATTTGAAAAAGAATGGCGAGGGTAGCTTTTGGAGCGGGGGCAGAATTTATATCTATAAATATAGTTCCGTGGTGGATGGCTACCTTGTCAGCGTGTATTCCTACATGGAATATTTTGCCGGAGTGATTTTGGTCTGTGCCGTTATCGGGATGGCGACTTTGATTTGCATGCTTTTCGTGCTTGTGTACATCCTGATACAGAAAAAGTATATTGTGCGGCCCATTTACGAATTGGTTGGCAAATTTGGGCAGATTGAAGACGGGGATATGCGGCTGATTGACTACGACGGGCGCAATGATGAAATCGGAATCTTACAGTTGTCGTATAATAAGATGGTGATTCGTTTGGAAGAAATGATTGAGGAAATACGTCAGATTGGCGACAAGAAAAAGGAGGCGGAGCTCCAGGCGCTGATTTCCCAGATTAACCCGCATTTCCTCTATAACACGCTGGATTCCATTCATTGGAAGGCGGTGCTAAACCGTGACGGGGAGGTGGCGGAGCAAGTCCTTCTTTTGTCGGACGTCTATCGCTATGTTCTGAGCCGGGGAAAGGAGTTCATCACGTTTCGGGAAGAGTTTGATTTTCAGGAGAAATACCTGAGTCTTATGAAAATGCGGTTTGGGGAAAGGCTACGGTATACGCGCAGTTTGGAAGAAGGACTGGAAAATATGTATTTTCCCAAGCTGATTGTCCAGCCGCTTCTGGAAAATGCGATGATTCATGGCATCGAACCCAAGGTAGAGGGCGGAACAATATCCATTTGCGTGCGGCGGGAATCGGGAGACATTTTTATTTGTATTGAGGATACGGGCGTCGGCTTTGAAAAAGACACTGACGTGGAAAACGATGAGGTAGAAAAGCTTTCGGGGAGCGTGGCCATAAAAAATGTATATTCACGCTTGCGCTTATATTATAAGGAAGCGGCTTCGTTTGCCATTCACAGCAAAAAGGGACAAGGCTGTCGGGTGGAAATCCGGGTGCATGAAGAGACGGTGTAAGATGGCGATGAAAGAGGGAAATGCAATGAGGTTGATGGTGGTAGATGACGATAAGCAGATTCGGGAGGGAATCACGTACGGCATCCAGTGGGAAAATCTGGGGATTGACGAGGCGGTTTGTTTTAAAGACGGATTTGACGCATTGGCGGGAGCCAAATTGAAATCGTTTGACATCGCGCTTTTGGATATCAGCATGCCGGGCATGACGGGAATTGAACTATTGCAAGAATTGAAAAAGTTAAGTCCGCAAATCGCGGTCGTCTTGATTAGTGGATTTGAGGAGTTCGAATATGCAAGGATGGGGATGCGTTATGGCGCGCTCGATTATATTTCCAAGCCGATTCATTTGGACGAATTGACGAAAACGGTTTCCGAGGTCGCGGAAAAATGCCGGAAGGAGCGAAAGGACGCGGACATCGTGGGAGAGACGGAACGCAATGCCTTCGTGCAAAAATTATTTCACGGGGTGAAATTGCAGACGAAAGAAGTGAAAGCGTTTTTGACAGGAGAATGCGGATTTTCACAGTCGGGCGTATTTTTAGGGGTATTACTAAGAAGTGACGTGCCGGACGCGCTTTTTCTGGACGAGGAATGTTTTTCCATAGTGGTTCGGAAAATGACGGAATATTTGGGAGGCTCGCAGCACCGTTATTTTCAGGTGGGAAAGGAAGAATGGTATCTTCTGATTCATACGGTGGACTCCGCGCTCTATATTTTTAATTTGAAAACGCAAGTGAGGCGGATGTTAGAAAAAATCAATGAGGAGCTGCCAGCCGGGCGGGGAATCTCGGCGGCCATCGTCGCACCCTTTGACGCGGCGGGACTTGCGGGCAGCTATCATAAGGCATCCGCCATGTTGGAGCGAACCTTTTTTGAAGGGGCGAAATGCTGCCTGGAGGAGGGGGGGATTCGTGGAGAATATTTGAAGGAGTGCGTGGAAAAGTCGGCGGGAGGCATTAATGGACATGTGACAGAAAACGGTGGCTCGAAAGAGAATGGTGGCTTGAAAGAAAATGGAGGCTTGAAAGAAAATGGAGGGGAGACATTGGCGAGGCTGCATGGACAATGTATCCGGCAGTTTCATTTGTTTAGTGACCAGGAGCTGGAGGAATGGGTGGATGCCGTGCAGAAGGAATTGTATAAGGGAACAAAGAGTGCGGCACAAAGCTTCATACAAGTCAATTTGGCAGAATTGCTGAGCAAGCATGCGATTGGCGGGCGGGAGGAATGGCAGGGGAACATTTTTGACGCGGTATATTTTGATGAGATGATGTTGGCGTGGAGAAAGTGCCTGCAAAATTTGAAAGAAGAAGTGAATGGAATATCTGGCTATTCCAAAGAAGTGCGGCAGGTGATGAGGTTTGTGAAGGAGCATTATGCCGAGAAGATTAGTGTGGAACAGATTGCGGAAAAGATGGAAATCTCTGCGGGGCATTTAAGCAGAATGTTCAAGGCGGAGACGGGGAACTCGCTGAAAAAATATATCAATAAAGTGCGGATTGACCAGGCGACGTATCTTTTACAAAATACAAACATGAAGGTGTATGAGGTGGCGGAAAGCGTGGGGATTCCAGATTATTTATATTTTTCTCAGGTGTTTAAAAACGTCACGTCGAAAACGCCCTTGGAAGTGCGCAAGGAGATGCAGGGGGATGAGCGGCGATAAGACTGCTTATGTGGGCGAAGTGATCGCTTCGCGGCATTATCATGATATGTAGGCAGCACTTCCGTGCGGGCATGGCGTTTTGCCTACATATTACGATGGCCGTGAATGGTATCAAAAAAACTAATAAAATATCAGTTTTTTCTAATATCCGGCCTTCCCATAATTCTGTAGAATAAATCTAACAGATTTGAAGGAGACGACGAATGCTGTAAAAAACATATTCCAGAAGGGAGAAAAGAGATGTTTAAGAAAAAGCTACAGAAGATGTTAGGAGTGGTGTTGGCGGTTACCATGATGGGGACGCTGGCATTAACGGGATGCAAAAACTCAGATGGTAATGATGCGGGAGACGGTGGCTCCGACGCAAATGCGGGACAAGACGCGAGTAAGCCGACGGTTACGTTGATGATTGACATCACGGGATTTGCTCCGTTGAACGCGGCAACGCAAATGACGCTTTCCAAGTTCCCGGAGTACAATATCGTGTCAAAGCAATGGCCGGCAGAGGATCTCACAAAGACGATTAAAACGACCTTCGCATCAGGCGGAAATGAGAGCATTGATATTGCCTTCGTTGCCTGCCGTCAGTTGCAGAACTACAAGGATGCTGACATGTTATTGGATTTGACGTCGTATTTGGAGGCGGATCCGGAGTGGAAAGCCTCGATGTCTGAAAGCATGTGGGAGGCGGCGACGATTGACGGGAAGATATATGCCGTACCGTGGCAGGCAGCCTATCCGGTCATGATTTGCAACAATGACATTTTGAAGGAAGCGGGCGTAACAATGTCGGACGACATGTCCTACGATGAGCTGGTGGCTGCTGCCAAGAAGCTGAAGGAGGCCGGGTATGCGCCGTTTGGCATCGAGGGAGGCGTGGCATCCTGGGTTTTAAAACAAGCTTATTTGAACGCCTTTGACACGGAGGAAGAAGTGATTGCGTTTTGCAACGGCGAGATTCCGTTTACGGATCCAAGGGTGAAAGCGGCATTTGACAAGGCGGCGGAAGTTTTTACAGAGAATTATTTCTACTTGGATGAAGGTGCCTTGGCGGCAACGACTGACGAGATCACGTCAGGTTTTGCAAATGAGAAGATTGCATGTATCTTTTCGACCAACAGTGCGGCGAAGAACATAATAGAAACGACGGGGATTGAAAACTATACCATCATGGGCATGCCGACGTTCAGCAACACGGGATTGCATAACCTGCTCGGTGCGCCGGATGTTTATTTCGTACCGGCAAACGTGCAGAACGAGGAGGAGACGATTGAAGTATTGAAGTATTTAACGAGCACCGAAGTGATGCAGGCGATGGTGGACGGCGGCGCGGTGGTTGCCAATGCGAACGTGGATACCTCTGACGAGTTTTACGCCATGGTGTCAAAAGACTTGGATAGGGTACATGTGCTCGATCCGGTGCATCTGTCAGATGAAATTGCTGACTATCTAAATGTTTCGGCACATTCGGAGTACATTTACAACGGAGAGGCCGTTTTGGAGAAATTAGAGGGCATGAGGCAGAAGTTACAGTAAAGAGTAAATGAAAAGGATGCGGGCTATGTGATTCTGGTCATATAGCCTATATTTGAAAAAAGATGAAACGATATCTGACTGTGAGGGAAGCGTTCTTTCATTTGTCAGGGTTTAAATAGAGAAGGGATTGGTTATGAAACAAAAAAAAGTACAAGGATATCAAAGGCTGACGGGTTATTTGTTCATGGCTCCGGCAGCGGTCATGATTATCGTGTTCATGATTGTGCCGCTGCTCTGGAACGTGGCACTTTCATTTTGCTCCTGGAACGGAAATTCCAGCGTGGAGTTTGTAGGAATCACAAATTATCTTTCCGTTTTTTCAGAGGCTACTACATTGGTGACTTTGAAACGCTCGGTTATTTTGGCACTCACCGCGACGTCGGTTTCCATGCTGCTTGGCATGTTGTACGCATTTTTGCTGTATCGTCTGCGGAAGAAGGAGCAGAGCTTTTTCCGTTTTGTGTTTTTCAGCCCAGCGATGCTCCCCATGACGGTGACGGGGTTGCTGTTCGTGTTCGTGTTATCATCCAATGGATTGTTGAACGCGCTTTTATCGCTTTTGGGGCTGGAGAGCCTGCAGCATGCCTGGCTGGCGGATCCTAATCTGGCATTGTGGGTGTTGGGAATCGTGCAGGGATGGAAAGGCTGCGGCGTGACGATGATGCTCTGTACGACTGCGATTCTCTCCCTGCCGGACAGCTTGTATGAATGTGCAAGACTGGAAGGGGCGAATTATTGGCAGCAGGTTCGCATTATCATGTTGCCGCTGATTAAGCCAACGTTAAAATTACAGTTGTCCATGACGGTGATGTCGTCCTTCAAGTCTTATGACATTGTATACGCGATGACAAAAGGCGGCCCTGGGGAATTTACGTATACGGCACCGATGAAGATTATCCAGTTAGGCTTTACGTTCAATGAATATGGCACGGCCGCGGCACTGGGAACGGTATTGGTTCTTTTGGCATCATTTTTCGTAATTGCGGCAAGATTCGCATTAAGGGGGGAAACCTATGAATACTAAAAAAGGTAGTGCATCCGTATGGATTATCCGAGTTTTTTTGATTGTCATGGCGGTGTTTAGCATATTTCCGCTGATATTTGCTTTTTATACGTCGTTTAAGAATAACCAGGAGTTTTATCAAAGTATATGGGCATTGCCGGAAACGTTGCACTTTGAAAATTATAGCAACGCGTTTGTGGTTGGAAAAGTAGGGGAATATGCGCTGAACAGCATTTTCATCGCTGTCGTGTCGCTGTCGGTCACCATCGTATTCGCGGTGCTGGCGGCCTATGCGCTATCCCGTTTAAAGATACCGGGGGCGGAACTGATTTTGGTTTTGCTGATTTTGATTCAGGTGTTGCCGACGGAGTCCCTCATTATTCCGGAGTACATGATTGTATCCCGATTGGGACTTTTGAATGTCAAATATGCCGCGATGATTTTTCCCTATATCGGATGGATGCTGCCGGGAACGATTATTATTTTGTCGAACTTCTTCAAGACGATACCGGTGGAGCTGATTGAAAGCGCGCGGATTGACGGGGCGACGGAAATGACAACCATGAGGAAGATTATCGTGCCGCTTATGAAGGCACCGGTTGCGACTTGCTTGGTATTTGACTTTTGTTTTGTGTGGGGCGAGTTGATGTGGGCGCAGTTGACCACGCTGTCAAGAACCGATGGACTTCCGCTTTCAATCGGTTTGTTGAATTTCAAGGGAATGTATTCCACGGAATGGGGACAACTGACGGCGGCAATCTGCATGATTATCATTCCGATGTACGTGCTGTTTATCTTCACGCAGAAGTACTTTATCGCCGGACTGACGGCAGGCGGTGTGAAAGGGTGATTAGAGGAAGCGTTGTATGGGAGGCGAAAGAAAATGAAGTATGAATTTCCAGAGGATTTTTTATGGGGAACGGCGACGGCGGCGACCCAGGTGGAGGGAGCGGCCTTTGAGGACGGGCGCGGGCCTTCCATTTGGGACGTGTTTAGCCGGATTCCAGGCAAGATAGCGAATGGGACGGTACCAGACGTGACGTGTGACCAGTACCATTTGTTTGAGAAAGATATTGAAATCATGAAAAACATGGGGATAAAGAGTTATCGGTTTTCGTTTTCGTGGTCGCGGATTTTGCCGGAGGGAACCGGTGAGGTGAATCCGGCGGGAATCGCCTATTACAAGCGGTTGATTGCCTGCTTAAAGAAAAACGGAATTGTTCCCAATGCCACGATGTATCACTGGGATTTGCCGTATGCCTTGCAGATACAAGGCGGGTTTGGCAATCGTGAGGTCGTTCAGTGGTTTACCAATTATGCCAATATTTTGCTCGACAATTTTGGCGAGGATGTGGATATTTGGGTTACGTTTAACGAACCGATAGCGGTTTACGTGGGGCATGCCTATGGATTTTTCGCGCCGGGGCTGAAAAATGAAAAATACGCCAGGCAGTGCCTGCATAATCTCTTGGTATGTCATGGCGAGACGGTAAAGCTGTTTCGCAAGAAAAACTTGGAGCATGCCAAGATTGGAATCGTCGTGGATGTCTGGCCGCATTATCCAGCCAGACCGGGAAATGTGGAGGACGAGGGAATTGCTTTCTATAATAATGAAATCGCAGGATATGGGATATTCCTGCATCCGTTGTTCTTGCATGGCTATTCCGAGGAATTGCTTGCCTATATGAAGGAGAAAGACATGACCCCGCATATTTGTGAGGGGGATTTTGACACGATACATGAGTGTATCGATTTTTATGGATTGAATTTTTATAATGGTATTTATGACGATGCGGATGAGATAAAGCGCAAGGAGGAAATAGAGAAGGCGGGAGGCAATTACCAGAACAAGCCGGAGGCGCACCCGGAAGCCCTCTATCAAGTGCTCCACATGTTAGTGGAAAAATACAAGGTGGACGTTCCGATTTACATCACGGAGAATGGATTGCCGCAGGATGATTCGCCGGACGTGGAGAAATTGTTGGACGACCAGGAGCGGATTGACTATTTGGAACAGATTCTAACGTGGCTTTACAAGGCGATGGAGGATGGCATTTCGGTCAAGGGATATTACGTTTGGTCGCTTTTGGACAATTTCGAGTGGTCTGCCGGGTATACGTTCCGTTATGGTTTGCATTATACGGATTATGAGACGTTAAGGCGGATTCCTAAAAAAAGTGCGGGGTGGTATCGTGACGTGATAAAAAATCATGGGTTTACACGGTAGCCGTGATTTGAAATTATTTGGTCGGATTTTTGGCAAAGCAAGTCGCTTTTGTGGGAGGAAAATCAAGGAAAAACATTTATGATGGTACCAGGTGTAAAGGGTTATGCATTTCATGCCCGCATGAAAAAGTATGACTTTGGAATCCTGGTATCATTATTAATAAGCGGAAGATGGATTTTGGTGGGAATGATTAGGAGGAGAAAAAATGTTACATGAAAAGATCAAGCTTTACGAAGACCGTGACGACGTGACATTGACGACGTACGTGTTGGATGATTCCGTGGAGCTTAGGAACGGGAAGAAGCGGGGGGCGGTGTTGATCTGTCCCGGCGGCGCGTACCTCTATTGCTCAGACCGAGAGGGAGAGCCAATCGCGATGGCGTTTTTGAACATGGGATACCATGTGTTTGTGCTTCGCTATGCGGTTTACAATGAGAATAAAGGACAAAACACGTTTGACCAGATTATCCCGGACTTGTCAAAGGCGTGGGTGGAGAAGGACTGCAGGCACCCGCAGCCCATGCGTGACATCGGAAAGGCCATGGTTTGTATCAGCGAGCATGCCGATGAATGGCTGGTGGATGTGGACAATATCGCGCTTTGCGGGTTCTCGGCGGGGGCGCACAATTGTGCCATGTATTCGGTGCATTACAATAAGCCCGTCATCACGGACTATCTGGGAATCAATGCCGGGGGAATCCGCCCCGTGGCAACGGTGCTGGCATATATGTTGAGTGACTACGTGGATTTGATTCACAGTGAAAGTACCGATAACGCGTTGTTTCTCAGCAGCATCAAGGCGTATATGGGAGAACCTGAGTCCATCACGGACGAGCAGGCGACGGAGGTGAGCCCATGCCGCCTGGTAAATGAGAGCACGCCGCCGATGTTTTTGTGGGCGACGGCGGGCGACCATCTGGCAGACCCGATTCATACCATTAAGATGGCGGAAGCATTGTGCCGCAATCACATTCCTTACGAGGTACATATCTTTGAAGAGGGACAGCATGGGTTATGTCTGGGAACGCAGGCCACGGCCTCGGTCAAGAACGAATTGGATGAGAATGTGGCGAATTGGATTCATCTGGCGGACAAGTGGCTGAAAAAACGCATGGCGTTGGAAATTCCGGACGGAACGGCCATGTTCTGAAATGAGGGGGTTGTGATGAGAGAACATGAAAATGCCAGAAACCCGGTTTTGCCGTTGGATGTTCACATCCCGGACAGCGAAGCCCACGTCATGCCTGACGGAAAACTGTATCTATACGGAAGCTATGATGATTATGAAACTGTATATTGCAGCGAGAGATATGCCGTAGTGTCTACAACAGACATGCGGCATTGGAGTATTTATGAAAACGCCTTTTTGGGCGAACAAGTCCCGTGGTATCCGGATTCGGAAAATCCTTCCTATAAAACGGAAGAAGAGGAGCCGACGGAATTTGATAAGAAAATGCAGGAAACGACAGAAGAGGACGATATCAATTTCGTGCTGAGCCAGGATATAAGCAGTCTGCCGCCGCTGTTGTTCGCGCCGGACTGTATTGAGAAAGACGGAACGTATTATTTATATTTTTGCATGGCGGACGGAAGCGAGGGCGTGGCGGTTTCAGACAAGCCGGAAGGGCCGTTTGCCAATCCGGTGCGGCTTCCATGCAGTGGAATCGACCCGGCGGTGTTCGTTGATGACGACGGGCAGGCGTATTATTACTGGGGACAGTTTCGCTCGCATGCGGCAAAGCTGAAGAAAGACATGCGTTCTTTTGAAAAGGAATGGATTAGGAACCGTGTTCTTACGGAGGAAGAGCATTTTTTCCATGAGGGTTCGTCCGTAAGGAAAATAGGGAATCTTTATTACAGTGTGTTTGCCGATGTTGAGAGAGGCAAGCCGACGGCGTTGGGATATGCGACGGGAACGTCTCCGCTTGGGCCGTTTGAGTATAGGGGAATCATTATTGATAATGCACAGTGCGACCCGTCTTCCTGGAATAATCATGGTTCCATCGAATGCTTTCATGGACAATGGTATGTTTTTTACCACCGAAGCAGCCGTAATTCGAAAATATTCCGTCGTCTGTGCGTGGAACCCATCACGATTTTGGAGGACGGCACGATACCGGAGGTGAAGATGACGTCCCAGGGTGCGGGAGAGCCTTTTTCGCAAGGCAAGACAATCATGGGATATCAGGCATGCGGGCTGAGAGGAAGCGTTTATATAGACGCGGTATCGGAAAAAGCGGGCGAAGTGCAAGAAGCCCTGGTCAATATCAGACCTGGGGACGAAGTGGTTTTTCGATATGTAAAAGATGTACGAAGGTTCGAATCATTGAGGATTGAGGCGGAAGGAAACGGACGCATAGAAATCTGGATGAATGACGAGAAAGCCGGGGAAATAAGGATAGAAAACGGTCGTCAGTTGAGTGGAACCATTGCCGCAGGAGCCGGGGAATACGAAGTAAGACTGCGGTTTTTGGAGGCGGATGGCATGAGACTTGAATGGATGGAATTTGGAGGAAAATGATGATGTGGAAAGAGGCTATGTGGCTTGGAGTGACAGAAAAGAGCAGGGGGCGCGAGTGTGATCTGACGGGGCGGTTCGCCTACTATCGTTGTGAGTTGGATTTGGCGGAAAAGGCCGGGTTGACGATGGATATCACGGCAAATTCGCGCTATCGTTTATGGATTAATGAACGGCCGGTATTGTCCGGCCCATGCAAGGGAGACTTGAATCGTTGTTATTATGAGACGGTGGACGTGTCGGAATATTTGACGGTGGGAAAGAACGTGTTTGCGGTGCAGGTTCTGTACAATCATCCGGATTTATCCGTGGCGCAGTGGGACGAGCGGGCTGCCATTTTCGGCGTGTTCACGCCTGGCGGCGGGCATCGCCTGGCGGTGGAAGGAGACATTCGAAATGAAGCGGGCAAGACGCTTGCGACCGTGACGACGGGCAAGGCGGACTGGAGCGTATATTTGGATGAAAGCTTTTATTTGAAGTCGAACCAGATTACGGAAAATCTGGGAGCTGTATGCGAGGAAATCGACTTTCGGTATAGCCCGTGTGATTGGAAAAAAAGCGGTTGGGAATTGACGAAAGAGGAATGTGAAGTAAATGGTCAAAAGGAGCGTGGCCGACAAGACTGTGGTAACAAAGAGCGTGGGCAGCAGGCGGAATGGGGCGTGCCAAGTCAGTTAGAGCCCGTGGTGGCGAGCGAGTTTCGGGAATTGGTCGGCCTTTTGCCCCGTTTTCGCATGCAGGAGCGGGAAATTCCGCTCTTGTACGAGACGGAAGATGGTTTTGCGAAAGAATTGTGCAAGGGAAATGCGGCGGCAAGCGGGATTCTGGAAGAAAAGAAGATTACGGTGCCGGAGAATGAAAGCCTGGACATCATTTTGGACGCGGGCGTGATTAAAAACGGGTATCCGCGTTATGCTTTTTCGGGTGGACAAGGCAGTACCGTTTCGTTTACCTATTTTGAGAAGTTCGTGAATGAGAAGGCGGCCGCCGAGGGCAGGCCAATTCGCAGGGACGACGTGGAGAACGGGGAAATCGTCGGCTTGACGGATACTGTCACGTTAAGCGGAGAAGCGGTTGTTTACGAGCCGTTTTGGTATCGGACGTTCCGTTTTCTGCGGATTCATGTGGAGACGGCCGGAGAGGCATTGGAAATAGCAGCACCGACATTTAGAAAGACTGGCTACCCGTTGCAGACGACGTCGTGGGTAAAATCCTCGAAAGAGTGGGTGGAGGAAGTCTGGAAACTGAGCGTGCGCACGCTGGAAAACTGCATGATGGAAACGTACATGGATTGTCCGTATTATGAGCAAATGCAATTTTCGATGGACACCAGGCTGCAGGCGATGTTTACCTATGTGGCGAGCGGCGACGTGCGGATGGCGAAAAAGGCCTTGAAGGATTTCCACTATTCCATGCTTCCGGACGGCCTGATTCATGGGAAATATCCATCGGCGTACTGTCAGGTGATTTCGACGTTTTCTTTGCATTATATTTACATGATGTTGGAATATTACGAGCAGACGGGTGACCTGGAGACGGTTCGCCGTTATCTGCCCGACGTGGATACCATTTTGGGTTATTATGACAGAAAGATTGGCGAGGACGGCTTGTTAGGACGAATTGGATTTTGGGAATTTGTCGACTGGCAGGAGGCATGGAAGGAAACCGGCGGTGTTCCGTCGGCCGTGCGAAAGGGCCCGTCCACGATTATCAATCTGATGTATGCTTACGCGTTGGAATGCGGCGCGAGGTTGAACGAAAAAGCGGCGCGTCACGGCATGGCCGAGGAGTACCGTGCACGGCGAAAGAAAATCGTGGATTTAGTGGAAGCATCTTGTTGGGATGAGAAAAGAGGAATGTATCGTGAAGGACCAGAGTACGTGCAATACAGTCAGCATGCGCAGGCCTGGGCGGTGATAAATGGCATAGGGGACGAAGAGAAACAGCGCCGCGCGTTGAAGAACGCATTGCGGGAAGAGGACGTGATTCGTTGTTCCTTTTCCACGGCGTACGAGTGGTTCCGTGCGCTGGAAAAGGCCGGGGTGTATGAAGAGACGGAAGAGAACATCATGCGCTGGGCCGCATTGCCGGGACAAGGCTGCACTGCTTGTCCAGAAGAGCCGGTAAATAATAGAAGCGACTGTCATGCATGGAGCGCGTTACCGTTGTATGAATTCATCCGGGCATTTTCAGGCGTGAGGCCGACGGATGAAAGCTGGAATCATGTGCGGATTGAGCCGCATCTGGAGTATTTGCCGGATTTGGAAGGGGAAGCGGTGACCCCGAGGGGCATGGTAAGCTTTTCTTATCAAAAAGCGGACGGTGCTCTAAGCGGCAAAGTCATTTTGCCGGAAGGAATGAACGGCACGTTCGTGTACCCGGATGGACGGGAAGTCGCGTTGCACGGCGGAGAAAACCTATTGTGACTTGCGGTAAAACTGTGAAAGGCGTGGAGATAAATAAAATGGACTATCAAATAAAAAATCCAATTTTGCCGGGGTTCTATCCAGATCCTTCCATTGTTCGCGTGGAAGATGATTTTTACATGGTTGCTTCAAGCTTTGCATATTTTCCGGGAATACCAATTTTCCACAGTAAAGATTTAGCCCATTGGGAACAGATTGGGCATGTGTTGGATAGGCTGGAGCAATTACCGCTGAACGCGGAAAACATGAGCTATGGGATCTGGGCGCCGACAATCCGGTATTACAATGGCATGTACTATGTCAGTGCGACGAATGTGGATCATGGATTTAATTTTATCGTAACCGCAAAAGATCCAGCCGGAGAGTGGTCGAATCCACATTGGATGAAAGGGGCGTATGGGATTGACCCTTCCCTTTTCGTGGACGAAAACGGAAAAACATATTTACTCACGACGGGAAATGTGGCGGATGGCGTGGATGAAAACGGGAAGCCGCATTTCCTGACGGAAGATGGGACGGTGGACGTGCGGGACAACGAGATTCTTCTATATGAGATAGATTTGAATGAGATAGATTTGGAAGATTTCACTTTGAAAGGAAAAGCGACCAGTATATGGAATGGCGCCATGAAAGGTGCGTGGTCGCCGGAAAGTCCGCATCTCTATAAGAAAGACCAGTGGTATTATTTGTTGACCGCGGAGGGCGGCACGGAACATTACCATTCGGTTGTTGTTGCGAGAAGTAAATATATAGAAGGGCCTTATGAGAATTATAGGGGGAACCCGATTTTGACGCACCGGCATTTGGGAATTCGATATCCGATTGACAATGTGGGGCATGGTGATCTCGTGGAATTAAAAGACGGGAGCTGGTACATGGTGCTGCTAGGGTCAAGACCTTACGGGGGATATCACAAAAATATGGGGCGGGAAACGTTTCTGGTTCCCGTAGAATGGGAGGATGGGTGGCCAATCGTATGTCCGGGAAGCGGCAAAGTGGAATGGACATATCCTGCGCCAAACCTTCCGATATTTGAAGTGGAAGAGGAGCCGGAGCGGGATGAATTTGAAAAGGAGGAATTGGCGGATTACTGGAATTTTCTGGGCACGCCGGAAAAGGACACATGTAAGGTGGAACAAGGTTTTTTGAAAATCAAACTGTGCGCCTTTCCGATGGAAAAAAGGACGAATAACCCTCTGTTTGTAAATGTGGAGCCTACCGTGTGCTGTGCGGGTTTCCTGGGGCGGCGGCAGCGGCACATTCGTTTTACGGCGGAGACAAAACTTGTTTTCTCACCTGTGGAAAGCCAAACGGCAGGGATTATTTTGTTGCAAAATGACTTTCATTCCATACGCATGGAAATGGCTGTGGAGAATGATGTGAAAATGATTCGCGTGGTGAAGGGGTATGCTTCTCTGGAATCGAGTTTGACATACAAAGATAACATGGAAAATTTTCATAAGGAACGATGCGGAAGCATCCCATGGGAAAAGGAAGAAGCGGTTTTGGGAATCGAGGCAGAAGGACAAAAGATTTCTATGTATGTGAAGGACGAAGAGGAGAAGAAGTATATTGCCAGAGACGAAGACGGCGGTCTTCTCGGTTCGGAAACCTCGGGCGGCTTTCTTGGAACGTATGTCGGGATGTTCGCAAGCGGAAACGGCAAAGAATATCAGCAATATGCCGCCTTTGATTGGTTTTGTTACAAAGGGATTTCGTGTGAATCACGATAGAAGGTTGAGTAGGCATATCTCATAAAGGGGCTTGACAAGCCTCTTTATTTTACGATAAAACAAAGTGAATTTTAGATTTTCATAAAATATTTCGGAAGCGCCCAACTTGGCAAGTTCATCCTGCGCCTTACGCACGGTGGTGGGATATATTTACGTAAATATTCAAAAGACGGACGCTAAGTGCTTATCCTTTGACATGAACAATTCCGAAGTGGTGACCACGACCTCTGAACAGTATGAGGATTCTTTTGGGATTACGCAGGACGATGCCATCATTATTGAATTCAAGGTTTGCAGGAAAGCGAAGAAGCAGACGTTAGAAGAAGCCGTTGGGGAAGAAGGTGCTGATAGGATAAAAATAAGTATGATGGATTGGCAAAGGTGATAACCGACATCCGTCGATGTGGAAAAAGCCGCTCTCCCGATTGGAACGGACGAGGTACTTTCCGGCCAAGTCCACGATGAGTTCGAGGACGAAAACCATGATAGAAGCAGATGTTTGGGGTTTGGTCTTATCGGATCCTTGGTGGTCGTTTCCACAGAGTGAAAGGTGCGACAACCTATTTCGATATCTTCTGGAATTCGAAAGTGTTCTTGCAATAGTCTTTGCACGACTCCAGTAATCATCAAATCATTAATCACGTAAATTGCGGATGGGAAGAAGCCGCCATCTAGCATGTTTGAAATGGCCTCATACCCGCTGGCGGCATTTTTACGGGAGCCGGATATAATCATAAAATCTTTGTCGGGAAAATGAATGCTTTCCAAGTAATTGCGGACTCCTGCGACGCGAAGGCTGATGGCGCGGCTACATTGGGCAGGGGTTATGATGGCAATGCGTCGTCTTTTGTGTTGGCAAAAAGTTGCGGCGGTCTGCTTTCCGTTTTCAAAGTCATCATGGCAGATGCTGGTATATCCGTTAATCTGGTAATTATATAAGATAACGGGGATGGAAAAGGCGGTGCGTTCCAAAAATGCGGAGTCCTCGTCATAAGGGGTGGTGACGATAATTTGCCATGGTGTTCGGCGATGCTACGCGTGTCTGCGGGGACAGGGCTTCCTGCGCAGGAAATCTGGAGGAACCTGATTCCCATACAAGGGGTGGCGTTTTGTCTAGGACTAATTATGATCGTGCTCATGGGACTCATAGAGTGCAGGAAGGGTGCGGGAATTGGGGAAAAGGAGTTTCAAAAATTGAAGCTTTCATTATCCGAGGGGGTGGAACTAAAGGTGCCAAGGAACGTGGCATTTTCGACGTCGGTCTGACAATCTTCCTGATGCAATGCAATTGAATTTCGGGGTAATATACATGGTTGTTTTTCTGGATCAGGAAGAAAAAATAGTAAAGAAAAAAATGGTGATATGTGTGAAAGAAAGCAAATTTGTCTATCTCCAGGCAAGTTTGTTTCTGTGCTTTTTCATAAAGAAAAATTATAATAATAAACAAGATGGCCGGCGGACAAAGGTGGAAAGGAAAACAAAAAATGAGTAAGACGAACAAAGAAATTTATGAAGTAAAAAAAGAGTGGGATTTTCAGGATTTATACATTGACGTGGAAGAATGGAGAATGCGGGAACTTTCCGATGGGTGCAAAGTGCCGTATTTATATGTGCATGGAGGATTTGAAAAAAAAGCGGTGAAATTTGTTTTTTGCTTCCCGGAAAAAAGCGCGTTCAAAGGAAGGTTTTTTCAATATCTTTCTCCATTCCCGGGACCAGATGAGGAATTGGCTTCCCTGAACAAAACCGGCGAAGATGACCAGATTGGCTTTTGTTTACAAAATGGCGCTTATTTCGTAGAAAGCAATATGGGTTCAAAACAAATGTTTGGCGGGAGTAAGGAACCAAGCCTTGTGTGGAAGTCCAGTGCCGCGGTGGCGGAATATTCCAGAATAAAGGCAATGGAATTATATGAATGTGAGCGGCCATACGGATATGTACATGGTGGAAGCGGCGGTGCATACAAGACGATCGCATGTATCGAGAACACAAATGCATGGGACGGGGCGGTTCCCTATGTAATCGGTTCGCCGGTTTCGCTTCCAAATACGATTACGCTTCATGCGCAGGGGCAGAGGACGTTGCGCCGGGTATTTGGGAAAATAGTTGACTCATTGGACGCGGGCGGAAGCGGCAACATGTATGATGGACTGACAGAAGACGAGGCAGAAATGCTTAGGGAAATTACCGGTATGGGATTTCCACCGCGAGCGTGGTTTCTGGAAGCGGAAGGATTTATCTACGATGGTTCGCTCCCGGTACAAATTCCTCACGTAAAACAAGGGGATGCCCAATATTTTGAAGATTTTTGGACGGCTCCGGGGTATTTGGGGGCAGATCCACAGGGAAATGCCGCGCGCGACCGACTGCAGTTTACCGGAGTCATTAAGGAGGTGCACGTACCAGGTACGAAAGTAAAAATCGCCAAGGATGATGTGAATGGAGTGGATAGTGCGTGGAAAAAAATGATGGCGGACGGTAGCAGCGCATGGATTGAATTGGAAGAAGCACCCCGGGGGAGGGAACTGTATTTGGATGGCGTGACGATGGAAATCCAGACGGGAGCGGCAAAAGGTACGCGACTGACGCTGGGAAGCATGCACGGGAATTGCCTGGTACTGGGAATGTGTTTTGGGATTTCAGATTTAAATGGCGTACTTGAGAAAATCAGGCCGGGAGACGTTCTGACACTCGACAATTCGGATTATATTGCAATACAGTCCTATTATCGTCATCAAGTACCAAAGGATTTAAGCTTTCATGCATGGGATCAGTTCCGGGATGAAAATGGAAAGCCGAAACTTCCCCAGAGGAAAAACGTGATGGGATATGATTTGACCGGAACCGGAACCGTGCAGGACGGATGCATTCAGGGAAAGGTGATAGTAATCCAGTCGATGATGGATGAATCGACTTGCCCATGGTGCGGGGACTGGTATCGAAATAAAGTGATTGAGACAAAGGGGAATGAAGACGATTTTCGTATTTATTACATGGATCGTTGTATGCATGGAAATGTGTCATGGCTGGAGAATAATATGGTAACAAATTATCTCGGGGCGATGTACCAGTCCCTTTTAGATGTGAGTGACTGGGTCGAACGCGGAATAGAGCCGTGTAGAAGCACAAACTACCGGTTGGAAAAGGATGGTCAGGTTTACCTTGCGGATACGGCAAAAGAAAGGAAGGGGCTACAGCCGATTGTCTCCATGACGGCAAATGGTACGTCTTGTGCGGAGGTCAAGGCGGGGGAAATGGTAGTGTTTCGGGTAAAAGCCGAAGTCCCAGACGGAGCCGGGGATATAACCGCAATTGATTATGACTTTGTATCCGACAATTCTCTGTCAATGGAAAAGAAAGAACTAACGGTATTCAAGAATAAAGGAGAATTCAGCCGCACCCTGGTAGATGGCGTGCACGGCGCGATTTCGGAGATTGTGCATACTTATGAAAGACCAGGAACTTATTTTGCGTCGGCGAGAGTCAAGATGAATCGGAGCGGAGATGATAAAAATTTATATACACAGATAAAAAATATAGCCCGCGTGAGAATTATCGTGACGGAAAATACATGTGAATCAAAGAAAAATTAAAAGAAAAGAGGAAGCGTTATGAGCGAAAAAAAGCAGAAACCAAAACGAGTAAAAGTCGGAGCGAAGCGAATGATTTGTTGGAACAGTAGTGCGATTTCTTCCGGATGCCTGATGCTGATTATGGGATACCTTTCCATTTACTGTACGGACACGATGGGAATACCCGCGGTTTTAGTAGGAACATTGCTGGCGGTGAGTAAGATTTTTGACGGATTTACGGATTTACTGGCAGGATACATCGTGGATAATACAAATACAAAGATGGGGCGTGGCCGTCCGTATGAATTGGCCTTGCTGGGAGGATGGGTTTGTACGATTTTGTTATACTCTTGTCCGGCAGGATTTGCGCTCCCTGTTAAATGTGTATGGCTGTTCAGCATGTACGTACTGGTAAATTCCATTTTTTATACATTGTTGAAAGCCAACGGAACGGTATACCTGGTACGTGCATTTAAAACGGAGGATGAGATAGTATCTTTGTCTACGATTGGAAATATCATGGTATTTGGCGGTGTCTTGGTATTTAACGTATTATTTCCGATTATGATGTCAAAGCTCGCGACTTCGGCGGCCGGATGGAGAAACCTGGTATTGATTTTCGCACTTCCGCTGTGCGCGTTTGGCATGTTTCGTTTTCTTTTCATTAAGGAAACCGTGGACGTGGAAAGCAAGGCTCAGGCACAAGAGCGTATAAAATTGAAGGACATGTTCCGGGTTCTTAAAGAAAATCGATATGTATGGGTACTTGCCTTGTCGGGTTTTGTATTGAATTTCGTGACAAGCCTCGGCGTGCAAACATACTATTTTAAATACATAGTTGGAGATTTGAGCGTGATGAGTGTCATGGCATTTTCCCAGATTATAGCGTTGCCCTTTTTATTGATATTCCCGTCATTTGTAAAGAAATATTCCGCAAAAACGCTGGTTATGGTTGGGTTTTTGATGAGCGCGGGAGCGGCACTTTTAAACTTTGTAGCATACGATAATGTGGCTTTGTTAATGGTATCGGTCATCATTATAGGGATAGGAAGCATGCCTACCAGTTCCATGCAGTCGATACTGACGATTGAATGTGCAGATTATAATGAGTGGAAAGGAATGCGGCGCTTGGAAGGAACTATTGGGAGCGTGCGAGGATTTGCCGGCAAGATTGGTTCTGGACTTGGCGCGGGGGCAACGGGAATTTTGTTGGGAATCTCCGGATATATAAGTCAGGAGGGGGCCTCTCAGCCTGACGGTGCACTGCTGATGGTGCGGATGCTTTATAGCTTGATTCCGATGGGATTGTACTTGCTGGTGGCACTGTCTATGAAATTTTATGATTTGGATAAGAAATTGCCGGAAATCAGAAAGAATTTGGAAGAGAGGAGAGGTTCTTCGGTATAGAAAAAAATGCGGGAAAATTATGAAAGGCCGTCTGGAACTGAAAAGGAATGTCTGATATACTAATCATTAAAGAAAAAATAAGTGGATGGAGAAGGATTCATGGAAGACATTTTAAATTCAGCAGAAAGACGGCTTTGGCTCTATATGGGAATGATTCACAGTGCAAGTGGAATGTGGACATGGTGCTTTTCGGAAAAAGGAAAATTATATTATACAAGTTGTCCAAATGAAAAAGAATTACAACAGTTTTTTTGTATTGGCGGATGCATGGATTATGCGATGGGGCAGGAAGAAGCACCTTCCCACCCGTTTATCATGGGTGACACGTTGGGCTTGACGTGGGCGGGCGAGTATGTGCGGATAAAAGGTGAAAACCGTTTGGTTGTGATTGGTCCGGCATTCTACACGGGTGCGTCTATGCGGTATATAGAAGAAAAAATGCAAAAATTAAATCTCTCGATTCAAATGCGGACAAGTTGCATGAAAATCATGAATACCGTGCCAGTGGTACCCATGACCGTGTTTATGCATTATATCAAAATGCTACATTTTACCATTTCCTTTGAAGATGGAACAAATATGGACGTTTCCTATCAGGATTTGCCCGTGCGAAATGCGCCTGATACGGATGGCAGGGAAAGGGAGGTCTTGTTTGACTTCAAAGAAAGTGATTTGCAGGAGGCACTGCTGCTTCAATGTGTCCGAAATGGAAATACAAATTATTCAGAAGTGTTTAAGGGGATTAAAATGGTACATACAGATGCAATGCAGACAGAGAATCCGCAGCGACATTTTTCAAATGTTATGATCATTTTTATTTCACAATGTGCGAGGGCGGCGGTGGAGGGCGGGCTTTCGCCTATGATTGTGAAAGAGATTGAATGGAAATATATCAATTGTGTAGAAAGGCAGAAGTCATTACTGGACTTGACCAGATTAAATAAGGAGATGCTGGAAGAATTTATCCATAGAGTGAATGAATCAAAAAACAGTTATGGAATTTCAAAACCGATTAAGGAGTGTTGCGCATATGTGAAAAATCATTTTACGGAGCCGCTTACATTGGAATCTATTGCAAAAGAAATTGGTTATACGGAATATTATCTGGCTCGTAAATTTCAGAAAGAAATGGGTGTAAAGCTTTTGGATTATATCAAAGAGGTTCGTCTGGAGTATGCGAAAGTCTGGCTGACAACCACGGACAAATCGATTGAGGAAATAAGTTCGCGGCTCCAGTTTGGAACGAGAGGTTATTTCAGTAAAGTGTTCAAGGCGAAAAACGGCATGACGCCCGCGGCGTTTCGTAATATGGTTTGGAATGGAAAAAAGGGGGAGGAAAAACTATGCGGCGAATCTGGAGGCGGCGGGGATTGCACCGGAGCGGATTCATAAATATGGCTTTGCGTTTGAGGGGAAGAAGGTGCTGATAGGGTGATTTGCCAGAGGGCAATTCACCCCGCGCCGTCACGGGCATGCAGTGTAAACTTGACGGAGAAGCCGCCGTGCATTCCATGGCCAATCGTGACGGTTCCGCCGTGTGCCGCCGCGATTTGTCTGACGATTAATAGTCCCAGGCCGTGCCGCTGTTCGGACGTGTTTTCGTCACAAGCCATGTAGTGTGGGGATTTGTTAAGCCGTTCTATCTGTTCGTCGGTGGCTCCCACGCCGTCATCGACGACGGACACGGTGCAATTGTCTCCTTTTTTTGTTACGCCAACGTGGATGGTGCAGCCTTGTTCGTTGTGGGTGATGCAGTTTTGAATCAGATTGCCCACCGCCCGCTTTATCAGGTCTTTATCCGCGTGCACCAGGCAGGAGGTCAAGGTCTCGCTTGTTTCCCATTCTATCGGGTGGCTGCCTTCGATATCCAGATTGATAAAATCAACGGCCACCTGCCGGACGATGGAAACCATGTTTATCGTTTGGGGATGGATTGGCTGCATGTTATATTCCAGCTTGGAGGCCAGGTTCAGGTCATTGATTAAATTTCGCATCCGTTCGCTCTGCTTTACGATAACCGCGGCCTTTTTACGTTGCGCGTCATTTAAGCGCGTGTCTTCCATCAATTGGCTTGCATATCCCATCACCATCGACAATGGCGTTCGGATGTCGTGCGACACCCCGGCAATCCAGTTGGCTCTCGCGTTTTCCTTTTTACAAAGCTGTCTGTTTTGGAATTGCAAAATTTCCGAAGTCTTGTTAAGGCTCGCCGCAAGTTCGCACAATATTCCCTTTTCCGGTATATGGACTGATTGCTCGGCGGGCAAAGCTTGTATGCCATCTACAATGGGCTTTACGGATTTCAGCAACTTGGAATTGGCAATCATGTAAATCAGGAAAATCAGCGTGACGTTGATAATCAAAACGGAAAGGGCCGTTTTTGGAAGGTTTGCAATAAGCTGATAATCCCAACTCGGCCACATGTGTTTCCAGAAGCTGTCTTTTGGATAGCCTAATACGACAAGGCCGTTTTTTGCCTCCCCGGTAAATGTCGGATAGTCGTCAATGTATCCGCGGGTCAGGCTTGCGACGTCCGAGATGGAATAGGACGTAGGTATGGTTTCTGGCAAGCCGTCCGTTTGCCAGACCACTTGCATGGTGTCATTTTCAATAAAGATGGCCCATGCGTTTGAAGCTTCCAACTCGCGTGCCATTTTTTCGGACAACTGGTATCCGTCCTCGTTTTGTGATAAATCGTCGGCCACTTCCTTGGCGGTTTTCCAAGGATAGGCGTTTGGCATTTGGCTCGTCGTATATATGACTAACAAGGTAATGTTTAATGCGGCAAGCAAAAGAAAAGACAAAAGCAGGATGCCGACGAAACGCCGGACGAGTCTGGGTACGCTTTTCATTTGAATCTACCTTCCTTTCACCAAAAGTTTATATCCGAGACCTTTTACCGTAATCAGGGAAACGGGGCGTGACGGATTAGCCTCAATCTTCTCCCGGATGCGGCGGATGTGCGCCATCAGCGAATTTTCATAACCAAACGGGTTGTCGCCCCAGGCGGCTTCGCAGAGCGCGTCAATCGTGACGATCCGTCCCGCGTTCCGGTAAAGAGCCGCGAGAATGTCATGTTCCTTGGCCGTTAGCGGGATTGGTTCCCCGCTTTTTATGACTTGCGCGCGGTCAAAGTCGATTTCGCTGCCAGCCAGTTTTGCAATCGGGTTTTCGCCTTTATAGCTTCTGCGAAGGATGGCGTTGACGCGGAAAAGAAGTTCTTTCGGTAAAAACGGCTTTACCATGTAGTCGTCCGCGCCGAGGCCGAAACCACGGAATTTGTCGTCGTCCTCCCCGCGCGCCGTCAAAAACAGCACGGGATAATCCGCGGTGCGTTTCAATTGTTCCATAAGTTCAAAACCGTCGCCGTCCGGGAGCATGATGTCGAGAATGGCAAGCTCCGGGCGATAGGTCTTGGAAATTGTGAGTGCCTCATCCATGGTTTTCGCGGTCGCGATATTCAAAAAGCCGTCTTCAGCCAAGATGGATTGTACCATGTCTAGAAGTTCTTGTTCGTCATCGACGAGCAGGACGCGTTTCTGTTTCAAATAATCAAAATCCATAGGGATACCTCCTTGTGAGAGTGCGTCGCACGAAATAATCGACTTTTATCCATGGCGATGCCGCCGCCAGGCGAATGTCGATTTAGTTAGTATACCATATAAAATCATTTTTTTCTAAGCGTCCGGGGAAATGTAAAGAAAATGTAAGGTTGGGAGAAGGTTGGCGCAAGGTTGGGATGGTATGATACAAATATGCGGCAGGGGAATTTGCGAATCTGGCAAGCGAGGTGCGCCGAATTTGCCGCAGTTAGAGAGCGTGACGAGGAAACGTGACGAGGAAGGAGAAACGAAGATGGATATTATTAAGACGAAAAATTTGACGAAGTGCTATGCCGATTTTACGGCGGTTTCGGGCGTGAACCTGCACATTCCCAAAGGAGCGGTTTATGGCTTTCTGGGACCAAACGGCGCGGGCAAGTCCACGACGATGAAAATGTTTTTGGGACTGACAAAGCCGACGGGCGGGTCATTTACGATTGACGGGAAGCGGTATCCCGAAAACAGGGTGGAAATTTTGCAAGAGATTGGTTCATTTATTGAAGCCCCCGCTTTTTATGGGAATTTAAGTGGCGAGGAAAACCTTGAAATCATTTGCAAAATATTGGGACTTCCGAAATCTTCCGTGCCGGAGGCGCTGGAAATGGTGGGGCTGACGCAATTTAAAAACCGACTTGCGAGAAAATATTCCCTTGGCATGAAGCAACGGCTGGGGCTTGCGGGCGCGTTGATTGGGAAACCGCCGATTTTGATTCTGGACGAGCCGACGAACGGGCTCGACCCCGTCGGCATTCATGAAATTCGAACGCTGATTCGTTCCTTGCCGGAGAAATTTGACTGCACGGTGCTGGTGTCATCGCATTTGTTGTCCGAGGTCGAATTGATGGCGGACTACGTCGGCATTTTAAATCATGGGCATTTACTGTTCGAGGGGACGCTTGAGGAGTTAAAGGAAAACGCCGCCCTGCAGGGGCATCCTACCGACAATCTGGAAGAGATGTTTCTCGCCCTTATTGATGCCGACAACCGGATGCCGGCCAAACGCCGGCGGAAAGGAGCCGTGTGATGCGTATTTTATTGGAATGGAAGAAGACGAAGCGGACGGGATTTGTCCCCGCGTTTATGGGCGGCGGAATCTTGGCGGCGGCCGTTCCCGCCGTCAACATGGCAGTTCGCTCAGAAATGTATCTGGGGCGGCAAGGGACTTGCGTTTGGATTCTGATGGACGCGAATTGGCAGGTAATGGCGATGCTAAACCTCTTGCTTGTCGTGGCAGGAGCCTGCCTTTTATACCATACCGAATATGCCGACAATGGCTTACAGAAGATGAAATCGCTCCCTGTTTTGGAAAGCTCCATTTTCTTTGGGAAAATGGTTTTGATGATTTTGATGAGTGTCTTGTTGTTGGTGATGGAGGCCGCGTCGATTTTATTTTGCTCGTGGCATTGGTTTGGAGGCCAGGCGGGCGGCGGTCAATTGGGAGGCGGGGATGGAAGCGTGTTCGTAATAGAGCTATGCCAAAGCTTTGGTTACGCATTTTTGTTGATGCTGCCATGCGTCGTGTTGTCGCTTTTGATTTCGGAGGCATGTAAAAATATGTGGATTTCGCTCGGAATCGGCATCGTCTGCGTGTTTACCGCGACCATGCTGCCGACAAGTTCGTTTGTTTTGTCGCTCTTTCCCTTTGCAATGCCGTTCCAGGTGTTCGCGGGGGCGGACGCGGCATGGACGACGCGTTTTATCTGCGCGGCCGTGGTGGAACTTGTCGTGTTGGGCGGAGCCGAGGTGCTCATAGTGGGAGGTCGTTTGAATGAATTTTTTATCGCTTCTTAACGTAGAATTTCAGAAGATAAGACGTTCGGGGATTTTGCTTATCCTGCTTGCCTCGACCGTGATTCTCTGGATTCCGTCAATTTTTAATTTGGACTTGAATTTTCACATGCAGGCGGAAGGCATTTCCCCGGAATATAATTTTTTTATTCAAGGCTTCATGGCGATGTCATGGTTTATGTATCCCGCTGGTCTGGTGGTCGGGACGGTTCTTGTAAGCCAGACGGAGAGGTTGAACAAGGGGATTTTGAAAATGCTTGCACTGCCGATTGGCACGGTACGGCTTAGCCTGGCCAAGTTCGTCGTGCTGCTGGTGCTTTCGGCAACGCAAATTCTCATGATGACGGGCATGTATTATATCGGAGCGGCAATTTGTTCCGTGATGCGGGATTATAATTTTATCTTGTCGCCGCTATTCGTCATGAGAGAAATCGGCATCCTATTTTTGTCTGCCATACCGATGCTCGCGTTTTTCTGGATGTTGTCCGTTTGTATCCAGACGCCGATATTTTACATCGGTATCGGCTTGGCCTCCATCGTGCCGTCCGTGCTGATGATTAACACGAAGATATGGTTTGCATATCCAATGTCGTACCCGTTTTTCGTGATCGTGTCAGAATACGGGAAGCTTGCGACGAATCTGGATACGGCACAAGTGGAGTTCGTGCCATGGATTCCGGTGGCCATCGCGATTACCGTGACTTGTTTGTGTGTTTCCTGCCTTTGCTTTGGGCGGGGAGAAAGGAGATAACAATTATGAAAGATAAGATTTTAACCATTGTCAGCACCGTGATACTTTTTGTCCCCTGGACGATTCTTCCATTGAGGTCGTTTGAATGGGCGTTGGAATCACCCGTCGCCGAGATTATGATTGCTTGCTATGCGGTGTTCATGATTCTGGGCGGGATGTTCACGTTTTTTGCTTATGCCAAGGTGAAAGTGCAAAACAATTGGATGAAGGCGTGCCTGGTTATAAATGGCTTATATGCGGTCGGCGGCGCGTGCGCGCTGGGGTTGATGGTGACGCAAAATTTGCGGTGAGTGATGAGACGAGAAGCCAGTCGTTAGGCCGTGCGTTTGCTGCACGGCCATCGGGATGTTTGGCGATTTATCTTTATGATGAGATCTTGCATGAATTCGAAGACAATTTTTCTAAAAGTTCTTTTAGCCGTATGATTTCCTTATCCTTTCAATGGCAATGGAGTTTCATTTACGGTGTTACGTATACTTGTAATTTTAGCCTTCTTCTATTATAATGATGTCTTAAAGGACTAAGATAATGATGTCTTAAAGGACTAAGGAACCGTCTGGGGAACGATGGGAGTGTATTGGAAAGTAGTAATCAGCGCGTCATGGAAGGGAGGAACCATGCAAATGAATTACGAAATAGTACGACTGATAGACAGACCCGGGCTAAAGGAGCAGGCCGCGCGGTGGTTTCATGAGAAATGGGACATTCCTCTTGCGGCGTATTTGGAAAGCATGGAGGAGTGTCTGATGAAAAAGAATCCGGTGCCGCAATGGTACGTGGCGATGGAGGGTGACAGAATCATCGGCGGTTTGGGTGTCATAGAGAACGATTTTCATGATAGAAAGGATCTTGCCCCGAATGTTTGCGCGGTTTATACGGAGGAGGACAGACGAGGACGGGGAGTGGCGGGCGCGTTGTTGCAGGAGGTTTGCGCGGACATGAAAGACAGGGGGATTGACACGCTATATCTCGTGACCGACCACACGTCGTTTTATGAGCGTTATGACTGGGAATTCCTTTGCATGGTGCAAGGGGACGGGGAGCCGGATTTGACGAGAATGTACGTCCATTATTCACGTCCATGAGGGATTGTTGTAAATGCAGGATTCATGAAAGGAAAGGTCAAAATATGGACATACGGCAGTTTGCAGAGGACTTATTGGGATTTATGGATGACCATCGGATTGCGAAAGCCCATTTGCTTGGTTTTTCTGACGGTGGTAATATCGCGATGATTTTTGCGATAAAGCATCCTGACAGGGTGAATCGGTTGATACTCAACGGTGCAAACCTAAATGCGGGAGGGGTTAAGCGAACCGTTCAGATTCCGATTGAGGTCGGATACAAGATGGCAAAAAGATTTTCCGATAAAAGCGATTCTGCAAAATTGAATGCGGAAATGCTGGGCTTGATGGTCAACGACCCAGATGTGGCTACGAGTGAACTTGCGAAAATAAGGGCCAAGACGTTGGTTGTCGCCGGGACGAAAGACATGATTAAGGAAGAGCATACGAGGATGATTGCGGCGGGAATACCTGATTCGAAACTTGTCTTTATCAAGGGAAATCATTTCATTGCCAATAAAAATGCGGAGGAATTCAATCGGGTAGTATTAGAATTTATGCTTGAAGCACAAAGTGAATCTAAAGTAAGAGTCGTGGGAGATGCAAGAGAATGAAGTTATTAAAAATCGCCTTATTGCAATTAACGCCTTGCGACACGTTGGGGGAAAATCTGGAAAAGGGAATGAAGGGTTGCAAAAGGGCAAAGGAAATGGGAGCCGATATCGCGTTGTTTCCCGAAATGTGGAGCAACGGATATCGCATTTACGGTCGGCCGGTTGACGAATGGATGGCCGAGGCGATTCCGGCCGATGGCGAGTTTGTCAACGCGTTCGGGAACCTGGCAAGGGAACTTGACATGGCCATTGCCGTTACTTTGTTGGAAAAATGGGGAAATCATCCTCGGAATTCCGTGGTTCTTTTCGACCGGCATGGAGAAAGGAAATTTGTTTACGCAAAAGTGCACACTTGTGATTTTGACGTGGAGCGAAATCTGGCACCCGGCGATGATTTTTACGTCACCACGCTTGATACGTCTTGTGGCGAAGTGAAAGTCGGCGCGATGATTTGTTATGATAGGGAATTTCCCGAAAGCGCGAGAATTTTGATGCTTAAGGGCGCGGAGCTGGTTCTCGTGCCGAATGCCTGCCCCATGGAAATAAATCGTCTTTCACAATTGCGCGCCAGGGCTTATGAAAACATGCTGGCCATCGCCACCTGCAATTATCCGGAAGCGGTTCCTGATTGTAATGGTGGTTCCACCGTGTTTGACGGCGTGGCATATATCCCGGAAATGGACGGCTCACGGGATATTTGTATTTTGCAAGCGGGCGAGGAGGAAGGAATTTATCTGGCCGAGCTTGATTTGGATCGGCTTCGCGGGTATCGCGAAAACGAAGTGCATGGTAACGCGTATCGGCATCCTTTGAAATATTCGCTTCTCATTGACACAAAGATAGAAAGGCCGTTTATCCGGGAGGGATATCGGGGTTAGGGAGGGAATCCGCACGCGTGGAGGCAATTTATGAAGTGGCTAAAAAGATTTGGGGTCGCGTTTTTATTGTTACCGATTATGCTGGTGATAATTTGGGGTTCGTATGAAATTTTTGGCATGTGCATAAATCATATTGCGACCAAAGAACAAACCGATACATTGCAGACGAACCTGGAAAATGAAATTTCCGATATTGAAATTATAAGTGTTTATTCGGAAACCGGGAATACGCAAGGAACCGGAAACCATGTTGATTGTCTGTCTTCTATCACATTTTCAACAGAAATGCAGGAATCGGAAATAGAGGACTGCATGTCAAAATACTATGTGTTTGATGAATGGGGGTGTTATGTGAAGAAGACGCAGGACGGAAATTATTTGATTTATATTAATACATCGGCTCCATTTTCAGATAATATAGAGGGACACTGATTCCCGGCCGTTGGAGGAGGAACGTATCATGAGCGATTTAATGGAATTTGCCAATAGGGAAGAATTTAGAAAATGGCTTTATGAGCATTGCATGTCAAGCGCGGGCGTTTGGCTCTTGTTTGGCAAGGCCGGCGGCCCGAAAACAATAAAGGCAGGAGAAGCACTTGAGGAAGCACTCTGTTTTGGATGGATTGACGGGCAGATGCAAAGCATTGACGATAAAACGTATAAGAAATATTTTTCTATGCGCAGGGAGAAGAGCAAGTGGTCGGAGAAAAACAAGGCGTTGGTGGGACGCCTTGAAGAACGGGGACTCATGACTGATTTTGGCAGAAAGAAAATAGAGGAGGCCAAAAAGAATGGCCAGTGGCACGCTCAAAACTCCATGGCGGTTACGGAGGAGCAAATTGCTCAGCTTTCCGCCTTGTTGGAAGAATATGAACCTGCTTATACAAATTGGAGGGGGATGTCTTCGTCGGTAAAGAAAACCTACACGCGAGCGTATTTTGACGCAAAGACGGATGCCGGCCGGGAAAAGCGAATCGCCTGGATGGTGGACAGGCTCAATCGAAATCTAAAACCGATGTAAAAATATTGCAGGAATACCAATAGGCCATTTTTTTAGGATAGGTAAATGGAAGGCGGCAGGAAGATGGATATTGAATTTAGAAAAATAACGGAGTTCCCTCGCGGAACGCTGGTAGCTCTTTTGAAGGATGGTTATTCTTTCGAACTGAAATTTGAGCGTGATTGGCACGAACAATGGCAGGAGTTTGATGACTTCTTTTATGATAATCCTCATATTGCCGAGTTTAGCGGATTTATGACTGTCTTGGAAGAAAAGCCCATCGGGTTTGTTTCATGGAATCCGACAAATTTACCTGAATTAACGGAAGTCGGACACAATTGTATTTCGACAGAATACAAGGGCAACGGCTATGGAAAACGACAGATGCGAGAGGCGGTTCAACGCATGGTTGCGCAAGGAGCAAAAAAAATAGTCGTTTGCACAAATGAGATTTGCGTTCCCGCACGGCACACATATGAAAGCGCGGGCTTTCGATTTGTAGAAAAGAGCGAGGAAACATTTTGTCCAGAATATGCAGGAAAAAGAATACATTATGAAATTGTGGTAAGATAATTACCGTTTATCGGATAGTGATTTTGGACGCTTTGTTGTTTGCAACGGGAGTGTTGACTGGTGATGGAGGACGTATATTATGAGTGAAGAGAGAAAACAAATAAATTACGTAGTTGCATGTGTTAGCGAATTTGCGCGTAAACACAATTTGGAGATGAAAGAGGCGTTTCAGTTTCTATTCGAGTATAAAGCGATAGAGTTTTTGAAAGAGAATTATGACATTGAGCACACGTTGTCTTTTGAAGACGCATTGGAGGATTTGTTGATGATTTGTGAGAAAAATGGAGGGGTTCTTGTATGACATTGTATCACGGAACGAATATTGATATACGGTCGATTGATTTAGCGTTATGTCGTCCTTACAAGGACTTCGGCAGAGGTTTTTACACTACGGAGTTACTTGAACAAGCGAGGCAGATGGCAAAACGTGTCGCAAGAATTTATGGGGGAACACCAGTAGTGAATGTTTATGAAATTCCAGAAGGTCTTTTGGAGGATAAGAAATTGAGGATTAAAGATTTTGGAAAAATACCATCAGAGGCGTGGGCGATATTTGTGATGAATAATCGTAATAGGTATTTCATGGATTTTGGAAGTGAGAACTGCAATTTGGATTGTAAGTATGACATTGTGTCTGGCCCGATTGCAGATGACGAGATGGCGGTGTTATTTCGTCAGTATCAGAATGGGATGATTTCATTGGATTCATTAACAAAGGGAATGACGTTCAAAGAGGTAACAAGTCAGTATTCGTTTCATACGGAAAAATCAATTAAATTTTTGAAGAAAGTGGGGATTTTGGTATGACGAAACAAGAGCAGCTTGTCGAATATCAAATTCAGGATATCATTGAGTATATGGTTAAGGACTTGCAGATTGAGTATGATGAGGCGATGAACTTTTTTTACAATTCGCAAACATTTGACAAGCTTGTGGATATTGAGACGGGGTTATATCTGGAAAGTTCTGCATATGTTTATGGGATTTTTCAAGATGAGAGAAATTTTGAACACCTAATTCAGGCGGAAATATAGGGGCGCAAACCCCACCAGCGACGAGGGCTTTATAAATATGCAGGATTTCGTAGAACTATTTCTTGCGGCAAAGCAAATCGAAATTTATGGGGGTAAATATGATACTTGAAACAGAGAGATTATATTTGCGGGAGCTGAATCAGGCCGATTTTCATTCTTTGTGCAGAATTTTGCAAGATGAAGATACGATGTATGCATATGAGGGGGCGTTTAGCGATCATGAAGTACAAGAATGGCTTGATAGACAGATTTCCCGTTATCAAAAATGGAACTTTGGTTTATGGGCGGTAATTTTAAAAGAAACGGATGGGATGATAGGTCAATGCGGACTTACGATGCAACCGTGGAAGGGGGATGAAGTGCTTGAGATAGGTTATCTTTTTGAACGGGCACACTGGCATAAGGGTTATGCGATTGAAGCGGCAAAGGCTTGTAAAAAGTATGCTTTTGAAATATTGAAGGCGGATGAAGTTTGCTCCATCATTCGGAATACGAATACGGCCTCACAAAATGTGGCCATTCGAAATGGCATGGCCAAACTGGATACATGGACGAAGCATTATCGGGGCGTGGACATGCCACATGATCGCTATGTCATACGGAGGGGCAAAAATATTTGTCCCTCCGTATAAGAAGATGCGGAGGTATGAAAATGATACTGAACACGGGCAGCAGGACGGACATACCGGCATATTATAGTGAATGGTTCTATAACCGGATTAGGGCAGGCCATGTATTGGTACGCAATCCTTATTATCCGACACAAGTGACAAAATATCTTTTGAGCCCGGAAGTGATAGACATCATCGTGTTTTGTACGAAAAATCCGGCCCCCATGCTTGACGGCCTTGCGATGTTATCCTCGTTTGACACGCTTTGGTATGTGACGATTACTCCTTACGGAAGGGATGTCGAACCGTACGTACCGCCGAAAGAACAAGTCATGGATTCGTTTCGGCGGCTTTCCACGGTGGTCGGAAGCAGGAGGATGAGCTGGCGTTACGACCCGGTTTTCATTACTGAGAAATATTCGCTTTCCTATCATGTCGAGGAGTTTGGCAAAATGGCAGAAGCACTTTCGGGGTATACGGATCAATGTGTCGTAAGCTTTATTGACTTATATGAAAAGACAAGGCGGAATTTTCCGACGGTACGTGCCGTCACGGCTTCGGAGCAAGAATCGTTCATCCGTGCGGCTTCAGAAATTGCGAAAGCGAATGGCTTGCAGATTCATTTATGTTGTGAAAACGAGGGCCTTGTCAGGGAAAACGTGGACGCGGACGGCTGCATGTCAAAAGCGGTGATGGAAAGTGCCTTGGGCTGTAGGTTGGACGTGCCGAGAAAGAAACCGGCAAGGAGCGAGTGTCAATGTTTGCTCGGAGCGGACATTGGCGCATATAACACTTGCGGACATGGCTGCTTATATTGTTATGCCAATTACGATAAGGAAACCGTCATAAAAAACATGAAAATGCACGACGCGACTTCCCCGCTTCTGATTGGGAACATAACGGAAGATGACGTGATAAAGACGGCAGAACAAAGGTCATGGAAAAACGGGCAGCTGGGGTTGTTTGATGGTTATATATGAAAAAGTGGCAGTGTCGACGTGTGGATGAATTGTTTCATCCATGTGCGGCACTGTCACTTTCCTTGTGCGCCCGGCGGCGCACGTTTCTAACCAGTGAAAGTCTGGAATCCGC
>CAOKHZ010000019.1 GCA_948468385.1 uncultured Faecalicatena sp. | reverse complement strand
GCGCCTATCCGCTTTTTATCAAGAAGTATCATAATAATACTGACAAGCCTGTCTACTTTCATCCGGCATCCGCCTCTCAATTTAGATTGTTGCCATACTGCTGTCAACAATTATATGGTACACTAAAAAAGAAAGATAATCAATATACCAATGAAGGCGGAGGGAGTTTATGATTACAATCTATGTTTATGTTCTTGATACCTTAGCTGACTGGGAGTTAGGACACGTTATTTCAGAACTTAATTCTGGTCGATTTTTCAAAAAGGACGCGCAGCGTGTATCGCTCAAAACAGTCGGCTTTACTAAGGAGCCAATCCATACAATGGGCGGTCTGACAATGATACCGGATTATTCTATTGATGATATTGTTGTGAGCGAAACAAGCGTGTTACTTTTACCGGGCGCAAATACATGGGACGACCCAAAGCATGGAGCCATCCTCAAAAAAGCAGGCGAGTTTCTCTCTTCAGGAGCTACGGTGTGTGCAATTTGTGGTGCAACCGCTGCCCTTGCAGGTTTGGGGCTATTGGATAATCGTCCGCATACCAGTAATGGAGCGGGGTTTCTTGAAATGGTTTGTCCTTGCTATAAAGGGAAAGATTTTTATATCGATAAGCCGTCGGTAGCCGATGAAAACCTCATTACTGCAAGTTCCACCGGAGCTTTGTTATGGGCGAAACAAATTATTGAACGTTTAGACGTCTTTGAAACAAATACTCTGGAAGCGTGGTACGACTATTTCAATACGGGTAGGCCTGAACATTTCTTTGCACTCATGCAAACCTTGCCGTCCGGCAGTGGAAACTGATATACCACAAACAATATAGTAATTGACCCAATCTTCATAGAAGAGATGCTCCAGCGCCGCCGGACGGTTCTCTATGTTCTTGCTGAACTCTTCATATGCTTCCGGGCATCTCCAAAGCTTAAGACGGACTGGATATAGTACTTCTTTCTCCCCTTATTAACAACAAAATCAATCTCACAACTGATTTTCTTTCTTTTCCCTTCTGCGTCCGTCTCAAAAATATCAACGACACCTACATCCACCGAATAGCCCCTACTGGCCAGCTCGTTGTACATGATGTTCTCCATGATATGCGTCTCCTCCTGCTGCCGCAGGTTCAGCCGCACATTCCGAAGCCCGATTTGATACCGCTCAATGATATCCTTAAAATAGACTTCCTCAAAGAGCGAGGATAGGTATTTGAATTTGTCATCCTCTGTCTTTCGGAACAGCACCAGCGGCATACCGCCGTACAAGGCATATTCCTCATATGCCTCTGCCTTGTCTCCGCCTACGTAGTCGTAGTATTCCTTGAAGGAAAGAGGATGGACTTCAACCGAATCCCCACGGCCCCGAAAGGCCGTCATCACATCCTTAGAGAGCATTTTGGAATTACTTCCGGTCACGTAGATATCCACGTTGCGAAGCCTTTGCAGGCCATTGAGAACATTGTATCTTTCCTATGCTGTGCCCTCCACTGCCAAACTCCCGGCTGATTGTGATAACTCTCTTTTTCATGCTGCTCCTCCAATCTTTTTGTATGTTTAGTCATTTCTGTCTATCTGCTCCATTTTCTTAATTTCTTTAAAGCAAAAAACACCTGAAAGGACAAAGGCTAAAGCGTCTGCGGTAGGTCCTGCCATCAGAATACCTATAAGCCCGAAGAAACGGGATAAAATAAGCATGGCAGGTATATAGAAAATCACCTGCTTTGACAGGGAAGTGATCGCGGCTTTCATGGGCTGTCCGATTGCCTGGAACAATACTCCTGCACACATCTGTAAGCCGTTCAAAAAGGTAAGCAGTAAATAAATGTGGAAACATTTAACGGCAAATTCCTCGTACAGACTGGATTCCGTACCGAATATCCGAATAAGCTGTAACGGGAAGCACTGGAAAATAATCCAAGAAACAAATGTGATGATCGTAGCGACCCCGGCACTCAGCAAAAATGTTTTTTTCACACGGTCATATTTTTTTGCGCCGTAATTGAACCCGATAATCGGCTGGCTGCCGCTTGCGACACCAATTCCAATGGAAAATGCGAGCATACTCACTTTCATGCACAAGCCAAAGGTGGTGAGAGGAATATCCGCACCATAGGGAGAGAGTGCGCCGTACTTTGTCATCAGATTGTTTGATACAAATGCTACCACTGTCGAAGTCAAGTTATTTGCTCCGCTTGCAAATCCAAGGCTTGCAATTCTTCCCGCAGTCCGAATATCCAAAGTAAAAGACTGTCTGGAAAGTTTGATTGTTTTCATTCGGAACAGATAGGCAATATTAAACAAAAGCCCAAATAACTGGCTTATAATGGTTGCAATCGCCGCCCCCTCAACACCCCAATGAAATACAAATATGAAAATCGGGTCAAGAATGATATTGAGGACTGCCCCGATCATCATGGAAAGCATGGCATAACGTGGGCTTCCGTCTGTCCGGATTGCGCTGTTAATGGTATTTCCAACAATTTGAAAGGTAAACCCAATGACAATAATGCGTCCATAATCAAGGGCATAGGGCAGTATATTTTCCGTTGCCCCGAATATCAGACATAGCGGCTTCAAAAAAGCAAAAGCAAGAACCGTCCAGATAATGCCGAAAACACTCCCGAACATAATCGAAGTCCCTAAACCTTTTGCGGCTTTTTCGCCCTCGCCTTTCCCAAGGCTAAGGCTGAAAAAGGCAGCAAGACCGTCGCCGAAAAGTGTAGCAATGGCAATCGTGATTGTTGCGATTGGGGCGATAATGTTGGTGGCTCCGTTCCCCAAAAATCCCACGCCCTGACCGATAAAAATCTGGTCTACCATGTTGTAAAGGGAATTGATAATCAGTGCTATGATACTGGGAATGGCATAGCTTGTAAGCAATTTTCCGATTTTTTCATAGCCAAGCGGATTGGCTGTTGTCTGTGTGTGATTCATCATCGTGTCCTCCTTTGATTAGAATTCTAAGTATAAAGGCAAAAAATTAGTTTATGCAAATAATCATATTATTTTTTGCGGGCGGTAATCTCATTGGAACTCCTCCTTTCCATTTAATTAGAATTCTAAGCATTTGGGTAAAAGAGTACCTATTTCGTATTCTCCGTCATTTGCAAAATGACTTTTTCAAAGATTTTTAAATCATCTTCGGAGATACCGACAAACATACTGTGCATATACTCATTGATGCGGCTTGTAATATCATCCTTTATCGCAAGTGTCTGTTCAGTCAAGACAAGTTTTTTATAACGCCTGTCACTGTCTAAACTTTCACGGCGCAAATAGCCATTACGCTCCAGATTGCTGATAAGGCTTGTGACAGAAGAACCCTTAATTTCCAAGAATTCTTCTATGTCTTTCGGGAAGATATCCCTCGCTTCTGATTCGACAATAATATAATGCAGGATAAGACCTTGAATACTGGTTATTGATGTACCCGTAAAAAAACCGGAAAAGTATCTCAACATTCTCCTGTTTAACTTGTCATATTTTTCCATCAGCTTTTTTTCGTCCATCATGGCACCGTCCTATTTTTATTTAGAATTCTAATTAAACGCATTTATATTACTACTAAGCTTTTCCGTTGTCAAGTGCGGATGAAAAGTTCATATCATTTTCACAAATGGCAAAAAAGAAACTTTGTATGCCTTTGGCGAAACCGCCCTATATGGTATTGCGGGAAGCAAGAAATATTTCAGAGGGTTTGGGATTCTTCCCAACAAGCAAAATCTGTTCGACAAGCCTTATGGCGCAGTCCATGCCATTTCATATCTGGAAAACCCTGCTCTTTCAGCAGATCTTTAAAAGACATCCAACATAACCAATATCATCTTTCTAATATTAATTTCTCGGGCTGTGTAAAAGTCATCCCATTCTATGACTTAAAACATTTTTTTCAAGATGTGATCAAAGGGATATCTGTCGAAAGTGGAGAGATTAAAGCAATTGAGTTTCTCACTAAGCAGGAAAAAATATCCTTCATCAGTTTCATCGATAGTATACAAAAAAGTGCAGAGGAGGCAGCATTTTTGCGGCCTCCTCTGATTTTAATATAATAGCACTTGAATATTAGCAAAACCCCAGTAATACTGCGCTTTTGCGGGCTTTTCTACGACTCAATTTTTTACTCACCCAATGTACATTGCATCCCCGAAGCTGAAGAAGCGATATTTTTCCTTCACGGCCTCTTCGTATGCCGCCAATACTTGTTCCCTTCCCGCCAGCGCGCTCACCAGCATAATCAGCGTCGATTCTGGCAGATGGAAATTTGTAATCAGCCCGTCCAACACCTTAAACCGATATCCTGGATAAATAAAAATCTCCGTCCAACCGCTGCAATCCTGCAACCGTCCTTGTTCGTCTGCCGCCGATTCAATCGTCCTGCAACTCGTCGTCCCCACGCAGATGACGCGCCCTCCACCTGACTTTGCACGGTTGATTTTTTCTGCGGCCTCCGCGCTGATTTGATAAAACTCGGAATGCATGTGGTGTTTTGTCACTTCTTCCACTTTCACCGGACGAAACGTCCCCAGTCCTACATGTAGCGTGACTCTTGCAATATCCACGCCCTTTCTCTCTAGCTCCGCCAAAATCTCAGGGGTAAAATGCAGCCCCGCCGTCGGCGCGGCCGCCGAGCCTTCATGTTTCGCATAGACGGTATTGTATCGTTCACGCTCCTTCAACTGGTGCGTAATGTAGGGCGGAAGGGGCATCTGCCCCAACTGATCCAATATTTCCTCAAAAATTCCTTCATAATGAAACTGAATCAGGCGGTTTCCTTCCTCCGCCACGTCCAAAACCTCTGCCGTCAAAAGTCCGTTTCCAAAGCTGACCTTCGTACCCGGCCGCATCTTGCGCCCCGGCTTTACCAAAGTCTCCCAAACATCATTCTCTTTCCGTTTTAAAAGCAACACCTCAACCTTTGCTTTCGTATCCACCTTCTCTCCCAACAACCTTGCCGGGATCACTTTCGTGTCATTGATGACCAGACAGTCGCCCGGATTCAAGTAATCCACGATTTCCTTAAATATATGGTGCTCTATCTTTCCCGACTCCTTGTCAAGCACTAAAAGGCGGGAGGCGGAGCGATCCTCCAACGGATCTTGCGCAATCAATTCTTGAGGAAGCTCATAATAAAAATCACTCGTCTTCAATTATCCTATTTCCTTCCGTACTCGTTATCCGCATTCTTACCATGGAGTCCCTGAACCTCGATTGTCCTGCCCCTTCTGGTCTGAACGTGTCGACTGGCCTGGCTGCTCCGGCCGAGTCCAGTTTGGCTGGCCTGATTGACCCGGTTGGCCTGACTGGGCTGGCCCTGTCCAATTCGGCTGACCCAGCCGACTTGACCACGTCGGCTCCTCCGGCCTTGAGGTTTCCTCATAACGAACCTCTCGCGGCACATAACCAACGTCCGGCGTATCCCAAGTATTCGGTACACTTCCCGTGTTTGGCGTACTTCCCACGTTCGGCATACTTCCTACGTTCGGCGTATTCCATGTATTTGGTACGCTTCCCATATTCGGCATGTTTCCTACGTTCGGCGTATTCCATGCATTCGATGCGTTTCCCACGTTCGGCGTACTTCCTACGTTCGGCGTATTCCATGTATTCGATGTGCTTCCCACGTTCGGCGTACTTCCTACATTTGGCGTGTCCCACATGTTCGGCGTTCTTTCCATATTCGGCGTGTGCCATGTGTTCGGTGCGTTTCCCATATTGGGCGTATTTCCCATGTTTGACACATTTCCTACGTTTGGCGCGCCTCCGCCATAAAAGTTATTTCCCTTTCCCTGCAACGTACTTCCATAAGCCGCGTTTTCTTTCCCCTGCATGCCATTTCCGTAAGAAAATGCTCCTCTATTCCCTTCAAAGCCACTATAGTTTCCCGGCCTTGCGCTTGCCGTATAGCCGCCGGACTTTACTGGCCCACGTCCCGGCGTGACACCGCCATAGTTGACCGACCCCTTCCCCGGCGCGGGACTTCCATAATTGACCGCTCCCCTGCCCGGCGCAGGGCCTCCATAATTGACCGGCCCCCTGCCTGGCACAGAACCACCATAGTTTACTGGCCCCCTATTTGGCGCCACTCCGCCGCCTGGCACTCTTCTGCCGGCAGTCGTATAATAAACGGGGTATATTTTCATCGTCTTGGCATAAATGACGCGGGTATCGCACAACATGTCATGCAGCCCTCTTTTTTCCTTGTCGGCGGCAACGAATATATAGCCAATCCCAATCGTCACGGCACACAAAAACCTTCCGATGGTTTCCCGATATACCACGTCCCACAAACTCAACTTTCCGCCGTTTGCATTGACCACGCGCAAATTTAACGCGCGTTTTCCCAGCGTCGCGCCCGAATAATAGGTGAACAAGATAAAATACACGACTTCCGCCACATAAACAACGATGTCCGTCAAGGAATAATGGAACAATATATTCCCGCCTAAAATCGTCCCATCCAAGCCGGACGAGACAAAAACCATCACCAAGCGCACCAGCAAAAGTCCCACCCAGACAAGCACGCTATCAATCAAAAAGGCCGCCAACCGCGTCCAAAATCCCGCATAGGCCACATTCTCGACGGCCTCGGGTTCCTCAAACACAAACCCGTCCCGCACGCCATATTTCTTCTGAGCTTGCGATTCCTGGTTCTTTACGTTCGTATTCTGAACGTTCGAACTTTCTGCACCTGCGCTTCCTGCATCCAAACTTTTCATACTTGCATTTTCCACGTTCGACTCTTCCACGCTCGGACTTTCCGTGTTCAAGCCTTCTGACTCCTTTTGCACGTTTCCATCATGCGTGTCCTTGTCAAGAACGTTCTCGTCGAGAATTCCCCCTTCATGTACGCTCTCATCAAACATTCCCTTTTCATTCACGCTCTCATCAAGTAGTCCCTTTTCATGCACGTTCTCATCGTAATTGCTCTGCATAGTACATCAGCACCCCGCTTTCCATCTCCGCCGCGGTCTCCTTCAAAACCTGGCTGTCCGACTTTGGCATCATGCTCCCTATCTTTGAGAAAAACGAAGACATGAAATTATCCGTGGTTTCCATGGAATAGAACTGATATACGCCAAGCTCCAAACACATTTCATAAGTCATGTCATCTTCCAAGGCAATCGCGTCAACAAGGCCGTTTGCCAAAGCCTGCTTCGCCGTATAGGTGCGCCCGTCGGCCAAAGCCTTCACTTCTTCCGTCGACATTCCCCGGCCGTCACAAACAATCTCCACGAACCGTTCGTAGCACTCGTCAATCTGCGACTGATAAATTGCAATCTGTTCATCCGTCATGAGACTGCCGTCCTTGTTGGCCCCGCTTGTAATGCTATAGTAACGAATTCCCAGCTTTTCATACAAGCCCGACATGTCATAGCCGGACATGATTACGCCGATGGAGCCCGTCGTCGTATTCGGGTTGGCATAAATCACGTCACCCGCCATCGAAGCCATGTAACCGCCCGATGCCGCGTAATGCGCCATGTACACCCAGATGGGATTTCCCGTGGACTCCTTGTATTCCTGTAGCTTCAAATACAATTCTTCAGACTCGTAAACCGTACCGCCCGGTGAATCCACGTACAACAAAATCCCCTTGTTGTCAGCGTCCGCCATCAACTCGTCGATAAAATTCAAAGTCGAAATATGCAGATAACTCTGCGGGGTGTCAAAGGGGCCCGTCGCCATTTGCCCCTCAATCGTTCCCACCACGTTCACGACGCCAATATACTCGCTCATCGGCGGATTGAACGTATACCCATAATAATTGTCCAGCAAGAGGTTTGCCAGATATTCCTCCTGCATGCTCGTCGCCGTGGCATTGCTAAGGACGCTGCTCACGCCAATCGCGATAAACAATAATGCCGCCACCACCATGCCGATTATCTGTTTCTTTTTCATTTGCAACCACCTGTCTTTCTTCATTTACTACCGTTTCGTTGGATTTATGAATCCGTCCCTGCCTCTCCCACCGATTCAAGGGCAAGCCGCCCCCGGCTTTATTCTCTTGGCTTTATTCTCTCAACTTAATTCCCAAGCTTTCCAAACCGTTGAGAATCTTCTTCATCACGGCGGTGACGTCCGCCTCCTCCAACGTCTTGTCCGGTGCGCGGAACACGACCGAATATGCCACGGATTTGAATCCCTCCTGAATCTGTGCGCCCTCATACAGATCGAACAATTCAAAGCTCTCCAAATATTTCCCGCCCCGCTGCAAAAGCATCGACTCAATCTGCCCGACTAACACGCCCTTTGGCACGACCATGCTGATGTCACGGGAAACTGCCGGATACTTGGCGATTCCGCAATATTTCCTATCGAATGTAGCATATCCCAAAATCATTGGCATGTCAAGCACCGCCACGTAAGCGCGCGTCCCGATTCCATAATTGTCCGCCACCTGCGGATGCACCTCGCCCAGATAGCCAAGCAGTTTCCCGTCATACACGATGTCGGCCTGCCGTCCCGGATGGAGGTATGGCCTGTCTGCCTTTGGTTCGTAGATCCTCCGGCCCTTCATGCCGATTTTTTCAAAAAATTCTTCCACCACGCCCTTCATGCTGAAGAAATCCCCGTCACCGTACATTCCCAGCGTGAACTGCATCCGCTCGTCGGGAAGCTCGGCAAGCGGCAGGCTCTTCGGCAAATACACGTTGCCCAGCTCGTACAAGCGGACGTTTTTATTCCTCCGGTTAAAATTGGTCGCCAGGGAACTTAACATCCCGTTTAGGGAAATCGTCCGCATGACACTGTAATCCTCACCCAGCGGATTCATGATTTCAATCGCGTCCCGCAATGGCGAGTCTTTCGGCAACAGCAATTTGTCAAACACTTTCGGACTCTCGAACGAATAACTCATGCCCTGGCTGAACCCGCAGAATTCGGCGATGTCACGCGCCACCTGCTCGATACGCAGCTTGAACGTCATTTTCCCGGTCGTCGCCTCCCCGTCCGGCAGCGTGGTCGGAATATTGTCGTACCCATAAAATCTCGCCACTTCCTCCGCCAAATCCGCGAGACAGTGCAAATCCTGACGAAATGTCGGGGCAATCACCTCGTTCGTCGCCTCGTCATACGTCAAATCCAACTTTTCAAAATAGGCAATCATCTGCTCCTTGGAAATGTCCGTGCCCAGCATCCGGTTAATCTTTTTCTCGTCAAATGCCACCCGCGCCGGCTCCCTCACCTCGTCGTACACGTCCACCATACCGCCAACGACCTCGCCCGCGCCCATTTCCTCGACAAGCTGGCAGGCACGGTCAATCGCGGCTTTCGTGTTGTTCGGGTCAAGGCCTTTCTCGAACTTGCCGGAAGCGTCCGTGCGAAGTCCCACTCTCTTGGCCGACTTGCGAATGTTCACCCCGTCGAAGCAGGCCGCCTCGAACAGCACCGTCTTCACGTCATCGGTAATCATGGAATTTTCCCCGCCCATGATGCCGGCAATGCCGACTTCCTTCTCCCCGTCGCAAATCATCAAGACGTCCTTGTCCAGCTTTCGCTCCTGCCCGTCCAGCGTCGTGAACACGTCCCCGTCCGCGGCGGTCTTGACGATAATCTGCCGTCCGGCAATCGTGTCCAAATCGTAGGCATGCATCGGCTGTCCATACTCTTCCATCACGTAATTGGTAATGTCAACCAGGTTGTTAATCGGCCGGATGCCCACGGAAGCCAGCCGCCTTTGCATCCACTTTGGCGACGGGGCAATCTTGATGTTTTTTACCACCCGCGCGCAATACCTTGGACAAAGCTTCTTATTTTCCACGGAAACCTGAATATAATCTGCCGCGTCCTCCGCATTTCCCGTCTCCGTCACCACCGGCGGGACGAATTTCTTGCCAAAGGTCGCGGCCGCCTCCCGCGCGATGCCTATCACGCTGTAGCAGTCCACCCGGTTGGAAGTGACCTCGTATTCAAACACCGCGTCGTGCAGGCCAAGTGCCTCCACCGCGTCCGCGCCCACTTCTGCGTCCTCCGGGAAAATGTAGATGCCATGCTCCGGCGCTTCCGGATACATGTCACGGTTGGAACCCAATTCCTCGATGGAGCACATCATGCCATCGCTCTCGATACCGCGCAGCTTTCCCTTCTTGATTTTGATACCGCCCTCGACGCGCTGCCCCGGCTCGTGGCCGCCCGCCACGCGTCCGCCGTCAAGCACCACCGGAACCTTGGCTCCTTCATAAACATTTGGTGCCCCGGTCACAATCTGGATTTTCTCATTTCCCACGTTTACCTGACAGATGACCAGCTTGTCCGCGTCCGGATGTTTCTCTATTTTCTCAATCTGCCCGATGACGATTTTCTCCAAATCCGCGTCCGTCTCCTCGAAGCCCTCCACCTTCGTCCCGGACAACGTCATCGCGTCGGTATATTCCTGCGCCGTCACGTCCAGGTCAGGAACATACGCCTTAATCCATGATAATGAAGTATTCATTGTATAAAATCCTCGCTTTCTCTATCTTTAAACTTTCTTCAAGCCGCTTTCGGTCAAAATTGTTTCAAAAACCGGATGTCGTTTTCATACAGCAAGCGCATGTCGTCAATCTCGTATTTCAGAAGCGCGATACGCTCCAGGCCCACGCCGAACGCGAACCCGTTATATTCCTCCGGATCAATGCCGCACATCTCCAGTACGTGAGGATGCACCATGCCGCAACCCAGGATTTCAATCCAACCGGAACCCTTGCAGAACCGGCATCCCTTGCCGCCGCATTTAAAACAACTCACGTCCACCTCCGCGCTTGGTTCCGTGAATGGGAAATGATGCGGACGGAACTTCGTCTTCGTCTCCGGCCCGAACAGCTCCTTGGCGAACACTTCCAGCGTTCCCTTCAAATCGGCAAAGGAAATATCCTTGTCGATGACCAGCCCTTCAATCTGGTGGAACGAGGGTGAATGCGTCGCGTCCACCTCGTCGGAGCGGAACACCCTCCCGGGCGCGATCATGCGAATGGGCAGTTTCCCCTGCTCCATCACCCGCGCCTGCACCGGTGAAGTCTGCGTGCGCAGCAAAATCTCCTTATTGATGTAAAACGTGTCCTGCTCGTCCTTCGCCGGATGATCCGCCGGAATATTGAGCTTTTCGAAATTATACTCGTCGTACTCCACTTCCGGACCTTCCACTACCTCATAGCCCATGCCGACGAAAATACGCTCCACCTCCTCCAAGGCGATGGTATTCGGATGCCTATGGCCGACATTGTTCATCTTGGCCGGGAGCGTCACGTCGATGACCTCCTTCTTTAACCTCTCCTCGCGAATGGCTTGCTCCATCTTCGACTTCGTCTCCTCCAAGACTTGTTCGATGGCCGCGCGAGTCTCATTAACCATCTGTCCCACCTTCGGGCGCTCCTCCGGCGACACGTCTTTCATTCCTTTTAAGACGGCTGTCAGTTCCCCCTTCTTCCCCAGAAACCTGACACGCACGTCGTTCAGTTTTTCCGGCACATCCGAAGCCATGATGGCCCCGATAGCCTCCTTCTTAATTTGTTCCAGTCTGTCCTTCATCTTTTCCTACTCCTTTATCATTTTTTACCATTGCTTAGCTCACTTGTCGTTACCGTTTACGGGGCGCTTCGCCTTACAGCTGCGAAGCCGTCCGCTCTGCGTCTGTCGCCACCTCCGGTGGCTTAAGCTTCTCGCTGTCAAACAAAAAGCACCCATCCCAAAAGGGACGAATGCTTCATTCGCGGTACCACCCTGATTCCCATGATAAACTCATGGACACTCAATTGTCGTGTAACGTACGACCTACGTCATCCCCTACTTGGAAACCACCCAAAACCATTCCCTAAATGGTTCTTGACCCTCCACGTTCAACGATGCGGCTCACATGTGAAATTCGATTGCCATCCAAACCAAGGAAAACTTTCAGCCGGTGGTTCTCCCTCTCTGATGGAAAATGGTTCTCTACTTTGCATGGTCACTGCCTTTTCCTATGTCACGGCCGTCATGCCTGCCGCCTATTTACCTTACTTATTCTAACATATCAAAAAAGAAAGTCAAGCCAAAAATTTTCCAAAACCGCTTTTTTCGTTACAATTCATCCCACGTCGACGTGGGCGTGAATTGTAACGAATCTCTTGACGCTATCGTGCATTTGTACTAAACTGAAAGTGAAATACCCCGCAGCAAGCTACGGGGCATCATGACTTGAATACGCAGCAAGCTGCGGGGTATTGCACCCTCGCGGCAGTCGCCGAATGTCCATGCAAGCATGGCCGCTTGGCTCGTTGCCCGCGGGAATAAATCATGACAAGGAGGACGAAATGGATGGAGGTCGTTACCATGTTAGACGAATTGCACAGCATGGCATTGCAAAATCCCGAAATTCGAAATCAGTTTTTAGAAACCGAGAAGGCGAAAGAGCCAATTACGGAATTTTGCCAGGTTTGCCAAAAGCTCGGATACGAACTTTACGAAATGGATTTAATTTGCGCCGGAGAGGAATTCCATGCGGCAATGAAGCGAAGCACCAACGGCGGTGGGGAAAATTCCCCGATGCTGACCGGGCAGGATGACTTTTACGAATTATTTTTAGCAAGCATAAGGAAAAAATCATATGAATAACAATCCTGATTACATGATCATCGGCGCATCCGTCCTGGACGTTCTGGCACTTCCGGTCGCGTCAAACGTATTTGAAACGGGCTCCGTCGCCGCCGACCATATTGCCATGCACACCGGCGGGGACGCGTTAAATGAGGCCACGGTGCTCGCGTCACTTGGCGCATCCGTCCGGCTGGTGAGCAAAATCGGCACGGATTACGCGGGAAATTACATAGACGCACATTGCCAACGCATGAAGATGGACACCACTTTCCTGCGAAGGGAGACCTCCCTTGAAACAAGCGTGAACCTCGTGCTGGTTGACGACCTGGGAGAACGGCATTTCGTCACTTCGCCCAATGGCTGTCTTCGCAAGCTTTATCCTGCGGACATATCGGATACCGCGCTCCTCGGGGCACGATACCTATGCTTTGCCAGCATTTTCGTGTTTCCCGCTTTCGACGACGATGCCCTGGCCGAATTATTTTCCAAGGCGAAAGAGCACGGCCTGGTTCTCTGTGCGGACATGACGAAGCCAAAACACGGCGAGACTTTGGACGATTTGAAAAACAGTTTGTCCCTACTGGATTACATTTTCCCGAATCAGGAAGAGGCAAGCCTCCTTACCGGCCTCACGGACTGGGATGATATCGCGGACGCGCTCCTTCAGCGCGGAGTCAAATGCGTCGTATTAAAAGCGGGACGCAAGGGATGCTTTATAAAGACAAAGAGCGAACGACATTGGATTTCAGCCTATCCCCATGCCCGCTGCCTGGACACGACCGGAGCCGGGGACACGTTCACCGCCTGCTTTCTGGACGCGCTAAGCCACGGGATGACGTTGCCGGAATGCGGAAAATTTGCAAACGCCGGGGCTTCCATTTGCGTCGAACAAATTGGCGCAACCGGCGGGATCAAAAATAGGGAACAAGTCATGGAACGCTATCAAATGTTTTCTTAACGCCGGTGTATGAATGGCAGCACTAATATCAACGCAAGGAGGGAGACCTATTTGGAATTTATTTCATCTTCTGGAAACAAGGAATACTTGAAAGCGGAGGAGGCGATCCTTCAGGCATTTTTTACTCTATTGGAGGATTTTTCCTTCGACCAAATAACCGTTTCGCAAATCATTGATACCGCGAACATCAATCGCTCCACCTTTTATCGGCATTACCAGGACAAATATGACATATTGGAAAAAATCCAGAAATCCGCTCTGCCGGTCACCAATAAAATGCTCCATTCCTTTTTCGGCTCATCAAAAAACCTTTTTGACATTTTATTTCACACTTCTTATCTGGAAGAACATTTTCCAGAAGAATATAAGAAATATTTCTTCCAGCTAATGCAGATTCAAACCGCGAATTTTAACTTGCAAAAAATGATACATGACGGGTTCATGCACGCTTATATCCCATCAGAATCTTCGCCGAGTCCGCAGCTGGAAAAAGAGTTATTCGCGGACATCGCGTTCCGAATGTTAATTTACCGCCTTTCCGACGCGTCCCCCAAGCTATTGGACGGCGGTCAAAAGGTTCTGCGTTCCTTGATGGAACAACTGGAAAAAACGTTGGACGATTGACCGACTTTTCTTTTTGCGACCCCTGCGACACATTGTCGCACTTTGTCGCTTTTTTATCTTTCCTGCCTATGATAAGATACATGCATGGCATCCACGCACGCCCATGACAAGTTGACAAGCGCGTGCGCCGGATGTCAAATTCAAGCCATATCATCTCAAGCGGAGGTAAAGACATGAAAAAGAAAATACGAAAATTAGTTTCCATGATGCTGGCAACGGCCATCCTGCCATGTATTTTTGTTTCCACCGTACATGCGGAAGAAGGTAGGGTCATGCAACTTTTGGACGGCAATCTGGATTCCCTGCAAATCAAAACAGGGGATTTGATTTATTTCGGTCAAAACGACGACGAACTCAGTTTCGACACCTGCTGGCAGGTACTTGACGCAAAACACACGAACACCAACGAGGACGGCATGTTCTTAATGACTAGGAACCTTGTCGCGCACCAGGACGAAAAAGGCATCCTTTTTGAGGATACGGACGACCCGGTTGGCAACGAATATCGGGGAAGCACCATCCAGAAATTCTGTACTGAATTTGCGGAAACCCATTTTTCCGACGCGGAAAATGCCGCCATCATCGCCACCTCGAAGTCAGACGCGGAATTTAAAACGCCCGTTTTTTTCCAAGGAAAAAATACCACGGTAAACTTTGACCCCGCAGAAGGCATTCTGGACAACGACAAAGTATTCCTATTGTCGGCAGAAGAGGTAAACAATCCCGAATATGGATTCACTGGTGACGAATCGCGAATTGCAACGTTTAACGGCGTGGACAGCAATTGGTGGCTGCGTTCGCCCCATGATTATAAATATCCCCTGGACGTGGGATTCGTGTTCGCCAATGGTTGGCAGGCAGATTTGTACGTCAACGGGTTTTCCATGCTCCACACGCCTTATACCGCGCGCCTGGCACTGAACCTCGACACCTCGCAGATTTTATTCGCCACTTCCGTGGACGCTGGTTCCGACGTGGAAACGGAAGTCGGCACGCTAGAAGAAGTCGCCACGGCAGACACGTCCCAATGGAAGCTGACCATCAAGGACGAAAATCGCAATGAATTTCAGGCCACCCGTATTTTTCACTTGTTTGGTTTTTGCGCAATCCATTTCGAAGGAGCAAAATCCGGTGAAAACGAGCGCGTATCCGCCGTCATAGTCAACGGCGACGGCGAAATCACGTATTACGGAACCGTCGCGAAAGACAAGACGGACGGGTTTTTGCTCATGAATTTGAAAGACAAATATAACGACGGCGACACGCTATACTTGTTTTCAGAAAACGAAACCGACGGCGCGTCCACGAATTATGCAAGCGATTTGAGCAAAGTGTTGTAATACCTATTGTTTTTTCCCGGCAATCAGGATATAATTTTCATCATACGGTTGTTTGTCATGAACTTTATGGCGAACGCCAATCGTTACTATTCACGGCCTACGGCCGCGACAGTAACGGCATCGTCGCTTTATCGGACGAAGGCCGTGCGGCAAAGCGCACGGCCCCGTGAATAGTAGCCAATCATCATTGTTCAGAAAGGAAGTTATATCATCATGAAAAAAATCACAAGCTTTACCGTCGACCACATCAGGCTGGTACCTGGGATTTACGTGTCCCGCAAGGATTTTGCCGGCGAAACGCCCGTCACGACCTTTGACATCCGCATCACGAGCCCGAACGACGAGCCGGTGATGAACACCGCGGAAATACATACCATCGAGCATCTCGGCGCGACCTTCCTTCGAAACCACGTTGCCTGGCAGGACAAGGTTCTCTACTTCGGCCCAATGGGCTGCCGCACCGGTTTTTACCTGCTGCTCACCGGAGATTACGAGTCCGAGGACGTCGTGCCCCTGATGAAGGAAATGTTCCGGTTCATCGCCACCTTTGACGGCGAAGTACCCGGTGCCTGCGCCCACGACTGCGGGAATTATCTGGACATGAACCTGCCGATGGCAAAATATGTCGCGGACAAATTTTATCGGGAAGTACTCGCGGACATCACGAAAGAACGGTTGCACTATCCGGCATAAACACGCCATCCATAAGACTTCCGACAAAAACAATTGGGGCCATCAGGAAACATAAGGCGTTTCCGATAGCCCCTAAATATTTTCTACTTCCTCAACACTTTCTTGCGGATATAGCGGTAAGTCACTTCCTCCCCGCGCTCCGAGAGCATGCGCAAAAGCCCCTCCAGCAGTCTTTTCGTGTCCGGGTGCATGACATACATTTCCGTTCCGCCCCGCTCATAATAGGCGAGCGGATCCGAATCCTGATACGCCGCCCCATTATAGACCTTGCAGGCGGCGATACGATCCAAAAACATCTCCACCACGTAATTGGCGGGCATCGGCATTCCTTCCAGACCCTTTCCCTTGTCCAGCCCATAATCAATCCAGTACTCATAATGGTGCTTGTTCCTGCCCTTATGGTGCAGCCACGCCGAAGAATATCCGATGGTCTCGCGCTCCGCGTTGTTGGGGCTTCGATTCCCTTGATAATATTTGCATCCGACATGAAATTCCGTCCAGCCATACTTTGACAAGTCATGTAAAAGCCCCTGCTTGTACAAGCCCACCTTGAAGCACTCCTTCATGACAAGCATCTTATGTTTCGTTATCGTTCGAAAATGTCCTATCACGTTCATTTTGACAAACTTCCCTCTTCTTTCTTAACACCCGCGGCCGCCCATGCCGACGGCGCGCCCATGTATGCCAACACTACTCTCCCACCAACACCACGATGCTGCGCTCGGACACGGTGATACTTTTCTCCACCCCGTCCAGGTCGGACGCGTCCCTCGCCTTCCTTGCGCCCGTCGCCACCGGCCTTTCCACGGCCTTGCTTCCCGCCGTAGTCACCGCCTTTCCCTCGGCCTCCGGCAAGCCCTTCTCCTCCCCGGGCCAACCTTGAACCGCGGTGTCAAGCACCATATGCCACTTTTTCTTCTTGGAGAGCCTCGGCACGGCAAACTCATGTTTCAACCAATGCATGTTATAGGCGATGTAACACTTGTCGCCTGCCTTTTCCCCGTCGCAGAACAACGCTCCCAACTGCCTGCTCCACACCTCCGTCGGAGCCCTCCAGGCACTCTCACCATGATAAGACACGTCCGGCAGTCCGCACGCCGTCTTATCCAATCCCAAAAGCGGTTCCGGCCTATGCAACGACGGGTGCGCCTTGCGAAGCGCGATTAACTGCTTCACATATTGGAACAAGGCATCGTTCTTTTTCAATTTATCCCAATTCAGCCAAGAGGTATCATTGTCCTGGCAATATACGTTGTTGTTTCCCTTCTGCGTGTGTCCCATCTCGTCCCCCGCCAAAATACACGGGGTTCCCTGCGCCGTCAACAAGAGAAGGAACGCGTTGCGTACTTGTTTTTTGCGCAATTCCACGACCGCGCGCTTTCTGCTCTTCCCCTCCGCCCCGCAGTTCCAGCTGTAATTATACTCCGGGCCATCCTGGTTTCGTTCCCCGTTCGCCTCGTTGTGCTTCGCGTCGTAGGAAACGAGATCCTGCATGGTAAAGCCGGTGTGGGTCGTGATATAATTGCACTTCCCGTCCCCCGCGGTATTATGCTGCAGCGCCCACATCACCTCGCCAATCATCCCCTCGTCCCCTTTCAGAAAACGGCGCATGACATTCTGGAAACGGTCGTCCTTCTGAAAAATCTTCACGCCCTTCAAAAGCGGGTCTTGTTTCAATCCCTCCCACGGCACATGGTATGGATTAACGACAAACCCGTCGACATGATACTCCATCATGTAATATTTCAGGCAATCCACGGCATCCTGCGGCAAAATGTCCGGCACGAACGGCATTTCCAACACGACCTCTATGCCTGCCGTATGGCACGCCTTCACCATGTCCTTTAATTCCAGATTGGCATGCCCGTCCACGCTGTAGGCAGCCTTTGGGGCAAAATAGTAACCTTTCCCATATCCCCAATAATTCACCTTGCCCGCATTATTCTCTTCAAATTCATATATAGGCATGCATTGAATCTGGTTGATGCCAAGTTCTTTCAAATACGGAATCTTTTCCACCACGCCGGCAAACGTCCCCTTATGCCTCACTTTCGAGGAAAAATGCTTCGTAAACCCCCGCACGTGCAAGCCGTAGGCAATGACCTCGTGATAAGGAATACGAAGCTGCCTGTCACCTTCCCAATCATAATCCGTGTTTGGAATCCGCCCCCGTATCTGGTGCTCTGACACGTCCAACACGTCGCCAAATTTCAAGGAACGTGAAAGCTCCTTCACGTAAGGGTCTATCACGACTTCTTTCTCTATGCAAAAATTGTACTCATACAAATTCGCGTCCAAGTCTTCCACCGCGAGAAAACGGACTTCCCCCAATCCTTCCTCCTCGGGCATGTCAAACACAATTTCGGGCTCCTGGCCCCCCACTTTGTACAGCAGCAGTTCACAAGTCTTTCCTGCCGGTACGGAAACCGCAAAATTAATTCCGTCATTCCTCCTGGTTGCCCCCAGCGGTTGTGGGGATCCCTGCACCTTTCTCATATGAATGTCCCGTCCTTTCCCAGACTAGTCGAGTCCACCTTATGTGTCGTCCAGATTATTGTTACCATTCAATACCACAAATTATTGCCAGCCATTCGTCCCATATAATTCCACGTTTTCCCGATTGATAAATACCGTCTCTACCAACACCTCGCTTTGATGTTCCCCTCCCTTAAGCACGGCCATGCAGGCCTCCACGGCCTCTTGTCCCACCTTGATTGGGGACTGCGCCCCCGTCCCGCACACCAGGGAATCCTCCTTGGCAATCTCCGCCTTGATCTGTGGCGAACCACCCACGCTATAAATGCGCAAGTCCTCTCTTCCCGACTTTTTCACCGCGTCCAATGCGCCAAGCGCGATTTGGTCGCTGGCACACATCACGGCATCAATTTGCGGGTACTTTTCCAGGAACTCCTCCATCTTTTCCTTGGCTTGTTCCTTGTCTCCGGACACTTGCGCGCGCGAAAGCACTTCGAACCCCTTGTTGGCAATCGACCGCTCAAAACCCGTAATCCGTTCATTCAGCGAACTAATGGATGGATTTTCCATAATAAGGATCTTCCCTCCATCGGGGCATCTGTCAATCAAATCCTCCCCGCAGGCATATCCCGCATTTCGATTGTCCGATCCCACATACGCGTCCACCATCCCCGCCTCCTTTACCCGGATGTCAAGGTTAACGACCGGTATCCCTGCCTCTTCAAGGGACCTCAGCACTTCCGTGATATCGCCGCCGTCGACCGGGGTCAAAAACACCGCGTCCACCCTCTCGCCAATCATCTCCTGAATCTGCTGGCTTTGCAACTCGGCATCCCCCTTCGCGTCCATCACGAGCAGTTCGGCCTCCTCTTTTTGCAAAAACACCCGGAGCGATTTTTCCACTGCCTGGAAATACGGCTCCTCCGAATCCACACAACTATAACCAAATAAATAGCCTTCCCTTTCAGGAAGCGCTTCCTCGTCGTCCCCCACAATCGCGTTATCCTCCGGCGTTCCGACGTTCTTCTTGCACCCGGACAAAGCCACGCACACAAGCACGGTGGTCATGACAATGGAAATCCATGGCTTTTTCTTCATAAACGCTTTCCTAAATAGATTCATAAATATTGTTCACCTCGATTATTTTCCCTCTTCTTCAAGCAATTCCTCCACAAAGCGGGATGGGGAAATCTCTTTTCCGTTTTTTAATTTCACATAAGAAATTTTCAACACTTCCTTGGCTCGCGTCATCCCGACATAAAAGAGCCTGCGTTCCTCTTCCTCGCCGTCTTCACGCAAGGCCTTTTGATACGGAAGACGTCCCTCGTTTGCCTGTATGATAAATACCGTGTCAAATTCCAGACCCTTCGCCGCATGGAGCGTCAATAATTGCACTCCGCCGGCTTGTTCCTGCCGCTGCCCCTTTTGTTTCAAGACTTCCGTATATTCCTCGATGTGCGAAAACCACTCCGTTGCCGTGGAAAACGGCTTCGCCGCCTCCTCAAGCTCCGTCACGACGTCAAACAAGGCATCCGTCTGCCTGCCTTTCGCGTATTCCCGCAAAAAATCATCATAGCCAATCCGCTTGCGCAAATATTGTATCGCCGCATACGGTGCCATGTCCCCCATCATCTTCAAATCCCACTCCAATTGGTCGACGCGATCCACCATCCAGCCCTTGTCAAAATAAAATTTGCGCAACTCCTCGAAATCCACCTTTTCCCCGGTGGAAACGCAATCCCTGCCCAGATACCGTTTCGGTCGGTTCATGATTTGCAAAAAGTCCCTCCGCGACCGACCGCCTGCCGCCATACGGAGGTACGTGCAAAAATCCTTGGCAATGAAATGCTGGTACACGTTCGGCAAACGCTCCCGCATTTGAAAGGGAATCTGGCTGTCCACCAGCTTTTCCGACAGAGCCCTGACATCCGTATGTACCCGATATAGGACGGCAATGTTTTCCGGCTTGATTCCCTCGCCAATCCGTCTCGCGATTTCCCCTGCCACATATTCCGCCTCCTGCGCGGAGTCCTTCGTCTCCTGCACGTGAACGGTCGCGCCGTTTTCCTTTTTCGTCCGTATTTCCTTCTCGAAACGCACCTTGTTATGCCCAATGACTTTCAACGCGTTACGCACGATGTTGGCTCCCGAACGATAGTTTTCATCCAGCAAAATCTCCCTCGCCTGCGGAAAATCTTCCTTGAATTGAAACATCAATCCCGAATCCGCCCCGCGAAACCCATAGATGGCCTGGTCGTCATCGCCCACCGCGAACAAATTGTCCTCCGGGGCGGCCAGCATCTTGAGCACGTCATATTGCACCTGGTTGATGTCCTGAAACTCGTCAATCAAGACATAACGAAATTTCTTCTGCCATGCTGCAAGCATGTCCGGCCTTTTTATAAAAAGTTCATGACAGAGCACCAGCATGTCGTCAAAGTCGATTTTTTTCAACTGCTTGCGCCCTGTCTCATATTCTTCGTAAATCTTCCTGAAAATATCCGGCGCACAGCATTTCGCCTGGTACGCGTCCAAATCCACCCGGTTGTTTTTGACGATGCTGATTTCACCGACCGCCTGCCGGATAAAATCTTCCCCGTCCTCGATTTCCAACTCCTCCTGATGGCTGACAATCTGGTTTAAGAGGTTGAATTTCTCCTCCTCCGAAAAAATATTCTGCGGCCCGAACCGATACGCCCATTTCAAAATGCCATAATAAATGCCATGGAACGTCCCCGCCACCACCGGAAGGTTACGTCCTTCCGACAGTGCCTTCAGCCTCAGCTTCATTTCCGCGGCCGCATATTTCGTGAACGTGATGACCAGGATTTCCTCCGGCCGCACTTTCCGTTTTTCAATCAAATATTTGATACGGTTCACGATTGTCAGGGTCTTGCCGGAGCCCGGACCCGCCAATACCAGGCATGGCCCGTCCCCGTGCGTGATTGCTTGGCTTTGCGCCCGGCTAAATCCCATTTTTATTCTCCTGCCAATTTTTCTATCGCCCTTCGGATTCTCGCCAGAGATTCCTCTTTTCCCAACACGTCCATGATTTCCGTCGCGCCTCCCGGCGTGTTCTGCTTCCCGGAAACCGCCGTGCGAAGGGGCCACATCACGTAACCGATTTTGTATCCTTTCTCTCCCGCGTACGCCTTCAAAGTCTCGAACAGTGCGTCGTTGTCAAAATTTCCCTGAGTCTCCAAGACCGGTAAGACCTCGCGAAGGAGTGCCAGTGACTTCTCGGCATCGGTTTTCATTTTCTTGTGCGTGTACAAGGAAACGTCGTACTCCGGTACTTCCTCGAAGAAGTCAATCTGCTCCCTGATGTCAGGCAGCACCTCGATTCGCGTCTTAACAAGCGCGGCAATCTTCTTGTAATCAAAATCCTTCGTCACCACTTCTTCGATATACGGCTTTGCCATTTCGTAAAACCGCTCAGATTCCATGGCCTTCAAGTATTCTCCGTTCATCCACTTCAGCTTCACGGTGTCAAACACCGCCGGGGACTTGCTCATATGGCGATAATCAAACGCCTCCACCAGCTCTTCCAAGCTGAAAATCTCCCTATTGTCATCCGGACACCATCCCAAAAGTGCCACGAAATTGACCACTGCCTCGGACACGAACCCCTGCTCAAGCAAGTCTTCATAAGAAGAGTGCCCGCAGCGCTTGCTCAATTTCTTATGGTTTTCATCCGTAATCAACGGGCAGTGCACGTACACTGGCACTTGCCAGCCAAACGCCTCGTAAAGCCGGTTATATTTCGGCGCGGAAGAAAGGTACTCGTTCCCGCGCACGACGTGCGTGATTTCCATCAAATGGTCGTCAATGACGTTGGCAAAATTGTAGGTCGGGTATCCGTCCGACTTAATCAAAATCATGTCGTCGAGCTCTTCGTTCGGCACGGTAATGTCCCCGTAAATCTCATCGTGAAAGGTCGTCGTCCCCTCGTTCGGCACGTTAAGCCGGATGACCCACGGCTTGCCCGCCGCCAGGTTCGCCTCGACCTCCTCCTTCGAAAGCCCCAGGCAATGCTTGTCATAATTGACGATTTCCGTCCCGTCGGAAGAAACCGAGGTCTTCAAGGACGCAAGCCGCTCCTTGTCACAAAAGCAATAATACGCGTCCCCTTGTTCCACGAGCTGCTTCGCGTACTTCAAGTACAATCCCGAAGCCGTGCGCTCGCTCTGCACGTAGGGGCCGTACCCCCCGTCCTTGTCCGGGCCTTCGTCATGCACAAGCCCCGTCTTTTCCATCGTCCGATAAATAATGTCGAGAGCCTCCGCCACGAACCGCTCCTGGTCAGTGTCCTCCACCCGCAGGATAAAGTCCCCGCCCTCGTGCCGGGCAATCAAATACGCATAAAGCGCCGTCCGCAAGTTCCCCACGTGCATCCTGCCAGTCGGGCTCGGCGCAAATCTCGTTCTAACTTTGTTCATGTTTCTATCTCCATATTCTATATTTAAGGAAGTTCTTTTCGCTAACATTTTAACATCCACTCAACTAGGCTCGTGAAACACCTCGCCAAGTTTCGGGATGGGCTTTCACGCTAACCTCGCGCCTTATGCGCTCGCCAAGCGTTCAATGCCAGTTGCTTTCGGCCGGCCTATACGTTTATCTCCGCCTTTTCCCCGAGCACGTCCTTATTCTCTTTGAGAATCGGGTTTATCACGTTCTCAAGGTACGCTTCCACTTGTTCCTTTGCCCGGCCGACGTACCTCGCCGGATCCATCGTCTTTTGTAAATCCTCAAGACTTAAGTTGAACGCCGGATCCGCGGCAATCAATTCCAGAAGGTTGTTGTCGAGTCCCTTTTCCTTCACGTTACGCCCGGCCTCCATCGAAAGTTCGCGGATGCGCTCATGCAGTTCCTGCCTGTCACCACCCGCCTTCACGGCATCCATCATGATGTTCTCCGTGGCCATGAACGGCAACTCTGACATCAGACGCTTCTCAATCACCTTCGGGTAAACGACCAGCCCGTCCACGACGTTTAGGCACAAGTCCAAAATGCCGTCAACCGCCAAAAAGCCTTCCGGCACACTCAACCGCTTGTTCGCCGAGTCATCCAGCGTCCGCTCAAACCACTGCGTCGCCGAAGTAATAGCCGGATTGAGCGCGTCAACCATCACGTAACGCGATAGTGAGGCGATTCGTTCGCTACGCATCGGGTTTCGCTTATACGCCATCGCCGAAGAACCAATCTGCGTCTTCTCGAACGGCTCCTCCACCTCTTTTAGATGCTGCAAAAGACGGATGTCGTTGGAAAACTTGTGCGCGCTGGCGGCAATTCCTGCCAAAACATTTACCACCCTCGTGTCCACCTTTCTGGAATAGGTCTGCCCCGATACCGGGTAGCAGGCCTCAAATCCCATCTTCTTTGCAATCATCGGGTCTATCTTGTCGATCGTCTCCTGGTCACCGTCGAAAAGCTCCAAGAAGCTTGCCTGTGTCCCCGTTGTCCCCTTGGAACCGAGGAGCTTCAAACTTCCAAGCACGTACTCGACATCCTCCAAGTCCATGGCGAACTCCTGCATCCAAAGCGTCGCCCTCTTTCCCACGGTCGTCGGCTGCGCCGGCTGGAAATGCGTGAACGCGAGCGTCGGCTGCGCCTTGTATTCGTCCGCGAACTTAGAAAGCTCGGCAATCACGTTGACCAACTTACGGTGCACGAGCCGCAAGGCCTCCGCCATGATAATGATGTCGGTGTTGTCACCCACGTAACAAGAAGTTGCACCCAGATGGATGATGCCCTTTGCTTTCGGACACTGCACTCCGTACGCGTAGACATGGGACATCACGTCATGGCGCACGACGCGCTCGCGCTCCTTGGCCACGTCATAATTGATATCCTCCGCATGCGCCTTCAATTCCTCAATCTGCTCGTCGGTAATGGGAAGCCCCAACTCCTTCTCCGTCTCCGCGAGGGCAATCCACAGTTTCCTCCATGTGCGAAACTTCTTGTCCTGTGAAAAAATGTACTGCATCTCCTTGCTGGCATAACGCTCAGACAACGGACTCGTATAACAATCTGTACCCATAACCTCTCTCCTTTCGTTTCCAAGGAAGTTCTTTTCGCCAAGTTCGACTTTCATGTTCTTTTCGCTAAGCTCGACCTTTCGGTCATTCGAAAGCGTGACTGATGTCATATCCCGGCACCTCCATCGGGTAGTTTCCCGTAAAACAAGCGTCACAATACCCGATACCGTCCACCATGTCCGACAGTTTCTCAATCTTCATGTACCCGAGCGAATCCGCCCCGATCATCTGTCGAATCTCCTCCGTCGTATGAGAATGGGCAATCAATTGCTCGTTCGACGGAACGTCCGTCCCAAAATAACACGGATACAAAAACGGCGGCGAGCTGATGCGTACATGAACCTCCCTCGCCCCGGCCTTTTTCAGCATCTTAATGATATTGGCACAAGTGGTTCCCCTCACGATGGAATCATCCACCATGACGATCCGCTTGCCCCGCACCACCTCTTCAATCACGCTCAGTTTAATCTTCACGCTGGATTCCCGCTCGCTCTGGAGCGGCTTGATAAACGTGCGACCCACGTAACTGTTTTTGTGAAATGCCATCCCATAAGGAATGCCCGACCGCTCGGAATACCCCTTGGCCGCCACCAGGCCGGAATCCGGCACGCCGACCACCAAATCGGCCTCCACCGGGTACGACTCTGCCAAAGCCTTCCCCGCCACGATACGGGAATGATAGACGTTGATGCCGTCCAACGTACTGTCCGTACGGGCAAAATAGATATACTCAAAAATGCATCGCGACTGCTTCCCCGCCTCTATCGCCATCTCCATGTCCGAGGCAAGCCCGTCCTTGGTAATGCTGATAATCTCGCCCGGACGCACGTCCCGCACGAACTCGGCATCAACCGCCGCCACCGCGCAGCTTTCCGATGCCAAAAACCAGGTGTTGTCCCGCCGACCGATGCAAAGCGGCTTCAATCCAAGCGGATCCCGCGCCCCGATCAGTTTACGCGGAGAACTGACGACCAACGCGTAAGCTCCCTTGATTTTCTTCATCGCGTTCTTGACCGCGTCCTCGGCCTTCCTCGTGTTCAGCCGTTCCCGCGCGACATGGTAAGCAATCACCTCGGAATCAATCGTCGTCTGAAAAATGGCTCCCGTGCGCCCCAGTTCTTCCCGAAGCTCGACGGCATTGACCAGGTTTCCGTTGTGCGCGATGGCAAGCGTCCCCTTCACGTAGTTGATGACCAACGGCTGCGCGTTCTCCACGCAAGTACCGCCCGCCGTCGAATACCTGACATGCCCGACGCCAAGATTCCCCTGCAGCCTGGCCAGGGCTTCCCGGTCAAACACGTCGTCCACGTGCCCCAGTCCCTTTTGGGACAATACCTTCCGTTGCCCGTTCGTGTCCGTCACAGCGATGCCACAACTCTCCTGCCCACGGTGCTGCAAGGCAAACAGCCCATAATAAATGGAAGGTGCCACGTCGCCGCCATCCATGTCATAGGCTCCAAACACCCCGCATTCCTCGCCCATGCCCGTTGTAACCTTTTCCAATCTGTCCATCTAAACACGCCTTCATTTCCTAAGTTTTATCCTAAGTCCCTTATGTCATTTCTGCAAAAAGATTATAATACAAGGATAGGCGAATGTCAATCATGGAGAATTCTATTACGGTTCAGCACCGAGCCCCAGAGCGGTTCCCACACCATCTGTTAATTTGGAATATTCTTCAAGACTTAACACCACCATGACTCAAATATCATTTCCTCATTTATTTAACTCACGAACCATTTCCGCCGGTTTCGCCGTCATCTCGACCCAGGCCGGAATGAAACCGCACTTAATCGCGTTTCTCACCGAACGGACATTTGACCACGCCGTGCAATAAAATGGCACCTTGCCGCGTTCCATGACTTCCACCGCCAGATTGCTTGTCAGCGCGGCCGCGACTTGCCTCCTGCGGTACTGCGGCAACACGTCAACACCAATCTGCCACATCGTGTCACAATCGGCCGAAGCCCCCGCCAGCCCAATCAATGTATCATTTTCGTAAGCCCCGATTCCCAGAACGTCCAATTCCTTTCTGTCCGTACATAACGCATTACCCCACTCCGGTTTATACAAGGCCGCAAAGTCCGCCGCGCCAAGCATTTTCAAACGATAGCCGCATGGAAGCCTCTTTAATTTATCGACATCCGGCAGATAATACTCTGCCATGAAGCAAACGTTTTGCCCCATTGACGAAAGCCGTTCATCCAGCCAATGCATGTTCGGCGTTTCAAAGCAATGATAAAACTCAAACTTCTTGATATATTCCGACACGATTTCACGATACTCGTTCTTTACGGACGCGACAATGTTATTCCCATATGAAACCAAATTCGCGGCAACCGGCTCTTTGTAATACTTCCTCGCCGCACTCCCAATCTTCGACTCGACAATGACATGTTCGTTCTTCAAAAAATCGTTTCCCGTGCAGTTCATGTCCCGTGCGGATTGCTCCATGGCAATTTGTAAAATGTCCTTGTTCGTCATATTCTTTTTCCTCTTCCACTTATGCCCTTAAAATATATTTCTTATCTTGTCATATTTCTCCGAAAATGTAAAGAGAGTTCTCATAACTCCGCAACAAATTTCACTAAAATCATATACAACATATCCGCAAATCCTCCTTGTCATCAATCCCTTTTCGTCCTTTTGGTCAGACCATGGTAATACCGCATGAACCGACATACTTCCTCATAAGTCTCCCGGAGCGTGTTCCTGCGTTTCTCTGCATCCGCAATCTGCTTTGTCCTGGCAAAAAGCTGCGCGTTGTGGTACATCACTGCAATCGGTTCCCTGGGGTCATTGTATGTCTCCAGGCTGTCGATTTTCTGCCATTCCGGCAGCACACCATCGACCAGAAACGCCAGAATATCATCAAATTTTCTATTGATACTTTCTACCATGCCGGCATCCACGGCTTCCGTGCCATACTCGATCACGCCCCACCCTTTATGCATGTTTTGAAAGTAATCCCCCTGGCTGACGTGGCCCGGCAGGCCCAGGATGCCATACTCTATGGCATATATGGGGCAAAGATAACAGCTCATGGCCTCATATCCGCCGCCCCTGAAATAGCCGATAAACTGAATGCGGGATACCAGACCGTTCTTTTCCCGTACAAAAGTTTTGGGACCTGCCTTTTTCATGCCATATGCCTTTGCGGCAGGAGCAATCTTTGCCTGCAAGTTCTCCTTCAGGCGCTGCTTCAATTCATCTTTGCACTCTTTCCACTGTTCTCCCGTCCTTGCTTTTTTATAGCCGAAAATTTTCGCCGGTTTCTGTCCGGGCGGCGCGCCCAGAAGGCTTTTCCAGTCAAAAATGATAGATTCTGCCGGATGTCGCTCGAGATATTCTTCCCACGGATGTCTGACCGAAGCCGTATCCCTATAATATGTCTCCATGGCTTTCCGCCTATCACGGATTTCCTCTTCCCTTGCTTTTTCCCCATAATAACCGGAAGTCTTTACCGGACGCCCCTGGGCATGAAAATAATAGGCAACGCCGCTTTGCGTCTTTGCCATCCAATAATAGTTTGCATTCCATAAGGCGGGCATCATCCGCCCCCGGTCTCCCCGGGTCAGAATTTCTTCCAGCTCGACCTTATTGCCGTTCCACCATTTTTCCCATTCCTCCGGTTCTATTTTTCCTGCCGCAACGCGTAAAAACACTTGTTTCATTTCATCCCGAAAACCCATTTTCATTCTCCCTCATACATGCTTCATCTTTTCCGCCACTGCAGTATCCATCACAAGCCACACGCATCTGATATCTCACCAGTTCTCCCGCACCTCGTCCATCACATCCCAGATTTGCAAAAGTGTCAGCGGTGCCGCCTTTTCGTCCGCCTGCCCGCACTCCCCGTGCAGGATGCACTCTTCGTAAAGTCTCTGCATCGCCATAAAAATATCCTCCCGTTCCTCTGTCTCGATGAACTCCTCATAGCGGTCATTAAGCTTATTAAAATATCGTGTGTACCTGCGGACAATCTCCTCTATCTCTTTCCTGTCCGTCGTTTCCAAAAGCTGCTTTCTTGTATCTTTGTAGCACTTCCTGGCACTTTGGTATGCCGCCCTGGGAATGAACTCATTTCCGTCCCAATGACGGAGCGGATTCTCCAGATTATCCTTCAACCAGCCTTCGTCCCGAAGGTGGGTGACACTGAGCCTATCCAGCTTCCCTTTCCAATGTTTCTTCAAATACAAGCCTGCTTCTTTCGGTACGCTGTCAAAATCCAGTTCACGCAGTTCATGCAAACCCTCTAATGCTTCCATATCCCCTGCACCGTATCCAAACAAGTCCTTACTGTAAAGATTTCGCAACCTGGGCAACTTTCCCACTACCCGCATATGGATTACAGTGCCGGGGCTTCCACTCATATTTAAGCATTCTGCCTCTGAAAACTGCCCGGCCACCTGCTCCATATCCAGCTCCCTTATGTCGGTCAGGCGTATCTTGTGGAGCCGCGTTTTTTGAAGCCCATATCTCTGAGGCAACGCCTTTTTCAAAGAAATTTCCAGATTCAACTTCCCATCACAAAAACTATCATCAATCTGCAGATCCGGCTGAATCTTTCCATACAGCTTAAGAGACCGGGTATCTTTCGGAAGTACCAGCTTTCTGATTCCGCTCATATCCAGCTCCAAATCGTCCAGGCAGGTTTTCCCAAGGTCAAGCACCTCCACCCCTGCCTTTTTCAGCCGCAGTGTCCGAAGCAGCGGTGCCGTGGAGATCAGCTTCTCAAGCTTGCCGGAATACCCCTGCAATTCGGCATAGGTAATACAAGGAAAATCTTCTAACGTATCCTTTTCTGTCAGGCACTGGTACAATTCATCCCGCAGTCCTCCGGTATTCTTTCTGAACATCCGGCCATGGACGGAAACAAAATCACCGCAGTTTATATATTTTTTATATGCCGACCTGGCATTTTCGTCAAAAGACTTCCAACGCTCCTCATAATAATAATCTTCTCCTGAAGGCCACTTCCAGGAGTAGGAATCCCATGCCGGATTACTTTTAAGCCCACACCGGCCTATGTATTGATAATCCCGTGGAACAGGAGTGTTTTCAATCCCCGCTTTTATAATCTGATGATGATACCGGAAGGACTCCCGGTGATAGGTTTTCAGGTGCTCCAGGACATCCTCTTTGGGCAGGTCATCTTCCAGATAATCAAGTAACACATAGCAGATGCTCCTGCCATCCACGGCAAGGATCTGGCAGGCTCCGTACTTCCCTAACATTTCAACATAAAAGGAATATACCTCTCCCGGCTTTGCAACCCTTTGTTCTGATCTTACAGAACATAAGTCTTTTTTCATGGCATCCTCTCCTTACTTGACATCAGGCGAACCATGACGCAGCGTGACACTCACGATCTCGCAATCCGTCCCCACCCGCATCGGCATTCCCCAAGTCCCCACGCCGGAGGACACGATGACGTGGGGGCTTTCGTCATCTTTTTGGTAATGCCCATAATCAACGACGTACATAAGCCGCGTGAACAAGCTTCCGGGAAATATTTGTCCCCTATGAGTGTGTCCGCAAAGCACCAAATCCACCTCTGACCCATACTCGCCAATATTGGCCGGATTGTGATCCATGACGACGATGGGAAGCGTTTGGGGTGCCCCTTCCATCACCCTTGCAAACTCCGTCCTATTCATGTCCCCAAACCCACCTATCGGGGACGAGTCCAACCGCCCGGCCAAGATGAACCGCCCATCAATAACGACATACTCGTCATTGAGCAATTGAATGCCGCTTCGTTCTAAAAATTTCTCCATCTCGCCCAACGTTTCCCCCGCGTCATGATTTCCAAGACACGCATAAACACCATATGTCGCCGCGATGTTTCCCAATAAGCGAGCCGCCTCGTCCGGGTCACGTATGGCCTCATAGTCATTGTCAAAAATGTCTCCCACCATGCACACAAGATCCGGTTCCAGTCCATTGATTTCGTCAACAATGCCCGCAAGACGCTCCTCCGAATCCAACGCGCCCAGATGCAGGTCGCTTATCATGACGATTTTCATTTCATTCGTTGCCACGTCTTCCAATTCCACGTCTCCTTGTGCCACGCCTCCCAGAGACACCTTAACGCATGCCTCAGAGGGGCGGGCGGACTCTTCGAGTCCGTCAAGGTATACCCATCCGGGCATCCCGCATTTGATGCGCTTCGCGCCAGCGGACTCTTCGAGTCCGTCAAGGTATACTTCATAGGCCACATGTTTGATTTGCCCCGCATGGTACATGCCGTAGCCGACAGTTGCAACGGTCAGCAAAACCACGGCCAGCCCCGCGCCAAAACGGCCAACCGGCGGCACCGGGGAGGGAACTAGCCGAAACAAACGTCCCAAAAGCATCAGCACGTCGGCAGCCAAAAAGTACAAAAACAAATAAATGAAAACCCCCATGCCATACGAACCCACCCAACCCAGAGCATTTTTTACCGTCGCCGGAACCGGCAACATGGAACGGGCAAATCCAAGAACCATCAACAGTACGATTGCCACGTACACGCCGACAGATACGGGAATACTTATATGTAGAAAAGCCGATTCCCCCGTGGGAATCACGCACATCCACCGATACAGCCTCCGCCCCACATAGTAATTGGCACCGCCAAACACCGCCAACATCATCACAATACCGCCTATGACACTTATAAAAGACATTCTCATTCTCTCCTCACAGATAAGCACAAGTCATTATTTTTTTATCCTATCATACACCTTTCACAACACGACCTCAACTATTTTTGTTTTCAATTTTTGTTTTCAATTTTTGTTTTCAATTTTATTTGGAATAATTTTTATTTAATAATTTTTTTGTAGACAATTTCCGCTCTGTGACTTTGTCACGGAACAAATCGCGCCCCTATCGTATACTGATAAAAAACAAAAGGAGATCATCATGGCTAAACGAAAAGCAATCGTCAACGTCCGGGATTGTGTCGCCTGCGGATGCTGCATCAAAGTTTGTCCGCGAGGCGCGATTACCGTTCCCCAAGGCATCCACGCAAAAATCGACGAGGAACTTTGCATCGGATGTGGAAAATGTGCAAAAGAGTGCCCCGCAAGCGTCATTACGTTGGAGGTGTTGAAGCAATGAGACAAAAAAAGAAATGGTATGACTTTCTCTGGATTTTTTCACTTACTTACTTGATTTTAGGATTTTTCAACATCCTATTCGCATGGCTTGGGCTTCTATGCTTTTTTATACCGCTGATTATCGCCATCGCCTGCGGCAACAAGGCCTACTGCAACAAATATTGCGGAAGGGGACAGTTGTTCTCCCTCGTGGGTGGCCGGTTCGGGCTTTCCCGCAAAAAGGACGTTCCCAAATGGATGAAGTCAAAATACTTTCGATATGGGTTTTTGATTTTCTTCTTTGCCATGTTCTTTCTCATGCTGTGGAACACGTACCTGGTATTTGCCGGGGTCAAGAACCTGGGCATGGCAGTGACCCTTCTGTGGACGTTCAAGCTCCCATGGCATTGGGCTTATCACGGCACCTTGTTTTCCGACGGCGTGGCACAATTCGCTTTCGGTTTTTACAGCGTGATGCTCACGTCCACCGTGCTCGGGTTTATTACCATGATACTATTCAAGCCCCGATCATGGTGCGTATACTGCCCCATGGGAACAATGACGCAACTCATATGCAAGGCCAAAAATGCCGCGCCGCCACAAAAACAAACTTTCCCACAATAAACTTCAGGGGGCGTATTACCCCGCCCCCTCTTTTACGCCTCACAAATTTTCATTTCTCAACGCGTCCATGATGTTTTCCTTCTTCACCTTTCCCATCGCGTACAGCATCGTCACGAACACCACCGCGAACACGCTAAAGACCGCGACCGCGATTGCCGCCCACGGCAACGTAAAGCCGGTCTCGTACACCGAGCAAACCACCCGCCAAATCAGGAAGGAGATGCCTGCCGAAACAGGAATGCCATACATGAGCGCCCGGATTCCATAAAGGACGCACTCCAAATTCATCATCCGATAAAAAGCCCCCTCTTCCATCCCGACGGATTTCAGTATCGCAAATTCCCGACGACGCAGGCCGATGTTGGTCGTAATCGTATTAAACACATTGGCCACGGCAATCAGGGAAATAAGCACGACAAAGCCGTACGCGAAGACGCGAATGACCGTAATCATGCCGCGATCCTGTTCCACCTGCTCGGCGGCATCAAACACGCCGTTCTCATTAAACCCGTTTTCTTTCAGAAACGCCTGGATTTCCTGACAACTCACCCTATGGTTTTCGGAGAGAAGATAGTATTCATAGTCACTTTCGGACGTTTCCATATTAGGAAACAGCATTTTTTCAAGACTTTGCGGGTAAAGCAGGACAAGACCGTCCGTGTTGTCCGGTAAATAATACGCCCCATCATAAATCACGTCCCCAAGCTTCAACGTGACCAAATCATATGCCTCCTCAATCGGAACGTCCAGATATTGCGACTCCGTTTCAGGCTCTGCCCCCGGCCTCGTTCCCAATATGCCGCCATCGTTTTTTTCATATCTTGCCACCACTTGTCCGCTTTCATCTTCCGTTTCGCCATAAAACCAGTACCCGTCACGCTCCCTCGTCATGACCGCCGTCAACTCAAAGTCCCCTGATTTTAGGAGGTTCGTCGTTTCATAACGTTCGGCATCCGGATTGAACATTTGTATGCCGTCCACGGCCAATGCTTTCGGATTCTTAGAATCCATATATTCCTTTTCGTTTAAACCCCGCTCTTCCAACAACGTCTGAAAGGACGCGTCATCGACAAATTCAATATAAAGATTCAGTTGCGCCTCTGACTCGTCCAGATACGCGGGCTGACTTCCCCACCGCTGCAAATCGTCCAAACACCGATCCGTCAAATATTTTTTTGAAATCCATGCGCTCTCATAATGCTTGCCCAGCATCGCCACGTCGGTGATTCCCGGCACGTTACGCAATTCTTCCATGAACGTTTCCTTTGTCATCCCCTCCTTTCCCATCTGCTCCCAGTCATCCTCATTCGGCTGAACCCACAAGTCATACTCCACCCCACTGAAGCCGCCGCTTGCCGCGATTACCAGATACTCGGTAAACGCCGACGCGCACACGAACAGTACGACGCTCATAAAGAGGCTCAGTATCGTCGCCCGGTATCGCTTCCCGTTGTGTTTATAATATTTGTCGGCGAGCATTCCCGGCAGGCCGAACAATTTATATACCCAGCCAAATGTTTTGGCCACTTTCCGGTTGGCATCGGCATCCGCGCTCTGTCGAATGGCCTCGATTGGAGAAACCTTTGCCGAGCGTTTGGCCGGAATCCATGCGGAAATCAGCACCGTCACAAGCGCGATGAACACGGCCGCCACGACCGAAAACGGGGAAACCGCCAGCTTCATTTTGATGGGCATCCCCATGTCCAGAAACTGATTCCCGAGCAACATAAGCGTAATGCCGATTCCAGCGATTCCCGCACAGATCCCGATTGGAATTCCGACGGTGCTCACGCACAACGCCTCAAACAATACCATTTTTCGCAATTGCTTTTTCGTCGCGCCAACGGACGAAAGAAGGCCAAATTGTTTCGTGCGCTCGGACACCGAGATGGAAAACGCGTTATAAATCAACGAGACGGAGCCAAATATGATAAGCGCAATGACGATGGCCGCCAATCCATATAACGCGACGTGGAAACTGTCATAGCGAGAAACGCCCAAATACAGCAAAAGCTGCGTGTTTCGCTCGCCTGACAACTCATTGTCCGTCATATAATCATAAATGTCCGATAAATTTTCCATATGAAAATAAACGTCATAAAGGCACGCGTCCGAAGGCGACTCGTCCGCGACCGTGAACGCCGTGTAGCCCGGCGCATAATAATCCTCAAACAGCCAGCTTATCCGTTCACAAAAACCAACCACGGTATACGTGCGCGTTTCACGCACCTGTATTTCCTCGTCATACGTCACTGTTTCCCCGTCCTGCATGGTATAGTAACACGGATTATTCTGTGTCATCGCATAACCATCCTGCATACGATTTCCCAAATCCAACGTCAGCTTGTCGCCAATCTCATATTTCATGCCGCCATACGTTTCCATATGTTCCGGCAACAAAATTTCATCCGCGGCGGCCGGATACCTGCCGTCCAAAAGATGAATCGGCAATGCCCCTCTTGCGTCTTCTGCCACTCCCAATAGGTAAAGGTAAGGCTTGTAGGGGTTCTTACAGCCTTCCGCCTTTGCATATCCCAACTGTTGAAAATACACGGCATCCGCAATCTCCTCGTCCGACCTTATCTTCTCGTAAATCTCATAGGAAGTATTCTGCTCCCGCCCGTGCCAGTCCCCCGTCTCATATACGGCGTACTCCACCAGATATTGCTGCGTGCTATAAGCAAACGTTGTCACCGCGCAAATCATGGCGGCGGACAAGATAATCCCGATGATGGTCACGGCCGTGCGAATCTTGTTTTTCTTCAAAGATTCCAGCACCACCCTGCAAAACGGGTCGCCCAGAGATACGGCCTTATTGCCGAAATTTTTCCCGCGTTTTTCATTATGCTCATTGCTCATCTGTGAATCACCTCGTCCCGAACGATTTTCCCATCCTCGATGGCAAGAATGCGGTTCGCCTGCAAGGCAATGTTCTCGTCATGCGTGATGACGATCAACGTCTGATGATACTTGCGATTGGAAAACTTCAAAAGCTCCACGATTTCCTGGCTGTTCTTGCTGTCTAAGTTTCCCGTCGGCTCATCCGCGAGCACCACCGCCGGCGCGTTCATCAATGCCCTGCCAATCGACACCCTCTGCTGCTGGCCGCCGGAAAGCTGCTGCGGCAAATGTTCTCCCCGGTTTTTCAACTGCAAAATGTCAAGCAGTTCATTTAGCCGCTCTTCATTTACCACTTGCTTATCCATCAATACGGGCAGCGTAATATTTTCAACCACGTTCAGCACCGGAATCAAGTTATAAAACTGATAAATGAGTCCGACCTGACGGCGGCGGAAAATGGCAAGCTGCTCTTCATTTTGTGCGTACACGTCACATCCGTCCATATACACCTTCCCGCTTGTCGGGCGGTCCACCCCGCCCAAAATGTGCAACAGCGTCGATTTTCCCGAGCCGGACGGCCCAATAATGGCGACGAACTCTCCCTTGTCCACGGAAAAGGACACGTCATCCAATGCCTTCACCTGATTTTCACCTTTCCCGTAAGTCTTGCAAAGGTGCTCCACTTTCAATATTTCCATACGATTCGCATCTCCTTTTTGTGTCAATGCACGGAGTGAAGTACCCCGCAGCAAGCTATCGGGTATTTCACTTTGCGCATCCATACCGTTTTACACCTTTATTATATCCCGCTTTCGTGACACGCCGATGACTTAAAAATGACAAATCCGTCACCAAATGTAATACGCCAAGACTTTCAAATGGTTCCCTTGTAAAATCGAATCGTAAACTCCGCCCCGCCAGACACCTGGTTTTTCACCTTGACCGTGCCATTCTGCCCGGCAACAATCATCCTTGCCAGGGCAAGTCCGATTCCAAAGCTCGTTTCACTCGAATTCTTCCCTTTGTAAAACCGCTCAAAAACATGCGGCAAATCCTCCTCGTCGATTCCCAATCCGTTATCCGAAATGATAATTTCGCTATACAGCACGGTTTCAGTGGCCTGTACTTTGATTTGTCCGCCATTCGGCGTGTGCTCCATACAATTTTTCACGATATTGGCGAGTGCCTCGCGCGTCCATGAAATGTCACAGACGCATGTTCCGTCCGCCTGCACGTCCAGCACTTGGTGCCGAAGTTCCATCGGCACGAGCAAGGGTTGGACGGACGCATGAATCAATTCCGAAAGGGTCGTTTCCTCTTGCTGAAACCGCACCGTGTCTGCATCCAATTTAGAAATTTTCAACAATGCGGTAATCAGCCATTCGATACCGGACAGCCTTCTATATAATTCACGTACGAGTTCCCGCTTACGCTCCTCTGTCAAATCCGGTTCGGACAAAAACTGTACCACCAGATTGATCGAAGTGAGCGGTGTGCGGATTTGATGCGCAATGTCCGCTATCGAATCCGCCAGATATACTTTTTCATCCGAAAGCCTCCGACCCTGCTCCCGTAAGCGCACCGTCATTTTATAAATTTCACTCTGCAAAATGCCAAGCTCCCCCTCCGCATATTTCGCCAGGTTGATACTCTGATCGTCCTCATGTAAAAGATGGTCAATCTCGGCAGACAGCGCGACAATCCGGCGATACCGCCTATATGTGGCAACAAAATAAACAAGGAAAAAGACAAGGCAGAGTGCCAACGTGAACAATCCAAATCCCCATTTTTCCATAAAAGGCATTTTCTCCCCAAATCCGCCCTCTCCTGGCCAGACAACGCCCGGCAAAAGAAAGGCCGCCAACGTCGCGGCGACGGACAGCGCCACATACAATAAAACCGTTCTCTTCACTTCCAGATTTCTTAAAAATGTCATCATGCGTCCACCCTATATCCCAGCCCGCGAACTGTCTTGATGATTTGCGGGTCCTGCGGATCCTCTTCCAGTTTTTCCCTCAATCTCTTAATATAAACCGTCAGCGTGTTGTCATTGACAAATTCCCCGCCAATGTCCCAAATCGACTCCAAAAGCATGGTACGCGACAGCACCCTGCCGCGATTGTTGAGAAACACGAGCAACAATCGGTATTCAAGAGCCGACAAATACAAGTCCTTTCCGTTCCTGCTCGCCGTGCCCCGCTCCGTATCCACGACCACGTCGCCAAGATGGACGATGCTGCCACCACCCGCACCCGTCAATCTAAGGATGTTCTTAATCCGCATCACCAGTTCCCGCGGCCGAAACGGCTTGGCGACATAATCATCCGCCCCCAGCTCGAACCCCGTCACGGTACTGTATTCATCCCCCGAGGCGGTGAGGAAAATAACCGGGATTTTATAATTTTCCTTGACGGCCTTGCATACGGCGAAACCATTTCCATCCGAAAGGGAAATGTCGAGAAGCACGAGGTCAAATTTCCCTTCTTCCAACAGCCGAAGCGCATCTTGTTGACCGGGCGCACTGCCCACCTCGTACCCTTCCGCATGGAGAAACTCCGTCAGATTGGACACGATGCCTTTGTCATCCTCTACTAATAAAATACGTATCATGGGATTACCTCTTTTCCTTTTCTACCTCTGATAGTGTCAAATATTCTCCGCGTCTTTTCAATTCAAGAACACCACTGGCGTTCTTGCGGCGGCGCACAAGTCAGCTATGCTGACAAAATACATCTTTGTGCGCCTGCCTCTTCACTCCGTTACGGTCGGCGCTAAACGGACGTCCACTGGACGTCCAGCGCCCGCCGGAGGCATATCAGATGGGGGAATGACTCCCGCCACTGATACAATTATGTTGCTCACCGCCTATAGAGGCTGGAGTCATTCCACATCTGATATAAGGCAATAACAAACGCTTCCTCCATTATACGGACTTTTACATCAAAAAACAATTCTTATTCCGACAAAACCAGCACATTCCGCCATGCCACCGCAAGTCATTCCACCATACTTTGAAATGTGCAAAAAAAGTTATCCACAAGTTATTCACAAAAAAGTCGAGTTATCAACAAAAAACACATTGCATCCCCCGCCGCCCCATGCTATGCTTATTTCATCTGGAAGTAACATTCCATTTCAAAACATCTTTTTCTGTCAGCAATTTCGCGGCGGCCGCCTCCCGGATGACACTCGGGAAAAGAAAATCCATGCTTTTAGGTAAAAGATGGTTACATGTCACGCCAACATGGTCGTAACTTGTAACAAATAGCCAACAACAGACTTGCAATACCCACAAAAAAATTTTATAATGGAGGAAACGAATGACAAATGAAAGATTGCAATGGCATCCTGCTTTTCAGGCCGCCTTGCGAATCGAATTAACTGATGAGTTAAAATATTTAGACATCCGGGACGAACAACTCTTAAACAAAAAGCCGTTACAAATGGATGTTCTGATTATCAAAAAGATGGATCAGATTCCACTGAAGAAAAATATCGGACGGATTTTCAAAAAGTACAATCTCGTGGAATATAAAAGCCCGACGGATTATTTTAGCATCAACGATTTTTATAAAGTTTATGCATATGCCTGCTTATATCAGTCGAATACCGAACAAGAAATGGAAATTTCACCAGACGAAATCACCATTACATTTGTGAGCACAAGATTTCCCCGGAATCTGTTAAAACATTTGGTGGAATTTCGTCACTTTACAGTAAATGCAATCGAAAAGGGCATTTATTATATAAACGGGGACATCTTTTCCATGCAGCTTATCGTCGTACGCCAATTGTCGAAAGAAAACAATTTCTGGCTTAAGATCCTGCGAAACGACATCCAAAATGACGATGATATTCAAGAACTTGCAAAGCGTTACGAAGAAAAACAGGATTCAAACTTGTACCAGGCGGTCATGGATGTCATCATCCACGCCAATTGGGAAAAAATGAAGGAGGTTAAAAATATGTGCCAGGCATTACGCGAGTTATTCGCGGAAGAATTAGAAGAAGCAAAACAACAAGGATTGGAAACCGGAATTGTCAAGGGACGAAATGAAGGACTAAGTCAAGGAAGAAGTGAAGGACTAAGTCAAGGACTACAGCAAGGCATGGCTCAAATTTTTACCCTGATTGACGCGATGTACGCCGACCATCGGGAGGCCGAAATCCCCCGTCTATCCAAGGAGCCGGACTTCTGTCAGGAACTGCTACGCCACTATGGCTTGGCAAACTGATTTCAAAACAAATCGAGTAGTAGGCGGTGATTAACCGCCGGACACAAACTTAATACGGGCATCCTTCTCAAGAAAGATGCCCGTATGTCGTTATGTTCCGCACCCTACTACCATGAAACGAACTATTTTCTATCTGTATTCACTTTTTCTTTGGCATCAGTACTTATTCCACCTTCATCTTTCCTTCCGCAATAGCTAGTGCCATCTCATCTATCTGCTTTTTATCAAGCTTGTATCCAACTCCAAAAATCAGACTCCCCAAAATTCCTAACACGATTGGGAATACCAGCACACAGATAATGATGCCTATGTTAATGCTCTCCGGCTGCTCCATTGACCCCGTAACGAATCCAAATAATGCCAACATGTATCCCGGCAAAGCTCCTGAGATTCCTTGACTCACCTTTGCAAGAAAGGAACTCAAAGAGGCAACGGCCGCTTCCGCACGTTTTCCGGTCGTATACTGAACATACGTGGTATTATCCGCCTGAATACCATATAGCAGAGGCATTCCAAATCCTGCTCCGAGGCTTGCAATCGCCGTTCCTACATATGCCAGAGTGAGAGAAGTCGGGGATAAAATTCGTATTGCAGGACCAACAACGGCGATAATCAGCCCTGACACATACACAATTTTCTTTCCATACTTGTTGGCCAACAACGGAGATAAAACCATACCTGGAACCATGGCAATCATGGAAATACCTGAAACACCCGCAAACAATGCCATATCTCCCATAATGTAGGTAAAGTAATATGCATTTGCTCCCATTGCCGTTCCCGTTCCTACCGTTGTTATCAATGATGTGGCAAACGCAACGAACACTGGCTTTGTAAGAAGAATGCCGATTAAGTCTTTAAATTTGTATTTTTCCTCTTCCGTACCTTCAAATGCCACACGCTCTTTCACCCCCAATGCGCCACCGATGGAGCAAATCAAAACCACTACCATCGCACCAAATATCAACATATAGTAACTCTCTAGCGTTCCAGATGCCACGATAATCGGACCGACAATAGATAACCCCATCCCCCCAATCATGTAACCAACTGATTTAATCAAAGAAAGCTTATTCCGTTCCTTATTATCTGCCGTCATGACCGGAAGCAGGCTGTTCAAGGAGATATCCATGATGTCAAACGTCCATCCGAGCAACAGATACGTCACATATACAATCACGTACTTCCCTACCGGAGACCACACTGCCCCAAACCATAACAAAATATAGTTTGCCACACAGATTACGGTTCCCAAAATCAACATGGGACGAAATTTCCCCATTTTTGTTACCGGGAATTTATCCAGCACGAAACCCATCACTGGATCACTGATACCGTCTACTACCTTGGAAATCAAGAACAAGGTTGCCAATGCTCCCGGATCAAGTCCTACCACATTCGTATAAAAAATCAGAAAAAACGTGGATAACAACGTCATCAATGGGATATTTCCCAGATTTGCCAACAAGTAACAAAAACTTTCTCCAATACCTATTTTTTGACTTTTCTCATTCATTTTAAAAATCCCCTTTCTCTTATGCTTTCCGATAGATTTTTAAACAAACCTTGCCGGTCATCCCGTAATCCTTCACCGTGGTGGATATCTCCATATTTCCCATCGGCCCTTCCTCCATGGCCTCTTTCATGTCATCCGTTGAAAAAATCATCGAATTTTGCAGCGATGTCTCATAATATCCTCTAGCCAACAGACGATTATTCAGAGTGCTCGATACTTCTACCCTCAATTCATTTTCCCCAGGTTGCAACAATTCACCGATTTCTACCGTGCGTCGATTGATGTTGTAGGCTCTCGCTTTCTCTCCGTTGACATAGACGGCGGCCGTACAGCCATTTGTGGAACCAATCTCCAGCTTTGCGCCATATTCTTCTGACCAGTCATCTGGAATTTTTACTGTCGCCGTGTAAATTCCCACTCCGGACACCTCCGACCCTATGGTAGAAATATCCTTCCATGGAATCGTGGCGACCTCTCCCGCATCCAAACGCGTCTTTTTTGTTTCAAAATAGACTTCCTTGGTAACGATCCCCAATCCACGATCTTCTATAATTTCTCGTTTCTCTCCCTCATTCCAGTCTTCCACCACCAAATGCCATGTGGGGAGCGCTATTTCTGAGACCTCACTGCATTCCGTTAAAAACTCACATGCTTTCTCTCCCTGGTCAAGCACCAGCATCGTCGCGTCACCCGGCTGCAAGGTCAGCGTGACAACGGTTGCACTTCCACTGGACGTGCCGGAAATCTCTTTGATTTCTCCCGTCCAACAATCCACCTCATAAGGCTTTCCACCTCCCGCAATCTGCAGGGATACCGACACCGGTTCCATCTGGGTATAAAGCATATTGTAGACGAAAAGATGTGTCTCGGTTTCTGTCTGGCGCATGCAAGTAAGGATATTTTTATTTTCTTCCACAAATGCCGCCCGGGGTACTACTCCCAGTTCTTGCAGCAATTGAATGGTGTCTGCCTGCACATCGGTCTCCCGTACACTTGGCAATGCCTTAATCTGTTCCACGATTTCTCCCAACTCGGCATCCGACTCCATCACAAACGGAGTCTTGCTCGCCGCCTTTTTGTGTGTGGCACTGACTCCCATTGGTCGAATCTGCTCTGTCACACCATTTACAAATATAATTCTCAGCCCGGCCTCTGCCAGTTTCAAGAGTTTTTTCGCCGTCTGCAGAGGCAATGCCTCCTGATAGAGAATCAACGCCTGATACCCCGGACCGTCTGGATAAAGTTCACCATCTTTGGTAACTGTAAACTCTTCCTCCAGAATTTGCGGTGCGAAATAATCCCATGTAAATCCGGCATGTTGCAGATTCATATCCTGCCAGTACATCCCCTCGTCCCCGCGCATCATCTTGCACTCATAAAATTCTTGTTCTCCCACTCCACCAAAGACCATATTGTTAAAATAATAATCCAGTCGCAGAATTCCCAAATCCATTCTCGGCTTTCCATCTCGCAACAACTTCTGGTAGCGGGCCAACATCGCCAGCCATTCCGGGTAATGCTGAAAAGCCGGCTGACGACATCCAAACCGCTCGGAAAACATCGGCAACATTCCCTCATGTCCCGGCCAGTAAGTGGATTCTTCCGAACCGCAAATACTGGAATATCCATGGAACACCGTACGAGTCACGCCCGCCGCAAACTGCGTGAAAATAATCTGATTATAAAAATCAATGGGCATCATATAATTCAGTAAAGTAGCTCCTGTTTCACTAGAATAAATCTTATTATAAATATGAGCCGCTCCAGCCAAGCCGCGATAGCTCTCAATCTGGGAAGCAAATTCCAGAGATTCCGTCTCAATGCCGTCCACGTATTTTCCCGGCTGGGAAATTTCAAAGGGCAAGCCATAGGAAATCTCCGCCCTCAACTCCATGCCGACCGTATGTAGCCACTCCTGCATGGGTTTTAACATATTTTCCATATACATGTCGGTCATGGTCTGATAGAGGTCATTATGGAATTTCTCTATAAATGTTTTGTCTTCCATCACAAAATAGTAATCATGAAACAACGTCATCATTCCGGATTTCTTTACGACAAAGGGCAGGTAAGGCACGATATCGTACCCTCTTCTTTTCTGGAATTCTTCATTGAAATGATATCCCCAAAACTGTCCTCCAGCCCCGAACGTTGCCAATTCCAATGAATCCATGTACATCATTCCACGGCCACATTCCAATAAGTTTTTGCGCAGTTCTTCTGTCAGCACTACCTTGCTCCAATAATCAATAAAAGCGTCGATTCCATAATGGTCAATATAATTGATTGTATAGGAAATCTCGCAGGACGGACTGGCCGTTTGTCCGGTTCCATGTAACCAGAAAACAAATAATTTATAAGTTCCGTCCTCTGGTGCCGTCCACTCCAGACCGTTGTCCGCCACCTGGCCGGTAAGGACGAGCGTTTCCTTGTCCAGTACTGTTTTTCCTTCTTCCTCCCCGATTACCCTGGCCGCCACCACGGCAATCAACTCTTGTGCATGTACGTTTGCCGTTTTAATTATGCATTTAGGAAGTTCACCACTTCTTGACTGTCCAGGTTTCAGTGTCTCCTCCACAAAATCCAATTCCTTGGCAGCCGCCTTGTCATCCGGCGTAATGGAAATCAGATTCGCATTAGACCAATTCGTCCCACTGGTCACGCTGACTCCCATCTGCCTTCTCGCCGCCTCGGCAATCAAAACATGAGTATCATGCACCCACTCTTCCGAACCCCAGCCATACACTTTGGAGTCCGCACCTTGCTCATCCATCGCCAGAAATTCGATTGCTCCAATTCCCACATCATCGAGCATTTGCATTTCATGTTTTAAAGTTTGATCCGTGTGCATGCCCTCCGCCAGCCACCAGCGCACATCCGGCCGGTACTGTTTTTCCGGCACCTCCATAATTTGTTTTTTCATAATTTTTTCAAGATTCCTCCTCTCTTTTGTGCATTTTCACAATTTTCTGCAACTTTCCACAAAACAGTTGTTCATAGCCTTATTTTATTGTTATAATGTACAAGAAACAATCAGATAACCTGCTATATTTTTCCTATATCCTGCTACGGAGGTGTTTATGTTACTATACAACGGTTCCACCAATCCCAATACTATAGACTACCAACAACTCTCTTCATATGTCGAATATCTGCGCCATCTAAGTGGCGAAAACCTTTTTACAACAATGTCCGGACACAAGAATGGGAATTTCACATTTCCTTCTGTTATGACTTCAGAATTTTTGGATGCCAAGATTCAATATAACTCCCTCTTATATCATTTCATGTATCTTCCCTCACCAGAAATTGCTGCCGCCCTGCTTTATCCTATCACCATCTGTCGGTGGCACGCATTATCGACACATTTTACTAAACGTTCTAACTTCCAATTCTATCAACTTATTTATACTCACGCTGGTTCTGGAATCATGAATTTTGATAGCCAAATCTATCATCTGGCACCAGATAGTCTATTTTTGTTGGACTGCCGTTCCTACCATTATTTTTATTCTAATGATGAAAGCGGTTGGGAATATTCCTTTATACATTTTGACGGGAATGCCACTGCATATTTCTACAAAGAAATCAGAAAAAAAGAACTATTATTTCCCTACTTAAAAGGAACAGAGATTCAACGAATTTACAATGACATCATTTCACTGGCGAACAATAACCCGGAGAATTTTGATATTTACTTTCACCAGCAACTAACCAATCTGTTAATAACCTTGATCTCTTCTAAAGCGGAACGTCCTAAAATGACGTTGCCCGAATGGCTGTCTAACATCCACGCCTATATTCTAGAATGCTACAACCAGCCTTGGAGCGTCCATGACCTGGCACTCCGCTCCAATTTGAGCGACAGTCGTTTTGCACATATTTTTACAAAATTTCTGGGAAGTTCCCCGATAGAATACCGGGACAATCTACGTATGGAACATGCAAAAGAATATCTTTCCAACACCGACTTGTCCGTAGAACAAATCAGCGAGCTCGTGGGGTATTCCACATTATCCGCATTTTACGCGAAATTTGAGAAAAAAGTCGGCATCGCTCCAGGGAAGTACCGAAAACAATGTAAATCACCCAAATGATTGCATCACCCCATTCAAACGTCAAATGCAAAGTTTTGTATTGACAATTCTCATATCGTGGTATATCATGTAGCAAGCTACATGATGGGATGGAACAAAAAATGGATGAACTAAAAGGCTATTTCAAAAAGATACATAATCAATTAGAAACCGGCTTTAACAAGAAATATCAAAAATACGGACTTACCAGCACGCAGCTGGATGTCTTAATCTATCTCTCACAGAAAAATGACACAGAGAAGACGCTTTCGGATATTGCCGCTTACTTCGACGTCAAGCATACCAGCGTAATCCATGTGCTGAAGCTTCTGGAACAGAAAGGCTTTATCTATAAGAGTACAGTCCAAGGCGCACGTGCCAAACCCATTCTACTGACAGACCGTGGCAAACTGCTTGGGGAACAACTCATTTCAGAAATAATGCAACAAGAACCTTTATTGGATGAGATTATGTTTGCCGGTTTATCAGAAGCCAATCGGCAATTTTTAGAAAAAATGCTTCACCAGATTTATACCAACCTGAAATCCGACGCGTTCAAAAGCTTGTAGCTTAACAAACTGTTATGATTCACAGTGACGGCAAACTCACGGAGTCTGACTCGTCGCTCTCGAAACTATTTAAAGAAAGGAAGATGCATTTATGCAAGACAAAACAACAGAAATATTCCGGGATGCCCCGGTACCGAAAGCAGTTATCAGCAATGTCGTTCCATCTATCGTCAGCATGATCATGGTATTGATTTATAATCTGGCCGATACTTTCTTCATAGGACAGACCAAAAATGCCTACATGGTCGCCGCCATTTCCGTGGCGACTCCGGCATTCCTTTTGTTTATGGCCGTCGGAATGCTCTTCGGCATAGGAGGCACGTCCCTGATATCAAGGTCGCTCGGCGAAGGCAATACAAAAAAGGCGAAAAATGCGTCTGCCTTCTGCTTCTGGACCGGCCTTGGCATTGGTATCATCGCGATGTTCATCATATTTATTTTCGCCGAGCCGGTAAGCCGTGCCATCGGTGCAAGCGATGACACCGTGGGCTATGCCTCACAATATCTGCGCATCGTTTCCACCGCCATTCCGTTTTTGATCATCGGCAATAGTTTTAGTAATATTATTCGTGCCGAGGGCAAGGCCAATATCGCCATGTTGGGCATGATGATTGGAAACATAATCAATATCGTGCTAGACCCTGTCATGATCCTTGGCTTTGGCTGGGACGTGGCCGGTGCGGCAATCGCAACCGTCCTTGGCAATATCTTTGCGGCCGTTTTCTACATTGGGCACCTGGTTTCAAAAAATGCATTGCTTTCCATCCATCCAAAATATTACCGGGCGAGGAAGGGCATTGCTACCGGGATCCTTGCCATTGGCGTTCCGGCATCACTGAACAATATTCTGATGAGCCTTTCAAACATCATCGTCAACAATATTATGATTTATTACGGTGACATGGCGGTTGCTGGACTTGGCGTGGCAATGAAAGTCAACATGATCGTGGTAATGCTCTTAATCGGGCTTGGCACCGGCATCCAACCGCTCCTTGGCTATTGCTTCGGTGCCGGGAATCGGAAACGCTATATGGCAATCCTTAAGTTTTCTCTGATTCTCGCCTTTTGCCTAAGTGCCGTGATGACCGTTATCTGCTACTGCGGGGCCGGTCCGTTGGTACATGCGTTTTTGGAAGAACCGGATGCATTTTCATACGGCATGTCTTTTGCCCGAATTTATATTTACTCCGGGCCTATCATGGGACTGCTGTTTGTATTTATCAATGCCATCCAGTCTACCGGTGCCGCGCTTCCCGCCCTGATCCTTTCCATTAGCCGTCAGGGAATCATTTATCTGCCGGTACTGTTTCTGTTCCGAAGCATTTTTGACTCCGCGACCATGCTTGCGGCGGCGCAGCCGATCACGGACTATCTGTCTACCGCCCTTGCAATCGTACTGTTTATATTTACCTACCGGAAATACTTTCCAAAGGTTAATGATTCCGAATAGTGATTAAATTCTGGCTACCAGCGTACCGTTGATATGCGGGCATCTGTCGATTGATAGAATACGGGCATCCTTCTCAAGAAAGATGCCCGTTCCTTTTTCTCATTACCGATTATTTTCCCATTTACCAATTCTTCTTTTCCTTGCCGCTGTCATGCTTTGTCTTTCTCTCCTCGACCATCTTCACGAACCACTCGACCATGTTCGGATCATAATGTGAGAAGAAGGAACTTGTCTTCGTATCCAACGTCGCAATCGTGCTCATATCTTCCTCTGTCAATTGGAAGTCAAACACGTCCAGATTCTGAATCATCCGTTCCTTATGGGTGGACTTCGGAAGCACGATTACTCCCCTCTGAATGTTCCAGCGAAGCATGACTTGCGCCGTGGTCTTTCCGTATTTCTCACCAATCCCCTTTAACACTTCATTCTCAAACAGCCCTCCGCGGCCTTCCCCGAACGGTGCCCACGCCTCATGTGCAACCTGGTATTTCTTCATCCATGTATTGTCATCTACGCGCTGGTTCAAGACATGCGTCTCAATCTGGTTGACCATCGGCGGGATTCTCGTAAAGGACGCCAAATCCACCAGCCTGTCTGGATAAAAATTGGAAACGCCAATCGCCTTTAACTTACCCTCGTCATACAAGTCCTCCAGTGCCCGATACGCGCCATAGTAATCATTAAACGGCTGATGAAGCAACATCAAGTCCAGATAATCCGTCTTGAGCTTTCGCAAAGATTCCTCCACGGACTTTTTGGTCTGCTCATACCCATAATGCTCCACCCACACTTTGGAAGTCAAGAAAATCTCCTCACGCGGAATCTGGCTCTTTTGGATGGCCGAGCCCACCTCTTCCTCGTTAAAATAGGACTGCGCCGTGTCCAGACTGCGATACCCTGCCTCCAAGGCATCCAGCACGCATTGCTCGCACTCTTCCTTCGTCACCTGGTACACACCATATCCCAGAATCGGCATTTTTACTCCATTTGACAATGTTACATATTCCATAACCATACCTCCATTTTCCTAAACCTACTTGTCACCCGACGGTGACACTGCCATCGCTAAACGCTGATTGCTTCGTCCAAAGTGCTTTCGCAATCGCCGTCCTCATTCATAGTTTCGAGCCGTCTCTATTCGTCCACGTTCTTCGGCAAATACCTCAGATGGACTCCTCCGTCCTCAAACGTCCTTACCTCTTTCAGCGAAAATTCCACCGGCCACCCTTTTTCCGCCATCGCGCCGTGTGCGAACAAGGACGCGGTTCCTCTGCTTCCATCTGTCACCGGTGCGAGAAAAAGACTCAATTCATCCATCATGCCGGCCTGCAAAAAAGACCAGTTCACCAAACCGCCTCCACAAATCAATACTTTCTCAATATGGAATAATTTGTAAAGCTTTTCCATGGCCACCTTGCAATCCAACTTGTTTTCCCCAGCAATCAAATAGGATACGCCATGTTTCCGCAAATATGCCTTATAAGACGCGGAAGTGGCTTTTGTGAGGATTTCAATCACATGCGCCTCGGTTCTCCCTTTGTTGCAAAAACGACCCGATTCCCAGCCAATCTCTCCATCGACATCCACCGAGACATAATACAAGTCCGCCTTGTCATCTACCACAAAATCTCCGTCTGGGACATCTGCGTTTTCCTCCAAAACCGGCTCGCGAAATCCTAAAAATTCTTTCGTGGTCGTCGTTCCATACAGCCAGGCATCCGCATTCATTTCCTCACGAAACCGCCCGTATTCCCCGCTGAGAGAACGCGTCGCTTCCGTTGCCATAAACGAACCGTTAATCTTCCCATCCAGGGAACTTAAAATATGGCAAATGACATACGGCCTTTTTCTAATTTCTCGACTATTCTCCATCAATCCCAAGACCTTTCACCCAGTTTTCCAGCTCCGCGACAGACGGTCTGCCATTTAACAATTTTCCTTCCATGATTTTCGCCCCCGGACAGCTTCCCTCTAACTCCTTTAATGTATCTCCAAAACCGCTTCCTCCCGACGTTGCAAACAAAACAATGGTCTTTCCCGAAAAATCATACGCCTCCAAAAACGTATTGATAATGGTCGGAGCCACATACCACCAGATAGGGAAACCGACATAAATGACTTCGTACGCCGAAATGTCGGCATCCGCATTTGCCATGGCCGGACGAAACACCTTATCATGCATCTCCACCGTGCTCCTGGCCTTTTTATCCATCCAATTTAAATCTGCCTTCGTGTAAAGCACCTGGGGAATAATCTCATACAAGTCGGACTTGGCCGCCTCTGCCAGATTTTTCGCCACGCTTGCGGTAACACCGCTCGCACTAAAATACGCAACCAATGATTTTTTCATGTTCTGCCTCCATTCTTCTTTGACACGCGATTCGTTACCACTCAGTGCCGCGCCAACGCGGATTGGATTGTAACTGCTATTCTGCGTGCAATATTTCATTTACCGTATTCTACTTTCCACGCACCTATAGTATAAACAAAACGAGACCCGTGCAGAAGTCTCGTTTTGTTTATCAGTTTATACTTTTAGGTTATAGCCGGTTCAAAACCATTCTCTTCGTTTTTCCAAACAAGAAAACCACCAGTGGTATCGTCAATATTTCCGCCATTAAAAAAGCCACCCAAATCATCCGGAGATTCCCCGTCCTCGAGAAAAGCATGGCAAATCCAATCGGCAGCGCCACCTGCCGCATGACCGTCACGTACATACTGTAACCTCCGTTTCCCAGTGCCTGAAACGTAGTACCGATTACAAAGCCGAACACGGAAAGCAGCCAGCCAACCGCCAAAATCCGGATGGCAGGAACCCCGATGGCCAACATCGTTTCCGACGCGTCAAACAAGGCAAGCAGCGGAGCCGGGAACATCTCCAACAGCACGATTACAATTCCGGTCAATGTCATCGCGTAAATAAATGCCCACCGGATGCTTTCGTCAATCCGTTTTCTCTTCCTGGCACCATAATTGTATGCCACGATTGGAATCAGCCCATTGTCAATGCCATGCACGGGAATCCCGGCGAGATTTTGGACTCTCGCGCAAATTCCATATACCGCGACCGCCGTTGAGGAAAAACCGTATAAAATCGTGTTCATTACGATTCCCATGACAGATACCAGCCCTTGCATGATGGAAGTCGGTATCCCCACCCGCAATATGTCAAGTATCATGCGTCCATCCGGCTTTATGGTAAACCGGATTGGAATTTCCTTATTGTACCGGATATTTAAAATCACGCCCAGAACGGCTCCGCAGCTTTGTCCTATCACGGTCGCCAATGCCGCTCCCGCGGTTCCCATCGGTGCAAATCCCAGGAGTCCGAAGATGAAAATAGGGTCTAAAATCAGGTTCACGACCGCCGCCGTGCCAAGCGTTATCAAAAATAACATGGATTTTGCATTGGCAATAATCAGGCGGTCAAACACCCATTGCATCATTTGTCCCAAGGAAAACAGCATGCATATTTCAAGATAGGAGACGCCGTACTCCGCGATTCTTTGGTTCTGCCCCGCCTGCCATTGGAAATACGGCCGTACAAACAGAATGCAGCACACTATAATGATTACCCACGCGCAGATTCCCAGAAAAATTGCCGCGGATGCCGTATTTTTTGCCTTCTCCGGGTTTTTCTCCCCCAATGCCTTGGAAACCGCCGCATTCAGTCCCACCGCGATTCCGCAGCCAAGCGCCGCCATCAGCTGCTGCACCGGGGATGCCATGGAAAGCGCGGTCAGGGCATCCTCGCTCATATGCGAGATAAAAATGCTATCCACCATGTTATACAAATTATTTGCAAGCAACGAAAGCATCAACGGGATTGCCGTCTTTAGCAGTAATGAAGGAATCGCACCCGTTCCCATCTTATTTTCTTTTTCCATCCTATAGTCTCCCTTCCATTACAATTTATACTCGCGACAGATTTTATCTGCCGTGAGTATTGCGCCAGCCGCAGCCGCAAAGCGGCATATTTCCCTATGCGGCTGTGCGCATCATATTATACTGAACGGCAGTCAAATCTGCCGCTCAGTATACAACCGGGTTGACAGTGAATCCTATCCTTCTCAAGCCGGTCGTATGACTTGCTTTTCATTTTCCATGAGAATAGTATAATATGCACGCTGATAAATAGCAAATACTTATATTAAATATTTGTATATGCTTTACAAGCATGATGCATTATGATATACTAATACCACATTTAGAAACCATATGATGACAAGGCCAAGTGTCACCTTCATTAAGCGTTCCACCCAACTCATACATTCGCAAAATTCGCACAACCACACAGTTGGAAAACTTTTGACAGAAGGAGGTTGAATTTTATGGAATTGCGTGTTTTACAATATTTTCTGGCCGTCACGAGGGAGCAGAGCATCTCCGGCGCGGCAAAATCTTTGCATCTTTCACAGCCCACCCTCTCCAGGCAGTTAAAGGACATGGAAGAAGAACTCGGAAAACAGTTATTTATCCGAAGCAACCGCAAAATCACGTTGACGGAAGAGGGAATGCTTCTCCGCAAACGGGCGGAAGAAATCATGGAATTGGTAAAGAAAACAGAAGATGAAATTTCCTTGACGGATGAAACCGTTGCCGGTGACATCACCATCGGAGCCGGAGAATCCGACTGCGTCCGCTTTTTGGCCAAAGCGGCGCGAACCGTTCAAAAAGAATACCCGCTCGTTCATTTTCACATTGTCAGCGGTGACAAGACTACCGTGACCGAAAACCTGGATCGGGGATTGCTAGATTTTGGCCTTTTATTCGGCGCGTTTGACACGTCAAAGTACGAGCATTTGAAAATCCCTTCAAAAGACCGCTTCGGAATTCTGATGCGGCGAGACTCCCCCCTGGCTCAAAAAGAAATCATTCAGCCAACGGATTTATGGGACAAGCCGCTCATCGTCTCCAGGCAGGCCATTTTCGACTCTAGTCTCCCTACGCTGCTTGCATGCGACAAAGAAAAATTAAATATCGTGGCTTCATACAACCTTCTTTTCAACGGCTCCCTCATGGTGGAAGAAGGGATGGGATACGCCGTCTGTCTTGACAAAATCATAAATGTCACGGGGGAGGGAAATTTATGCTTCCGACCGCTCTCCTCCGCGACCCAAACCACCCTGCATGTCGTGTGGAAAAAATATCAGATCTTTACAAAAGCCGCCGAGAAGTTTCTATTACAATTGCAACAGATGACATCGTAAGCCGGATGCCATACTGAAAGCTGCGGGGCTCCACCTATTCCCCGCAGCACTCAGCTTCTGACACCCGTTTCACGCTCCATACATTTTTTCAATCGGGAACTCTCATGATACTCCCAAGCCGTCAAGCCAGCTTTGTACCGTCTCCTTCGAGGCATTCGACGAAAATCGCATTCCCTCCAGCCAGTTTCCCGTTCCGGCCGCTTCTTCCAGCAACTCCCCGCTCTCACCCAAACCGGACGTAGAGGAAGTACAGAAAGGAATCACGGTTTTGCCCGTAAAATCATTGGCCGCAATAAAGGCATCCACCGGCCAGGCGGCTATTCCCCACCAAATAGGATATCCGATAAATACTGTGTCGTAGGACTCCCAGTCTGAGACCGTGGACTCAACAAGTTCCATCACCCGTGCCTCCGGGTTCTCATGCTCATAGACGACCCGGCTGTCGTCATCCCTCCAGTTCAAATCATCGCTGCTATAGGCATCCACCGGCTGCAATTCCAACATGTCCGCACCCGTTTCTGCCGCAATATAATCCGCGACCTCTTTCGTATTTCCCGTTGCCGAAAAATATACGACCAGCGTCTTTCCCGTCCCGGTATTTTCCCCGGAACCCGAAGCGTCATCTTTCGCGCCGTCCACCGTCTCCTGACCGGAAGCATTCTCCGTGCCCTCCTGCGTCGTCGCATTCGTATCCGTCCCCGACGCGTCGTCTTGCTTGCCGCAAGATACTAAACTGATAAGCATGCATACACCCAAAAATAATACGATAATCTTTTTCATCCTAATCTCCTCCATTTATCACATTCTTTTTATCACATTCTTTTATCATGATTTTTCATCATGTTTCCGGCATTTTTTCCATACGCCCATAGCGTTGTCTGCCTTTTTACCGGTTAATAACTTTCTTTAAAAATCTCCAAAATTTCTTCGTGTGTCATTTTTTTATAACTCCCCGGGGCAATGGCACAAGAATCAGCAATTTCCTTCAAATCCACACTCCCGTCCACGCCCAGTTCCAGCAAGGTTGCAGGCAGCCCGATTTCCCGGATAAAATCCGCCAAAGCCTCCACCCCGGCATACGCCAATTCCTCCTCCGTCTTTCCTCTTTCGGGTATTCCCCACACGTTGACGGCAAACCTGCAGAATTTCGAAAGCCCGTCCTTGTAAATATGCCGATAATAGACCGGATGCAATACCGCCAATCCCTCGCCATGGTTGCAGTCTGTGTATGCTCCAAGCTGATGCTCCATCTGATGGCACTCAAAATCCGTCTGCTTGCCCAGCTTGATGATACGGTTTTCCGCCATGGCCGCATCCCAGGCCAGGTTGCTTCGCGCCACCGGATCCTGCGGATTTTCGATTGCCACGCGCAGATTTTGGATGACATTTTTCATCAACGCCTCCGCGATGTCATCTGAAACATTATTCTCATCCGGTTTGCTAAAATAAATCTCCATGATGTGGGACAGCGTGTCAAACGCCCCGGACACCATCTGCCGTTTCGGCACGCTATACATGTATGCAGGGTCAATCAGCGCAAACTTCGGGTTACATTTTGCATAATCCCGGCCTGTCTTCATCTTCAACGCCTCATTCGTGATGACCGCCCCGCCGTTCATCTCACTTCCGGTTCCAGACACGGTGACAATGACTCCCAAAGGAAGCGGCTCAAACTCCATGACACCGGGTCTTGCAAAAAAATCATCCCAAATGTCACCATCATAGACTGCCGCCATGGAAATGCCCTTACAGCAGTCCATCACGCTCCCGCCTCCCACTCCAAGCAGCAAGTCTATCTCATTTTCCCTGGCCGCCCTTGCCCCCTCCAGCACCTTTGCATAGGTCGGATTCGGCATGATGCCGGAAAACTCCACCACGTTCTTTCCCACCTTTACAAGGCTTTCCACCACCTCGTCATAAATGCCGTTCTTTTTGATGGAACCGCCGCCATAGCAAAGCATCACATTTTTCCCATAGTGGCTGGAAAGGCAGGCCAGGTATTCCTTGACGCACCCTTTCCCAAAAAATGTTTTCGTCGCGTTTTCAAAAATAAAATTATTCATCGCCCTTCTCTCCTTTTCGTCTCTATCCGCGACCCAACCGGCCGCGGATTGCGACTTTCTCTCTACTCTCTTTTAGCCTTCATTTGTCTCTCCCAGAATGCCACCGCGTCCTCAATCCATCCATCCGCGGCCGTATTCGTTCCCAATCCGAAACCATGGCCGAGCCCCGGATATTTGTGAAACTTCGTGTCAATGCCAAGGTCGCTCATGCGCGCGAGCCTTCTCTCCATGGTACGCCAACTGGCGATTCCGTCATTTTCCCCCACGCAGGCATACGTCGGCGGGTCATTTTCCCCATACTCGCCATGGCCGGTATACTGCATGATCACCGCGCCCGGCCGTGGTAAATCTTTCTCGCCAAACGCCGCCGTCCCATACGAACCAAGATAGGCCGCCATCCGTCCTCCCGCACTGCCGCCCCACAAAGAATAGCAGTCCGTGTCCACTTCCAGTTCCTCCGCGTGTTCAAAAACAAAACGGATCGCCCTTGCCAAATCCTCACATGCCGTCTGCGCGCCCGGCCTATAAATCAAGGCAAACGCATTATAGCCCTTCTTGGACAATTCCAGCGCGTGGGGAAAGCTGTCATGCATGGCACCCACATAGGCAAACCCTCCGCCTGCATTGCATATGGCAAACTTTTCCCCCGGATTTCCCTTGAAGAAAAATAATCCGGTATCCTCCTTTTCCGGGTCGACCGCCTTTTCCTCCTCCGTATAAATGTCATAAAAAATGACGTCTCCCGCCTCGGCATGCCCTTTCATATAATTGGCAATTTCCACCGTCTTATCCGGGTCAATCTGGCTGTACCACGTAAGCCGAAGCTCTCCAAGCGTCTCTCCGCCGTAGTATCCCGCATCTACTGGAAATATCAATCTCCCATAATCCGCAAAGGCGGAATCCGAAATCACGTCCTCGATTTTCGTATCCCTCGTATAAAACGTCTCATCCACGTTCCCCGACTGCATTGTGTCGACATCTCCGCCGTCATGTCCCGACCGTACCGTGGCGGCATTTACGCCGTCATCCTCCGCGCCTACCGCATCGGTATTTTCGTGCCAGATCCAGCGAAAGCCATTGTAGGCATATTCGGTCGAAGCCCTTCCGTCATGGGAATACCCTTCCTTGATTCGGTACGTGAGGTTTCCTTCCGACTCAGAATCCGAATAGCGAAAGCTCTCCGTATACTCCCGCATGGACTCAATCTGCCGCTCAAAGGCCGAGGCCGCGAAATCATCCGTGCCGGTCATCGCCAGAATGAAAAATTCATCCCATGTCCGACCGGAATTTTTTACAATCTCGTCCATGTAGCCCCCGTTCGTGGTCAGGCTCCCGCTCAAGGGCATAAAATAACGGAAATAATCCAGACAATATTCGAATGTCCGCCACGTCGCGACCGAGCCCATGGAAAAGCCGCCAAATCCACGATAGTCCCTGCTGTTTCTAAAATCCTCGGCGGTGGTTCCTTCCGCATAGGTACTATACGTCCCCTCCACCGCCGGCATCAAATCATTGACCAGCTCGTTGTGATAATTCTCCGTGAGCTTTATTGCAAGGCCATAATCCCCGCTGTCAGAACCGCTTAAATTATTGTACGTCGGACACACGATGATCATCGGCTCCATCTCTTGATTGGCAATCGCGTGATCTATCACGTTCTTAAATCTTTCCGGATGATCCGGCGTTCCCAGCCATGTCGTCTCGTTGCTCCATCCCCCGTGCATCAAATAAAAAACGGGATATCGTTCCTCCTCATCGTAATTATAAGGAAGGTATACGATGGCTCGCTTCATTATCTTCTGCGATTTTTGCTCATACGACATCGACTCATACGTCTCATATGAGAGTTCCATGAGCGTCCCCTGCTCTTCGGCCGCGGAATAATAACTTGACGGAATTTCTTTTAACTCTTGCAGAAATGGATTTCCCGCCCCTCCCTCTTCCGCACCCGACCTTTGCGTTTTTCTCTCTTCCTTCCCTTCCGGCGGGTTCGCATTTCCGCAACCGCCAAGCAAAGAAACCAGTAAAGCAGTCAAAATTCCCATGACAATCATCCTTTTCATATCGTTGCACACTCCTTGACGTATACGCTTGTCTTGTAATGCATAGTATAAACAAAACGAGACCTCCAAAGAAGTCTCGTTTTGTTTATCAGTATGCACCTATAGGTTATAGCCTCGTGACGGCTCTTCAAATTTTGCATTCCACAACTTGTCCGCCACGGGAGCCCATTTTTCCGATGTTACCACACACTTGTCAGAAAAATCCTTATTTCGTATGTCCTATTTTATCTTCCCTTTCCTCTCGCTCTAACCGCATCTTTTCTTCTCTTTCCTTTTGCGCCGCCCGTGCCTTTTCTTCCCGCTCCTTTTGCTCTGCCGCCATCCGAGCCTTTGCTTCCTCCACGGATTCTCCTTCCTTTGTCAGGAAATTGTCCACGAATTTATCCTCAATTTTCTTGTAGCCGCCTACGACTCCTTCCTCGATTTTCTTGTAGCCGCCCACGACCCCTTCCTCGATTTTCTTGTAACCGCCCACGACTCCCTCTGCAATCTTTTCATTCACTTCTACCAATTTCGACTTTGCCATTTCTTTTCTCTCCTTTTTTTACTTTTTTATATTCTCTGGGTATCCCGCATTAAATACCCTCGGTATGCCATATAAGATACCAGTCAATTATTTTTATAATGTTTAAATTATGTTTCCGAAATATTAATGATGTTGGGGGCAAAAGGTTTTTAACCCTGGCATCATCACATTAATAATGCCAATGTATGGAAGCATATCCTTCCAAACATTGGCACTGCTAAAAACAACTATACCTGCCACGGCAAAACCGTTTTTCCTCCATTTACCTCCCAATATCACCCATAATACTGTTCACCCGTGTAATACCGTCTGTATCGCACCGAGAAACCTTGCAACCGTTTCTGACGGGGTTTTGGAATGAAGCAGTCCATAGGGAATGGAGTGCTCCCACTCCACCGGAATTACCTTTAGCAATGGGTGGACGTTGTCCCACGCCTGAACCGCCACCAAAACATCGTTACCGTTCTCGCAGCGATTAAACACGTCCACGCTATAAAAATCAAAATCCACAAGATGAATCTGCTCGTGATTTTGCCACATGTCATCCCGCAACAAATCCACGTAACGGCTCCAGTTCCGACGCATCAGCATCAAGTTTTCCCCGTACAAGTCCTGAATCGACAATTTATTTTTACTGGCAAGGGGATGATGTATCGAGACCGCGCAGCACAATGGCTCCCTGGAAATTTCAAACCCGCCGCACTGGCGCAGGTTTAACATCGTGTCGTCAAAAATCCCCGCCACCACGTCGATATTTTGCCCGAGGTTTTTCAGAATCTCCCTCGCATTCTCCGGCGTGTTTTCAAAAGGGACGAGCTGGAATTTGATTTCGGGACAGATTTCATGAATCTTCGGCCACAATTCCACGAGAATCTGTGCCGGGGTCATCGGAGAAGTTCCGATGCGAATGACATTCTCATCCTCCTGCATGGCGTTCTTCGCCCGAATGACCGAATCCCGACAATATTGAATCATGTATTTGGCATCCTTATAGAGGGACGCTCCCGCCTTTGTAAGTGCCAGCCCGCGATGCGTCCGCTCAAAAAGCTTCACTCCCAAGTTTGCCTCTAACAAATTTATCTGCTTGATTACCGCCGTGGGCGTGATATAAGACAACTCGGCCGTCTTATTGAAACTGCCCGCGTCCGCCACTTTCAAAAAAGTTTCAAGCTGGGGGTTATACATTATGCGCTCCCTCCTTTACCGCCGTGCATTCTCCTGCGTGTCAACAACTTATACTCACGACAGATTTTATCGGTCGTGACCATTGGCACCAGTCGCAGCCGCAAAGCGGCACAGTTCCTTATGCGGCTGTTCGCATCATATTATACGTAAGCTGCAGTTAAGTCTGCCGCTTACATATTAATCAATCCCCACGGCCTCGTATCCCGCCGCTTCTACCGCCTTGATTAACGCCCCGTCATCCGGCGCGTTTGCTCTGTCACAAAATACCTCGGCCCACTTCTTGTCCAAGCGAACCGCCACACGGTCGACATTTTTCACCGCCGACAAGGCATCCTCGACCTTCCCCGCACATTTTTCACAGCCCATCCCCTCAATCTTCACGACCTTGTAATCCTGCCGCTCAATTTTAAAAATCACGGGGCGCGTGCCGTCATTACAACAAGCAATCATCATATGCTCGTCATTTGTCCAGCCGCGCATGATGGAACCGCCCTGCAACGCCGTATAAATATAACGGCTGATGCAATCCCACGCCTCGGCGCAATGTGCCCCCTTCGCCGCCGTCCAGAACGTGTCCTCGCCGCCATAACGTTCAAACACCGTCACGTCCCCCACCTGGTAAAACGGGCACGTGCCGCTCTCGGGGTCAGCCAAGTAAGCCGACTGATACTCTGGAAACACCTTTTTATCGATAACCTCGACCCTGCATTTGTACTGCATACAAAACGCCTCCTTTTTCATTGTCAAGCGGATATTCGCAATCCGCTTTGCTACTTGCTCATAACCTCATTGCCGCTTCGCGGCATTTCAGTGGAAGCTTATACTCCCACTGAAACAAGGAAGTCAGCGAGGGACTTCCCTGATGAGGTTAAATAATCACCCGGTAAAACTGACATTTTTAATTACAATACGTTCATCAGTCCATAAGTTATAAATGGACTTGCATATATTGTTATGTATATTAATGTTATCCAGGGTTGATAATCAATATAGAACTCTTTAAACGTTAAAGACCAGGGATGCTTTATTAAGACCCACCCAATTATGTCAAACACTACCGTTATCGTTCCCCAAATAATGGATGTCGCTATAACGTTTGACAACGTTACCGTTCCTAATCCATGAAAATAAAGAGATACAAATATAGGAAATATAATCAAATTGTATAAAGGATGCCAAGGTTTCGTTTTCTCATATCCCTCGCCCATACCCGGACCATCTTTCATTGATTTCATGTGCAATACTACAATATTAAAAATTGTGTGTAATACGCCTATGCTTGTGACCACAAAATATGCCGCCCAATACCATAACATAGAAAATCCAAAATTCTCCATTTTTACGCCTCCACTTTGAAATATTCATAAAACTCTTGAAACGACTTGATTTGATTTTTCTCCGTCATTCGCCTGACAATCCCATCAAAATATGCTTTCGACATAACGTAATCCGGCTTCTTTTTAGAATACCGTATTCTTTTATATCGAAACAACTCATGCAGATAATGAAAATGATACTTCATTTTCCCAACTCCATTCCTTATTTTCGATTTTTCTCTCAAATCATCCATACCGTCATGATATTTATACTTTCCTAACATTTTAGCCGAAGCAATTTGAAAAAACAAGCCTATCCCCGTATCTTTTTTCGAAATCCCTGAAATCCATAGACTTTGTCCTCCGATTATGGTATGCTAAAATAAATTCGACATTGTTATTGACAGCCTTCGGCCGCGCATGGTAACAATTCGACAACCAAGGAGAAATGCCATGAAAAAAGTGACGCAAAGTACCATCATCATCTACTGCCTGCCCATGTTCGCGGTCGGGCTGTTCACCACCATGCTGAACAACTACCTGATTTATTTTTACCAGCCGACGGAAAAATCCGGACTTCCCACCCTGATTACGCAAGGCTACGTGTTTGCGGGAATCCTCACCGTCATCGGGCTCATCAAGGCCGTCGGCCACGTCATTGACGCCATTTCCGACCCGCTCGTGGCCAGTCTGAGTGACAAAAGCACGCTCAAGAACGGTCGGAGAATCCCCTTCATGCGGGTGTTCGCCGTGCCATTCGCCGTCAGCGCGCTCCTCATTTTCTGGTCGCCGTCCACCAACCCGGCCTTTAACAACGTCTGGCTGGCCGTCTTTATCTGGGGATACTATGTTTTCTACACCTTGTACATGATTCCCCATGGGGCGCTGCTCCCGGAAATGGTCAAAGACGAGGGAATGCTGGTGGACAGTTACACATTCCATTCCTTATTCTTCGTCGTGGGCAGCATGCTTGGATACGCCACGACGGCCATTGTCGCCCTCATGAAAGGTTTCGGGCTTACGCCCGTCATGGCATGGAGAATGACGTTCCTGGTTTTCACGGTCATCGGGGCGATTCTTTTGCTTTTGCCGACCGTGGTCATCCGTGAATCCGACTACGTGACTTCCATACGTCCCACCACGCCGCTTTTGCAATCCCTAAAGCACGCCTTTTCCAACCGGCATTTTCGAATCGTCACGTTGGGACAGCTCCTTGAAGGAACCGGCATGAGCTTCTTCCAGGCCTGTATCATGTATTACATCACGGAACTGATGGGAATTCCCGAGGAATATTCCATCATCATCATGGCCACTTCCATCGTCGGCTCCCTCGCTCTCTATCCGCTCATCAACAAGTGGACCAAGCAAAAGGGCAAAAAAATCCCCATGATCGTGGGCTGCATCGTGTTTACCGTGGCAGAATTCTTGATTTGCCTCGTCGAGCATTTCCCCGGGCAATACGCCATGGCAACGGCGGTTCTTTTCGCTTTGTTCGTGTCACTTCCGTTCGCGGTGCTCAACATCATCCCCGGCTCCATGATGGCCGACGTCATCCGTTTCGACACGGTAAAAACCGGGATTAACCAGGAGGGAACGTTCTCCGCCGCCAAAAGTTTCGTGACCAAGATGGGAACCTCCATCGCGACGATGATCGTCCCGTCATTAGTCGTCATCGGCGCGGTCAGTGGAAAAAGCATCGGGAAAACCGGGTTGCTTTTAACCGCCGCCGTCGGCGGGGTGTTCACAATCGCCTCCGTGATTGTTTATTTCATGTACGATGAAAAAGAAGTCTTAGAAACCATACGAAACCATAAGGAAGGAGAAGGAAAATAACATGTGTTTATCCATTGCACCACTACCCGCCAAAATGCAAGGCGAAAGAGACGCGAAGCATCCCGCGTCCCACACAAAAAAGGAACAAGAATTCTACGCCACGCGTTTGGCAAAAATGATTCAATGCAAAACCGTGTCCAAAAAGAACCAGCCTCATGACGATGCGGAATTTACCGCATTGCGAAACGTGATGAGGGAACTCTTTCCCCTCGTCCACGAAAAAAGCGAACTCAAAATATTCAGCGACGACTGCTGGGTCTACAAAATAGAAGGGAAGGACACGAGCCGAAACGTCATGCTGATGTCGCACCATGACGTGGTAGAGGGAACCGGCGAGTGGAAATATCCCCCGTTCTCAGCGACCATCGCCGACGGCAAGCTGTGGGGGCGCGGCACGGTCGATACCAAGACCCCGCTCTTCGCCGAATTTTCAGCCCTCGAGGAATTATTGGAGGAAGGCTTTGACATGCCATGCAACATTTACATCGCCTCCTCCCACAATGAGGAATACGCCGGAGACGGCATCCCGACAGTCAACAAATATTTTCTCGAGCAGGGCATTACCTTTGAAATGATTTTAGACGAAGGCGGAGCCATCATCGACCCGCCGATTGGAGGCATGAAATGTGAGAAATGTGCCATGGTCGCCGTGCATGAAAAGGGGAGGTATCTCTTGCACTGCACGGCCAACGCCGCCAACGTGCACCCGTCTTTGACCGCCGCCACGAACGCGACGGCCACGGAACGGATGGCACGATTTATCACAAGCGCAATGGAAACGCCGCCCTTCATCCGCAGGCTGAACCCGCAGGTAAAGGCAATGTTTACCGCCATCGCGCCACATTGCAAATTTCCGATGAATGCCTTGTTTTCCAACTTGGACTTGTTTGGAAAACCGTTGGAACAAGTCATGCCCAAATTAAACCCGCAGGCGGGCGGCATGATTGGCACGACTTGCACGTTTACCGAACTAAGGACGCTCCCCGACGGCAAGTCCTGCACCTGCGATGCCAATTTCAAGAGCGTGGACGGTACGGACATGATGACCGATTTGGAAGCCCTGAGACGACTGGCGAAGAAATACGACGTCGAAATCACCATCGATGAAAAATCGGAATACCACGAACCGGCCGATTTTTCCGGGAAAGAATTCGAGTATATGAAAAAATGTATTGCCAAGACGTTTCCCGATTACCCGGCGATACCCTTCATCCTGCCGGCCGGGACGGACGCGAGGACGTTTACGGACATCTGCCGGTGCATTTTCCGCTTCGCCCCGATTCGCCTCTCCGCCGCGCAGCTGGCCTCCGTACATTCCGAGAATGAAAACATCGACATCGCCGCCATTGAGCCGTGCGTAAAATTTTATAAAGAATTCGTGCGGGGGTTATAACCCCCCGCACGCCGTTTCATTGACATTTCCGCCCTTTCACCACGCAACTCTTCTTACAAAAACAAATCCCATACTCTAAAATGTTTTCGTATCCCTCGTCCAAAACTCCCGCCGCATAATCCTGACGTTTTATTTGTTCCAATGCTTTTTCACAGCCATCTTCCATCTGATTAAACTTTTCCGCCTGCTTGATTTCAATAATGATGACCGGCTGCATCTCATCCAACGGAATCAACAAAATGTCCGGCCTTCCATTTCCACTTTCACGATTGGAACGAATATGGTATCCCTGAATGCCACTTAACACCCCCAGCAAAAAGCCATGATAAAACGCTTCGCCCCCGTCATGGTAACTAATCGTCTTTCTCAATTGCCGTCTAATAACATCCTGAACACCGTCGGCATCTAGCTTCATCAACCCCCGATGCATGTCGGAAAAATCCATTGCCCGAACCTGCCGCTCAAACCATTTCCGAATCGTGTTTTTATAAATATAATTCACTTCCTTGTTCGGAACCGCCATGGTCAAATAAATGGTTTCCTCCTCAAGACGCTGCGACACCGCCCTTAAATATCCGGTAAAAAACAAGAAATTCCACAAGTTATCCTGATTCTCGTAAATCTCCCCATAAGTGACATCCTCATGAACCGGCTTTTCAATCGTTCCACCGGAAATCAACTCCTCAATTTCCCCCTTTACGCCCTCGTCCGCCTTTTCCACCAGTTCCCGAATGATGGCGTTGGAAGAGGTATTTGACCAATATGGGCGAGGCAATGCCACAGTATTCGTAATGGCCGTGCTTACATAATTAATAATACTCCAAGGATTGTACACTTGCGTTTCCCCAAACAAATATCCATTATACCATTCCTTTGACTCACCAATTTTGTCACGCAAATCATAAAATATCAACATGTCTTCGACTTCCGCCTGCGTAAATCCAAAATACTCCCCAAACCTATTATCCAAAATGGAATTAATTTTCAAGTTATTCAAACCGGTAAAAATGCTTTCCCGGCTAATACGCAAACACCCCGTGACAACCGCAAATTGTAAGCAATCGTTAGTTTTCAAGGCCGACTCGAACAAAGAACGCACAAAGTCCACCATCTGCTCGTAATATCCCTTGAAAAATGCATTTTCTAACGGCACGTCATATTCATCAAGCAAAATGATTGCATTGGTTCCATGATACTTTTTCAGGCACTCCGATAAAAAGGCCATCGCCTTCGCATAAGCAATCGGCTCCGCCCGCCGATTCATAATGGCATCATATTTCTCACGATACGCCTCCGTTAGACAATCTGAATCCAAAACATAATTATGCCGAACATATTCCTTGATAATCTCATCCACCAGGCTCTCGTAAGCCATATGGTAATCCGGCTGCCTGGCAGACTTTAACGACATGGAAATAACCGGATACTTTCCCATATGACTCAGGTACTTGTCTCCGGTTCCCATAATCTTCGTCCCTTCAAAATAACGACGATTGTCCACTGCCGCCCCATCCGCCGTGCTCTCTCTTTCAAAAAAAGTCCGAATCATGCTGAGCGTTAACGTCTTGCCAAAACGGCGCGGTCGGGTAAAAAGCTCCACCTTCGTGCCATAATCCAACAGTTCTTTCATCATCAAGGTTTTGTCCACATAATAATAAGTCCCATCAATCATGTCTTTATAATTCTCAATGCCAATCCCTATTGGTCTTTTCAACATACCCGACACCTCGTTTCCATTTTTTACATTCTAACATATAAAACGAGGTTTGGAAACAGGGATTTTCTTGAAATTCAGGGTGCTTCACAAACAGACAAAATCATCCATTATTTGCCCAGACGTTTACCCTTTTTCCGCTATTCTCCAGCCCGGTCGTGTCTATTTTTTGCGCCACGCCCTCCGGCACCTGCACCTCCAGCAAAATGTCGTCCTCACGCTCTTTCACATGCACCTTGATTTTCCCTCTCACCGAGCAATAGCTGCAGGTAAATTCCTTCATCCCTTCTGGAAGAAACGGCCGAATCGTCACCTTTGCAAATCCCGGCTCCTCGGCGCGAATTCTCGCGATTCCATTATAATACCATTCAATAACGTGTCCCATCATGTCGTGGCAATGGCTGCGCGGATTCGTTTCCCAGTACTCTCCCAATGTCGTCATCCCGTCCATGACAAAGGCAATGCCTCGGCAGCCTGCGTCAAATGAATTTCATCCGCACTCCCCCATGTCCGATAACACCAATATCCCTCCTCGGGATGCCGCACGAGAAGCTTTTCGTTATAATTTTGCTTCACTTCCTCTGCAAACGTTTCCAACTTCATCCCATCTTCCAATTTACCCAGTACCTTGGCAAACTTCGAAAGCGTCACAGCGTCCGCGTACAAAAACGCCGTCTCGACATTCTCCCCGATTTTTTCAAACGGGCATTTTATGAAACGGCGGAAATCCCCAACGTCTGCTGGAACAAGTCCAATGAGGACTTGATGTACATCCTGCGCTACATGCAGGCACATTTTGCCACGGTTTCCTTAAGTGAAATGGCGGCGTTTTTCAATTATAGCGAACGCCACCTCCAACGCCTGATTTTAAACGCCACCGGCATGACCTTCCGGGAAAATATCCAGAAGCAAAAAATGACGAAGGCAGCCCAACTCCTTTCCGAGAGCGCACTGCCCATCTCGCAAATTTGCGAACAACTTGGTTTTGAATCCTTTAACAATTTTCGAAAAATTTTTTATAAATATTACCAGACGACGCCCTCCGAATTTCGGAAAAACCATCAGCCACGATAAGATACCGACACGTTTCTGCCGCGCCGTTGTCACGCCCTTCCAATTCCGTCCAGACCAACTTACGTCGCCAAGGAAAAGCGATATGCCTCCGGATAATTTTCCCGATGGTAATAGGTCGCCGTCAATTCCGTCTGGTCATACACGACGCTCCACTCGGTGGACTCAAATTCACCAAATTCGCCCCTACTGACATCTTCCAACGCGTCCCGCACCTGCTCGGCGGTCATCGCCTGATTTTGCTCCAATGCTTCCGTCAATATTTCAAAACGAGCATGCGACTGCCCCGTTCCCACGCCATGCTTTTCTCCCTCTGCCAAATAAAAATTGGTGAGTACCGGCGTTTCAATCACAACCATCCCATTATCGACGTACTCCACGGCGACGCTCCTCCCGGAAGCGTCCGCGATGGCGAAATGAACCATGAAACTCATGGAGGAATGCAAATCATACTGCTCCAATAATGACAACGCCTCCTCCACCGTGGCCGCCCGGTCAAGCAACAGCCGAATGGCCGTGGTCGTCGTGACATCCGTCTTCTCCGTCTCCTGCCGGATGGTGTCGCCATCCTCGATCATATTGACGGAAACACATAGGCCCTTTTCGTTCATTCCATCCAGCGGGGCGTAAATGGCCGCGGTCGTCAGCATTTCATCCGTCAAAAAACCGGGCAAAAAGCCCGCCCCCTGGCGAATAAAGTCGAGATTCACCGTGGAAATGGAAGCATAACCACTTTCCGGTTGGGTCATGACCACTAACGCGTCACAATTCTACCAGTCAAAATTGCGTCCGAACCAATAGCCGCCTTCCGTATTTTCCACGGAAATCGTACTACAACCAAAAAAGTCGCCACTCGCATCCACGCCCAAATCGATGTCTCCGCTTCGCGTTCGCGCATCGTCCCCAGAGAGAAACGTATGCACAAACTGTAGCACTTCCTGGTCAGAACTTGCCCCACCTTGCGTTAGAAATGCGTCAAATCCATAGTCACCATCATATTGAAGCGTTGAAAATCCTGGTTCCAATTCCAACATTTCCGGTACCATCACGTTGAAATCCTGAGATGTATTTTCTGTTTCCGGCATTGTAGATTGTGACGCGGGAGAAAAAACTCCGCAACTGCTCACCGTAAATGTCAAAGCTACTGCCATAAGGTACGCGTAAACCTTCTTCAACAAAAACACCCGCTTTCCCTCTATTACATCAGCCCCCTTCTTCTATTATCACCTGCCACCGCTTAAATCATTCCATAATGCCATTTATACTCGCTAAAGCCGCAGCCGCGAAGCGGCATATTTCTTTATGCGGCTGTGCGCATAATTTTATACTAAGCGGCAGTTATTTTCGCCGCTCAGTATAAATCCGCATACCCTGCCTTTTGCATCACCCACTTCATGCCCTCGAGCACCTCTTCCTTCGAATAATTGTTTTGCAGCAAAAACGCCTCCTCTTTCTCGCTCAAATACTGATAAAACAAGGCTGCTGCAGCCACCTCGTCCTGATTTGCATAGTCCATGCCGTCCAGCAAAAGATTCTCCGCCTCATTGATGTCCCCCTTGTCAGCCATGGCCAGCAAATCACGCAAATCCTTCCCGGAAACCTCGTACTTGTTTGCCAGTTCCAACTCAACCGAGACAAATTTCCTGCCCAACAATACGGAAAATAACACGCTGACCATCTCCTTGATAATACGCATGATGTAATCCTTCTCATCCTCGAAATTCATGATGCATTTCCCTCCAAACTTTAAAAGCTATCTGTGTTCATAGATTAACTCAACAATTCCATTATAATTTCGTGTTTGAACCAATGATAGTTTCTGCTCTTTTGAGAACTCTCCAAAAAGTCGAATACCTTTCCCCAAAAGCGTTGGAATGACAGAAATGTAATATCTATCAATTAAATCTGCACACATTAACTGTTGAACAAGATTAGCTCCACCACAAATCCAAATATCTTTGCCATCTTGTTGCTTTAATTTTTCCAACAAATCTATCGGGCTTTCATCTGTAAAGAGAATTTGTTCATTAGAATTACTCTTGTTATGCGTAATCACATAAGTAGTAAAGTCACCATATATCCATTCTGTTGGAGAAAGCTCTGTAACAACTTGATGATATGTGTTCCACCCCATTAAAACTGTATCAATATCCTTTGCAAACTCAGAATAGGTATCTATATTTTCTTTATCATTGCCTTGTCCATTCAGCCATCCAACACTACCATTACTATCTGCGATATATCCGTCAAGGCTCATTGCAATAAACAGAACAACTTTTCTCATTTTTACCTTATACTCCTTTCATCCCCCACCAATTTGGGAATAAGTCTTTTAATTGCTTTGCAGCAACTTGTCCCACCTCTATCCAAGAAGATACCTTTCTTGAGTTCTGCATACTTTTTGCCGCTGCATAAAGTCTTTCCCAATCATTATTTGCATTGTTTTTACCAATCATATGTTTATGCTCCTATATTCCATCGTGCAGTAATTAGAATAATTTTCCGTCACAAATCGGAAGCTGCCTTTCGCTTACATAATCAGCCATAAAGTTTAATATTTTTGTAAATATAGCTTTATCCTCTTCTGAAAATTCTTTATCGACAGCTTCTAAAACGGTATCCATTCTTGGCTCATTGCAATTTTCAGTAACCTTATCAGAAAGTGAAAGATAGAAGATCCGTTTGTCACATTCAGATTGCGTCTTAATTACCAATCCCTTTTTTACAAGTTCATTCACTTTTTGAGTTACAGCCGGACGAGATAAACGCATATAATCAGCAAGCTCACTAATTGTCATTTTGTCTTTATGCCGTATGATAAATAATTGTAAAATATCTGCATAAGGTAAAGAAGCACCTATTTCACTATCTCTAATAACATTAAATTCGTCCAAATCCATTGCACACATAAACCTATAAAAAGCATTCTCCATAAATAGCTTCTCCTTATAATAATTTCAATATTGAAACTATTATAGCTTTTTTTATTAATTTTGTCAAATAGTTTCAATATTGAAATTATTTCAAATAAAACATTATTTTTTGTACACTCCATCGAACGTCTATTGGTTACGACAACAACCTCCGCAAAATCTGCTCCCGATTGTTAATGAACATTTCCATCACCTGGTAGCTGTCCGTCTCCTCGTACTCGCACGGATGAATACGGCCGTCGTCAAAGTTTAGTATCTCCGCGCCCGGAATGCCAAGTAAAATCGGGGAATGGGTCGCAATGAAAAACTGGGACTCCTGCATGGCACAATCATAAATCGCCATCAGAAGCGTCAACTGCCTCTGCGGGGACAAGGCCGCCTCCGGCTCATCCAAAAAATAGAGGCCGTTTGGCTTTAACTGCCGCTGCGCCACCGCCAGAAAACTTTCCCCGTGCGACTTCTCGTGATATTTCTGTGACGGATGATTGATGTCCGAGTACTCTTCCTCCATCGTGGCCACATTATAAAAGCTTTCCGCACGTAAAAAATATCCCCAGCCGGCCGTCCGATATCCTTTGTTCACCCGCATGGCAGAACAAAGCTCCGAGTGGGAATCATACGTCGAAAAACTATAATTTTTCGTGCCGCCCTCCGGGTTGAAGCCCGAGGCAATGGCAAGCGCTTCCAACAAGGTGGACTTCCCGCTGCCGTTCTCCCCGACGAAAAACGTGATGGAATTTGAAAACGCGAGGTAGTCCAACTGCCGAATCGCCTCGATTTCACGCAAATAACTGCCCCGTTCTATCTTATCCCAATTAATCGACACGCTTTGAATAAACTGCTGATTCATATCCGCATCACTCCTTTTCACACTTACCATGTTGCAGTTCAGCCAAAGCCGAACCGCAACGGCATATGGCCATTAAAATCGCTTCGCGATGAGCCATATGCTTTCTCCCCATCACATTTTCATACGGTCTGCGCAGTAGATGCGCAGACCTGGCTGAACTATAACCTGCCCACCACTTTAAATTTCCATCAAGTCAAACATCGAACACCCCAGAACCTTTGAAAGTGCCAGCAGTTGTATCGCCTGCGTTTTGTTGATGTCCCTGCGCCTCTGCTCAAACAATTGAATCTGTCTTACCGCGACCCCCGACTCACGGGCGAGCGCGGCCTGCGTAAGCCCGCTCCGTTTGCGAAAACGTTTCAAATTCGTCTCCTTATAATATTGCCGATATCGAGCCTCCAGCACTTCCACCGCTTTTGCCACGTCCGCCTCATGCAACACGGGATACAAGTCACACAAATCCTCCATCGTAATTGCCCGATGAATCTTCTGAAATGACCTCGCGGTATACCATTGATAATAGGCCAATATCCATCCACTCCAATATTCCGGCGATTTGTCCAGATACATGGCATCTTCCTGCTCCACATCGGAAATCCCACATTCTAGAAGCACCTTTCGAAACAACTCACACCCCGTGCATCCCGCCACATAAAGCGGATTCCCCTCGCCAAACTGCTTCGAAATCGAAGAGACGAGGAAATGTACAAAATATTCATCCGGCTCCATTCCGCAAGTATTCACGGCAAAATCCATCATGTCGCCCAGAATTCTCTGCGCCGAATCCAGATACAATTCATCGTAAGCGCGGATCGTCATTTTCCATCCCCTCCCTCATGATATCCAAAATATATATTTCATTTAACACCGAATTTTCCCCGCGAATTTGCCGGTATTCCCTTCTGGCCTCACGGTCACGCAATTTCTTCTTGTCATAATAAATTTCTGCATCTGCCTCTTCACTGCCCATGAAGCGTATGCGCTCAAAGGCATTTCGACTTTTTAACACGATTTGTTCTCCTAACCTTCCCAGACGCATCGCTTCCGACAATTTCTGAAGGGAAATGGTTCCTGAGACGAAGTCTTGTGCAAAGGAAAAATAGGAATCATCCGCCCGATGGCCAATTACCACGTCATACTCCTCTACATTCACAAAAAAATGCTCCCGAATATATTTTTTTGCCTCCTCTGAAATACTGCTTTTCTGCCAATAGGTTCTATATTGTGCCAAAATGGCAAGCCAGTTCAAAATATGATAGGGTTCTTGATTCAATCGCAAAACCCTAAGCCCTGATAAATCCAATACATATTGATTGGAATATCCGCCATGGTTTTTGGCGCAAGCCCACTCTTTCGCCAGCTCCTTGCTCTCTGTACAATAAAATCCCCGCCCATAATCATTCGTCCTCGCGCCCTTTCCATATTGTGGAACTTCTATTTGATTTTCCGAACCATGATATAAAGTCAGTTCCATCACGCCGCCTCCTTGTCTGCCACTTCAATATACAGAACATCTATTCATATTATATCCCTATAGCGATATAATGGCAAGAAATTTATTCCCACAAACTTTTCGTTCCACTTCACTCCCTTGGCGAAAGGTACACCTCTCCCCTATCCTCTGCCGCCTGCCTCGCCCTCTCGCGAAGCTTTTCGTGAATCTCCGGCATTTTTTTCTCGGCATCAAAGAAAATGCACACGATAAAAACAAGAACCGCAAAGATGGCATACGCTCCATAATAAGCAAATAAAATCCATCTATCCACCGCCTCATTCTGCTTGAAAATCGTCGTGACACCGTCCACCACCTCCGGTGCCTTGTAGCCAAACGCAGACAATCCCGTTTCATAAATGGCATTCAATGGGCTGAGAACGGCAGTATAAACCGTCGTAATAATACCCACTGCGAGTGTGCCCTCAGGCCGATAACCATATTTGTACTCGATATTGTCACTGGCCTGCTGCATAAATACACGGGACATGTTGGTAACGGCAAAAATCCCGGCTGCAAATACAAAGCCACCGGCAACGGCAACGACAAAGCTGTAGGGATTTACAAGCGCAATTACGACACCGACTACTGTAACAACAGAAGACACCATCAATATGCTCCTCGCCGAAAATTTCTTTGCAAGGATGGGCACCACCACGGCACCAATCGCCATCGGCTGCATGGATACCATAAGGTAAAGAAACTGAAGCCCGTTCTCCTCGTTACCCCCAAGAATATAGGTTATCATGTTGACGCGTGCATTGCCTCCCTGAAGGCAATCATAGAACACAAAGCCGATGCTGACAACAAGTGCCAGAGCAAAATACTTATCCGTAAGCACATTTTTAAGCTGTTGCAGAAGAGGTACGTGGACGGTGGCATCCCCTTTCTGGCTGGCAAGCACCTTCTGATTTTCCTCGGTGACGCGCTCACGAGTCCAAAAATACTCAACGACAGAAAAAATCATTGCAAACACGGCGGTAATTCCCACCGTTATGTACCAACTCGCGCCAGACACGTCCTTTTGAAGAATCATCGGGTATATCGTCCCGACAATGCCGAGAGACACCACGACTCCCGCTATCATCACGCTGATTGCCGAACGCAGGGTCGTCACATTGTTGCGTTCCAAAATGTTCCGGCTGGTAACGGAGACCATGTTGTCGCGAAGGGCATAGAGCTGAACGCCGACGCAGTTATATATAATGTTGAAAATGTACAGCCATACGAGAAACGCCGTACTTCCCTTCTGAAATGGTGACCAAAACATGAAAAAGCCGGAAAATGCCATAATCCAAATCCCCATGAGAATGTATGGTCGGAAACGCCCTGCGCGGCACACTGTTTTCTCGGTCATGTGATTGATAAAAAAACCCGTCCCGATTCCAACAAGCGTGGTAACGGTAGTCAGCACAAGATACGTCGAAACATTACCATAAATCTCATTGATGCGAATAATGTCCATGTAAAAAAGTTCACGGAGTCCAAGAACCACGCAATAATAAACATATACGAGACCTGGTCCCAGAATATGCCCGAGAAAACGTTCCTTTCCCGTCATGCGATTTGTCTTCACCTTTGTTTGCATTGAATCAGAGTCAAAAATACTTCCCTTTAAATATTCCATGATTTTCTCCTTCCTTATGTTCTCTTTTCCCACTTTGTTTCATTCTCTCATTTTGCTTCTTCACTTATTCCCTTGCTTTTCACTTCTTCGCAACCTTGTTTTTCCACCGGCCGCTTCCACCCTCACGGCAGAATTTCCGTCTTCCGACATCGTCAGGTTGGCATAGCCGCCCGCTTTCGGGGTGAGCATGTAGGTGTCCGTCCCATCGAACACATAACTTCCCGTGATTTTTGACCCTGCCGTGGTATCCGTATAGGTGCCGTCATCTTCGAGCCGCACAAATTTTTCCTCTTCACCCTCCACGGTAAAGCACAGTTCTTTTTGCCCTTCCGGCAAACCTCGGATACCTTGTGCTCCCATTTCTTCACCGTCAAAGCCTGCCAGTTCCTTTATTCCCAGCATGCCAAAAAACGCATATTTCAACACCATGTTCCGGTCATACAGATGAAGATGCCCGCTCGGCATCCAGGACAATGCGTCGGCAAATCCCCACAGCGTAATTCCGGTGATCCAAACCCCCTTTTGACGTAATTTTAATACCTGCTGAACGAAATGATAATAGAAACGCCCCTGCAATTTAAGTTCTTCCTCCGTGCCTTGTCTGGAAACAGAAACATCCAACTCCGTTATCTGCAATTCACATCCCGTTTCCCGGCCGATTTTCTCCAACGCGTCCATGAGGGAATCCGTATTGCTATATGCCCCATAATGTCCCTGCTGGCCGACAATGTCCACCATCTTTTTTCCGTCTTCGTCTTTCAGGCCGTTTACCAGTTCGATGACCTTTTCCGTCTTTGTTTCCAAATCAAAATCGTTATAACATAATCGAATGTTTGCCGGGGCGTATTTGCGGGCGAAATGATAGGCATGCCAGACATAATCCTCCCCTATGATTTCCTGCCACGGACACTTCCGCATTTGCGATGGTGCGATGACGGCCTCATTGACCACGTCAATACAATAAAGCATCTTTTCCCAACCACCCTCTGACAAGGCAACAAAAAAGCCCTGAATATAATCCTTCATTCGCCGCAACATTTCATCCCGTCCTACATTCGCGGCATCCGACTCGTAGCCCTCATGAAACACCCACTCAGGCGTTCCCATATACCAGATAAGCGTATGCCCCCTCACCGGCATCCCGTTCTCTTTGCACCAATTTAAGAGCTTTACCGTTTCAGGTGAAAATTCCACGGAAAGCCTGCCGCTTCTCCTGCTTTTTTCCTGACAAAGTGTCGCCGCCGGCTTTAAATGATTCTCCAACGTCACACTGCAAAACTGAGTTTTTAGGATGCTAACATAAGGTTCTTCCAAATAAGCGGGATTGATACAAGTCCCCACCCGCATTCCTTGCTCTGCAAAAACATCTTTTAAAACATAGTCCGACGGATTTTCCACCAGCGCGGCGTTCATAAGACCACACTCCAAATCCATTTCCTGAATTTGTGTTTGAACGGCCCCCGCTTCTTCTTCGCTTAAAATAATCGGCTCAAACTCCTCGAATACAAAAGATGCGTTTCTTTCGTCCAGATGCACGACCATCGGCACATTCTTGCATCTTTCCACAAAAAAGGCCGTGGGATACAAACTCAAAATTCCTGGACTCGTAGTGCTGTCATACGTGCCGTTTCCCGTGTCTAAAAACCTGGAAATCGTTCCCCAGTCCACATCTCCCGTACCGCTGACGGCCTTGCTTAACTCCACCTTGTTTTCCGCCCGCGTATAGGTTCCCTGAAATTTATAAGTGACGCGCACCGGTTCCTTTAACAAAAGATTCGTCCTGGTACTTTTTAGTTCCTTCCTTAATGTAAACGTCCCATCCTCATTTAAGAAAAGCCGGTCTTCTTGTATGATTCCCAAACTCTCTCCCCGGGAGGAGGTAACGCCATTCATGAGCGTGTTATGCTTCACCACTGCCGCCACGTCCTGCCGACAGAGATATCCGCCCCCGGCATCCTCCTTGGTCTGTTCCGGCTTTACCCCTCTTTTCCGCAACCTAACCCCCGTAACGATTCCGAATACCACCACGATGCCCGTCAAAATCATCCACTTCATTTTCCTTCCTCCTCCAATTGCATTCTGATTGATTTAAGTATATAATTAAAGGGATATTTCAATCAAGAAACAGTATTTCTGCTTTGTTTTGAATGCAACAGATTTGAAAAATTGTCGCGCAAAAGGAGCCCTATGGAAACACAAAAAAGAAACCGCCGCAAAGAATACACGCTTCGAGTCATTCGAGAATGTTTTTTGAAATTATTGAGCAAGAAACCCATTGAAAAAATAAGTGTCGGCGAACTATGTGAAAAAGCCGACATCAACCGTTCCACCTTTTACCGGCACTATTCTGATTTATATGCACTTTTGGATGTCATCACCTACGATTGTTACAAGACATTGTTTCAAGATTTAGTAGATGCCGCAGGATTCTCCGGCAGTTTTGAGGATTCCGGGTATGCCTACATTTTACACGTATGCACGCTCAGCGAACAAAACAAGGAGCTTTATAAACTGTTACTATTTGGCCCCACCAGTACCAAACTGTCACAACAATTAGTCAATGCGTGTTTAAATTTATATCTGGGAGCGCACGCCAATGCCTCCTACCAGCCTTCGCCGGAAGCCAGGATCCACTACCAGTACATGGTGTATGGGATGATTGGCATCTGGTCTGCCTGGATTAAGGATGACTGCAAGATGCCAAAAGAACGGATTGCCTTTATCGTCAAGGAACAGATTCTCGGTTTTTTCAATCGGATGAACCAGCTTTTCTGGCCTGCGGATTATCAAGATGAGAAGTAGGATGGCCGCTTGGCTCGTTGCCGCGGGGATCAAAACTGTAATTTCAACACCTCCCTTTCCCCCGTTCCTTTATATGCAAGTGTCAAGTCCGCTGTCATTTCCGCCGAAAATGTACACTCGTACACATTCCATTCCGTATCCGGCTCCACCGCGATATCGCCCACTTTCCGTCCGGCCAATGACACTTCAAATACACCCGTTCCGCTTCCTCTTGTCACAAGTCCCAGGCTCGTTTCCCCATGAAAATCGAAATACTTATAGGCAAACAGCGTTCCTTCTTTGATATTGGCAATGTAAACCTCATCCTCTTTCTGCGTGATATAGGGAATGTCATCCTCAATCATGGTATTGGTACAATGCGGCATATGCCCGTTCGTCAAGTTGCAGCAAACGGCCGCCGGATACTCGCCCTCCGTCTGTAAATGTCCTCTGTTTGGTCCCTCGCTCGTGCACTCCACCTGCGCGATGCTGCCATCCTCTTTTATCACGACTTTTTCCGCACATGCCTGACGGCTGAACGTGGAGCGGTTCGTCTGCCGATGATGAAAAACATACCATTCCCCATTCACACACTCGATACTGCCATGGTCGTTGGCGGTCATGTTAAGCCGGTCTTCATCTTTACGTCCCTCATATCCCACGTCCCCGTTGGAAATAATCGTTCCGCCATAAACAAAGTCCTTATCCGGGAAATCACTCGTGGCGTAACAAAGCTCATTGCTATTTTCCGAGGAATAGATAAAATAATATTTGCCGTTGATTTTACGAATGGAAGATGCCTCGTAAAACGCGTGTCCGAAAAAGCTGCTCTCCGGCGGCGTGGCAAACTGCCCCTCCACAATCCGCTTGGCCTTCGAGGTGACGGTCAGCATGTCGTCCGCCAGAGTATACGTGTTTGCACCCATCAAAGGATATTCCAGCACGTCAACCTCTTCCTTCGTCTTTCCAAACAGCATCTGGTAAACCTGATACAGCCCCTCTTTCGGCATCTGCCATGGCGGCGGCAGTTGCCTCGCGCCGTCCTTGGCATCCGTCATCTGGCTTGCCTCGCCCGCCCCTTCTGCCGCTTTAGCTTCTTGCTGATGTTTGGCTCGTGCATCCGCATATTTCTCATCTTGACGATGCGCCGCCTGAGCCACCATGGACAAAGACCATCCCGCATAAAGGCGAATCACGCCATCGTCGTTTATAACGGCCGGGTCAGACATTAAATATGTATTGCAAATGCTTCCGTCCGGATTTCTCACGATGCCAAGATACTCGTACTTTCCGGCAGGCTCATCACACACGGCCACATGAAAGCCGCCATGAAAGCCATCCGTGCCACTTGCCACGAAATTATAGTAAAGATAATATTTCCCGTCGTTTCCCTGCACCACGTCGGGGGCATAAAGTTCCCCGCCCGTTTTCGCATCATACTGCGGATCTTGTTCCGCCCTATAAATCTGCCCCTCGCACCGCCAATCCGTCATGTCGGTAACCGGTGCCGACCAGACCACGTAATCTTCCGCCGCGCAGTACTTTGTTCCGCCCGCCACGTCATGCGACCCGAACAAATAAATTCTGTCCCCGAACACATGGGGTTCTCCGTCCGGCATGTACTCTTGTAATGGTAATAATGGATTCATACTGATCTTCCTCCTCTTTCTTTTTCACTTTCCGCGTGGTACGAGATCCGAATTCGCCTTGCCCATAAAGCTGGCACTCGAAACCTCTCGTTACTTTCTATAAAATATCTTACTAAAAAACATAAAAAAAGAAAGAGATAAAAAAATTCAGATAGTCAGCGGCTGCACATTATGTTATAATTGTCATGTAATTGACTATTAACGTCAAATTATCAGATTATTTATCGTGAAAGTCTCAGACAGTAGCAAAATGAACCGTTGTAGAAACACATTACACGAAACAATCGACCTTCTATACTCATGGCCGATAAATCTGCCGTGAGCATTGCGGCAAAACGGAGGATTCCCATGAAAGAAAGCCTACAATATAAAAGAACCGACAAGGCCATTGTCAGTGCCTTTCTTACGCTCTGCAAGAAAAAAGCTTTGACCAGATTACCGTCAAGGACATCTTGGACGAGGCACTCGTCAGCAGAAATACCTTTTATGCCCATTACAAAGACAAATACGAGATTGTAGAAATGTTATTTTCCAATTATATCGAATCCTTTCAGGATAGTCTTGATGCCATCTACAAGACGGACAAGATTTCCATTTACAGCCTGCAGGATGAAAAACGCGTCCAGGCACTCAAGCAACGCCACGGCAAATTCTCGGATGAAACACGGGACATCTTTGACGTATTGCTGAAAATCCACACCGACCAGGTGGATTTGTTAGGAGCCATGGAACATTATTTTTTTGAAAAATATCTTGGCCATGTACAAGCACGCCAAAAGGATCTCGCGCCCTCCGACCCAGATACCGCCATCGAGGCCAAAATCTATGCCGCCATCGAGTGCGCCATGATACGGGCCGGATTTTCCGATATCGGTGCGTCCCTGTCCCAAGACCCCGACCACTTGTCACAGAACATGATAAATGCCACGCTTTTTGCGGTCGGCGTGCGGGATTCTGACGTGCAAAAACAGCTTTCCGACCTGATTATGGAACGGCGAAAGGACGCGATGATGACCAATGATAAACTGAGCGGCAGTTAAATCTGCCGCTTACGTATACAACTCTCTTTGCATGACGACGATGTCATAGCTTTCCGTCTTTGTGACCGTCCCGGTCGGCACAAATCCATTTTTCAGCCAGAAATGCTTCGGCTGCTCATTTCCTTGTACATAACCCAATCTGACATACGAAAAATTTTCTTTTAGTGCCGCGCAAATTTCAGATACAAGCTTGGATCCGATTCCCTTTCCCTGCATGTCGGCCCGCATCATGAAAAATCCGATAAACGCCGTCCTCTCATCAGGGAACGCCAGAATTAAGTCCAAGACCGCAATCAAAGCCCCGCCGTCCCAGAAGCCAAGATAATATTTGTCTTTCGGCTCTTTCCCGTCAGGAATGGCCCGCATGTCCCGGCGTATGCCCTCCTCGCTGACGGGAGGCGGACAATATCGGTAATACCGAGGATTTCCACCGCACAGCTCCAACACCACCGGGATATCTAAATCACCCAAAAGGCTTACCTCATATGTACTTGATAACGATTGTATTTCCATGGCCGCCTTTTCACACCTCACATTTTTACGCACCTTACATTCGCGCGCCTCATTGCAAACTTAGGAACTGTCGGACAAAGTGTGTCACCGGATAAAATGCGTCCATAGATGTTCTTCCTTCTCCGGCAGTCCATATTTTTCTTTTCCTAACGCGATGCTCTTCATCAAGAACGTCATGTTCTTCGCCAGTGTCCGCATCGTCTGTAATCCTTCCGCGTCGCCCTCGGCCTCGCCTTTGCCCCTACCATGCACGCTGTTCCAATACTGGCTGGAGGCCACCGGCATGCCGCTGATGGTGAAAAACTTGTTCAACTCGTCAAAGGTCGCGGACAATCCGCCCCTTCTCGCCACCACGACGCTCGCTCCCACCTTCATGGTTCTGTCAAAATGCGTGCTATAAAACAATCGGGTCAAAAAGGCAACCAGCGTGGCATTTGCCGACGCATAATAAACCGGACTTCCGACCACCAGGCCGTCACATTCCTCGAACTTGGGCGCGACTTCATTTACGATGTCGTCAAATACGCACTTTCCCTTATTCGCACACTGGCCGCAGGCGATACATCCGCGAATGTCCTTATTTCCTACCTGGATTGTCTCGACCTCCACGCCTTCCGCCAAAAACACCTTCTCCATCTCCTTCAAGGCAATCGAGGTGTTGCCGCCCACGCGCGGGCTTCCGTTAATCATCAAAACCTTCATTACTAAAAACCTCCTTCTGTCATGATTATAGAACCTGATATTCCCTATGCCCGAAAACAAGTTGTAACTCTACAAATCCAATTCACTTGTAATAATGCCAAAAGATTCGAGTTTTGCTTTTAATATCCTGATCTGATAGTCGAGTTCTTTTTCCGCATCTTCCGCTTTCTTAATACGTTGTAAACTTGTGTAATTATCAATTAAATTGTTAATCATTTCCTTATCGCTTGGCATGTGACCACCCACTTTCTGAGTTCTATCGTTTACATGTATATGATATTTTCATTATAACAATCCATGTAAAAGGTGTAAAGCCTTAATTTTCACTTGATGCGCACCCCCGCCAAGCAAAACGGCAGTTCCAGATTATGCCGCTCCAACAGTTCCTTGTCCCGCAAGATTTCCCCCGCCGCGCCGTCCGCCACAATCTTTCCGTCATCCAAAAGCAGCACCCGGTCACAAGTCTCCAGCACCAAGTCCAGGTCATGTGTGGCAATCAATTTCGTCACCGGCAGTTCATTTAGCACCTCTATCAGCCTCCGGCGGTTTCTCGGGTCAAGCGCGGTGGACGGCTCGTCCATCAGCATCCCCTTCGGCTCCATGGCAAGAATCGTGGCAATCGCCGCCATCCGTTTCTCACCGCCGGACAATTTATAATTATGCCGGTTTTTCAAATGCAAAAGCCCCATCCTGGCAAGCGTTTCCTCCACCCGTTTTTCCGCCTCTTCCCGGCTCATCCCATAATTCACCGGGCCAAAAATCATATCCTCGAACACGGTCGGCATAAACATCTGATTGTCCGAATCCTGCAAAACATAACCAAGCGTTTTGCGAACCGCCGCGTAATTTTGCGGCTTCACCTCCTGGCCATCCACGTAAATGTGCCCCTCGTAAGAAATCAGCCCCAGCATCGCCTTCATAAGTGTTGATTTTCCCGCCCCATTGGCACCAATCAGCCCCACCTGCTCCCCTTCCTTGATGGAAAACGACAGATGGTCTAAAACCATGTTCTCTTTCTCATAAGCAAACGTCACGTCCTCAAAGCAAATCATATCCATAAACACACGCTCCCGGCACTCAAAACCATTTCCCATCCCAAACCAGTCACAGCTCAGCCATAGCCAAACCATGGCCAAAATTTATCAAAAATCACTCACACAAATAAACTCCCCAGAATCTGCGGCAGATTATATGCGCGCATCAGTATAAAAAGCCCAATCCAGACCACCATGTACATCCACGAGGCCGCCGTCATTTTCTTCTGCCCCGCATAGTAAAAATCCCCATGAAACCCGCGCAGTTCCATGCTTTCATACAAGGCCGCCGCCCGGTCCATGCTGCGCAAAATCAATTGTCCGAGAAATGATCCCCATGCGGATACATGGATGCCCTTCTGCCCCGGCGCGCGCAGGTGATAGCTCTGCGTCATAATGCTCACCTGTTCCAACAAAAGCGAGACATAACGCCAGGTAAGAAGCAAAAGGGAAGTCAAGATCCTCGGCACATGAAACTGCCTGAGCGCATGGCAAATCTCCTCGATGGAGGTGGTCGCGACCAACAAAAAGGAAGCCATCAAGCAAAAGACTCCCTTCATCAGCAAGGTCAGCATGGAAATCACCCCGCCGCTGACGGAAATTGTCCCAAGCGTCATGACTATGCCCCTGTCAAAAAAGGGATTAAATATTCCTACCGCGCAAACTAACGGCAACACGATTCTCAATTTGTAAAAACAAGTATAGACCGGTATCAGACTGAACTGATAACCGGCCACCGGATAAAGTATCATAATCAGTAAGCCCGTCATGTCATATTTGGAAAATGACACCGTGACAAATATGTACGCGACGGTAACCAAAAGCTTGGCCAGCGGGGCAAGCCGGTGAATGGGCGAATCCATGGCCGCCAGCTCGTCCATCGCCTGAATCTCTCGCAGCGCCTTTTCCGTCTTATTCATCGCCTTGCATCTCCCGCAATACTTCTTTCGTCTTATTCATCGCACGAGCCTCCTGCGATGCTTCTTTCATCTTATTCATCGCCCCGCATCTCCCGCACTTTGCCTTACTCATGATGCCAATTTCCTCTTTCGGAAATATCCGCCGATAAAGCATGTCAGTATTGCAAAGGCCGCCACGATGGTGGATCCGACCAGACCGGAAACCGTCGTTCCCATCGGATTTTCCGCGTCTTGGGAAAATGCATAGTCTGGAAGAAATGCCGTCTTCTCCTGAACGGATGCCGCAGAGTCCGCCAGATTGCTGGAAATCCCATACGCTTCCTCGTCAAGCCCCATGTTTTCCGAATAGCCTCCGTCCGCATTGCCAAACAAGGACCACTCCAGCCCGTCCGGATTTTGGCTTGCCAGCAAGGAAACGCCGCCCCCGATGACGGCCACGACCAACGCGAGAATGACGAACGTGGTCTTTAACGAACATTTTCCCTTAACCTCCCCGGACGTGTCAACGTCCCGCAAAAGCTGCGGACGCGCCTCATAAACAAACACAAGCACCGCCGCCGTAATCAATCCCTCAATCAGGCCAATTGCCAAATGGATCGGCTGCATCAATACAAGGAAACCGCCGAACGGAAGCTCCGTAACACCCGAAAGGGACGTTTCCAAAACCACGGAAAGCGCGCCCAGTTGAAGCGTCAAAACACATCCGAGCACGGAAGCCAGCACGATTTTCATCCGCATCGCCGACTTCGTGACACTCGCCGAACCGCCCTTCGCCGAAAACAATTTTCCCTGCATGATCGGGCGATAAATCAGAAAATAGCCGACAAAGCAACCATAAAACGCCATGTTCCACACGTTCGCCCCCAGTGCCATCAGTCCGCCGTCCGCAAAAAACAAGCACTGGATGGCCAGAATGACAATCATAGACAAAAATCCGGCATAGGGTCCCAACACCCCGGTCAGCATCATGCCGCCGCAAAGGTGCCCGGAAGAACCGGTTCCGGGAATCGTGTAATTGACCATCTGCCCGGCAAACACAAGCGCGGACATCACCGCCATCGCCGGAAGCTTGACCTTCAAATCCTCTTTTAACGTCGCCTCTTCCTTCCTCAGATTTACAATGGATACTCCCGCCGCCGAACCGGACGCCACGTACATCGTCGACGCCACTGCCGGTGCCAAAAGCGCGTCTGCCATATGCATAACAAAGCCCTCCTCTTGTTTTACTTGACTAAAGTATACACTATGGCAACCAACCACAACAAGCCCCATGGGGGGATAAAAAATTCGTTACAATCCGGCACCACATCGATGCGGAGTCAAATTGTAACGAAAATTTTACTTGTCACAGAACCATTTCATACGTTCCGCTTCCCACGGTAAATGTGGCATAACCATCTTCATATGCCGCCGATGGATATCTCTTCTTTAAACTTTCCATTTTCTCCTCGCTGGTGCCCAGCGAGAGAACCGCGCTCGTGTTTGGTGGAATTTCAAAAGAATACCTCACTTCCTCTCCTAATTTCACCCACTCGGAATGAATCTTTCCATAAATGCTTTCATAATCCGCCCTGCTATATTCCAATGTTCCCCCGACGCAAGGTTGAATCTTTATCTTCTTATACCCCGGTTCCTCCAAAACCGGCTGTATTCCTGCCACCCTGGTAAACAAGAAGTCGCATACCGCGCCGTAACTATAATGATTGTAAGAATACGCATGTTCATCCAATCCCGTCCACTGTTCCAAAATCGTCGTAGCACCCTTTTTGACATTATAAAGCCAGGATGGACTTGATTCCTGCTCAAGAAGCTTATAAGCTTCTTCCACATATCCTCCGTCCGCCAGAACACTTAAGATAAATGGCGTGGAAAGAAATCCCGTATTCAAGTGATACTCATTTTTCCTCACCAATTCTGCCAGATATGTAAGAACAAGTCCTTTCTTCTCTTCACCGCACAAGTCAAAAGCAATTGCCCTGACATGCGGAGCCTGGCGACCAGCCTTAATCACCCCATCCTTTCCAATCATGTATTTTTCAAACATCTTTTTTACCTTGTTGCTCTTGCCCAAATAATAGGATGCATCCTCTCTTTTTCCCAGTATCTCGGCCATTTTAGAGAGAAGCCTCGTACTGTAGCACAAAAAAGCAGTTGGCACTTCCGGATCCGGTTTTGTAAATTTGTCCTGCATGCGTGCCACTTCGCCGTCTGCACCTACGTCTGCTTCAAACCATTCTCCCCAATGAAACTCCGTATCCCAAATACAATCCGCATCCAATTCCCCATCCGTATAAGTTTGGTATTCTAAAGCGTCTTTTCTGAATTCATTTTTCTGTCTCGCCTTGGAGAACATGTATTCCACATGTTTTTTCGCCGATTCATATTGGTTTTCAAGAATTTTCCTATCCCCATAACAAAGATACATGGTAAACGGATTGATAACTGCCGCGTCAGACCACCCAGCGGCACCGTCCATCGGACCTCCAATCTCCATATTTCCCAACTGTACAGAAAGTGCCATTTCTTCCGTTTCAGAAAGCACTCCTTTCCCCTTTCTGACTTCCTCCATTTTGCGCTCTAATTCTTTTTTATTTTGAAGCGTGTTCGTAGACGGAACGGTATTGCATAATTTTCCATTTACAAGCTGCTCACAATTATAATCCAACATCCATTTTTCAAAAAACGGATACACATTCATAAAATCACAAGCCGTCCGACAAAACACCTGGGAATCTCCCGTCCAGGGACTTCTCTCCCTCGTCGGGCAATCCGTTGGCACATCCAAATAATTTCCTTTCATGCTCCACTTGCTATTACTTACCAGTTTATTAATCAACTCATTTGAGCACGAATAGTACCCGGTTTCATCAAGATTCGAATATACGGCAACGGCAGTAAAATCTCCGGGTTCAATTTCTCCATCGTACCCCTTGACCAACACATACCGGAATCCAAATACGGCAAATATCGGACAATATGTCTCCACCTCGTCCCCTTTGGCAACATAGACAATCTGCTGAAACAAATCTTCATGCGGCATCGAGCCCAACTTGTGATTCTCTATACTAAAAATGCCGTCCTTTATATCCTCCCCGTGCACGAGCATGACCTGCTGCCCTTTTTTCAGCCCCCGCAATCTCATCTTTACATAACCGGCAACATTCTGGCCAAAATCCAACACGCGGTTTCCAACTGCATCCGTAAATTCTCTGGCCTCAAAACATTCTTTTTCCCGCACCGCCACGCTTCGGGATGGAATCAAAATATCCTTTCTGCAATGCTCATCCTCCGCCAAATGCACGTTTTTCCACAAGGTATCGTCAAAGGAAGGAAATTTCCAACCTTCCGGCTCCGCCGTCGCGTCATATACCTCGCCACATTTCATATCCGCTCTTTTTATGGCACCTTCCGAAGTTTTAAAAGACTCGTCCGTGACAATGATTTCCTCACTCCCATCCGTATACGTCAAAATAATCTGCCCGAAAAAATGAAGTTTAAATCCAAAGTCATTGATACTAAGACCGCCGACGAGTCCTCGCCACCAGCCGTCGCCAAGCGCAACCGCCCAGACATTTTCCCCTTCTCGTAAAAAATCAGTAATATCATACACCTGATATTGAACACGATGATAATAACTGGTAAAGCCCGGCTTAAATTTATCCTCGCTCCCCGACCGTCCGTTTATCCAGAATTCATACAAGCCATGGGCAGTCATATAAATCCTCGCCTTCACCACCGCCTTTTTTATCGTAAACACTTTTCGTAGATAAGGTGACGGCTTAAAAACCGCCGGGTCAACTTCGTCCTCTGGTTCAATCCACTGGCACTTCCAGTCCCCATCCTTCAAAAGTCCCATTTCGAAAAACGACAGTTCGCTTTCCGCCATTTCCTCTCTCGTATATACTGTCACCTTCCAATAAACCCGCCGGGTGGAACCAAGTTCTGGCCCCGCCCATAAAACACGCTGAGAAGCATCGCTTTCTACTTTCCCTGAATCCCACAAAAGCCTCTCTGCCCTCTCATCCTCAAAAGCCTGGATCTGATAAGCCGTCTGAATGACATTTTGCAGATTGGATTGAATTTTCCATGAGAATCTTGGATTCACCGCGTCAATTCCGATAGGATTCTTCCTATACTCCGTTCTCAAATCATAAATCCTCATTACTTTTTACCTCCATGCAATTTGCGCAATGTTTCAACTTGTTCATCCAGCTTTCCCTTTGTCAACGGATAAAATATGCCAAAGATTGCCGCGCCCATCAAAGCAAACACCGCTGGTACTATCGTAACGCACATCGTAATCGCCACGTTTACCGATTCCGTCTGCACCGCCGCCTCCGCATTAAAACCTACCATTGCCAGCAAATATCCCGGAATCGCGCCGCCGATTCCCATCGCGCATTTCGTGATAAAGCTAGAGAGTGCCGCCACCGCACCCTCGGCGCGATACCCCAATTCCAACTCGATATAATCCGTGTTGTCTGCCTGGATGCCATATGCAAGCGGCGTACATAGTCCCGAACCGAAACCGATGAATGCCGTGGCCACCATGACCAGTGCCACATTGGTCACCTGAATAAAACGTACCAACGGAAGGATGCCAAAAATCACCAGTCCAACGATATACAGCTTCTTTTTCCCGATTCTTTTGATCAACATGCTTGCCAACAACGTCGCCACGACCAATGCCGCCATCTGAACCATGGAAGCCACGCTAAACAAGGTCAGATTTCCTAACACGTAAGTATAAAAGTATGCATTTACCGCATTGAGAACCATCATCCCTATGTAATAAGACAACGAACACATGAACGTTGCCAACACCGGCCGCCTTGTCAAAATGATGAGCAAATCTCTCAGCTTATACTGGGCTTGCCCCTTTTCTTGCTTCACCTGCACCCGCTCTTTCACACCCGCTGCGCCGACGATGGAAAACGCCAAAATAACCGCCGTCGTAATGAGCACTAATTTCACATAGCCTCCGGCCTCCGTGGTATTGCCCAAAATAATGGGTGCCGCCATACCAAGAACAAGAGAGCCCAACGTATAAACGAAGCCTTTCAGCGAACTTAACATGTTACGCTCCTCCATGTCCTCCGTCATCACTGGGAGCAGGCTGTTTAACGAAATATCCATCACCGGGAACAAAACACCGATTAAAATGTAGGAAATATAGGCAACCACCAATTTTCCGGCCGGCACCATCATCGGCCCGAACCATAGCAACAAAAAGTTCAGGGAACACAGTATGGTGCCCACGATCAAAGACGGGCGGAAATGCCCCCATTTTGTAGTCGGCAGATGGTCAATGACAAACCCCACGAACGGGTCGTTGATACCATCCAATATCCTGGCAATCAGAAACAAGGTCGCACAAGCCGCCGGATCCAGTCCTACCACGTTCGTGTAGAAAATCAGTAGATACGTGCTAATCAGCGTCTGGATTGGAATGTTTCCCAAATTTGTCAGTGCATACGCAATTTTTTCTTTCAGAGTTACTTTTTGATTCATTTTCCTTTCTCCTTTCATGTCTATATTTATTTGTCTCCGCTTTTCTATATAAATCAGCACAAATAAATATTTTTCACTTGCTCTTTTATTGAAAGTATATTATATTAGTAGTGGTATTCAAATCGTTTTTATTGCCTTATTTAAGCATATTTTTGACTGCACATTTTCTATAAAAATAAGCATATTTTTGATCACGTTTTTTTCTTATGCTGATAAAAATAAGAATCAAAACCATAGTTGAACTCGATGTCACGGCCATCGACACGCAAATAAAAAGTCTCAGGAGGATTTACCATGTTTAACAAGATTCATTTTGCAAAACAATATTTAAGAAACGTCACCAACATGGATGATGTAAACGAAATCATGGAACTCGACCCCAATCCGGAAATATCCATGAGATTTCTCAGCGAATCCAATCTGTTTAAAAATTGCGTTTACTGCGTGGACGGCGAAATAAGTACCCTTCCCGGCAAACCCTATTCCGAATATGCCTTGAAGCAACTGCTCTACATCCAGTCCTTTTCCTTAACCAAGGCCAGCAAATTTTACTTTACTAAAAGAGAGGACGCTGATACCTATGCCCTGATTTATACTTATGATGGTGCAGGATATGTGGAATATGAGGGAAAGGTTTACCATCTTCGAAGCGGGGACGGCATCCTCATAGATTGCCGAAAACCGCATCTATATAAGACGAATGGCCATGTATGGGAACACTGCGTGCTGCATTTTAACGGTCAGCGCATACAACATATCTATGATCTTTTTATGGAGAGCAACGATGCCTCTTTTCATGAAACGCAAAACAGTGATTTTCATAATGCCTTGGAAACTCTGATATACACCTATTCCTCCCTTCTTCCTTATTGGGAATTACAGATTTCCTCGCAACTCGAATCTCTTCTCGTAAAAATAATGACAAATACCGAACGCTATCGGGAAACCGTAAACACCTTGCCAGAAACGCTGAAATATCTGGTTCATTATATGGAAAGCAACTATGAAAAACCTCTGACCATCGAGTACCTGGCCGAATTTTCCGGTTTCAGCAAATTTTACCTAAGCCGGTTATTTAAGAAATATCTGAATACGACACCGAACGAATACCTGATTCAGCTTCGAATAAACGAAGCCAAACGGATTCTGAAAGCTTCCAACCTTCCTTCCAACAAAATATGTAAAATGATCGGTATCGAAGATGAAAATTATTTTTATCGCCTTTTCCGAAAAAAGGTGGGAGTCACTCCAAATCAATATCGCAGAACGTAAGAATACTCGCTTAATCACAGCAAATAGCATATGAACACCTATGAAAAAGCAAGCTCCGCCACATGATTTCCATATCCCCCATGTGTCAAAACCTGCTTTCTATAAAAAATCTTTGATTTTCGTCGGTATACGGACTGCAACACA
>CAOKHZ010000018.1 GCA_948468385.1 uncultured Faecalicatena sp. | reverse complement strand
CCCACAAGAGTCCCTTATTATCGTGTCTTATTTCCCCACCCCGTGAAAAGTAACGAAAATTCCGACCGTCACGGCTCCATCTTCTCATTCCCCAATCAATACCTTTTTCCCCTCGAACGCGAACCCGTATTTCTTAATCCGCTCCGGCGCAATCTGCGTCGCCTCCAAGTCCGCCGCGTAATTCTTCTCTTCAATCTGCTTTAACGCTTCCTCCACCGCTTCTTCCAACGTTTGTTTTTTCACCGCCCTGCAGACCTTAAATTCGATAATGATGGCATCATCCCCCGGCTTTAGCGGCTCGAGCATCACGTCGTACCGTCCGAAACCACTTTCCCGATTTGACGTGATTTTATACCGTCCTTCCAAATCCTCTCCCGCATGTCAGAAAAGCATGTATCCTTTACGTCCGCAAAACTCAAAAAAATCACCGGGTACGTCCCTTGTAACTCGCGGTATTTTTCCTCGTTCCAAATGGACAGATTTTCAAACAAGTCACCACGTCCTCGTTCTCCCACCATTCCTTGATAACCCCCGTCTTGTCTATATAAAATATTTCTTTCGTAATCACCTCTTCAAAATCCTGATGACCGATTCCTACCGTCCTCGCCATGACCTTCACCTCGCAAACCATTTTCCTCGTCTATTTTCCATTCGCCAATTGGCAAGTTGTGCTTGCTTCTTTTCTATTATATCTTCATCAAACTATTATTACACCAGAAAAAAATGCCTGACTCTAACGATTCAGGCATTTTGAAATCGCCATTGGCGAAACGAGTAATGCATCGCCAAGATATACGTGCGTCTTCCCCTTACTTTCCTTGTCTCTTTCGATATCCCCTGGCGGCCAGCACCTCCCAGAGGATGACAAGCACTACCGCCGCCGCGTCGGCAATCGTCAATACCACCTTCCACGTCGCCCATCCCGTCGTGCGTTTTGCATCGCACGCCCGGCTGTTCGCCACCGTGTAAAGAATGTTGTGGCAGGCATTTCTCATGGCTCGGATTCCCGTGGCACTTTCCTGGTCTTTTACATGGTTCGTCTCCACGTCAAAATTCTTCAGCATGATGTCGCCGCCCGCGCGGATTGCCTGGTCGGAATTCATATAGCCCGTATGATGGAACCCGTCTGAAATGACCATTCCTTCAAATCCCCACTCGTCCCGCAAAACGTTCGTAAGCAGCTCCTCGCATCCTCCCGTCCACACGTTGCCGATATAATTCCACGAGGACATCATGGCGTTGTTTTCACCCACCTTGACGCACAACTCGAACGGCTTCAGGTAAATTTCCCGAATCGCCTGCTCCGTGGACCACGTACAAAGCATTTCCTCCTGGCTCACCTGCTGGTCGTTGAGGGCGAAATGTTTGACATATGCATAAATTCCGTACTCCTTCGCTCCCGCCACCGACATCGCGCCCATCAGCCCGGACAAAAGCCCGTCCTCGGAATAATATTCAAAATTCCTGCCGTCGAACGCCGAACGGTGCATGTCCATGGCCGGCGCGTACCAGCCAGACACGTTCATCTCGTCGGCCATGCGCCCGATGCTTCGGCCAAACTCCTGCGCCAAATCCAGATTGAACGTGGACGCGATAACCACCTCCGCCGGAAATCCGATGGAACTAAGGCCCGCGAACATGTTGTTGATGGAAGCGGGGCCGTCACAGTCGATGGTGACCGGCTTCTCGATACTCTTCACCTCCAACGTCTGATATCCGCCCAGGGCAATCAGGTTGTCCATTTCCTCGACCGTCATCTGGTCAAGCAATGCCTCCCACCGCTCGTCGTCATAGTCCGCCCCTCGCAAATCCGCCAATTTGAGCCCGTTTTTCGCACCGGTGACCGGCATTTCCTCGTCCGGATCGTTAAAATCTTCTGGATTGTAATTATGGGAGTTATAAAATCCCGCTTTCGCCTCGTCGCTCATCAGATAGTCCTCGGGCGCGGCCACCGCCTCCTCATAATTTGCAAAATGGTTTGCCCGGGAAAGATACGTGACATCTCCTTCGGCAAAATCAAACTGGTTGACGGCCGCCGTCTCATCCGTGCTTCGCGGATTTTCCCCGTCATAGCGGACTTCTTCCTCAATCAAGACGTTCTTCTCGTCTAAAATGTCATGGGAATTGGCTCGAACCGAAACCCGGTATTCACCCTCCTCCAAGACATAGCCGCCCCCCTGCGCCGTGTCATAGGATGCCATGTCCTCCTTTGCAAAATGAAGTTCCAGCGTCTGCGACTCACCCGGCTCCAGCTCCTTTGTCTTGTCAAATGCCACCAGGTTGGCGGACGCCTTTTCAATACCGCCGTCCGTATACGGCGGATTATAATATACTTGCACGACCTCCTTGCCGGCCGCGTTCCCGCTATTTTCCACCTTGACCCTGGCCGTGACGTTTCCCGCCCCGTCCACGGCAATGTCCTCTATTTTCTGCGTGAAGGTCGTGTATGACAACCCTTGTCCAAACGGGTATTGCACGACCTCGTCGTATGTAATCAGCCCTTCCTCGGCGGCCGTCTCATAAAAACGATATCCCACATAGATATTTTCCACATAATTCACGAAATGTGGCCTCGTGATGCCCTCCGTAAAATATCCGTTCGCCTCGAACCCGAATTCTTCCACGTTGGTGTATTCAAACTCACCGATGTTGTTATAATACGGCGTCGCGGTCAGGTCATAAACGAACGTGTCCACGGCATGCCCCGACGGGTTCACCTTCCCGCTGACAATCTCGCCCAGCGCCCGAAATCCGTTCTGCCCCACGGGCGGGCACCAGATGACGCCCTTGATTTGCTCATACTCCTTACAAAATCCCAGTTCCAGCGTGTTCGCGCCGTTATAAACGACAATCACGTCCTCGAAATTTTCGCAGACCAGTTTTACCATGTCCTTTTCCGACTGGCTCAGCTCCAGGTAATGCGTCCCGGCCGGAAAGTCCTCGTACTTGTCGGAATTATTTTCATACTGCACGACCGTCATGTCCACCGGCAAATCCGCATGCTCCCCGCCCAGACGGGTAATGACGATCATGGCCTTGTCCGAATATTCTTTTGCCTGCGCAAGCAGCTCGTCCGAATAATTTTCCGCCGGCGGTTCCGGCAACGTCCAATTACAATTTCCGTACCCCAGCACCGGCCTCTGCGGCAAATAGTCTTTATAAAACTTTGACAGTTCGCCGTTTGTCTCGATGCCGGCATCCTTCAATCCCTTCAACAAGCTTACCTTCTCCGCCTTGTCGGAAATGGCACCCGATCCGGTGCCTCCGTAGCACGGGTCGATGGAAGCCCAGCCAAAGACGTTTAACTTGCCCCCTTCATCGAGCGGGAGCACGCCCTCCTCATTTTCCAGAAGCACGATTCCTTCCTCCGCAATGTCCTGACACAGTTCCATGGCCTCCTTGCTGGACTCCTCGGAAATCACGCCCTCGCCGCTTAAGAGCGACAATAGGCTCGACATCGGCCCCGTGCAAATCAAATTCGCCACGACGACCACGGCCAAAAGCGCGGCTATTCCCGCCTGATTCCTCACCAAAAACTTTGTCGGCCGCTTCATTTTCATGCAGGCAATACAAACGACGACCGCCAGCACGATGGCAATCCCACATCCCGCGAGATAGGGGACGCACAGCTTCAAAACCCCCATCACATCATCAATACTTACTGTTAACATACCTCATTTCTCCCTTCTTTTTTATACCGTACACGTACTCTACCACAAATTCCAAGCTTTTTTCTCTCATCTGCACAACTAACGCCAAACGACGCACAACTGACATTGACCAGACTTACGTGCATCCGGCACGAGTGACCGGCATGAGCCTAAAATATTAATCTTTCGTTGACAATGAATCCCCCTTTCTTTTATACTAAAAGCAAAAAGGGGGTATCGTCATGACGCGTATCGCCATCGTGGAAGACCACCAGGGAGACATGAAAGTCCTCCAGAAATATTTACAAGCGTTTTCGACTAAATTTTCGGAAAATTTTGATATCCGGACATATCATGACGGGCAGGATCTTGCCGACGATTATCGTGCCGCTTTCGACATCCTCTTACTTGACATCCAGATGCCGGGGTTGGACGGCATGAAGACCGCCGCCCAAATCCGCGAACTGGACGAAAACGTCATCATCATTTTCATCACCTCCACTTCACAGTACGCGGTGCAAGGCTACCTTGTGGACGCCCTGGGTTACGTGTTGAAGCCGGTTTCCTACCTGGCGTTTTCCCAGTTGATGCAAAAAGCCCTGCGCAAGCTCGCAAGCGGCAAAAGTCACAGCGACGATCTCGTGGCAAACACTTCCGCCGGAGCCGTCCGCATCGGGCTGGACCGCATCCTCTACTTTGAGAGCCAGTTGCACGCGGTACTGATTCACACGGAATCCGGCATCCACCGCACGGCGGGGCCATTTAAAAAATATATCACGCAATACGAAACTCATGGTTTTTCCAAATGCCACAATTCCTATTTCGTGAACCTGGCACACGTGATTTGCTTAAAGCATAACGACATCTTGTTGTCCAACCGCCAGACACTGCCCGTCAGCCGGACTTACCGGCAGACGTTTCTGGCAGCACTTACAAACCACATAGGAGGAATCCGCTAATGTCGCAGGAAATTTTATATCAAATCTTAATCACGCCCCGCGTACACACCGCCATCGCCGAAGGCCTGGCCTGCCTTTTGTTCGTCCTTCTATTAAAACGTCGTTTTTCCAAGGGAAAGACCGCCGCGTTGTTTTGCGCCTTTTTCTTTTTCTTGTTATGGTATCAGGCGCGCTTTTCCTATCAGCTTACCGATACGCTTACCAACCTGCTCACCTACTCCTTCGGCTGGTTTTTCACCATGATGGCGGCATTCCTAAGCATGTTCCTTGTCATTTTCGCCTTGTGCAAGGCCTCTTTTTTTGACGCCCTCTATTGTTGCGCGAGAGCCATCATGGTGGCCGAAACCATCAGTTCCTTTTCGCGCCTTTTACATTATGGGTGGTTCGCCCTTGCCAAGCACTATCGAACGTCCACCTCCTGGATTCTAATGTCACTTGCCTACCTGCCCTTGTTAATCGGCTATTTTTTGCTGGAACGCAAGCATTTCCCACAAGAAAAAATCCTGACGGTGGACGCGAAGGACGCGGTCAGTTCCCTGATTCTCGCCCTTAGTGCCTTTTTTCTGAGCAATCCTTCCCTCTTCACGTTGACCTACAACCCGGATTTCGCGCAGTTCACTTTTACCATACGCTTTTTACTGGATCTATGCGCACTCTCCATCTTGTTCGTGCAGCAGGACCGACGCGAGGAATACCGCATCCGTGGGGAATCTCAGGCCTTGGCCGGCTTGTTTCAACGTCAATACGAACAGTATAAATTAGAACGGGACAATATGGATTTCTTAAAAAAGGAACTGCACGACTTAAAGCACTACCTCCTCGCCATGCAGTCCGAATCCGACCCGGACGTGTTTCATCAATATTTTTCGGAAATGCTGAAAGGAATCGAACTTCACGAGGCACAGATGGAGACCGGGAACCATATCCTCGACGTGATTCTCACCACGAAAAAGCACCAGTGCCTGCGCGAAAACATCACCTTCAACTGCATGGTCAACGGCGCCCTGCTTGATTTCATGAACAAAAAGGATATCTGCTCCATTTTTGGCGACGCCTTGGACAACGCGATTGAATGCGTGGAGCAATATGCCGAACCTGAGAAGCGAATCCTGCTCCTTAACGTGTACCGGCAAGATTATTTTGTAATGATACAATTTGAAAATTATAGCGAGAATCCGCTGGAATTAAAAAATGCCCTGCCCGCCACCACCAAGGCGGAAAAGGCAATGCACGGATATGGATTGAAAAGCATCAAGCAAACTGTTGAAAAATACAATGGCACGATGACTTTGCACCAGAAAAATAACTGGTTTTCACTGCAGCTACTGCTGCCGATTCCAGAGGAGAACATGTAAACGAGGCGGCCTTATATGGCCGCCTCGCCTCCCTGCTTTACCCCTTTCTCATTCCCCGATCAGCACGTTCTTTCCCGCAAACGCGAACCCATATTTCTTAATCCGCTCAGCCCTAAATCCGGCCTCCTCCAGACTCGCCGCGTAGTTCTTTTCCTCAATCTGCTTTAACGCTTCCGCCACCGTTTCTTCCAGCATCTGTCCCTTCGCCGCCTTACAGACCTTGAACTCAATAATGATGGCGTTGTCATCCTCATTTCTTGGCTCGAGCATCACGTCATACCGTCCAAACCCACTTTCCCGGTTCGAGGTAATCCTATACCGATTGGCCAAATCCACCATCATTCCCAGCACGAAACCATGATAAAACTTTTCTGATTTCGTCGCCTCGAAAGCCCCGGCTCCCGTGTCGAAATAGCTAAACGTCGTGGAAACGACCTGGTTCATGTAGTCATTCATGGCCTCCACGTCCCCCAGAAGCAGCGCCTTAATAAAGGTGTTGTACGCCGACGTGGATGCCTCAAACCAACCGCCTATCATTTTCTTAAACATGATGACGACTTCCCTATTGGTGAGCTTCAAATCATATTCCCGCTCCCCCTCCTTTAACTCGCTCGATTCCACGCGCAAATAACCGCTTGCCAAAAGCAAGCTCCAGATGGCGTTCTCGCTACCATTTAATTGGCCGTACACAATCTGTTCGTCTATCTTCGTATGAAGCGCCTTGCCTGCCAGCAAGTCCTCCATGGCGACCTTTACGTCCACGCTCCCCTCACGAATCAGCTTCCCTACCAGACTGTTGCCGCTCGTGTTCGCCCAATACGAAGCAAACCTTCGTTCCTTCAAGTAGTTCAGGATGGACCATGGGTTGTAAATGTCCCGCTTCCTGCCAAACGTGAACCCGTCATACCATGCCCTTACATCCTCCCGTTCCGCATACAAATCGTACTCTTTCAATACCTTCCAGACTTCTTCCTGCGTAAAGCCAAAAGAATCTTCATATCGTTCCGAAGTCGTGGTCACCACCACCGGATTGTTAAAGTCCGAAAAAATCGATTCCCGGCTGACCCTCGTAATCCCCGTCATCAAGGCCCTTTCCAGATAAGGATTCGTTTTGAACGTGGAATTAAACAAGCTTCTCGTGAAAGAAGCCAACTCATCCCAATATCCATTTACATAAGCCTCCTGCATGGGCGTGTCATACTCGTCCAATAAAATGATCACCCTTTTACCATAATAACGTGCCAGGTAATTGGACAACGCCTTTAAAGAACTTGTGGCCAAAGGTGTATTCATGCCGACGGACACGCTTCGAAACTGGGATTTCTCATTTTCATTCAACAGTTCCCCTTTAAGCAAAAAATCATACTGGTTGTACACGTCCGTGATGAGCTGACAAATCCTCTCCCGCGTGTCAGAAAAGCATGTATCCTTCACGTCCGCAAAACTCAAAAAAATCACCGGGTACATCCCTTGTAACTCGCGGTATTTTTCCTCGTTCCAAATGGCCAGATTTTCAAACAAGTCACCCTTGTCCGCATACTTGACGGAAAAAAACTTCTCCACCATGTCAAGCGTCAGCGTCTTTCCAAACCGCCGCGGACGGGTCAGCAACGTCACGTCGTCCCCGCCATCCCACCACTCCTTGATAAAGGATGTCTTATCCACGTAAAAATAATTCCTCGTCCGCAATTTTTCAAAATCTTGTATGCCGATCCCGATCGTCCTTGCCATGACCTTCACCTCGCAAATCATTCCACCTTGTCCGCTTTCTATTATATCTTCATCGGACAACTATTACAACCAAAAAATTGCTTACGAATTACTTCAATTTCATCCCTTTCATCATCATGCTTTCAAACGCGTTTTCTCCCCGCAATCGCTGAACCCCCGCCTGCCATGCCACGGATTTCGCCATGTAGCGAATCTTCATTTTCTTGTCGTTTAACGCTTTCAAAATCACTTTCGCCACGTTTTCCGGCTTTTCCGCCGTGTCAATGACGCTGTTCATAAATTCAAGCGTCGGATTAATCTTGTCATAATAAGCATCTCTCACCTGCGGCTCCATCGCCTCCCAGGTTTTCTTCGTCCTGGCATCCGCGTCCGCCGTCATGGGTGTCTTCATTCCCGCCGGTTCAATGCTCGTCGCCTGAATACCAAAGGGAGCCATTTCATAACGAAGGACATTCGTAATTCCCTCCACGCCGTACTTGGACACCAGATACGCCCCCCGTAACAACCACGCTACCTATTTTCATGTCCATTCCTCCTTCGATGATTCATGCTTGCATTATAAACTACCACGGCTTATAATTAAACCGCAACTATTCAGCAAAGTGTTCGATATCTTGATGGAATAATAGGAAAACAAATGGATAAACGTGTAGAAAAAACAAAGGAAAAACTTCATACCGCCCTGATTGAACTCATGGAGAAACAACCGTTATACAGCATTGCCGTTTCACGGTTATGCAAAAAAGCCGGCATAAATAGAAACACGTTTTACTCACATTACGAAAATACGGCGGACATTCTTGAGGAAATCATCACATATTACGAAAAAATGGCAATAAAAACCATTCAGGAAACCGCGCCCGGGCGCGACTTTGAACAGATGCTGAAAGAAATCTGCCTCATGATGTACAACGATAAAAACTTACGCGTCCTTATGACCTTGGATGACTTTGGGGCGCGCTACCTTGCCAGGGCAACCAAAAAATGTAATGAACAAATCGTAGAAATTTTCCGGCAAAGCCCCTTGTCGCAATAGAACAAAGAGTCTGGCTTGCCGGACTCGCGCGCCGGAGCGCGGCTGCGCCAGCAGCCATTTTCTTTATGCGCAAAGTGCGCATCCCCCCGGAGGGTTTTGTGTCATAGGGAACGAAGTTTCCTATGACACAAAAAAGGCGGGGAATTCCCCGCCCAAATCCTAATCTTCCTTTTTCTTCCTCGGTATGAACCGCAGAATCGTCAGCAATACCAGCACCGCAATGCCAATACCGCAACCGATGTTCACGCCCCTCGTCACCTTGTCGGTCATCGTCGCGTCGTCCACGAACACGCTGCCCGGCATCGCGCCCAACATTGCCTTGGAATTGGCAATCGTGTACAGCATACGGTGCAACGCCTCACGCGCGTAATGATAATGCGCCTTGTTGTCCTTGTCGAAATCGAACCTCGCCGACTCCGGCTGGGAAGTCAGTTTGATATCCGCCCCGGACTCAATCATCTGATAACAGTCCATGAACACGCCGGTGTTGGCATTATCCGTGATAATCAGTCCGTCGAAATCCCACTCGTTTCTCACGATACCGGTAATCAGATTATAGGAACCACCGGTCCAGGTGTAACCAATGCGGTTAAATCCGGTCATCACCGCCTGGCAGGCGCGAATGTCGCGTGTCGCGTTCTCATAACTTCCGTCGTCTTTCGCTTCCAGGTAATTCAGCTCCACGTCGCCGGCCTTCATGCACATTTCGAACGGCAACAGATAAATCTCGCGCGCCGACTGCTCGTTCAGCCAAGTCGCGATGCTGAACTGCCCCTCGGTGTCTCCGCGATGGTTTTCCTGATCGTTAAACGCAAAATGCTTGATATATGCGTACACGCCCTTCGAGGCAATGCCTAGCACCTCGTTCGAGGCGACCGCGCCGGAAAGGAATCCGTCCTCGGAGAAATATTCGCCGTTACGCCCGGAACACGGCGTCCTATGGATGTTCATGGACGGGGCATACCAGCCGTCCGTGCCGCCGAGAATCGCCTCGTTGCCAAGCATCACGCCGTACTCGTGCGCCAGCTCCTGGTTCCACGTCTGCGCCAATGTCATGGAGTTCGGATAAAATTTTCCCGTTCCGCCATAAATCAATCCATTTGCCGTATCCGCGTCCATACAGAACGGCATGTTGATGGAATCAATATAAGCAATACCATATCCCGAAATACCAATTGTTTCATAGTATTCTTCCGCCGTCAGTTGGTCAAGCAGGTCGTCCCACTTCGGGTCGTCAAAGTCAAGGCCGCGCATCTCGATGAGCGTCAGGCCGTTTCTCTTACCATAAACAATCTCGTCGTCAAAAGATTCCGGGTCGACCGGGCTGCCGGATTCAAATGCGTCCAGCTTCGCCAAGTCCTCCTTGTCAATCGTCTTGCCAAACACGTAGGCCGCCGGATTTCCATCTGCGTCCGTGCCGTTGATTTCATTGCCCCACGTACTAATCTCGGACATCACTTCGCCGTCATGCTGCGGAAACGTCCCCGTCCAGTCACTTCTGGTCAGGTATGTAAACTCTCCCTTCGCGTCATCAAACTGGTTGGTAATCTCCGCGCCGCTGTAACTATCCTTGGAATACGTCTCTACGTCCGTCTCCGTGATGTCCGGAACGTAGGAAACCACCATGTCGGCATTTCCCTCCGCCGTCATGCCGTCCGCCGTCGTTTTTCCCTTTGCCGCCAGTACGTTATTCACCGCGTCATGTGCATTTTTTGCCGCCGTGATAAAATACTCGCCCGCGTCAAGTATGAACGTCTTCGCGCCATTCGCGTCGTAAGCCTTCAGCTGTTCCTCAGCAAACGTCACCGTTACCTTCTCGCTCGCGCCCGGCTCCAAAGTACCCGTTTTGCCGTAACCCACAAGCTGTACCGCCGCTTTCTCGACACCGTTTTCCTTGTCGTAGTCGGTGTACGGGCTCTGCGCGTAAATCTCCACCACGTCCTTACCCGACACGTCTCCGGTATTCGTTACCTCGACGGTCACGTTGCACTCCTTGCCGTTCCATGAAACATCCGGCACGCCCCAGTCAAACGTCGTATAAGAAAGTCCATATCCAAACGGATAAACCACTTCCGTGCCATAATCATAATCCCCTGCGTTTCCCTGGCCTAAAACCACGTCCTCGTAGCGAGTCTCGTAATATTTATAGCCAACGTAAATTCCCTCGGCGTAGCTGACATAATTGTACTTCGTCGCCGTGCCGTCTTCATTATAATAGGCATAATCACCAAAGTTCTGCGCCGCCGGGGAAGCTAAAACGTCCCTCGCGAACGTGTCCACCGTGCGCCCCGACGGGTTGATTTCCCCGGTCAGGATACCTGGCAGCGCGGACAATCCGTCCGGCGCGAGAATCACGGACGTGATGTTTTGAAACTCGTCCACCCAGCCCATCTCGATGGCCGCGTTCGATTGCACCACCAGGATGATGTTCGAGAAATTATCGTTCAAATACTGCAAAATTTCCAATTCCACCGAATCCGGCTCCAAATAACTCTTTGTCTTGTCCTCGGCCACGTCCGTGTGATTGTACATGGAACGAGGCATGTCGCGCCCCTCGCCGGCCACGCGCTTCATCACGAAAATAGGGGTCGTCCCTTGCGCGCTCTCAAGTACCGAAGCGTCCTCCTTTAATACGGACAGCGGACACTCGTTGATGCCAAAGTCCTCGTCTTGTCCAAACGCCACGGATCCCGTGCCAAGCACGTATGACGAGCCTTTTCCACTGTTATAGAAGTCCCACAATGTCTCGTTGACGGTCATCCCCTTCTCTTCAAAAGCCGTCTTCATATCCACGCCTACGCCCATCATGCCCATCATGCCGATGTTCGTCTTGACCGCCGTTGAATTCCGTCCGAAAAAGCTGAACGTGATGTCCTTATTCATCGGCAGCGCGTCATTCTCGTTTTTTAGAAGAACCACGCCCTCCGCGGCGATTCGAAGTGCCAGCTCGTCCTCGGCCGCCCCGATTTCGTCCTTTGAATAATCCGACTTGTTGTACTCCAAATCCAGGCCGTCCGTCTTTGCCTTGGAGTTGTCCAGCTTGGAATCGCTGGTGCCCATCATGTTGTTGACCATCCGGTTATTGTCGGTCAACACGGAATTGGCCGCGACAATCGCCACCACCATCACGACGATGAGAATGGCGGAAATCACGGTCTTGATGATTTTCCCCTTCATCGTGGGCTGTTTTTTTGCTTTCTTTTCCATGAAAATTTCCCCTTTCTTTCATAATTGTTAATAAAAAGATTTTAGCAAATTTCCATGGCTGTGATGTGGTTTTGTCGTAATTCGGCATTTTTGTGTCGCAATTAACGCGAATGGCCACATCAGGCGGTTTCGTCGATACGCGCCTCCTCCAATGGTATCGTGATACGCAGGACGAAGATTTGATTTTCCGTCTCAATTTTTACCAGCCCTCCATATTCCTCCACCGTGTGCCGAATACTCCGACTGCCAAACCCATGCTCGTCCTTGTTCGCCTTCACCGTTTGCAACTGCCCGTCCGACATCCTTACTTCGCCGACATATGGATTTTCCAGACGTATCAGCACCAACCCCGCCTTTTTACGAATCTGCAAATTGACATACCGTTCCTGCGTCCCCGCGACCTGCAAATTGGCCTCGATGGCATTGTCCAAGGCGTTACAAAACAATGTATACAAATCAATCTCGTCCATGAAGTCGAGAAGCTTTCCGTCCGCCATAACATTCAGACAAATATGATTTTCCTTGCACAAAAGCCCTTTCTCCATCAGCACCGTGTCGAGGATTGGATTTCCCGTATTTTTGATGGCCTCGTAAATCATCACGGATTCCTCTATACCGGCAACCACGTCTTTTTGCTTCTGAGTATTTTCAATTCCCTTCAAGGCCTCAATCTGGTGCTTCAAATCATGACATTTGCGATTGATGATTTCAATCGTCTCCTTCGACATCTCGTACCGCGTCTTGTTTTGCCGCCAAATTTGCTCCTTCATATGCAATTCCCTTTGCATCCGTAATTGATTGACCTGATTGCGCTGGCTAAGTAACATGAACGTGCAACAGACCAACGCGTAAATGGCGTGAAGCCAGCCTAAGCCATGCATGAGGCTGACCACGCTCATTAAAAATACAATCAAAAGCGCAAGTGCCATCAACCCGACCGAATGCAAGGCCCGTGTTTCATAATGGTAGTTTTGCACCATCTTTTTGGCCACCACGTGGTATGACAGCAAATATATCGCCGCGTGCAGAAGAAAATACCAAATACTTCCGTCGTCCCAGATGTTCGTCTTCATCAGCATGTTAAGCAAAATGCGCAAACAATATACAACGTGCTCCGTAATATACGCGCAAGTCGCACAGTACAGTGCTTCCCGTGGACGTACCTCAAAACAAAACCAAATCCCCCAGATGAGCACGACGAACACAACCACGCAAAACAAGGCATATAAGAAAAGCACGGTTTCCATGCGCGTCTCTTCCTTCGGCACGAAAATCAACATGCAAAGCGGACTTTGAGACACGAGCAGGCAGACAAACAAAATCCTGATCCAGAACTGCCTTTTCCGCTTCAACAAATATACATAAACGACCGCCGCCGAAAAAAGCTCCAACACAAAGGGCAAAAGCCCCAACTCCATTTCCAATATGGACGTCGTCACCTGACCCATAAATTCCACCCTCCAGCATGACATCCCAAACTTGATACACACGTTCCTTGCTATCAACATGACATTCCCCACGCAACATCATGAATATCCCGCTTCCAAATAATCCGATAGTGCTTGCAAAAAATCCTTCTTCCACGTCCTGCTAAAGGCAAGCTGACAATTTCCCACCCAGACCCGCTCCTTCTCCACGCGGACGACTTGCTTTAAATTCACCAAATATGACTGGCTACAACGCATAAAATGAACCTCTGCCAAGTCCTTTGCCGCGTCACCCAGACGTCCCCGCGCCACATAGGTTCGCTCACTCGTCACATAATGCAAGTTATGGTTTTTCACCTCGATATACAAAATGTCGTCGGTAGAAACTCTTTCTCTGTGCCCCTCCACCGGCAGCATCAAGTGCCGCCCCGCCGCCTGCTTTCTCACCGCATTGACGGCCTTTCGCATTTTCAATTGAAACAGCTCGTAGGAAAGCGGCTTCACCACAAAATCCAAGGCCTCCACCTCATACCCGTTGATTGCATAATTTCCCATGGTTGTAATAAAAATCAGGATCACACGCCGGTCATACCTGCGAATCTTGCGCGCCGCCTCCATGCCGTCCATGTGCTTCATTTTGATGTCCATGAAAATAATGTCCCAGTTCCCCTGATATTTTTCCGTAACATCCATCCCGTCCGCAAACACCGTCACGGAAACGCTCTCGTTTTCCTCCCTTTCATAACGCGAAAGATATTCCTTCATTTGTCCCTGAAACTCTCGTTCGTCGTCCACGACCGCAATCCGCAACATCGTTTCACCCCCGCTTCACAGTACCCAAAAACCTCTTTATCCATCAAGTGGCACGTCGTCAGCCACCCTTTACGAACATGCCCTTATTCTGATGTGACGGTAAAACGAATCCGTCCCAAACGTATCACTGCCGTGTCTTTTGACAACACGCTCTGATACCGATAGACGCTCAACAAAATCCCCAGTAGCACGGATGTCAGAAGCATCCCGCCGCGCCCATACGTCACAAACGGACAAAAGAAAACGACGCCCATATTCACGATTCCCATGTTAAGCAAGGCGTAACACCCCGTTTGCACCAAGAGCACCAAGGCACAGCCCAGCCCCATCAACATTCCCAGCTGATTTTTCTGCCGCAGGCAAGCCCACAAAAGATAAGACAGCAAAAACAAGAGAACCGCCACCAGTGCCGCCGCGAAAATCATTCCATAGTGGCCGCTAAGCTCCGTGAGCATAAAGTCTCCCATGCACAAGCCCTGATTTTCCCCGCTCAAAATTTCTTCCACAATCTGCCCGTTTGCCTTGCCAAGCCACCTGCTGCCCGCCAGGACCTCCTGCGCCATCTGTATCATATAGGAGGGTTCCCCTCTGCCAATAAGGTTTCGTATCCGGTTCACCTGATACTCCGGCGCGGCAAGCAAAATGTACATGGCCAAGGACAGAATCACCGATGCCATCACGACAAAAGAAACACATAACACAAATTTTCTCGACACTTGATACCAGTTTTTGCACACCGCGACCATGAACAAGGTTCCACAACAAAAAAGCAGCAAGAACGCCGTCGCCACGTCCGCCATGCAAAACGCCATGCAAAACGGCGGCAACAGCCACAAAAGGCTCGTTCCCACATCCTTATAACCACCGTTTCGATAGCCGTAAAGAATTGCCGCATACAGCGGCACGTATAGCAACAAGCAAAGACGCAGGTCAATCCTTCCCACGCTCATGCCGGAAAGCCAAACGCCCATCCCATTTATGTCACCCGAAATGCCCGAAGATGCCCACAACGAAACAATTCCCACAAGACACAAGATGCCCGCCGCCAACGCGATTATATGCGCGTGCCTCCCAATCCTGCTATAGTCCAGATGACATACCGCCATCATGACCCCCATGCAAAAAACGGCAAAAAATCCTCGGGGCAGCAATTCCTGCACGTTCTCGTAAGTATTTCCCGCGGACAAGAGCTTTGGCAACACCATCCACACGGCACACAAAACGCCCGCCAGAACAAACATCCCCCAGGCCATCCTCGGACGGTGGACTCGGTCTAGTTCCACGCCCGCCTCGACCGGGTCGCCCATCTGCCGCACGGCCAAGACCTCCGCCTCCTCCGGCGCAAGCCCCCGCGCCTCATATGCCGCCCGCTGATCTTCAATGTGGGCACGAACCTCCTCGCGCACGGCGTAGCGCGCCGGTTGATAACGAATCTGCTCCGTCAAACGATCCAAATATTCTCCAGCCTTCATACAATCCCCCTTATTGAAACATAGCCGCCCACGCCAACCACGCCCGCCACCGCCCGAGCGTAATTTTCCCACTCCGCATGTTTTTGTGCGAACGCCCTTTTTCCCGCCCGCGTAATGTGGTAATACTTGCGCACCTTCTGTACGCCCTCGCCCACCTTTTCCTCGTAGACGGTCACGAATCCTTTCTCCTCCAAGGAATGCAGTAGCGGATACAATGTTCCTGCCTTCATCTCGAACACATTCTGTGAACGCCGGCGCAACTCTTCAAGCATCTCGTAGCCATACATGTCACGCCCGGCGAGAAGCCCCAATATCAACATCGCCGCGTTCCCCTGCAACGTCGCCCTGTCTGCCATGGTCACCAACCCCTTTTCTATATAGATGGTCTATATATCTTTTATCATTATTATATATAGAAAATCTATATATGTCAAGAGCACCTTTATAGTTACAACTCAGCCCCACGCTAGCGCGGGGCTGAACAGTAACCCTTTATAACTTCTTTTCAGACTTCTTTTCACGTAACTCTTTCAAAATCAACCACTTTGGGTTATACTAGAAAACATACGGGAAATTAGCGCGGATTATATTGGAAAAATATAAGAAAATGCCCGCGTACCGCCTATCTGGCTTTTTGCCAAAGAACCGGCACGTCGGTTCCATCCAGAAACGAGGTGACATTTATGACCGAAACCGAAATCAAAACACTCATTGAAAAACAGAAAAACTATTTTTATACCGGGGCGACATTAAACGTCGAATTCCGGCTGGCCGCCTTGCAGCGGTTGAAAATGACGATTCAAAAATACGAGAAGGACATTGGCGCGGCCCTTCGCGCAGATTTGGGGAAAAGTCCCTTCGAGGGCTACATGTGCGAGACCGGACTGGTCCTGGACGAAATCCATTATATGCTAAAACACGCGCGATTCCTTTCCCGTGAAAGGCGTGTTCGTACCCCGCTGGCGCAATTTGCCGCGCGAAGCTTTCAAAAGCCGTCGCCCTACGGGGTCGTTCTCGTCATGAGTCCTTGGAACTACCCGTTCCTCTTGACCATTGACCCTCTGGTGGACGCGATCGCCGCAGGTAATACCGTCGTGGTAAAGCCCAGTGCCTACTCGCCACATACCAGCGAACTCATTGCCAGACTTATTTCCGAATGCTTTGATGAACGGCACACCGCCGTCATCACCGGGGGACGAGCGGAAAATACCTGCCTTTTGGGCGAGCACTTTGACTATATTTTCTTCACCGGGAGCCAGGCCGTCGGCAAGGAAGTGATGCGAAAGGCGGCCAGCCACCTTACGCCAATCACGCTGGAACTTGGCGGGAAAAGCCCCTGCATCGTGGAAAAAAGCGCGAACCTGAAGCTGGCGGCCAAGCGCATCGTATTTGGAAAATATTTAAACTGCGGACAAACCTGCGTCGCGCCTGACTACCTCTATTGCGACCGCGCCGTCAAGGATGAGTTAATCATGGAAATCAAAAAACAGATTCAAAAACAATTTGGGAAACGGCCCTTGCAGAACACGAACTATGGAAAAATCATCAACCAGAAGCATTTTGAACGCCTCCTCGGACTTATCGACGAGACAAAAGTAGTGCACGGCGGAGCCTCGAATCCGGCAACCTTGCAAATCGAACCGACCGTGATGGACGGCGTGACCTTTGATGATGCCGTGATGCAGGAAGAAATTTTCGGGCCGATTCTGCCCGTCTTGACTTTTGACACGCTAAAAGAAGTCGTGGTGAAAGTCAATTCCATGCAGCATCCGCTGGCCTTGTACCTCTTCACGGAAAACCAAAAGGCCGCCAGGCAAGTCATGACCCGCTGCGGTTTCGGCGGCGGATGCGTCAACGACACCATCATCCACCTGGCGACAAGCGAGATGGGCTTCGGCGGCTTTGGCGAAAGCGGCATGGGCTCCTACCACGGCAAGGAAGGATTTGAAACTTTCTCCCACAGTAAAAGTATCGTGGACAAGAAGACCTGGATGGATTTGCCGATGCGTTACCAACCATATACGAAACTGCACGAAAAAATCGTGCACATGTTCCTCCGGTAAGGAGATTCGGGCAAAGAACTTCACCCATGAAGCTCTTTGCCCGCCATTTCTCATTCCAAACGTCTTAGTCCCGACCACGCATTACACGAACTCCTTCATCTCCTTCATGAAATCTTCCTCGATTTTAATGAGACGTTTCGCGATGGCCACGCTCTCCCCCGACGCGTCGTGATACTTGTTCACGTATTCGCTGACGGACTGGATGCCCATGTTGCACCCATCCATCATCAACTTGGCGATTTGATGGTCGTCCGCGTGCATCAGCATCTTCATCTCGATTTTCATCCACGCACCGGCTTCCGCCATCATGGGCGGTTCCTTGCCCTCCTTGTCATACGCCGCAAGCGCCTCTTCCACCTCCACATCCAGCTCCTTGTGCTTTTTATCATATGCGGAAAGGATGTCGCCCAACTTCTTACCTTGCGCGTACTCCATGACCTGCGCGATGCTCTTCACCGCCATCTTGCAGCCGGAATCACATTCCTTCAGCAATTTAATCGTGTTTTCTTCCATTTTGCCAATCCTCCATTTTCCTAGTATAATCCACACTAACCATAGGATGGACGGATTTTCAAGAAAAATTCACTTATTTTCTTTCATCGCACCCCGAACACCACCGTCTCGAACATATCCCGTGCCTTCTCCTCCCCGATGGATTTGACAAACGCGTCCAACTCCGTCACTTCGCCAACGAGTCCGCCGCAGCCAATCCATTTTTATGTAAAATAATGGTTCCCACAAGGAACGTCCCCTGGCCGACGATGTTGACGCATTCCCCAATCCAGTTCATCATCGGATCGGCAAAATCCTTGGATGAAAGATAGCCCATCCCCATGATGAACACGAACGAAACCACATACAACACAAGGGCCACCGGTTTTTTCCTGCGCGCCGCGATTACCATCAACACCCCATCCAAGCAAACCACGCCGAGCACCATCAATATGACGAAAATCATGTTGCTCTCATGGAGCATAGGAACCGCCGCCACCGAATAGGCCGCGCCCTTTCCTTGCTTGTGAATCAAAAGGGCGACGATTCCCAACGCCGCCAGAATGAAGCCCGTCGTCTGCATCGGGAAAAACGTCTTGTTCAGCGCGGCAAAATCACAGATTCCCAACGCATATATCAATTTCCACGTTGCCTTGTAACACCCCGCCACGAACACCGTGATCGTGCCTGCCGAAAATAACGCGAACGCCCCCTTGCTCATCTTGTTATAAAGGTCACGCTGCAAAAGAATCGAAGCCGCCAAAAACATTCCCACCGGAATAAAATCCACCAACGCCATCGGTACGCTCATTTGTAAAACCCCCTTCCTCTCGTACTCAAACCAATTGGCACCATTTTTTTATCGTTACAATTCACGGCCTAACCGACCGCGGATTGTAACGGCATCACTTTATCGGGCGGCGGCCGTACGCCAAAGCGCACGGCACCGTAAAACCATAACTTTATTCCCCCTTGTAATTCCCGATATGATACAGCGGAACCCACGGGATAATCAGAGGCGTATGATCCGCATAAGCGCGATACTCCGCCATCTTCCCATATCTCGCCTCCTGCCTCTTGTCCAGACGCTGCGCGCCATTAAACATAATCATGACAATCAGCACGTAACCAATCAAGGCTGCCGTCCACTGTCCGGCTCCGTCCAAGGAGTTCGCCGCGCCGACGATGACCCCCGTCCAGAAAATGACCTCGCCCAAGTAGTTCGGGCAACGCACCAGCTTAAACAGCCCTTTCGTGGCGACCATGTTCGGATTTTGTGCCTTTTGCGCACTTTTCTGTTTGTCGGACCACGCCTCCAAAAGAAGTCCCGCCAAACTGACAAGCGCCCCGATTAACGGCAAGGTCATCTCGCCACCGTCACCATTATAGACACGGTAAAATACCGGGCAGGTCTGCACGACGTACAACGCCGACACGCAAATCCAGATGACCGCCTTGACAAACACCGGCATTGGTTTTTCGCCCTCCTTGGTCACTTCCTTTAACACTTGTCGGTAATTCCCGTTCTTCAGCTCCCGCACGATCAAGAAACCGGAAAGCCTGGCCCCGTATGCCACGAACAAAGCACATTGCAGCAATACGACCACGTTCCACGCGTAACCATTTACCAAGGCCGTCATGAAATAGGCCAGCCCCAAGCCCGCCACGGAAAATCCGTATCCAACCGACAAAAAATACACATATTTCTTAAACCCAATGCAACAACAAACCGCGCTGACAATGAAGAAAATCACCAATAAATCCCAAGCCATCCTATTACCTCCCTACTCATGGAAACTGTCCTCAATATATTGCTTGAAGCTGTGCTCGCCATACTTCGTGTCGCCCACCATCTCCTCGGTCAGCGTCCACTTGGAGAATTTCAAGATGGCCTGCTTGCCATTCTTCTTGTTCTTCGGCAAACTTCCCAACACGTCGAACAGCCATGCCGGGGCGCGTTTGATAACCGGCTCCTTCCCCGCCGCTTTAAAGCACATCCGGGCAATTTCCTCATACGACCACGTCTCCTTGCCGCCCACGTCGTAAGTCACGTTCTTATCGCCGATATGTTTTACAATAAATTCGGCAAAATCCGGTGTGTCGATGACGTTCGCATGCACCGGTTTCTTGCCTAAAAGTGTCACCTTGCCATTCTCAATCATTGGACGGAACACTTTCACGATGTCGTAGAAATATCCCGTCGGACGATGGATGACGTACTCGATTCCGCTCTTCTTCAATTCCTCTTCCAAAAGGTATTTCGCGTGCAGCATTGGCACGTCCGGCGCCTTGTCCGCCTTGATGACGGAAATATAGACAAATTTTTTCACGCCCGCCGCCTTCGCCTCGTTCAACAAGTTCAAATTTCCATGGTAATCAATATCATAATTCGTCAGCGTCGCGCTGGTCGCCGTCAACCCAACCGTGGTAATCACCGCGTCCGCGCCGTCACACAAACCTTTCAGGGCATCCGTGTTGGTCACGTCCAGCTTTTTATATGTATAGGCATTTTTATCCACGCCCTCCACGTCACGGTCAATCATGTCCGCAGCCACCACCTCGTGTCCGGCAGACAGCAGTGCCTTCAAAATGTCACTTCCCAACTTCCCATAGGCTCCCGCCAATACAACCTTCATTTTATTCTCCTTCCTTTTCATGCCCCCACCGGCATAATCACGGTTTTAAAAAACTTGCGCGCCAGCTCGACTACGGCTGCGGAAATCCTTCCACTTTCCCTCTCCATTTTTCAACCTCATTTCTGCTTTTCTTTCGCCCGCTTGTCGTTGATGATGTCCATATGCTCCGCGGTAATCAGCGTCACGTTGTTTTCCTTCGCCCACTCCACGCAGCCTTTGAGCGCGGTCGGCAGGAAAATACGCGGCACCTTGATCATTTTCATGCACGCCTCGTCGGTAAACTTGATGTCCGGGTCAATACGGTTCGCCGCATATTTCACGGAATCCAAATTTCCTTCCCGCACCGGCAAAAGTTCCGGTATCGGACGACGGAACTTCGTATACCAGAAATTCTTGGAATCACGGTATCCATAATCGACCGGCACGCGTGGGAACGCGCTCGCCTTCACTCCATTGACGATGGCATTGTACTGCTTTTCCTTCATCAAGATTTTCTCGACCTTCAAGATAAAATGCGCGCCGAACTGCGACGTGATACCGTTAAAGTCATGATATGGCCCGGGATAGCCATTGAGTTCCCCCGCCTTGTCGTCCTGCGCGCCATCCAACGTGTCCACCCAGGTACACTCGAATACCTGAAAACACTCTTGAATCACCTGCGGATATGTGCCATCCGGGTCGTTTTCCTTGCGAAGGCCGTCTTCAAGCGTGTAAATGCAGTCTTTCATTTTCTCCTCCGGCGTGTCGCCCGGGAATCCCATACGCACCGCTTCCTTAAACAGTCTTTTATCGTCGTAAATGAAGTTCAGGCTACACTTCTTATGCTTCAATATGTTCTGCGCCGTATTCGACGAATTGCGGCAACACAAGAGCATCGCGTAATACTCTTTCCCCGCGATATAATACGGTTGACATAGGGAATACGGCCCGAAAGTCGTCTTGCCTTCGTCGGTCAGCGTCCCGACGAGAATGGTCGGCATCGGGAAAAATGCCGATGTCTGGTAAAAATTGTCCACGATTCGTAAATCTTTGTAACTACTCATGTTTCCTCCACTCCTTTACTTTGTTTTTTGTCACCCTCCCGCGTCCCATAACTATTCACGGCCTTTGGCCGCGCATAGTGGCCGCGTCCCATCCGCACGCGGCACAAACGGCCGGGAATGGACGACGTTTTATAAAAGCCTCTCCGTGAAATCCCGGACAAGGTTTTCATCCATGTCAGGCTGCATCACCGCCACAAGCACCAGCTCTGCCAAAAGCGGGGTGAACCGATCCAGTTCGGCCGCCTCGAAGCGCTCGAATATCTTCTGAATCTGCGCGGCAATCTGCCCCCGAAGCATCATGTGGTGAGAAGCGATGACGTTTGACGACCCGCCCGCCTGCGAGTATTGCGTCCATACGTCCTGATATTCTTCAACAAACGTCATGAGCACCCGATAAATCCCACACATTCCATCGGCAATAGACGTACATTCCTTTGCCGTTCCCGCCATCCGCTCCAGAGCGGCGACCCAGTCCTCCATGATGACCTGCGCCACCAGTTCATCCTTGTTCTGCACATAATTATATACCGTGCCCACGGCAATGGAACACGCCCTCGCCACCTTGCGCATGGAAAGGGCGGCGTATCCTTCCGTCTCCAAAATCATTTTCGCACTGTGAAACAATTTGTTTTTAACATCCTCAATCTGTTTTGGCATGTATGCCCAACTCCCTCTTTGTTCTCCCTCGCATTTTTATGAACGCGTTCATTTAAAATCATCATACCTCTTTCTCAAAGTTTTGTCAATTGCATTTTTATAAAACTCAAACACATGACAAAAATAAAAAACAAGGCACATCGGATATTCCTGGCCAGATTCAAATGACCCTGACATATCCGACATGCCTTGATTCCTATTCTTGATAACTTCCCTTATCAATTACTTTCAACCTTTTTTCAATTGTCAACAGTTACTCTTTGATTCTGTCAATTTCAGCCAAGTTAACACCCAAGCTTGACAATGTAACTTTCAATTCAATATACCTCTTATGCATTGAATCATATGTGTCCGGTGCCACTTCCTTGATTGGAACCATCCAGTCTTGAAGTCGTGAAAACTCAGTAATATAATCTTTTATGATATCCGCTGCAGTCGGCATACAATCACCCACTTTCTATAATCTGCACTGATCATTACCATTATTAATCATAACAGATTACCAAAAAGGAGTAAAGCCTTTATTAATTAAAATATACACAAAATCTAACATCTGTTACAATTCAGCACCGTGCCAGCGCGGGCTGGATTGTAACGGGCATCTTCCCATTCTCTATGGAATTACTTTATTATTATCTTTTTATCATTCCCCGTGTCAATAGAGGACTTTTACGCTTTTTCTATCATCCCATACATTCTCCCAAAAATTCCAACACATCCGCAAAACATTTTCTTGCGTTCTCCGTCTCCAGTTTCATCTGGTATTCATGGGAAACTTCGCCGTACTCTTCCCGGGCAAAATAGCGTTCTTTCACTTTCACGCCGTTCTTTCGCAACGCCTCGCCCAGCGCCCTTCCCTGCGGCTCGAAAGACATGGTATTTCCATCCGTGATGTAGCACGGAACCGTCTGCCCCGTCACAAAATCCATCGGCGTGACCGTGGAAATCAACGGTGCCTTGCTCCAATTTTTCTTTCCCAGAAAGCTCCATCCGATCCTGCTGATAAATAGCCGAAGCTTCTTGTCTTCCACATTAAACATTCTTTTCACATCATACGGCCCGCAAAAAAGCAAGGCGCACTTGAGCGCATTTTTTTCAAGCGGGGACGCAACACCGATTTGCCCCGCCAGCACGGGATTGGCATGGGCGACGGCGAACTGCGCCGCCATGTAGGCACCGGCGGAATCACCCGCGACCGCCACATTCCCCAAGTCAATCCGATTGCCATATTGCACGGTTGTTCCTGCAACCGACACAACCGCCGTCAGTGCCTCGCAAATCTGCCGAATCTGGGCGGGATAAGCCGCCTCCGGTGCCAGACAATAATTCATGGCGGCGACGGCGTAACCTTGTCCTGCCAGCATCACGCCCCAATTCTCCACGCCCGCCTTGTCCCCTGCCACGAACGCCCCTCCGTGCACCCATAAGACAAGCGGATGTTTTCCCTCTTTTTTCGGCAAATAGAAATCATAGGTATGATTTCCATATCGGGAAGGATACTCCAAATCCTTATAAACCTCCACTTGTTCCTTCACCGAATCATAATCGCCCGGATAACTCAAAGCATCCTCCATGCCGCGCCGGAGCAAACGCACCACCGGCATCGGGGAACAAATAAAATATAAAAGAGCCGCCCCTATGAACATAATTATGATTCCCAATATCACGAGCAAAACTACCATCATCTCTTCTCCCCCATGCCATATTTCCGTGACATCTTCTCCAAGGCTTCTTCCCTTGTAATCTTTCCCTCGTTGGCGTCACTCATAAGCTGCACGTCCGCATCCCGCAGATTGTATGCGAATAAAAATGCCAGTCCGAGCAACATTCCCGCCATAGGAATCAGCATGCTGCAATTCCAGATGACGGATACCGTCTGCGGTGGCTGCACCTCCAAGGAACCGTCATAATGGATAAAATGAAAAATCAAAGAAGCGTTCGCGGACGCAAAGGCGGCCGTCACTTTGGCAATGAAGCTCTGGAGGGCAAACGTGATTCCTTCCTTTCGCACGCCGGTCTTAAACGTTCCATATTCGATGCAATCCTGCGGAAGTGCCCCCATGATGATGGACGGCATAATCGCCAACGCCGCGATTACGGCCATCGAAAGAAGAACCAGCGTCTTATTTCCAAATCCAATCAAGTATGTAATGCCGTACATCGCCGCCGTCAAAATGACGGAAACACGGTAGATGACGATTTTGTCAAATTTCTTCAAAAGAAATGGGGAACAGACATAAACGATAACAATCATCGGCATCGAATAAATGGCAATCAAGGAAACCGCCGTCACGTCCCCCAGACAATATTTTGCCATGTAGGAAAGCATGGACACGGACACGATGCCGGACACCAGCCGATAGCCGTAATATAAAAACAGATATTTATTCCCCCGTAAATAAATCCAAGTTTCCTTAAGCGTCGACTCTTTCTGCGCTTCCACCTTGACATAATATTTTTCCTTGCAAAAAACCGTGACAAGACTCATTGCCACAAAGCAAATGACGGCTGCCGCGACGCCCGCGGTAAAAAAGCCCGCCTTGTCAAAAATAAACGGGATGACGATGGCCGAAAACGCCATGGCAAACGCCCCGCCCATGCCGGAAAACGTCATAAAGGAGGCGCGTTCCTTGACGTTCGGTGTCATCACGGTCGGCAAAGCCAGTATCGGCGCGTCCGATATGGTATAGCAAAGATCCCAGACTGCATAAGTGATGACGGCTGCGGCAATCCGAAGCCCGACATTTCCCGCGTCCTGAATGGAAAACAATAAAATCGTGGAAATGGGAATCGCGACCACTGAAATTTTCAGCCATGGCAAAAAACGCCTTCCGCTTTTCCAGCGCACCTTGTCCATGATAAGCCCGAACAGCGTGTCGTTCACTCCGTCCCAGATTTTCCCGCCGAACATAATCGCCGTGATAGCAAGCGACGGCAACAACGCATAATCCGTGTAATACATCATCAAAAACTGGGACACCAGGGTGTATACCATCCCTTGTCCAAAATAATACATTCCATACGGAATTTTTTCCTTTAACGTCGCCTTATACTCTTGTGCCCCCATCTTCCACCCTCGCTTTCCTATTTTCCATTTGCTTTTCGTTTCATACAACGGCATGCCGTCTTACTAAAACCGCGTACTTTGTACCTTTTTATCATCATATCATAAGCCACCGCAAAAAAGAATAACATATTATTTTGAAAATAATCGGTAATTTTTTCTGTTTCTGTGATATACTGTCCTTACAGTGTCGATATGCAAACGGCAACATGGTCACCAGCCCAAATACACGGATGTCAACAACCGCATTTTAGGAGGCTCTTATGCAACTGGATGAAATTTATAAACATATTATGGAATTCGATCACGAGGAAGCAATCGGCTATGAATATTTTAAAAGGACGAACCAATATCTGGACTATATCGACCTCGTCTTTCTGCTAAAGACCGGGACTCCCCACGATTTTTCCAGCTTATCGAAAACCGCCGCCCAGGCGCACAAAGACGATATCCTCTCAAAATTAAAACATGGATATTTGGAGATACTCCAAGAACAGCTTTTTATTCCGCATGGTACCAATGCGGAAATCCAGCATTTGCCAAGATACATTGACATTGCAAAGCACAAGCATGGTTTTTTTGAAATTGTTTGCACCATTGAAGGGACGTGCCTGCACTGTATCGAGGACAAAAAAATTTTCATGCATCAAGGGGATGTCACGATTATTCCGCCAAACGTCAAGCATCATCTACTGGCAGAACCTGACTGTACCGCCTTTACCATAAAAATCAGAAAGACCACGTTTGACAACGTCTTTTCTGTTTTTATGCGCAGCGGCAGCACGCTGTCCGCCTATTTTTCCCAAACCCTCTACTCAAAACAGTATCAAAATTCACTCACCTTCCACTGTGGACAAGATACGTTTTTATCCGATTTACTGCTTTATATGTTTGCCCAGCAAATTGAAAAGAAACTCTACTACAATTATGTGCTTGACGGGATGTTGACCACCTTTTTCTCTTACCTGGTACAGAACTATGAGGACACGATAGAACTTGCCAGCGGAAGCAACAAGCTAAACGAACGGATGACCGCCATTGAAAATTATATGCGGCAAAATTATCAAACCGCCACGTTGACCGGTACCGCAAATCATTTTTATATCAGCCCCGCTTATTTAAGCACCATGGTAAAAAAACAAACGGGATATACGTTCTCGCACATCATGCAAAAAATCAGGATGGAACATGCGGCACAATTACTGACCGAGACTGACATGAAAGTGGAGCAGGTTTGTGACAAGGTCGGATATCAGGACACGACACAGTTCATCCGCACCTTCAAAAAATACTACGGCACCACGCCGCACCGGTTTCGAACCGAATCCGCCAGTACCGCGTCTCATTATAAAGAGCCGTCATAAATTTCCCCAAATCCGTCAGTCAACGACATCCCCGCCCCTTTCACGGCGTAAGCACCGCCCTCCACGCCGCCTGCAGCCGCTCCATGCCAAACGCGGCATTGGCCGGACTCGTGGAGGGCAGCTTGACGATTTCCCGCTTGCAAACCGGGTAACAATATTTCATATACAACTCGTATGACTTCCCGCCATTTGCATAAATCCGCGTGATTGGCGCCCTTTTCAAAATCACGTCCATATCGTTTGGTACCACGTTTTTAATAGAACTGTCACTTGAACCAAGGATGTCACAACGGGCAATCACGTCCCAGAGGGCGATATGACGCTTCAAGAGAAATGCTTTCTTTTCCGCAATCGTGCCCGGCACTTCGCATTCCCATAACGCGGCAAGCAACTTCCAAAAACGATTCTGCGGATGCCCATAATAAAATTGGATTTCCCGCGACTTTACCGATGGAAATGAACCCAGAATCAAAATTTCCGAACGCTCGTCAAAAACGGGCGCAAATACGTGGCTAAGCGTTTGATACTCCACCGTGACATCCCTCCTTTTTTATCACCCTAAAAAACAAAACGTCAATCGTTTTTACAAATTTTCCGGCCCGAATCCTTCCGGCAACAATTCACCCAAAAGAAATTTTTTCACGCCCCCGTCCCCATCCTCCAGCACGATATAAAATTCCTTTGGATTACAAAACTCCCGCATCACCTGCCGACAGATTCCGCAAGGCGGGCAATAAGCCGCCTCGCAATCCTTTCCGCCGACAATGGCGATTTTGGAAAACTCCCGCTCACCTTCGGAAACGGCCTTGAAAAACGCGGTACGTTCCGCACAATTAGTTGCCCCATAGGACGCGTTTTCCACGTTGCAGCCCGCATAAACCTCCCCCGATTTTGCCAAGAGCGCGGCTCCAACGCAAAATCCCGAATAAGGCGCATAGGCCCGCTCCCTTGCATCATGCGCCCGCTCCAGCAACGTTTTGTCATCCATCGTCTTCATCCTCCTAGTCATACTTTCTGGCCGCAAATCCCTCCTCGCGCGGCAAACGAAACAAGTGATTTTTCCAAAACCAATTTCATACTTCAATCCTGCCCAATATTTCCCCGATAGGCGCGGCAATCGTCAAATCCGCACGGACGCTGCGCGCCGTTTCCGACTTGTTTATGACGACAAGATATTTTCCCTGAAAATAATCAATAAATCCGGCCGCCGGATATACGACCAACGAAGTGCCTCCGATTATCAGCATGTCCGCCTCGCCAATCGCGTTCACCGCCCCGTGAATCACCCGTGAATCCAAGCCCTCTTCGTAAAGCACCACGTCCGGCTTGACGATGCCGCCGCATTTCGCGCAACGCGGAACACCTTTCGAGGCCTTCACCGTTTCCGCGTCATAAAACGCGTGGCAATCCATGCAATAATTTCGCAAAATGCCGCCATGCAATTCATAGACGTTCTTGCTACCCGCCGCCTGATGAAGCCCGTCAATATTTTGCGTGACCACGGCCGTCAATTTCCCTGCCGCCTCCAGCTTTGCCAATTTCAAATGCGCCGCGTTCGGCTTGGCATCAAGAACCATCATTTTCTCCTTGTAAAACTCATAAAACGCCTCCGTATGCCGCATAAAAAAACTATGGCTGACCACTTCCTCCGGTGAATATTTATACTGCTGGTGGTAAATGCCGTCGGCGCTGCGGAAGTCCGGAATTCCGCTTTCCGTGGACACGCCGGCCCCGCCAAAAAACACGATACGGCTACTCTCGTCTATCATCACTTGTAATTGTCCTATTTCCTTTTCATACATAATGCCACCTCGCCATGTCCTTCACCCCGATTTCCCTTCGCCAACACGCGTATTCCAAGCCAAAGTCTCTCTTCACTCGTCTTTTATATGTCCGGCCTCCACATGTTTGTCGATAAACGCCTGCATGCAACGCCAAATTTCCGGGGAGGTTTCCGGGATTTTTTCATTTCTTTTATAAATCTGCGACTTCTTCACCCCATGTTCCTCCCAACTCTTTCCATCTGAAGCGTCATTTAAGAGCAGGGGTTGGAAATTATCCAAAAGGTGCGCGTATTTCGCGTCCGGGGTCTGGTATCCCTCAAACTCCTGCCACAATTCCATGAAATAGTCCCCCTGGTCTTTTGGAAGCAGGCCGAAAATCCGCTCCGCTGCCTTTTGCTCCCGCTCCGCCTTCGTCTTCGCACCCTCCGGGTCATAGGCATAGGTGTCACCCGCGTCAATCTCCACCAGGTCGTGAATCAGCACCATGGTCGTCACCCGTGCCACGTCCACGGGCTCACTCACATGTTCTTTCAACAAACACGCCATCAACGCCAGATGCCAGGAATGCTCCGCGTCATTTTCCTTGCGTGTCGCGTCTGCCAGATATGTCTGCCGGAAAATTTGTTTCACCTTGTCCACTTCCACAATAAACTGAATCTGTTGTTCCAACCGTGTCATGATAATTTCCTTTCCAATCAACCTGCCATCCGCTTCATCCAACGAAAGCCTCATGGCAAAAAATTCAGCTGATACAAAGAAAGCACAGCCATTCATGCCATGCTTTCCTTTCTGCGCTTACATCATCATTATTTTTCTGAGTAAATCGTGACCATGAACCGCAATTATGTCCTTGCCATACACGAACCGCCTCGCGCCAACGCGCCCTCACGATTCTTACAAGTCCACCCTGCCACTCACTTCACCGTTTACGACGAAATATGCGGCCGACTCCTCCGGCTTCAGATAAATCTTGACGTCCTTCAAGTCGCCTACCTTGTTCTTCAGGCCCTTCGTCCAAACTTCCTTGACCTTCGCAAAGATTTCCTTTTCCGTGAACTCCTTGCCATCAAACTGTAAGAACATCTCCGTCGTCACTTCCGTTTTCTTTGAACCCGGCTTTCTTCCCGGCTTTCCTGGTTTCACGGTCTTTCCTGGTTTTCTACCCGGTTTTTTCTTCGGGGCAACTTCCGTCTCCGCTGAAGCGTCCTGCAACACGCCCGCCTTCGTCTCAATCGCCTTAGTGGTGTCTTTCTTCGTCTCCAGTTTCAATGCAGCCTTCGCCCCTGGAGCTTTCCTTGCCGTCTTTGCAACCTTTTCCTCTTTCTCTGGCGTGGCTTTTTCTTCCGCTTCCGAAGCCGCCTTCGTCTCTACCACTTTCACTTCCGGCGCGACCTTCGTCTCTACTTTTGCGGCTTCTGCCTCTACCGTCGGTGCAACGTCCTTTACTTCTGCCGCCGCTTCCACTTCTGCCTTTGCGGCCTCTGCTTTTTTCTCAGATGCTTTTGCTGATGCCCTCGTCCTCGTTGCCTTTACATTCGCCTTTGTATCTGACTTCGCAGCCGTCTTTCCAGCCGCATTCTTTCTTGGTCTTGCCATAATAATTCCCTCCCAAGTACCATGCTCTTTATATCCGACATGTACTATGTAGTAATATTTATTTCTTCAATTTCGTATTCTACCTCATTTTTTGCAAAATGTCAAAAAGAATATGCAATATCCACCATTAATTCCAGTTATTTTTGCAAATTTCAGTTATTTCGAAATGTTTTCCAATCAATTTTGGTCATTTTTTAATTAATCAAACCTCATCCCTTGACATGAATCCCAAAAAGCGAATTATTCCTCCCCCATCAGCTCCTGATACCTTATTCGGCACTTTTCAGTTCCCCCAATCGCGGAAACGGAGACCGCACAAAAAACGGTCTCCGTCTTTTCACACATTACATATGAATTATACCATGCCAACGCACTTTCATAATTCTAATCATCCTCTCAACTTCTTCCCGCTTTCGCGTCCAATTCCGCGTTTGCCTGCTCCACCTTCAAATTCTTCAGGCACAGCCAGATGATGGCGATGGAAATCATCGGGAACCACAAATACATAAACTGCAGCATGTTAATCGCCGATTGCGGCTGTACTTCCGCCGCGTTGACATAGCCACCCGCCGCCAAAAGGAGACCAGAAAGCGCGCTACCAATGCCGCTGCCCACCTTGATGCCAAGGGAAGAACAAGAGAACATCGTGCCATCCACACGTTTTCCAGAGGTTTTATAAGTCCAGTCAGACGCTGCCGCAATCAACGCGTTCAAGTCACCGGTCAGCGGGCTGGAACACAAGCCTGCCAATACGGAGAACGCAAGCATCATCGGGACAATTCCCAAATAGCCGCCAACCATGAAACCAATACGGAAAATAAACGCCAACGTGTAACCACCCAGGTTTACCTTGTACATACCTTTCAGCTTCGCAACCAGCATCGGGGTAAACGCCAGACCGATAATCATCGGGAACATCTGTGCCATGGAGAAAAGCCCCAGCAACTGCTCATTTCCTAACACGTACTTCATGTAATAAATGCCTACCCCCGCAATACCAGTCTGCACATATGTAAAAATATAAATCACACAAATCAGCAAATAATATTTGTTCTTTAACAATAACTTAAACGAATCCAAAAACGTAAGCTTTTCGGCCTCTGCCGCCGCGTCCGCCGTTTTGCCTTCCTCTTGATCCATCAATTCGGAATCTGGAAGCTCTTTCACGGAGAATACGGAAATCGTGTTTACGATTAAACCTATGATGGCATAAATCAAGGCCACGCTTCTCCAACCAACGGCCCCGCCGCCGAGCGTTCCCACCAACGTCGTCGTAATGGAAGCCACAACCAGGTTTGTCGCCAGAGAAAACATGAAACGAATCGACCCCATCTGCACGCGCTCGTTGCCGTTCTTCGTAATTAAGGCCGTCAAGGACGCATACGCGATATTGTTTGCCGTATAGAACACCGCGTTCAAAAGCGTATAAGCAATGAAGAAAAATGCGTACTGCGCGGTCTTGCCCCAACTCAGCGGAATCGAGAAAATCGCCACCAGGCAAACCGCGTTACCGACAAAAGAATAGAGCATCCACGGACGAGCCTTTCCCAGCTTGCTCTTCGTCTTGTCAATCAAGCGTCCAAAGAAAATGTCCGTCACGCCGTCGGCAAACTTTGAAAGCATAATTAAAATACCAATCACGCCGGCATTCAAGTCCACCGTGTCCGTCAGATAAATCATGACGAAGCTGGTCAAAAGCGCGTAGACCGTATTTGCCGCCAAGTCACCAGAACCATACCCCACCTTGTTGTACCACTTCAAGTACTTTTTCTCATTCATAAAAAACCTTCCTTTCGTGTACCCCCCCCCCCACAAATTTCCAAAAAACAGCATTTATTTAGCTATCGTCCCCCACTTTATACGTGAAATCCGGTTTAAAATCGCTTTTGTCCACCACTTTGACCGCACTTATCATTTCACGCCGGGTTTTGACCTTGGCCATTCATGGCCGCCATGTTTTTTGTTCCACCTGAGGAGGAGGGCATCTAATCTGTTAATGATTATCCTACGGGTTACACCGCGCGGACACCAAGCTCGATAACACCTCGCCAAGTGTTCACACTAAGGGAATGTTGTCACGCATCAACATTCGGTTTTTTCGCTCTTCCCGTCGGCCGCCTAACACGCCATCAAGGCGGCCATCGGAAAGTGTTCACGAACACACTAGAATTAGTATACTAATTTTTTGTCATTTTGTCAATAATTCGGACTAATTTGTTTCTAAAATTATCAAATTTACACAAAAGAAAACCATTGTCATCAAGCGGACGGCAAACACCCCCGTTCGGCTCGTCGCTCGCAAAGTTTAAACGTTTTGGCCTATCCGCACACTCAGCTCCGTCTTGTACCACTCCGTCTCCGGCAAAATGCCCAATGCCAGATAATTAAAAAGAATTTCCAACGGCTTGACACCCTGCTTTTCAGGCTCCTGGCAAATCGTCGCGTCGATGGTGCCATTTTTCACCATCTCCCGCTGACATTCCGTTACCAGGTCATTGGTAATGATGCGGACGTCACTCGTCTTCCCCGAACGGCGAATGGACTGACAGAGGCTATAATCGCCCGGATTCGCCAAATAGAGCACATCCATGTCCGGATGCCGCTCCATCATCTGCTGCACCTCCGCGAACAATTCGCTCATCTCCTCCACGTTCGCCGTGAAATATTTTTCCACGATTTGAATCTGCGGATAACGCTCGCGAATTTCCGCCTCAAAACCCACAACGCGATTTAAAGAACTTTGCATATTTCCATCATCCAACGAAACGATTCCCACATGCGCCTTATTTTTTGTCATCAACGCGGCCAGACCGCAGGCCAGGCGTCCCGCCCTCTCATAGTCGCAGCCCACGTATGCAAGTTTTCCTTTTACATCCTCATTTTGATTATAAAGGACGAAGGGAATGTCAGCGATTCCGTTTTGTTCCAAAACTTGCTGCAAATGCCCCCCAATCATGCCCACGACAACCAAACCGTTAATCCTCTGTTCACGAACCGCCTTGATAAACTTTTGATCCCACGTCCGAAAATTTTCCTCATAATCCTTTAAGTCAAACGGGAAAAAATGTACCTCCACGCCAAATGGCAATAATTCCTGCCTCGCGTACTGCCTCGCACTCTCGTAAATCACGCCATGAAACGGAGCCCAATCACTGCTGATATAGACGAAACCAATTCGGATATGTTTCTTTCGTGCCGCCAGTCCTTTCCCGGCGATATTGGGCTGATAACCCAACTCCTGCGCGATACGGCGTATCTTTTTTTCCTTTTCCGGTGCCACCTTTCCTCTATCGTGAAGTACCCTGTCCACCGTGCCTCTCGAGACGCCCGCCTTCTTTGCAATGTCTTTTATCGTAACCATGATGCCTTCCTCTTCTCCCGCCTTTTGCGGGCAATGATGCTTCTTCAGATATAACGTCAATGCACAAACGGCCATGCGCCTTTGTACGCCGACACCAATTTAAAGATATCACCGCCCGACAAAAACGTCAAGGGAAGAGTGCGTATTCTGTCAAACCGCCGCGATTTTTACGACCGCCGGTTTCATGCCGTCTGCCGCAAAAGTCACCGTAATTTCACCCGGCTCTCCGTTGGAGCGCACCGCCGCCAACACCAGTCCGTCATACGTTGGCCATGTGACATCGTCATAACTTGACGTCGCCTGCGGGTCGGCGCTGCCAAAGCCTTGTAAATAGCCCGCGCCTTCCACGTTCACCGTAATTTCCCTGACGGCGTTCAGATTGCAGATTCCTGCCGCGTCTTTCAAACCAACCGTGACAAAAGAAAGATCCGCGCCGTCTGCCGCAATCTCCGTGCGGTCTACCCGCGCGTCCAATTCAACCTTGTCCGATGCCGTTTGCAAAACACATTCCCCGTCAATTCCATTTGCGCCATAACCGACGGCTTTCAACTCGCCCGGCTGATAGGTAATTTCAAACGTGGCCGTAAACCCATTGGCCTCGCCCGCCGGCTTCCTGCCAAGCGACGTGCCGTTCATGAACAACTCCACCTCGTCGGACACGGAATAAACGTCCACGTTCACCTGCTTGCCCTCATATCCCGGCCATGTCCAACTCGCGACGTTATCCTTGAACATCCATGGGGTCTGGCTGTGAACCTGCCCGTAGCGATTTGCGCGCTCCACCGCCAAATACGGCTCTTTCCGCAACCCGTATACGATCTCCCGCAAGTAGCTGATGGGACGACGATAACCCACGAGGTCGATATCCCCGATGTAAGCCGCCCGATCCGGCCAGTGCGACGAGAAATTCATCGTGCCGTCATAATAGAAAATGCCGCATCCCGCCTCGCCCAGATAATCATACCCCGTCCACGTCATATCGCCAATGACGTGCGGATTTTTCTTTACAACATCCCATAGGCGCACGATGTCAGCCGGAAACGTCTCCGTGCCAAGCACCACGCGATTCGGGTTCAACTCATGCTCCACCGCGTGCCGCCCGGTCAAATAGTTATATCCGGCAATGTCCGTCGCGTCTGCAAATTCTTCCACACGGGCCGTCATCCTCGGATGTGACGCAAACGCGTCCCCGGTCGCTCCAGACATAATTAACGACATTAAATTATTCAGGGCATTGCTGCCCCCCGCCTCTTCGGCCGCGTCTTCCGAGCCTGCCCGCTCTGCCGTCTCAGCCGCCTGCTCCCCGTCTTGCGGTTTCGCTTCGGCCGCCGCTTGCGAGCCTGGCAGTTGGATTCCGGCCTTCATAAGCACGTCCATGATTATCGTCTGCATTTCATCCGAAACTGCCAACATGCCATTTATCGCGCTGGTCGTAAAGCGGGTCGAATCCAGTTCCTTGAACTTGTCCGCAATCATCCTATTAATCTGCGCGCCCTTGGCCGTTCCCGCTTCCTGAATCTCATTTCCGGTACTATAAAGGACGACCGAAGGCCGATTGTAATCTTTCTCCACGATGCGCCTCACGTCTTCCTCCCAATAAGCCATGAAGTCCCGGGAATAATCATGCGTGTTTTTCGGACGGGTCCAAATGTCCGACAACTCGTCCATTACCAGCATGCCCAACTTGTCACATGCATCGAGCATCGCCTTGCCCATCGGGTGATGCGCGCTGCGGATGCAGTTAAAGCCAGCCGCCTTCATTTGCTCGCAGCGGCGTTCCTCCGCCCGATAAAGCGTCGTCGCCCCAATAATGCCATTATCATGGTGAATGCAGGTTCCGCGCAGGTTCACTTCTTTTCCGTTTAAACGGAAACCATTTTTAGAATCCACGGAAATGGTACGGATGCCGAAATGCTCCGTCACGCCATCCGCCGAAACGCCGTCCACCAACAAGGAAACCGTCGCGTAATATAGGTTTGGATTTTCGCAGTCCCACAGCTTGGGATTTTCCAACAAAATACGCTGGCACGTCTTTGTCTGCTGCTTTTTATACACCGTAATCGGCTTGTCGTCCCCTGCCGCCACATTGCCGGCCTCGTCCTTGATTTCCGTGCGGACAATGATTTTCTTTCCTTGCAGCAAGTCGTTTTCAATCTGCGTCTCCACCTGGACGACCGCAGTCCCCTGGCCGATTTCCATCGGGGTGATGCGAACGCCGTTCACCGGGATGCGCAGAGCCCCGCCCACGAACAAATTCACGTCGCGGTAAATGCCGCTGCCCGAATACCAGCGACTACATGGCTGCGCGCTGTTATTCGCCGTCACCTTGATTTCATTTTCCTCACCATATTTGAGGAACTCGTCGGCACACACGTAAAAGTTGCTATATCCGTAAGGATATCCGCCTGCGTAATCATTATTAATGTAAACCGCCGCATTGGCGTAGACGCCCTCAAACTCAAATATGACCGTCTGATCCGCCCACTCCTCAGGCGCATGGAACGTCTTTTTATAATGATAAATGCCACCCGGCCAAAACCCCGACTGGCTGCCCGCCGGCGCGTCCTCGGCGCGCTTCTCGTGCACCATGGCATCATGCGGAAGATCGACGTAGACGACTTCCTTCTCCTGCCCGTTCAGGGTAGTAATCAGACTGTCCCCCGCACCGTTAATGAACTGCCATTTCTCATTAAAACGTTGTCTTTGCATAAAGCTCCCTCCTGATTTGTTTCATGATTTGCGTGATATATGTGTGATAGCTGTATTTTAACAATTTCCGCCCGCCCCGGCAATGTCACATCCCTCGTTTACGATACCAAAACTGTATCATATCCGTGAATCAAAAAGAGGGCATCCGTTTCCGATAGCCCTCTCTCTGCATTCTTTTACATTGATTTACACTGCCTCTATCTGTACTTTCGCGTCCGCCATGCCTTCGGAAGAAAGCGTCACGGTAATCGTGCCCTTTTCTCCGGTACCGCGAACCGCAGCCCGCAACCTGCCTTCGTACGCCTTGGCCGTCGTGTCAAAGTAGTTCTCCTCCGACTCCGGATCCGCACTGCCGAAGCCTAGGATGACACCCGGCCCCTCAATGCTAATGGACACTGATTTGTCCGCGCCCGGATTGAGGTTTCCATCCGCGTCAAGCATGCTGATTTCCACATATGCGATATCACTTTCGTCCGCCGGAACCTGCGCACAGTCCGCCACGGCGGAGATTACCACGTCCTCCGACGCGGTTACCAGCTTGTCGCGCCCTACTTCCGCGCCGTCCTTGTAAGCAACGACTTCCACCGTGCCCGGCTCGTACACCGTGTCAAAAATCACGATATATTTCTTGTCCTCGCCGACTTTCTTTTTCTCAACCGAAGTTCCATTGACAATCAATTCCGCCTCGTCCGCGTTGGCATATACTTCCACCTTCACCGGCTTTCCTTCATAGCCCTTCCAGTTCCAACTGCGCACGGCGTTCGTCATGCTCCACTGCGTCATGCCATGCTTTTGTGCATAATGCTCCGGTGACTGCACGCCGATAAACGGCCGCGTGCGGAATCCCCAAATCAACTCTCGCCAGTAAGAGGTCACCCTTCTGTCGCCGATAATATTGATGTCGCCGCAATATGCCACCTTGCACGGGTACGGCGCATAAAAGCCCATTCCGCCATCGGCATCATAGTTCACCTTGCCAATACCGGCCTCGCCCAGGTAATCCCACGCGGTCCAGTCAAAATCGCCAATCACGTACGGCAATTTCTCTACCAGCGCCCAGTTCACATCCAAATCCGGCGGATTCGTCTCGGAACCGACAAGGATGCGGTTCGGGAACAACTCCCCGTCTTTCTCATAACGGGATGCCGCATAATTATAGCCGGTGATATCGACCTGCGCACAAGCTTCTTTGACTAGGTCTGCCGCAAAATCACTCGCCATCAGCTGCGCCATCATCGCGCCCATGCCGCTCATCATGCTGTTGATTTCCTTCGGCTCCCCATCTTGTCCTTGCGCGGCGCCTGCCGCCGATTGCGCCCCGCCGGCTCCTTGCGCCGCGGCCGCTCCGGCCGACTGCGCCATCAGCTTCGGCAGCTGATCCATCATGGCCAGCAAAAGGTTCAAGCTATTGGTCACGTAACGGGAATCATCAAGGCTGCGCAGCTTGTCGGCCAACTTCTTGCCCCACTGCACGTCAAATTTATTTCCCACTTCTGGAATCTCGTTTCCAATTGAATACATGATGACGCACGGATGGTTGTAATCCTTCTTTACCAGGTTCGTCACGTCATGCTCCCACCACTCTGCCATGTGAATGCCATAATCGAAATCCACCTTCGTCGTCGTCCACACGTCCGCAAATTCATCCATCACGTACATGCCGTACTTGTCGCACGCCGCCAGCAGTTTTCTGCTCATCGGATAATGGGAGCTTCTAATGGCGTTAAATCCCGCTGCTTTCAGCTTCTTTATGCGGTCTTCCGCCGCATGGGCAAATTCTGCCGTTCCGATGATTCCGTTGTCATGATGAATACATCCGCCGCGCAATTTTACCACCTTGCCGTTGACACGCAGGCCATGCTTCGTGTCAAGCTGCAGTTTGCGGATACCAAAGGTTCCGCATTCCGTGTCGATGACAGTTTCCCCTTCCTTGATATAAGCACAATAGGTATAGAGATATGGATTCTCTTCATCCCACAGCTTCGCGTCCTGCACGTATATTTTCTGCTGATACTCTTGACTCGTGCGCTCCATGACGGTAATCGGCATCACATCCGTCGCCACCACATTTCCGTCCGCGTCTTTTAACTCTACAACCAACTGTACGTCGCGCACGCCGATTCCCGTATACTCAATCGTAGATTTCACGCGGATGACGGCCTGGCCGTCCTCGACCTCCGTCGTCGCCAAATGCACGCTGTCCGCCGCCAAGTGAAGTCTGTCCGCCACCATCAGATTTACGTCACGGTAAATGCCGCCGCCCGTGTACCAGCGTCCGCTCGGCACGCCGTTCTTCACGATAACCTTGATTGCGTTCGGCTCGCCAAAATGAACATAATTCGTAATGTCAAGATAGAAATTGCTGTATCCGTAAGGACATTTTCCCACGTATGAATTATTTACATAGACAAACGCATTCTGATAAACGCCCTCAAACTCTAACCAGATATTTTTTCCCTCGTCCTCTGCCGCCATGGAAAAATTCTTCGTATAGTTATAATTTTCCTCCCGGAAAAATCCGTTTCCGCTGCCGTTTGGTTCCTCGGGATTCCGTGTCATTCCCACAGACGCGTCATGAGGAACACATACCTCTTTTCCCGCTGCCGCACCGCCGGCCAATGACATCAGGGCGCCTCCGCCACCCTTGTTAAACGTCCATCCCTTGTTGAAACTTTGCTTCTGCATTTGCATCTACCTCCTTGATTTCGTAATCTTGTTTGGTACATTTTTTGTATTTGCGTGTTCTTGTTTTTATTTTACTCCCCTAAAACCTCAGCTCACAATAACAATATCATTCAAAACCACTTTTTTTCTTGCCATTTACTTACAAATTCGTGTATACTTATTTTTAGGAGCATGAAAACGCAAACTACGCGGAGGCGCACGGGAGCCGTCTGACAATATCCGCATTTTAGTGCCAATGTACAGATACAAAACATAAGCCAAGGAGAGAACACATGCAAAAGCGTAAGATGAACCCAGATTATTTTTTCGATTTCAATCACCTTCAGGGCAATTTGGGATTTGACGACAATTCTCTGGAGATTCACAATTATGACAGTAATTCCAACACCTACTACAATATCAACACGCCCCTGCACTTGATTTTAATGTACAATACTTGCGGCATCCCGAACGTGACCGATAATTTCCTCGGCATTTCCCCTGTCGGCTCCCAGTTTATGTACAACGACAACCATATCGGCAATATTTCCAAACCGCACAGGCATAATTATTTTGAATTCCTGATTGTTTTAAAAGGAAAGGTCATGCAGGAAATCGAGGGCAAGGAGTACCTTTATCCGGCCGGTTCCTGCTGCCTGATCAACCACAACATCACACATACGGAACGATTTCTTGAGGAAGGAGGCATTCTATTTCTGGGATTGAAAAAAGATTTCGTCAAAGAATTGATTGCCGGATGCAAGTCTTCTTTCTTTCCTGACGGGGGCGCACCTTTATCAAACTCCGTGCTTGCGTTTATGGAAGAAAACATTGCCAGCGACACGCAAAAGTATTATCTGGATTTTTTCCCGGTCTATCAGAACCGCAAAAGCATTGAAAATCTTCATCGAATTGCCGACGCGCTTGTTCGCACGCTATTTTTGCCGAAGCTCGGGGCGGATTATGTATTAAAAGGACTGCTTTATGAACTATTTGACTATCTGGACACGAAACAAGCTTATCACATCATTCCGGTGAAGCTCAGTTCCAAAAATGACGCCTTGCTCTTTTCCCGCATCCGCCACCTGATGGAGGACACGAACGGGCGCATGACCCGCGCCGAGCTGGAAAAGTCTTTGAATTACAGCGGGAATTATTTGAATACGATTGTCAAGGCGCACACGGGAATGAATTTATTCGACTACGGCATGACCTTCTGCATGGAAAAAGCCGCGCAGCTTCTGACCGAGACAGACATGTCCGTAACCGCGGTTGCGGAAACACTGAAATTTTCCAACCAGGGACATTTTTATCGCTTATTTAAACAGACTTATGGGATGCTGCCGAAGGAGTACCGGAAAACGCATAAAACGGCATAGGAAGAAGGCAATGCGTTGTCCTCCCATGCCGTTTTATCAAAAGTACTTTTTATTCTGTAGCTATTTGAGAAAAATCAATTTCCAAATCTTCATAAATACCGGCTTTCACTTTATCCGAAAGAGAGTGGTCCACCATCATGTCATGGTCAAAATCATACACAATGACGTGATTCTTTTCATAATCCACAATCCAATATTCCCGAACTCTTGCCATGCGGTATTTAAACAACTTTTTATAATAATCCATAGGACGGCTTGTAGGCGAAACCACCTCGATAATCCAGTCAGGTGCGCCATTGCACCCTTTGTCCGTTAGCTTATCCTTATCACAAACGACAACCAGATCCGGCTCGACATAATTATAATCGTCCTCATTCAAAAATACGGCGAATGGAGCAATATTTACCTCGCACAACCCCTTTTTCCCGTCAATATAATCCGCAATTTTACGGTATAGGGCACCGACAATCCGCTGATGCCGTCTTCCAGGTGCCGCCATCATGTATAAATGGCCATCGATCAGCTCCGCCCTTTGCCCCTCCGGCAAATTATAAACATCATCCACAGTGTAATATTCTATTTGCCTTGCCACGCTCATTTTCTCACGCTCCACTAATTAAAGTATACCAACTCTTTAATCTCCTCGGCCGGTTCCACGCACTCCGCCGTGATGACCGGTCCGCGTCCGCGATACATCTTGAGTTCCTCATAGCTTATCTTTCCCCGTACCTTGATCCACTGCCCGGCCTTCGGCTCCACCGCGCCACCGACTTTGCAGACATAGCCAAGAAAACTCGTGTCGTCCGCGCAGCAGGTCATCGCCATGCGCCCCGGCAAAAAAGTCTTGGCCGGAAAGCTTTTCGGCCTTAGGGCTCTGGCCACAAATTCCACGGTCTTCCCGTCATAGCGCTCCTCGTGCTCCATCGCGTCAATGTACCAAATGCCGTAATCCTCCGGGGGAATCTCAATCACGGGCTGCTCTAAGTCAAACGGCACGCTGTCGGCAAAAATGTCCTCAATCTCGCCTTCCTCGTCCTCAAAAATGACTTCCGCCTGGGGACTTACCACCTTTACGCTTCTTCTGTATCCCGCCAGGGGCTTCGTGTCCGTGCACCGGTTAAACAGCACCATCTCCGAACCCCGCACCATTTCCACGAACAAGGGCTTCATGTTGTTCAGGTAAAGCTGGAACGTGCTCGCGTCCACCGTCGTCAGCTTCTGTTCCATCACCCAGCCCATCGGAAGAGACATCGCCTCAAACTCGCTGACCCGCCACATGCCATTGTACTCAATGACGACCCGCGCCGGATGATACTTTTCATCCATTTCACGAAGCCGCTCTTCCGTCAAGTCCTCTGGATTTTCCACCGTCTCCATCACTACGCGGTGCTTCTTTAAAAGCTCCGCGTCATATTCTTCCTCGCCTTCCTCGCAGAGAATCAAAAGCGTCGCTCCCCGTATCTGAAAGTAATTCTGCGTCAACGTGAATTGCAAAAACTGCGTTTTTCCGCTGTCCAAAAAACCAGTCATCAGATAGACCATAACTTCTCGCTGTTTCATGATTTTCTCCTTTTGCTTCTTTCCTCTACGCAACAATTATTTTACGTTACAAGTCCACACACTGGAATAGTAGTAACTTGTAACCTATTATTTTATTCCGAACAGCTCGGCAATCTTTTCCTCATTTAACTTGGATCCAATCACGCACAAACGTCCGGTATACTCCGCCGCCCCGGTGCGCACCTCGTGCTCCTCTGGCACCATGTCAAAATAAATCCATTCTCCGTCGGCTCCTGCCACCATGCCCTTCGCACGCAGTATCGTCCCATACTGGCCGTCCGACTCCAACGCCGCCAAGATGCTGCCGATTTCCTCTTTGCTATAAGTCTTAATCGTCTCGCGTCCCCAGCTTGTGAACACTTCGTCCGCATGGTGATGTCCGTGATGGTGGTGATGTTCATGGTCATGTCCACAGCCGCACTCTTCATCGTGGTGATGATGCTCATGCTCCTCATGCTCATGGTGATGCTCATGCTCATGACGATGGTGGTGGTGCCCATGCCCCTCCTCATCGTAGTCATGATGCGGATGCTCGTGCTCCTCCTCGTGGTCGTGATGATGGCAGTGCTCGTGTTCCTCCTCATGCTCATGATGATGGTGGTGCTCATGCCCTTCCTCGTCATGGTCATGATGATGTCCGCATCCGCAGGATTCCCCATGCTCATGCACTTCGCCGCACTCCGGGCATACAAGCTCCGCCAACAACTCCTCCTCAAGGGATTTGCTGCCCTCCATCGTCTCCAACAGTTTCTCCCCGGATAATTGCTCGATGGGGGTCGTGATAATCGGCGCTTTCGCGTTCATCGTGCGCAGGATTTCCACGCTCTCCTCGATTTTTTCCCGCTTCGCCTTGTCGGTCCTGCTCAAAATGATCGCACCCGCGTATTCAATCTGGTTACTGAAAAATTCACCAAAATTCTTACTGTAAATCCTGCATTTCGTCACGTCCACGATGGTCGTGAAACTATTCAACTCCGCATCCAAGTCGCCCTGCGCGTCCTGCACCGCCTTAATCACGTCAGACAACTTGCCGACCCCGGACGGCTCAATCAAAATCCGATCCGGATGATAGGTCTCCACCACCTCGTGCAGGGACTTTCCAAAGTCCCCCACCAGGGAACAGCAGATGCAGCCGGAATTCATCTCCTTGATTTCGATTCCTGAATCCTTCAAGAACCCGCCGTCGATGCCAATCTCGCCAAATTCGTTCTCTATCAAAACCACTTGCTCGCCGACAAACGCCTCTTTTAACATCTTCTTGATAAATGTCGTTTTTCCGGCTCCCAAGAAACCAGAAACAATGTCAATCTTCGTCATTTAAAACGCCTCCTAAAAATCTTTCTTCCGCACCATTATAATCCTCTTTTTCGAATAATGCAAGTCAGGGGATTGAACAAAGATGTCAGGGAGCCGCCATGCGTTTTTTAGCACTGTTGCAGATTGCATGCGACATCATTCAAATATAATTCATCATTCTCATAAAACTTCATCAAATTCCTTGCCACGTCATAACAGTGATACGCTGATTTAAAATAACGAACGTCACACATATTTATTTCTCCTAAAAACGCAAACTCCCGTTCGAGCAATTTCATCCTTTAATCTTTTCCCTAATTTAGAACTGAAAATAATATCCAATTCGCTTTCAACCGCCTCCAATGAACTCTCCACTCCTATTTTCTCATCATCCCTGACAACCAAAACGTCCAAATCGCTAACAGAATTACAATCAAACCGCACGGCACTTCCAAATATAATCACTTCTAAAACATGCTCGTCCGATTTAATCTGGTCAATCAAGCAATTCACGTCTCGTTGTTTTAATGGATGAATGTGGTTTGCATTCGCATAGCAACAATCCAGAAACACCTCAAAATCCTATAGATTTTCACCATCATGCTTAATGTAATCGCTTCCCCCACAATCTAGCAACAACTCCACCGGGCAATGGTCCGACCCCATCACGTCCGTCAATATACCTGCGTCCTTCAGCTTGTCCTTCAAGCTTTCCGACACACAGAAATAGTCAATCCGCCACCCGGCGTTTTTCTCCCGCGCCTTGAAGCGATAGGACCACCAAGAATAAATGCCCTCCCGCTCCGGGTAGAAGTAGCGAAACGTGTCAATGAACCCGGCATTTAGAAGCTCCGCAAACTTCCCCCGCTCCTCGTCCGTAAACCCGGCATTCTTGTGATTCGTCTTCGGGTTTTTCAAGTCAATTTCCTGATGTGCCACGTTCATGTCCCCGGTCACGATGACTGGCTTTTTCTTTTCCAGCCCTTTCAAATACGCGCGGAAATCATCCTCCCAGCGCATCCGGTAGTCAAGCCGCTTTAACTCGTCCTGCGAATTTGGCGTGTACACCGTCACGAAATAAAACTCCTCGAACTCGCACGTGATGACGCGCCCCTCCTGAGCATGTTCCTCGATGCCGATGCCGTAGGCCACCGTGAGCGGCTCCGTCTTGGTAAAGACCGCCGTTCCGGAATATCCCTTTTTCACCGCATAGTTCCAATATTGATAATAGCCTTCCAGTTCCAAGTCAAGCTGCCCCGCCTGCAGCTTCGTCTCCTGCAGGCAGAAAATGTCCGCGTCAATCTCCTTGAACACGTCCAAAAATCCTTTTTGAACGCAGGCCCTAAGGCCGTTCACGTTCCACGATACCAATTTCATCTTCAAAAACCCTTTCTATTTCATTCGTCATACTCAATCACGCACCGTTCAAACGCGTTGACCACCTGCGTCTCCTCATACTGGTCATACCGCTTGTGCTGCCGGCCGTAATTCAAATGCACATGGCCGTGCAAAAAATATTTGGGCTTATATTTCTCCATCAAACGGCGAAAAGCCGTAAATCCCTGATGCGGCAAATCCATCCCGTCGTTTAACTGGTACGCGGGGGCATGGGTAACGAGAATGTCGAACCCCTTCTTGCGCCACAACTTCCACCACAGCTTCCTCACACGCCGATTCATTTGCGCGTCCGTGTACTGGTGCTTTCCCGGACGGTAACGCATGGAACCGCCCAGTCCCAGGATGCGCACGCCCTTGTACACGAAAATGTCATCCTCGATACAGACGCACCCCTCCGGCGGCTTGGTTTCATATTTTTCATCGTGGTTCCCATGCACGTACAACACCGGGACATTGGACAACGTCACCAAAAACATCAGGTAATCCGGATTCAAGTCGCCGCACGATATAATCAAGTCAATGTCTTTTAATTTGCCCGGCTCATAAAAATCCCACAAATACCGGGACTCCTCGTCTGCAATCGCCAGAATTTTCATCCGATACTGGTCCTTTCTATCGCCCCTTGTTGATCCACCACCGATTCCGCCTGCGGAACGAGGCTCTTTTTCTCTGGAATGCTGCCGACGACGTTCTCTGCCAGCCAATCCATTTTCACGATTTCATCTGGGGTCAAATCACGCTCCGGGTCGCCCTGCACGATGCCGTTCTGCGAATATAGGATGCCCGAAAACGGATTAAACTCCCCCCTGCGGATGGTATCTTTCAAAAGATTGACCAACCGCTTCGTGCCAATCGGCAAGTTTTTCGAACAGATGATGTCAATCACGTCCGCCGACATCCCCCACCAATAATTGATGGCCTTGTTATTCCCCGGCGTAACCTCGTATTTCCAGGTTCCGTCCATCACTTTGCGAATCAACTGCTCGTAAAACCGTCCCCAGTGCAACACCGGCATCGCGATATTGCGCGTGTACTCGCCGTCCATCTGGTAAATGCCGAAGTACCGGGAGCATTCCTCGGGAATCACCATGTCGCGCCCGGAAATCAAGTCCACGCCCAGACGGCGAATATTTTCATTCAAATCCTGATCCTTGATCGAACTCCACTCCAGATATACCTGCGCGCGCGGATTGGTAATCTTCGCCCCCAGGGCGAACGCGTTGATGTTGGCAATCGATCCGTAAATCGGATAATCGGCCACATAAGCCAGCTTGCCGTGTTCGGCCATCGCCCCCGCGATCGCGCCCATCAAAAACTTCGCCTCATGAAGCCTTGCATAATACGTGCGGATATAGCGGTGCGAAGTATTAAGGGAACAATTCAAAATACCCACCTTCGGGTTGGCAATGGCCGCCTTGACACTTGCCTGCACAAAAGACGGGGTCGTAGTAAAAATCAAGTTGCACCCGCTATCAACTGCCTCCTGCAGCACTTGTTCAATATTTTCCAACGTCGTATTTTCATAGCACACCGTAATCACTTCGTCCGAAAACGCCGTCTCCAGATGGTGCCTTCCCAATTCATGGGAATAGGTCCATGCGGAGGACATCGGGGTCTTGGCATAAATAAAGGCAATTTTGAGATGCGTAAGGCTCGGCTGCAAAAGACGGCTTAAGAGCGGTTTCTTTGCCTGTACCGGATTCATCTGGAGATCCACGCCCTCTTTTTCATTAAGCAACACGATTTCCTCCCAAAACGCGTCCACCAGTTCTTTTAGCTGCGCCGTCGTCCGCTCTTCCACCTCACGGTACCCATACATCTTGATCAAGGCAAGAAACGCGTCTCCTGCCGGAATGGACAGCTCCGCCCCACCATGTGCATTGTACTCTGCCAGAAAACGTCCATAAATCGCGCTGAAGTCCAACTGTTCCTCCCGGCTCCACTCCTCGTCTGGTGCTTTCCCCACCACTTCTTGGAGCTTGACAAAACTTCCCGGTTTCGTAAACCAAACGTAGTTTATCTTGGAACAGTCATAAAAATCCAAAAACTCATAATACATCTTATTTTCCGGTTCGTCCGTCCGCTTGGGAATGATACGGGTCACCGTGCCTGCAATCGTGACCGCCCCAAAATACTTCATCACGCTGACCCGTTTATTTCCTTCCTGTACATAAAACTTGTTCATGTACTCATATGCCTTGATTGGATCGCGGATGCCCTCCTCCACATGACTCTTGCTCAGCGTGATCCACTTGTCCGCAAACTCCGTATTCTCCTTTAAAATCGGCATGAAATTAGCCGCAAACGAGTTACTCCTGCCGCCGGTCCTCGTACCCACAATCTGACTGACCGGTATCTGCACGAGTCCCAAGGACACTTCGGAATAATCATGCCGCTCTGGCAATATTTCGTCAAGAACCTCCAGCGTGGCACGCTGTCCTAGCATCATCCGGGTCTCGTAATTCTTTTTTCCCATCTTATATGCTCTTACATAATCTTCTGATGACATAATAAATGCTCCTTTCTGGTACGCCACATGGACGTTTCATTTTTTCCGTCCACCGTGAGCTACTTGTCAATTCTTCCCGCGTGCTAAAGTGCCGCCAAGTATTCTTCAAATTCTTTCTCCGTATAAGTATGAACCTTCTTAAAACAATAATTTTCAAATAATTTCACGCCAAAACACACATACTTTGTCAAAATTAACCACTTGTCTGGTGGATTCCGTCATATATGCAACTTCCCCGCCATCCCGATCATCTATTGAAGTATCTTTCAGCGTGGTCATACAATCACTTAATATCGGATACGTAGAAATATCAACCATCCTGCCACCTCTCATCCTCCAGTTTCTGTAACGGCCGCGATAATTTAAAATATATTTTCTCTATATCGTCCGTAACATCTGAAATATGCGCGTAATCACCTGCCTCTTCCGCCAAGTAATACCTGCACTTGTCCGCGACCTCGTATTTAGCAGCATACACTTGAAGCGCACGTAAGAAATAAGGACTGTGTGTATTCAGCAATACATGCATCCGAAATTCTTTGTGAAGCAACACGATCAATTCCGCAAATAGCAACTGCCATTCCGGATGCAGATGAATCTCCGGCTCATCCAAAATAACCGTGCCATTATATTCAAGAATCCCCTTTTGCAAAAGCATCTTCAATATCATGAACATTTTTAATCCCGCGGAAACATTCCTCACGTCAAGAACCTTGTCACTGTGCTTCTTTTTATAGCCCAATTCACCCTTCCCATTTCTAATAACATCTCCAGCACAAACCATGGCAATTTTGTTATAGATATTTTCAAATTTCTTATTTACGACAATTTCCTCAACGATATTTGTTTCTTCTTTATCATGTATAAACCTATTTTCCAGATAGATTCTATGATTTGTATTCATCGGGTTTTTCCCATATTTCCCAAAAGTATAATAGATTTCATCCAGCACAAATGGATTGGAAAATCTCACTATCGGATATGTTTAAAAGTTCTTGTATTCTCAAAATCATTTCATCAATATCCGTATTCTCCAAATGCTTCTCAAAATGTACGTCATACTGTATAATTGACTTAATAATCCCGTTTTTAATTGCCCCTATATCATTCTTAAATAAATCTCTTTGTTCCATGACATCTTGGGCAATTCTTCTTGTGTCAACTCTACTTGTAAGTCTATTTGTTACTGCCCCATATATTACATCAATCAAATGTCCAACACTTTGCACACATTCTCTTTTTATCTGCCCTTCAATATCGAAAAAACCATGAAAGACCGAAAAAAGTACCCGCCCAACCGTACTTTTGCCTATGTTGTTCTCACCGGCTATTACGGTTATCCCTTCTATTTCAACCGATGCATCGTCTATTTTCCCTATATTCCTTAATGACAACTTCATCTTTTTCTTCCCACCTTTCCTTCCTTTTATGATGTTGGGAACAAAATGCGCTATGACCTTACGGAACCCATGGATTGCCACGCACTTTGTGTTCTTACAATCCTCACCTCATCTCCGACCAACAACATCATATAACGTTTGGAAGATTCTTGCAAGACATTCTTTCACCGTCTCTTACTTGTAATACACCTCCATCAGGCATAGCCCGCATGCCGGAGCCAAAAAGCCGGCATCCGCTCGTTTCCCGGATTCCAACGCTTTTTTCACGCTCTCCGGCGCACGTTTTCCAGTACCGACTTCCAAAAGCGTCCCCGTGAGAATGCGCACCATGTGGTACATGAAGCCGCTCCCCTTATAGCGAATACGAATTTGTCCCTGCCCCACATCCATTTCCGCCATCGTACCGACATTCCTGCTGATTCTTGCGATTTCCCCGACTTCCACGGTTTCCCCTGATTCTTCCACGATGGAAATCTCGTCAATCCGCCGTATGGTCGATTTCTCGTCCACGCGGTCGGTGAACGCGGCAAAATCATGCGTCCCAAGCAGTTCCCCGGCCGCCCCCCGCATGGCCTTCAAATCCAGTTTTCGCCCGTCAGGCAGTGGATAATGGTACACGTACTTTCTCGTAAACGGGTTCGCCTTTTCCCCCGTGTCTATCGTATACTCGTAGTATTTTCCACGAGCCGCGTGGCGGGCATGGAATCCATTTTTTACAAGTTCCATTTTAAGTATCCGAACGTCCTCCGGCAAATGTTCATTTAACATAGTGAGGAACTTTCCTTCCTCCACCTTTCCTGATAAGATAACGCTTGCCGTCTGACCCCTGGCGTGGACGCCGCCGTCCGTGCGCCCCGAACCGTTCACCTCCACGGCGTATCCCATGATTTCCCCAATTTTCTTTTCCAACATGCCCTGAATGGTCATCTCCGTGTCCGGCTGCCGCTGCCATCCGAAATAACGCGACCCGTCATAGGCAATTGTCAACTTATACGTACGCATCCCCATCTTCCTCCCACTCAAAATCTATCCCGCCACCATCCCGTTTGCCTACGGCAACCCAACATCCACAAAAGCCAAAGTACAAACACGTCGCCACACCATGCATTATATTGCAATTTTCTTTCCACTTCAAGCACAACGTAAAAACAAAAACGGCTACATTTATTTTACCCACGCCGACGTTGGGATAAATTGCAGGGTTACCGTTTTCACGGGGCATGAACGCCAAACAACCGCGAAACCGTACGCCAAAAGCGTACGGTTTCACTTTTTACAAAGACTTATGTTTTCACTGCGGAACGGTTACCATACCGTTTTTCATCCTCTTCAAACAAGACCCGAATCAAAACACCCTTGTGTCACGCCGTCTTCCAAGAACGCAAGCGTCACCTTTTCCCTGCGCATAATTCTTTTTCCCGTCTGTATCATTCTTCACCTTCGTTTTCATTTTTGCGGTCAAGATACGCCCTCATCCGGCCTCGCTCCTCGTCGTCAATCGGGTACTTCCTTAAAATCAGCGCGGAAATCACGCCGAGAATCGCTGGCACTAATCCCATGATAACAATGAACCAATTCAACATCGACGGAATACTCGAAAGCTCGCCCACATACTCAGAGGTAACAGAATCCACCTGATAACCGATGGCAACCAGTACCGCACCCACGATGGCCGCGGCAAACGCATTCTGTGCTTTCATGATGAAGCCCCCGGCAACCATGGTCAACGCGGAACGATCTTTTCCCGTCTTATAAATATTGTAATCCATGATTTCCATTTCCACGACGGACTGCGGAACAAAATCCGTTCCAACTCCCACCGCAATGATGAACATGCCGACAAAGAACAGCGTAGGAGACTTTTGCAGGATGCCCAGGATCTGAGCCACAAACAGCACGCCCCCACCGACGGCCTGCATAATCAGCAGAAAACACGTCATACGGATGGGGTTGTTTTTAAACAATTTCAACAGCACCCTTCCCAGGGCCGCGCCTAAAAGCAAAGGAACCAATGTCATCATGCCGGATACCGCGCTAAACATCGCAAACAATTCCATGTTCGGCACCCCGGTTGACAAATCGGTACAATACCCCCATTTAATATAATATGTAGGCGTTGCAAATACCAACGTCCAAATAAATCCTGAAAAGATACACTTCAAGTAAAAAATGACCATTGGCTTATTCGTTTTAAACAACTCGAAAAAATCGGATATTTTTACTTTGTCCGTCTCGTCGTCCACTACATGACGCTCTTTGACCAAAAGCCATCCCAGCAAGGACAAGGCCGCCGAAATGCCGATAATAATCAATACCAGAAGCGCAAAGGAATCATGATAGTTTCCAATTTTCTGATTGACCATAACCAAAATCGCGGTAAACGCAGAAGCCACCACGCCCAGAACCATCGTCCACACCCGGGGTCCGATAACCAGCTTCGTTCTTTCATTTACGTCATTGGACATGGTGCGGAACAACAAATTGTCCTTGTAGAAAGAACTTCCGACATCGTATACCAAATAGAAAAACACCACCCAGATGACCACCAGCACCGGCTTTGACGCAAATCCCGAAGGCAAGGCATAAAGGCAGGTCGTACCAATCGCCGTCATAATGATACTAATCAAAAAGAAGGGTTTATATTTTCCGATTTTCGTCTTTTTACCACTGTCCATGATAAATCCCTGAATCGGATCATCCACCGCGTCGATAATCCTTGCGGCAAACAGCAGTGTTGTGGCAAGAGACGCGCCCATCGCCCCCAGACCGGCATAATCCGTCATATACTGCATGAACAAAGTGGACATCAAAACGCCGCTCATGGCCGATATGGTAGACAGCGCGGTCGTCCCAAAACATTCCTTAAAACCAATTGCATCTTTCTTTTTTGTTTTGTGCTTCATTTCCATAATCCCTCCTATTTTTCTATAGTTTTTGTTACTTTTGTACAATATATATTAAAAAATAAACAATAATTATGCAATGCCAAAACGACTCCAAAACCTCGTATATTGTATCGTTTTGTGACATGTTCTCGATTTCCTCCTTCCCGCATAAATGAAAACGCTTCGCAGCCAATCCAAGCTACGAAGCACCTTTTAAGTCAATATTTATTTGATGGCTTTTTATCTTGACGGATTTCTTATCTCATGACTCTATCCGCCATGATTCCATCCATACGTTTTCTACTCTCCCACTAACTTTTTCGTCAGCATGGTAAAATACATTTTCAACGCACTCGGCTTTCCCATGTGCGTTTCTTTTTCTCCCAGGCAGAGAACCTTGTCTTGTCCGTCCGTTGTCGGCCTCCAATCCGGCGGGTTAGCGGAACCGAACATTTTATTCACGCCGTAACCGCTGCTCATCACGGCCTTTGCAATATATGATCCGTCAAAATGCTTTTCATGACCGCACCCACCCGTAAAGCCACCGCCGTGAATATAAAACAACACGGGCAGACCGCTCCCTTGCGTGGCATCATATACCCCTTGCCAGCGGATCACGGGTTCGGGATACTCCCAGCTCCCCGCGGCGCCATAGCGGATGCCTTTGAGCTTGTTGCGTACGGCGAACACGCCACGGGAAAATCTGGAAACCATTTTTCGCAAATGCTGCAAAGAAGACTTAATGCAACGTCCGGGAAGCGAGCTGATTTTGTGCGGAAAAGCGACGGAGCTTCTGGTGGAACTTTCCCGCGCGTTTACCTCCATCTTGCCGGTTTTGCAAGAAACTCCGGAACTAATCGGCGAAATCATGATTTACATTGAAAAGCACTTGAAAGATAAAATCACCTTGGCACAGACGGCCCGCCGCTTCCTTGTAAGCAAAAGCACGGCCTTGCCCCTACGAATCGGACAAATTTTGATGAAATGCATCCAACTCCTCACTCTGACGTTTCAAGGTGTAAGTTCCGCTTATCACTTCATCTAACACTCGTTCCGAAAAATGCTCCCAACTGTCCTTTTCCTTTCCGGTCAGAACCGGGTAGAAGGAAACTCCCGCCTCCGACGCGGCCTTATAATCTCCCATGGCATCTCCGACCATCACGATTTTCGACTTTTCATAACCCTTTTCCACCATTCCTTTGATGCAGGCGGCCTTGGTTCCGACATCCTGGGCCATGGCATAATCCACGAACCGCAGGAGGCCGCAGCGTGACCACTCTTCCTCCAAAGCCTCCCTATTGGCGCTCGAAACAATTGCCAGATCCGCCACCGCCTTTATTTTTTCAAACGCCTCCCTGACACCGGGAAATTCCCTTTTCTCCTCCTCGGGAAGCTTTTGAATCGCGGCATTTACCCTTTGACTCCATGCAAGTACCTTTTCCAGCAATTCACACCCATCCACGTCCCCGGGCTTCTCTTGTAATCGCCCGCGCTCTTTCGCCTCCTTGATCGCCGCTTGCAAGCTGGCCTCCGAATAGGCTTCCGTATGTTTCACCCAATCCGCAAATTTCTCCAACCCGCTTATTTTTACATATTGCGCGTCAACCTCCTCAAGCATCAAAAGAAGTCCTTGGAAACGGTTAATTCCTCTCTTTTTCGTATATAAATTAATGACGTTCCAACGTGTCAAAATCGGTTTTTCCCATTCCTCCAACCCAAACACGCCCACTAGTTGCGGACCAAAACAACGCTCATGCTTGATCGTCATCGTATCCATGGCACATCCGTCACTGTCAACGCAAATCAGGTAATCTTTCATTTCGTTTTACTCCTTCCTTTATAGGCAGGAGCGGAACGGAATGTTTTGCGGTGCCTCGAAACAGTCCTCGAAGCCCCGGCGATGGTGGTAGTACATTTTGTCCTTGTCTGCCGGATATGTATACTTTCCTCCCACCTGCCAGAAAAACGGGTGGAACTTGTACTCGTTCCGGTCTTTCTTAAAATCATACAACACCTTGATTTCCTCGCAGTCCGCCTGGAAATTCGTCCACACGTCCCAGTGAATCGGAATCACGACCTTGCACCGCAAATTCTCGGCCATACGAAGGATGTCAATCGAAGTCATCTTGTCCTGCATGCCGATTGGATTTTCCCCAAACGAGCCGAACGCCACGTCCACGTCATAATCCTTTCCATGCTTCGCAAAATAAATGGAAAAATGCGAGTCTCCGGAATGATAAATGTTTCCGCCCGGCGTTTTCAACAGATAATTGACCGCCTTCTCGTCCATGTCGGTCGGGCAGATGCCGGTCAGCTCCTCGCGATCTTCTCCTGTGGAATCCGTGGTCACGATACACGTCCTGTCAAAGCTGTCCAAGGCGACGATTTCAATATCCTTCACCTTGATTACGTCGCCGGGTTTTACCACGATGCAGCGTTCTTCTGGAACTCCCCACTTCACCCACGTTTCCACGGATTTTTTTGGTCCGATGAACGGCACCGGAACCGTATTGCCGTTTCCGTCCGTCGTCGTCATGCCCGAGTTAATCACGTGTGCCGCCCACTCCGCAGACATATGATCCTGATGATAATGCGTCGCCAGCACCGCGTCCACGGATGAAAACGCAAACGGGTCAATCACAAACGGGACATTACGCAAATTTGGCTGCATCAACCGCCCGCCGCACATGTTCGCCATCTGATGCCCCGGCTTCATCTTATTGTCGCCATGAGTACGCTTTCCGTTTCCACACCACAAGTCCACGGTGAGGTTTGTTCCACCCGGAGTTTTCATCCAGATGCCGGTGCATCCCAACCACCACATGGCGACGTTGCCCGGGGCGACCACTTCTTGTTCGATGTCTTCCACCAGCCACGTCCCCCACTCCGGAAACGTGCTTTTTATCCATGATTCTCTTGTCATTTCGCTAATCTTACTCATTTTCCTTCTCCTTGTTTATTTGCCATCATGCCTCCCGCCAACGCGGGGGCAAATCACGGCGATATCATTCATTACCGCACATATGCCCCTGCCTATGTGCGCGCGTCCCATCGACCGCAAAATACCTCCTCCTCATAATGCCCCTCAAACGGTTCCTCCCCGGAAATTTTTCGCAGCAAGCACTCCACGACCGTCTCCGTCGGGGCATAAGCATTAATAAACGTTTTTGCCATCGGTATGTCAATCAAATGATTCGTATAATTCAATGATACGAATATGCTCGGCACCTCCCGGATATACCACGGATATTCCGTAGAATGCTTTACCGAAAGCCCCATGCGCACGTTGTTTGTCTGACCATACCCGCTGACATTGATAAAGGTAAATACCACGTCATATTTCCTTTTAAATTCCTCCGTGCTTCCGATTAGCACGGATTTCAGCAATGTGTCTTTTCCCGTTCCGTTTTTTAACGCCAAGTCATAATAACTCTCATGCATGGCGACCTCATAACCGAGTGCCTCCATCTTCCCGCGAATCATTTCTTTCACCGGGTCTTCTTTATTTCCCCGGGTAATCGGCGGATTGCTCACCACGATGACATACGCCCTTTTATGCGTATCCGGCGACACGGGCAATTGGCCAAGCGTGTCCTTTACCAGGGTGATACTCTTTCGCGCCGCTTCCTTTGCCATTCTTTTATGCTTCACGCAGCCGATGACATCCAGGCCATCCTTTTTAGGCACCAATGTCCCCGCCTGCTTCTTTTTGTGCAACTTTAATTTTGCTTTCAGCGCAAGGATGCGCGTGACCGCCTCATTCAACCGTTCCTTTGTAATCACGCCGGTTTTATATCCTTCCAGCATGTAACGGAAATCCTCTTCTATGTCGTTAAAGAATAAAAACATGTCACAACCCGCCGCAATCGCGCGCGGCACCTGCTCACGCCTTGGCATCGCGCTCGTAAATCCACCCATATGGGTCGCGTCCGTCACGATAACCCCGTTAAATCCAAGCTCTCCGCGCAACAGGTTTTTCAACAACCCTTCGGACAATGTCGCCGGTAAAATTTCACTGTCTTTTATGGCCGGATTATACTTTCTCTCATAGGCGGGCATCGCGATATGGCCGACCATCACGGCATCAACCTGATCCTCTTCTATCAGCTCCCTATAAACCTTGCCGAAACTTTTCTCCCATGCTTCACAGCTTAAGTTATTAGTTCCCATGACCAGGTGCTGGTCTAATTCTTCCACTCCGTCTCCCGGGAAATGCTTCGCGGTAACGGCAACGTGCGAATCCCTCATTCCTTTAATGTAGGCCCTCGCGTTCAAAAGGACGACATCCGCTTGTGAACTATAGCTCCTCGTATTGACGACCGTGTTTCTCCAATTCATTTTGATGTCGCACACCGGACCAAAATTCCAGTTACAGCCAAGGGCGGCCATCTCCACGCCGCTCACATGTCCAACGTCATAGGCGGACTTTGTATCCGAAGTCGCGCCGCATGCCGCGGCGCTTGCGACATGGGTTCCGTCCGAACACGCGCCATTGCCCCCACTGTCACAATTGCTCGCGATCAACAACGGGATTTGGGCGCATTGCTGATAATGTTTATTTTGCTCATAAATGGCCTCTGCATTTTCATTTTCATAGCGGCAACCGCCCAAATGATACTTTTGTATCAACTTCTTTTCTTCTTCCCTGTCTTTTTTCCGATCCAGCATGATAAACAGCTGGCCTATTTTTTCTTCCAGGGTCATAGTCTCGAGGGTCGCACGAACCCATTCCACGTCCTCATCTGCCAAAAAGAACGGGTTCCCCTTTAAATCCACCATAACATGCCTCCGTTTCATACGCTTGGCAACGCCGCGCTTTCCTCCGCGCGGCCGGCAATCGGCAAAGCGATGCCGCCAACACGCTCTCCTATTTTCCCAAGTCCAGCCTTGCCAGCTCGGCAAAAAATGCCTTGATTTGTTCCTCCTTTTCCTCAGCACTGCCATAGCAGCTTTGAGGAATCCGCTCCCGAAACGCCTTTCCGCTCGGATAATCCGGAGTATACCCCAACAAATCATTGTACATGTTGCTGCCGCATTTGTCTTCAAAATATTTCTTATAAATTTCCACGCAGCGCGCGTCCGACCAGAGCGTCGCAAACCGGGTTTCCTCATGATAACCGTACGGATCTTCTCCCTTTATGGAAATCTGCGCCCTGGCTTGTATGTTCCGGCTAGAATCGCCCGCCAACAATGTATATGTCCCCGGCTCCACCGTAAACCGCTTTAATTTTTCATCATAACTGGCAAATTTTGTCAAATCCAATTCAAAGTCAAGCGTCTTCGTCTCTCCCGGCTCCAACCCGATTTTTTGAAATGCCTTCAATTCCTTACAAGGCTTCTGCAAGGTCGGGTTGTCATGATGCACATAAATCTGAACCACTTCTTTTCCATATACCGCCCCCGTATTCGTGACATCCACGGACAGCCGCACTGGCTCTTCTGTAAACACTCGTTTCTCCGTCTTCAAATCGTGAATCTCAAACGTCGTGTAGGAAAGCCCATGGCCAAACGGAAACTTCGGTTCTATTAATTTCGTGTCATAATAGCGGTAGCCGACGTAAATCCCTTCGCCATACCACACTTCCCAATTGTATCCAGGGAAGTTGCCGAAGGTCGGACAGTCCTCGTATTTGTTCGGAAATGTGATGGCCAACTTTCCGGAGGGGTTCACGTTTCCATAAACAATGTCCGCAAGTGCCCGGCTTCCCTGGCACCCGGGAATAAACACGCAAACAATCGCGTCCGCGTCCCCTTCGTACTCACGCACGTCCACGGGGCCTGCAATATTTAACACGAGTATCGTCTTCTTCCCCGCCGCCTTCGCCTGCCGAAGCGTTTCTGTCACGTACCTTTGATCCTCCGGCTCCAAAAGCATCGCATCCCTGTCCGCGCCCTCCCGGCCTTTCGATTTTCCAACCACGAGGACATACTCCGAAGCAGCATCATCCACCTTCGCGTCACTCAATACGTTTTCCGCTCCACCGATTTCCTGCATGCACGCACAGAGGCTTTTCGATTTTCCGCGCAGCACTTCCGCACTGCCGCCCCCGCACTCCAATAGCTGGCGCGTGCCTTCTCCTTGTAGGTTTACTATGGCATTTTTGGCAAGCGGCAGAATCCCTTCATTTTTTAACAGCACGATGCCCTCGCACACCGCGTCATATGCCGCCGTTTCCGAAAACGCCTTGTCAATCGCCGTATATTTGTGCCCCTTCATGCACGGCATGTCCAGTAACGCCTTTAAAACCCGGCGGACGGCACAGTCCAAATCCTCCATGGTTATCCTGCCGGCCTTCAAATCTTCGATAAAGGCCTTCTCGTCCGCCCTCTGCGGCATTTCCAAATCATTTCCGGCATGAAGCGCGGCTTTGGAATCATACACGCCACCCCAGTCACTGATTACGATTCCGTCAAATCCCCATTCCTTTCGCAGCACTTCCTCAAGCAGCCAACGATTTGCCGAGCACGCCGTGCCGTTCAGCTTGTTATACGCGCTCATGACGGTTTTCGCCTTCCCCCGCCTTATGCACGCCTCGAACCCCGGGAAATAAATCTCGCGCAGTGCCCGCTCGGGAACATGGACATTGATTCCCTTTCGCTCCTTTTCATGGTTGTTTGCCGCAAAATGCTTCGGATCGGCCAAAACGCCCACTTCCTGAACGCCCTTGACAAACTCCGTGCCCATCTCCCCGGTCAGGTAAGGGTCTTCCGAATAGCTTTCAAACAAACGGCCTCCAAGCGGATCTCTCTGAATGTTCACGTTCGGGGACATCAATACGTCCACCTTAAACGCGTCAAGTTCCCTCGCCAACGCGTTTGCGCATCGGTTCACCACCTCCGGGTTCCACGTCGCGCCCAACAAAATTCCCGCCGGGAAACTTGTCGCATTATAAATTTGCTCCAATCCCCCGTTCAAATGTTTCTTTATCGCCTCATACGCGACCAATTCGAACTCGTCCAACTCCTCGGGATGAATCCGATGGCTCTCGCGCAGTTGTTTCAATATTTTCTCACACCGGCGAAGGCTGTCTAAAATGCCTTCGCCGGTTTCCATCGAGCAATAATCCGCGAACAACTGGCGGAAATTGATTCCGGCCATCGAGTCCTTCGTCAAGGCGTTCGGAATACCAAACCGCTCGATGGCCGCCGTTCCGTACGGCAGCCCGCCGGTCGTGAGCCTCACCTTTTCTTCCAACGTCATTTCCCGGATTACTTGCTCTATCGTATCCTCTGCCAACCTAGTAGCCATTCTTCATAATCTCCTTACTATGAGCGCTTCGCGCTTGTGTTTTAAGCCTTTACGTGCGAACGCGGCTGTCCGCCCACTTGGCGAAGGTTGCATTCAGCGCCACGCCAACACGGGCCGAATTGTAACTTCTCACCCCTTCACCGCGCCCGATATCATGCCTTCCTCAAAGAACCTCTGGAATATACAGTACAAAACAAAAATCGGGATTACGGACATCACGGACGCCGCCATAATCTGCCCATATTCTGCCGTATACTCCGAGCACAGATTCCTAAGCCCCAACTGTATCGTGAACAAGTCCTTGTCACTAATGTAAATCAACGGAGCCAAAAAATCGTTCCACGTCGCCGTAATCGTCAAAATGGACAGTGACACGATTGCCGATTTCGAAAGCGGCAGCATGATCCTGCTGTAAATGCCGAATTCATTTAACCCGTCAATCCGCGCCGCCTCAATCAATTCATTGGGAATCCCGTCAAAAAACTGTTTGATCAAGAATACCCCCATCGGTGTAAATGCCTGAATCAAAATCAGCGCCATGTGCGTATTGGAAAGCCCCATGTTCCGAATAATGGAAAACTGAGGAATCATCACCACCTGGTACGGCACCATCATCGTGGCCAAATACAAAAGGAACAACACGTCCCGTTCTGGAAACTTAATTTTGCTAAATGCATAGGCCGCCAACGTCGAAGTGAGTACCTGCAAAACGGTAATGATGGCCGTCAGCTTCACCGTGTTCAAAAACATCCTCGGATAATTCGCGATCTCCCATACGTTGGAATAGTTCTCAAAATGGAACACTTCCGGAATCCATTGGATAGGGAAAGCAAACACTTCCAGATTCGTTTTAAAGGAAGCGGAAAGCATCCATACGAACGGAACCAGCATGGAAAAGGTGAGAGTCAGCACGACCGCATATTTCAATATGGCGAAAATCATATTTCGGCTTTTTGTTTTTTTCATAACTTTTATCTCCTCTCCCCATTCTTTCATGCTTCTAATTTCTTATTATGGTAGAACTGAATCAACGTGACGACAAGAATCAGCAAGAACAGAATCATCGCTTCCGCCGACGCGTATCCAAATTTATAGTTCACGAACGCGTCCTCGTAAATCTTTAGCACCAGCACGCTTGTCGCCCGTCCAGGCCCCCCCTTCGTCATCACGTAAATCGGCGTAAACACCTGGAACGAATTGATAATGCACATAATCGTCGCATAAAACGTAACCGGACGCAGATTGGGAATCGTGACATAAATCAGCTTCTCCCAGGCGTTCGCCCCGTCCACCGTGGCCGCCTCGTATTGATCCTTCGGAATCCCCCGAAGACCTGCCAGGTAGGTAATCATGTAATACCCGATTCCCTTCCAGATAATCATAATCATGACCGCCAGGAGTGCCGTTTTCTGATCCGACAGCCAGGACGGCGGGTCGACAACCCCGATGGAACGCAGAATCTGATTGATGGGACCGTTTTTCGCATTATACAAAAACTGCCAGACCACGGTCACCGCCACGATGGACGCAATGTGCGGGAACAGCATAATCGCCCGGTAAATCGGTGCACCCTTGACGCCATTGTTCATCAAAACGGAAACCAGCAGGGACAAAATAATAATCAGCGGCACCGTGCCAACCGTATAGATAATCGTATTTTTCAGCGAAATCACAAAACTGCTGTCACTGAACAATTTTATAAAATTAGTCAGCCTGATGAAATCCATCCTCCGATTTCCATCATAATTCGTAAAACTGTAAAACAATGCCATCGCCACGGGAATCAGGGTAAATACGACAAACCCGATAAAATTAGGTAACAAAAACAAATATGCTTTTCTACGATTTCTTCGAACAATGGCCGTGCTCCTTTTATTTTTTACATTCGTTTTACTCATAATTCTCTCCATATCAGAAAACAAAGGCAAATGCCCCATGCACTTACAAGGTTGCTATGAGCGCCCATAGCAACGGCATCCCCACATTTGCCTTTGATACCTATTTTTTACTTTTCCTTTACTCGGCGTTTTCGATTAATTCCGCTCTCTGCGCCTCGAAGTTCTTCACGAATTCTTCCGGAGTCTCATTTCCCGTCAGAACCAGTTCCGCCTCTTTCTGTCCGGCACTGATAATCTGGCTGAACACCGGGTTCGGCTCGCCAAAGCTATAGGTTACATTGTTCGTCAATGCCTCGATGGAGGATTCATCCAGGTTCAAGTTTGACGTGTAAGATGCCAAAACCTCGTCGTTCATATAGCCCGGAACCAAATTGGTCGTCGCCAGGATTTCCGCACCTTCCTCGCCGCACATAAACGTAAGGAACTTATACGCCTCGTCCGGGTGCTTCGTGCTCGCGCTGATGCAAAGCGGGGTGGAGGTTACGAAACCATTCTTCTCGGTGCCTTCCCAGTACGGGGATTTTGCCACGCCCCACTCAAAGCCCAGGTCTTCCTGATTGTTCAAGTTCTGCACGAACCAGGAACCGTTCCACATCATGGCCCATTCGCCCTTCATGAAATACATCTGGTCCTTGCTCATGGAAACGGATTCCGCATACTCTTCCATCGCTCCACTCTCCTGCATGTCCAAAATCCAGTCCAACGCCTTTGTCATACATGACAAATCAGACGTCGTGATGTCAAATCCGTCTTCCGTGCCCGCCAGTGCCGGGAAAATAAATCCCATCTTCGGAGAGAACGAATATCCGTAAATGCCGTCATCGGTCTTTGCCGTGATTTCCTTCGCCAGCTCTCCAACCTGCTCCCACGTCATGTCATTTGACGGATACTCCATCTTCACATCGTCAAAAATCTTCTTATTATAGAACAAAATCCAGTCATTCGTCCGAAACGGCAGGGCGTACACGTCACCGTCATACGTCATCTGCTGCTCGATTACGGTACCGTACGGTGTCAAATCATACTTATTTTCCTCAAACAACGGAGTCAAGTCCATACAAAAGCCTTTGCTCTGCACGCCCGGAAGTGCCGTGTTGGATTTTGCAAAGAACAAATCCACCTCATCCCCACCGGACAGCATGGTCGTCAATTTCGTCTCATAATCCGCGTTCGGGCTGCTGACCACTTCAATCTTAATGTCCGGGTTTGCATCCTCAAACGCTTTGATAATCGGCTCATATGTCGTGGGGCCGTCCACCTCGTAATCCCAGAGCGCCAGTCTAAGCGTCACCTGGTCATCCTTTCCCGCATTAGCATCGGAACTTCCTCCGTCTCCGTCACTTCCGCCGTTTCCGCCATTTCCTCCGCATGCCGTCAGGCCCAATGCCAACGCCGCTGCCATAAATAGGCAAAGTAGTTTCTTTTTCATTTTTTGCACCTTTTCCTTTCTTTTTATTTATCATTCTCAAATGATTTATGCTATATTTATAACATATATCGCATCACTTTGCAACTTATATTTATTTTTTCGTTATTTTACACAATTTTTCAGTTCGTTTTTTGTGCTAATTTTCTTTTTACTTTTGTTTTATATTCTTTTTTACGATTTGTAACTTGAATTTATGAAAAAAAGTAATTTTTTAAATCTCGACTATTAATTCATTGTGTGATATAATCTCCGCAAAGGACGGCATCCACCAATCGGGGGGACAATGTCACGGCCGCCAAACAAAATGCGAGGGCAAATCCATGAAGAACACCTTATATGCTATCAATGAACGCAGAAACAAAATTTTATCCATTGTAAATGACCATAAAGAAGTAACCGTCGAATATCTGGCACAGCTTTTGGACGTCACCACGGTCACGATTCGCAGGGACCTGGACGTTCTGGCTTCCGAACAAAAAATCGCCAGAATTTTCGGCGGAGCAAAGAAACTCGTATCGGAACAAGCCCCAGCCGAACTCCCGCGCGAGAGTAAGATTGCGGACACGGTTTTGGCAAATTCCATTTTACACAAACGACGAATTGCACGTGCCGCGTCAGATTTATTGATTCCAGATGACGTGATTTTGATTAACAGTTCTTCTACCGCCTCATACGTCGTCGAGTATCTCGATGACAAGGCTGTTACTATTATTTCCAACAACACAAACATTCTTTCACGAAAAGTAAGTCCAAATACAATTTTACTCATGACCGGCGGCCAGGTGCTGCCCGGGCGGGACAGCCTATCCGGCACTTATGCCATCGAGACCTTAAAAAAGAATTATTCCACAAAATGCATCATCGGGGTGTGCGGCATCAGCATCAAGGGGGGACTCACGAGCCCGGTTCTCGAGGAATCCATCATCAACCAGATGATGATTGCGCAGACGACCGGCATGGTAATCGCCATCGCCTCCAGCGACAAAATCGGCCGAGATGACAGTTTCTACATCTGCGACGTCTCCAAGGTCGACGTCTTAGTCACGGATGACGGGATTCGCGAAGCTGACAAGAAAGAATTCGAGCAGATTGGTATCAAGGTCATCGTCGCAAGAAATGCCGATATCACTTGACTTGACAACAAGGCACGAGGCCCAAAAGCAGCCTTTCGCCGCCACAAACCAGGCGGCCAACAGTTTGAATCAGCATAAATGATTTTTACACAAAGCGAGGCGGATCCCTCAAAATCCGCCTCATTTCACTTCTTGTTTGATTTTTCGATTCGTTCAAATACTTTCCGATAGAGAAAGCATGCCGCATACGCCGGTAATGTAAAACCGCAGAAGAAAAGAACGATAAGTGCCGAGTACGTAAGTCCGACCGCCGCGAATGGAAGCAAATACACCAAAAGCATCACGACCGACCTCGGAAGATTCAACACCATCACGAGTCCGGCATTCTGAATCGTATTTTTTATCGTGTTTTCAAATCGCGCCTGCAACGGAAAGACGTACATCATACCCATCACCAACACGACGCATGTAACCAGGATGATTCCCACAAGCCACCCCGGAATCTCCCCCGCACCGGCCGCGACAAACCAGACATCCACGGCCAGTATCAAAAGAACCCCCAGCATGATCAACCACAAAAGCGTGGCTTTCTTAAAGTTCTGCTTAAAGGCCGTAAAATAGTCCTTGAGCAAATATCCATCCTCGTTTCGCATCATTCGGTAGAGTACATGGTGCATGGCCGCCAGCGACGCGCCTATCGTGATAACGGGGATGCTCGTCGCGACGACCAGCAGATTCAAAAGCACGAGGTTTGTTATTTTATTCCAGGCAGAAATGCCCGGATTATCCATACGAATCATTTGCCGCGCCTCCTTTTTTCCGAATTCCTTTCCCCATTTCCCCGCCCGCAGGCGGCCGCGCCCCAGAATTCATCATCTCTCTTTTCCATACACGCTTCGGTATAGCTCGTTCATCTTCACCCGACATTCCTGATATTGTTTCACATGCTCCGGATTTGGATGATAACGGCTTACTTCCCCTTGCCTTCCGACCACTTCAAACGCGTCCGCCACCGTCTCACAAATCCCGCATGCGCACAATGCCACCATCAACGCGCCGCGCGCCGTGGCATCTGTCTTCCCCCGGCGTGCCAGCTCCATCCCATATACGTCACATTGTATCATATTGAACGCCTCGCTGCCCGCCAGGCCGCCGTTAACCCAGACCTCTTGCACCTCCACGTACGACTTTAACACATCAAGCCCATTCGCAATCTCATAGCAGATTCCCTCCAGAAGCGCCCGAAGCAAATCCTCCTTTTTCGTGTGCAGGGTGATATTGGAAAATACGCCTCTGGCCTGACTGTTCCAATCCGGTGCGGCATGCCCCTGAAAATACGGGACGCACAAGACCGAATTCGCACCGGCCGGAACCTTTTCAATAATCTTGTTCAATTCCTCGTACGTGTAATTTTCATAAAAATTCCGCCGAAACCAATCAAAGGCCGAGCTACAAGTCAGGACGCTCGATTCCAGTATGTACTGGTTCTTGATAGCAGAATGGTTGCATGTCACGTCCCCCTTCAGGTCTTTCGGCACCTTGTCGGCCGCGGCCAGTAGAAATCCGCCAGTTCCGGCCGTAACCGAAAGAACCCCTTCCCGCACGACGCCCTGGCCAACGGCTCCGCATTGTTGGTCCCCGCCCGCCGTAATCACCGGAATCCCTTGCAGACAGCCCGTCTTATCAGCGATTTGTTTCGTCAAATGTCCGCATATACTGCCGGGTTCCAGGAGCGAACACAATTTATCCTTTTCCACGCCAAAAAGTCCCAGCAACTCCTCGTCCCACTCACATGTGCGAATGTTCATCAAAAGCGAGCGGCTTCCATAAGTATAATCCGTGCAAAGATTTCCCGTCAACAGATAAATCAAATAATCCGGAACCACCAAAAACTTGTATGTTTTTTCGTAAATGTCCGGCCGCTCCTCTCGAATCCACGCCATCTTTACGCCCGAAAACACCGGGTTCACCCTCGCCCCGCAAAGACGGACGATTCTTTCATTTTCCCTTTCCAGTCGCTCACAGATTCCCGCCGTCCGCTTGTCCTGCCACATGATCGCCCGGCAAAGCGGACGCACGCCTTTGTCAACCGGAATCATCGAGGAACGCTGGGACGTGAGGGAAATCGCGTCAATCTGCACACTTTGTTTCTTCGCTTCATTCGAAACCGTGCGCAAAATCTCATACATCGCCCATTCCCAGTCACAAGGATCCTGCTCCACGAATCCTCCCGCCATATAATCCGGTTTGTAAGTGCACTGCTTTGACAAAAGCTCCACGCCGTCCCCTGAAAACAAGATTCCGCGCATGCTCGACGTACCGACATCCAAAACCAGTATGTTCATATTTTCCTCCATTCCGTTGCTTTTTGACCGGCAACCTCCGTTTCACGCGGTTCTCACGATTCACTCAGGCATCCCGCATCAGATGCGCTTCGCCCCTGCGAAGTTGGCGGCTTATACATCCGTCAACGCATATAGGGCAACCTCGTCGATTTCCCGGTTTGCAGACACCAGATAGTCTACGCCTTCCTTCACAAAATGATACACGTTGGCGGAACCACAATCCTTGTCGATGCACTCCATGGCATAAGTCATTTGTTCTGCGTCATAATAGAAGATCATCAAATCCCGCTCCGCCTTTCTGTGCCCCGTAACCAAGACCGGCCTGCCGCCGAGCATCCCGCCGTATATGGAATGCAAAAATTCCCTGCTTTCCGGAAATTCATAGCAAAGTTCAAATTTTTCATTCTGTTTTTTATAGAAACGAACCCCGTCGCCGTGAAATGGCGCGATTACGGCCAGTTCTTTTTCTCCATCCCCGTCAAAATCAACCAAGACGGCATCGCTCGCGGCATCGGTGATTAACGTCTTTATTTCCCATTCACCATCTTCTTGGGCGGGCGGTACAAACTGGAACACACCATTTTCGCAGGAAACGATACCCGTCATAAGGCCATCTTGCTCGTCACGGTAATAACCGTGGTTTTTTAACATTCCATCCTTCACCACTTTTAATTCTAGCTGATGTTCCTCGTCAAATACACTCAAATCACTCGGAAGGGGAGCCGCATACACTTTTCCCGGGAAACGCCAGTCGTCCTTCCACTCATGATCCGATTTCAATGCGCAGGCGATCAAATATGCCGCTCCGTTCCGGACAAGAATGTCAAACCGGTGTACAAACGGAAGATCCACCAACGTCCTCACGTCCCATTTTCCACCCTCCTGCGGTGTCACCACGACAATCTTCGCCTCCTTCGAATCATTTGGCGAGTAAAATTTGTGCGTGGCAAGAAATTGACCGTCCGTCCCCGGAACCTGAACCATCGTCATCACTCCGCCCGGCTCCTCCCACACCACGTCTTCCTGATTGCCCTCCTCGTCAAACAGAAGGCATTTATCCACCTTCTCGGCCGCCACCAGAAAGTGCCTTTTTCCCTTATACTCCAGCGGGGCAATGGAATAGCATTTTGTCAGATTTGATATTTTCTTCTTTTCTACTTTCATTGTCGTCACACCTCTTCGTTTTCATTTCATTCACTTGATTCCGTCCACTTCATTTCATTCACTTGATACCACTCACTTGTTCAACTCATTCAATATGTTGGCCATTTTGTCATATGCTTTTTTCAATTCCTCGTTCCAGTTTTCTTCGCCGAGATACCAAAACTCCGTCACGTACCTGCGAATCCCCATCTGCCACGCCTTCCTAATCGCCGCCTCAAAATCGACATGCCCGGTTCCATAGGGCACCTCCCGATACCGCCCCGGCAGCGTCTCCTTTAAATGCATGGACGTAATGTTTCCCTTTCCGAGCTGCAAGTCCTCCAGCACGTCCATCTTGTACTGCTTCGCGGCATTCGTAAGATTCCCGATATCGGGATATATCTTCAGATAATTCGAGCCGCACAAAACGACATACTTCATCGCCTTTTCCACCGTGTTCATAAACTCGTTTTCCATCGTCTCCAAGCCCAGAATCACGCCGGTCTTCTCCGCGATTTCGGCAACCTTTTTTAAATTTTCCAGATATCCGCTCTTTGTTTTTTCGTCCGAAGGTTCATAGTACACGTCATATCCTGGAATCATGACGACGCGGATGCCTAAGTCCGCCGCCAGTTCGATGGATTTCTCAGCAATTTCCATGCCCCGCTTCACCATTTCTCCGTCCGGGTTGCCAAGGGAAAACTTGGTCAGCGCACTGACACACATGGTGCGAATCGGCATTTCCGTCTGATACATGTCCCCAATCAATGCAAAACGCTCCTGCTTCGACATGTAAATCCGTTGTATTTTTTCCTCCGACGCGTCAATGCTCATCTCCAGATAATCATACCCCGCCGCTTTTGCCGCCGTCAACTTCTCATGCCAGCTCAAAGAGGAGGGCATCGCCTTTTCGTATAGGCCCAACTCATACGATTTCATGTTCTTCTCCGCTCACTTTTCTTTGTTTTTAGAATCTTTGTCACCGTTTGCACAACAAATCTTTTCTATTTTTCATTTAATTTTTGTTATATTGTCATAATATATTATTTTTTTATTTTTTTCAACAGTTATTTGTAATTTTTCTTATTTTTTATGATAATATTTTTGTTTTATGTTTTATTTTTGTGTTTTATATGAATTTTATAAAATTTATCAGACAAGGGACATGATAATTGAGGCAATCGGGTAGAGAAGATTTATCTTCCCCACTCGCGCGCCAGGCATTCGTCAGCATCAGCTGACATACTTCCTTTGGATGCCCGTGTGTAATCGAGTAGGGTTGATTTTCCCCTACTCGTCGCGCCGGGACGGGCTGCGTAAGCAGCATACACCTTTCTGTCCCGTGTGCATAAAAAGAACAGCCTGGCGAATGCAAGCGCCAGACTGCTCGAAATTATGATTTTTATATTTATTTTTCTATCTTTATCTCTTTCGGAAATGTACTTAGAATCTTTTTCACATTTTTCTCCTGCATATAAAACCCATCCAAAGAATGTTTTGAATACCTATGCGATGTATTTTCTGTCAGCAAAATCAACAACTCCGTAAAATACCTCTCCCAGCTTTCATATTTCTCACTTTCAACGTAATCCGATGGGGATTCCAATATTTTTTCCAGTTCTTCTGACACAATCATTTTGGACTTCAAAATCAAATATTCAAATGATTCTGGCAACCAAATCGTGATTCGCTTATTTTTCTGTTTTTCAAGATATTCCAGACAAATTTCTATCAACGCACCAAACGCCGCTCCATCCGCGACAATCAAAATGTCACCCTCGACAATTTCCTTAATTGTATTGATAATATTGCCATTTCCATTCGCACTAACCACCCGACTCTCTTTACATACATGAGAAAGAAACTGGCAGCCCGAATTACTGTCTTCTGTTATCACATAATTCATTTTATTATTTTCAATAATCGGGTAATTACTGTAAATTTCCTTCAATTCATGATATGACTCTTTTACATCCGCCCGTTTTCCATTTGTAACGATTTCATAAATCTCATGGATACTATATGGCAGCATTTTTAATGGGGCACGATTCACCAACACAAAATAATTTCCCGATTTTTTCACAAACTCGGCGAATTCTCTGGAAAATACAAACTCGTTATTCTCCTCTATAAAAATAACCGTATCTTGCAACTGCAAAAGCGCATCCTTCCAGTCTCTTCCCACTTCCCGCCGTAGATATACATAATAAGAAACATCTGCCGTTACCGCATACCCCGACTCTCTTCCAACCCGAAGATACTCATACAGCATATGCAAAAGCGTTGTTTTCCCGGTCGCGCTATCCCCTTTCAATACTGTAATATTTCTTCGTATGTCAAACTCAAACACTACTTTCTTGCTTCTCACCCGGAAATGATATTTACCCTTCATCCAACAGCCCCTCCACTACCAGCAATGCCTCTACATATTCTTTCGGGTTGTGTACGATTTTTCCACTGTTCATGATTTCAATCTCAAATTCGCCTTCAAAGCGGAGTATGTGTTGCAAATACACTGTCAAATCCTTTTTTTCGGCAATTTTCAAAATCCACTTCGCACAGTTATTTCCACAATTAGACATATTGTAGACAAAGGAATCATCTTTCAACATCAATATCAAAACTTTTACCCCGCCTGATAATTCTTTCGGCGTGATGGCACCCAAAATCGGGCTTTCAATCACATGCGCACTTACTACCGTGGATTGATCCACGTCCGCAATCATTTCTTTGACAAATTCATCCTCTATCCACTCATCCTCATATACATTATCGAAGTACGCAGGGGCGTCGCCCATATATTCCGTCCCACCATAATACCATATTTTCAGCATGCTCATTTCCCGCTTTCTATTTTTGTCTCATATTTCTTCTACACTTTCTCGCCCCGCACTAAGGAACTTTGTATCAGGCCAACTTATACTCCGTACAGACCTCGAAAATACGCCCCTACCATATGCAGCGGCACATTCACCATCCATTCCTGCTCTCTGTAATCGGACATGGACGTGCGAATTGACAGTTGCGGACGATATTTATTATAAAATGACTTCAAGCTTTTTGCCGACAAATTTTCCTCGGCCTTCACTTCTATCGGAATAATATCTTCCTCCGTCTGAACCAGAAAATCAACCTCCGCCGTTGCCGTGTCAGAACTCCAATAGAAAATATCGATTTCCAGATTTTCCTTTAACTGCTGCAATACGTACTGCTCGGTAAGTGCCCCTTTAAATTCCTCGAATAAGCGATTTCCCCGCAAAATCATTTTCGCACTCAACCTGGACATGGCTCCTAAGAGACCGATATCCAGGACAAACAGTTTGAACGCTTGAAAATCCTGATATGCCCGCAACGGGAAGTCCGGTTTTTTCACCCGGTTTATTTTATAAATCAGTCCACAATCTATCAACCAGGTGATTGCCACTTCATATTCCCTGGCCCTGGCTCCTTCCCGCACCAGACCATATATGAACTTTTTATTTTCCTTTGCGAGCTGCGTGGGAATCGAGTTCCAAAGCATCTTGATCCTCGTCACGATTTCCGCCGGCGCATGCTTGGAAAAATCATTTTCATATGCGCCAAGCAATCTATTTTGTATCCTGCGAACCTTTTTCAAATCATTCGTCTGGACATACGTGGACACGACCTCCGGCATCCCGCCGACATAATAGTAAAACTTCAACAAATCTATATACTTATTTTTAAAGCTCGTAATTAACTTATAATCCCCTGACTCCAACAGTTCTGCCAATCCATCCTCCCCGCACGCGAGAAGAAACTCCTGGTAATCCATCGGATACAAATCGCAAAATTCCACTTTCCCCACGGGAAAAGACGTCCCTTCATGCAATGCCACGCCGAGCAGAGAGCCCGCCGCCATGACATGGTACTGCGGTGCGTTCTCGCAAAAATATTTCAGCGACTTTAATGCCCTCGGAATTTCCTGCACCTCGTCAAAAATAATCAAAGTATTCTCCGGTTCAATCTGAAATCCCACTTCAATTTCCAATGCCGTGATAATGCGCTTAATATCAAACGCATCCCGAAATACGTCCTCCATGATTTCGTTTTCATCCATGGAAATGTATGCACACTTTTCATAACAAGTCCTTCCAAACTCCTTCATCAACCAGGTTTTCCCCACTTGCCTTGCTCCCCGGATCATCATCGGTTTTCTGTGAACGTCATTTTTCCATACCTTTAATTCTTCCAGCAACTTCCGATACATACAATCTCTCCCGCTATAAACACTTGACGACCGCATTGAAATCACCTATGCGCGAATTCGTTCCAAGTATATTTTACGAGATTATACGCACTTTTTCAATCCATTATTCACATTTTCCTCACGACTTTTTCTCCATTCATACACATTTTCCTCACGTCTTTCTCCATCCCCGGCTTCCGCCTCATTCCATCCGCAGCACCGTTTTTGTTACAATTCAGCGCGGGCTGAATTGTAACGGGCATCACCTGCATTTTTAATTTGCCTTCGGCAAAGCGGGTGATGCATCGGCCAGATTCACATGCATCCTCCGAGCCAGTCAGCGCAGTGACTGGCTCGGGGCTAAACAGTAACTTGTTTTTTCTCTACCCGCAGCACCCTATCGCATAACATGTGCACCACGTCCAAGTCGTGCGACACGAACAGATAGCAGATTTTTTCTTTCTCTTGCAATTCCTTCAAAAGTGCAATCATCTGTGCCTGCACGGTCACGTCCAACGCCGATAGCGGCTCGTCCGCCAGTATGAACTTTGTCCCGGTCATCAGCGCCGTGGCAATGCTCACGCGCTGCCTTTGTCCGCCGCTTAGTTCCCTCGGATAACGCTTATAAAATTCCTTTGGCAAATGTACCCTCTCCAACATTTCCTCGGCCTTTCTCTTACGCTCCTCCTTCGTAAACCCGCCTTGCACCTTAAGGGGTTCCTCCAAAATCCAACCGATGGTTTTACGCGGATTCAAAGATCCATAAGGGTCTTGAAAAATCATTTGCGGACGTTTTGTATGATGAATCACTTCTCCTTCATAATCCTTCAAAAGTCCAAGTACGCACTTGCAAAGCGTCGTCTTCCCGCTGCCGCTCTCTCCCACAAGTCCAACGATTTCTCCTTCATACAAGGCAAACGAAACATCTTGTAAAATCTGCCTGCGCGCCCTGCCTTCCCGATAATACGCATTAAGATTGCGCACCTCGAGCACTTTCCGCGGCTCCCACATATCCTTCTCCATGCCGGCTTCATCTACCGTCGATTTATCTCCCTCATTCTTGCCACAAGCGGTCGGAATCGCCGCAATCAATTCCTTCGTATATTCCGTCTGCGGATTGCCAAAAATCCCCTCCACACTTCCTTCCTCGACCACTTCCCCCGACTTCATCACTAAGACCCGGCCGCATAGTTTTTCCACCACGCGTAAATTGTGGGAAATAAAAAGAATGCTCATCCCATATTTCTGGTTGAGCTTCTTCAATAACTCGAGAATACCGTCTTGTGTCTGCACGTCCAACGCCGTCGTCGGTTCATCGGCAATTAAAAGCTTCGGTCTACAGACGATGGCCGCCGCCAGCATGGCTCGCTGGCGCATCCCGCCGGAAAGCTCATGCGGATACTTGTCGTAAAGTTCTCCCGGATTTCTTAGCTCCACGTCCTCCATCGCCGCAAAAACCTTGTTTCTTCTCTCCTCTTTTGACAGCTTTGTATGCAAGATCAGCACTTCCTCCAGCTGTTTTCCAATCTTCATCGTCGGATTGAGCGCGCTCATCGGTTCCTGAAAAATCATGCCGATTTGTGCCCCTTGCACGCTTCGCATCTGCGCGTCATCAAGCTTTAACAAGTCCATGCCGTCCAGCCAGACACTGCCGCCGTCTATTACCGCATACGGTTTTTTAAGCCCCGCAATCGTCAGTGCCGTCATCGTCTTGCCAGAGCCGGATTCCCCGACGATTCCTAATATTTCCCCGTCCGCGAGCTGGAATGATACATTTTTTACCGCATCCTCCCTTTTCCCGCGCTCCTCAAAATGGATTGACAAATGTTCTACGTTAAGCATTCCTATTACCCTCTAACTTTTTAAATTTTGAGCGTACTTACCATTCACAACACGTGACCGCATTCATAACCAAACTTTATCTCCCGCCTCCGAACCGATCCAAAATGCCTTCTCCCAAAAGTCCCACTCCCAGCACCAAAAGCACGAGGAAAATACCAGGAAATATGGCGCACCACACGCCGCTCGCCAAATAGGTTTGCGACTCCGAAAGCATCCTCCCGAGACTCGCGTCCGGCGGCTGCACGCCGATTCCCAGATAGCTTAATCCCGCCTCCGCCAGTGCCGCATTGTTAAACCCGATGGCAAGGGAAGATAAAAGGGACGGCAGAATATTGGGCAAAATATGCACGAATAAAATGCGCGGTGTCGACACGCCCACAAGCCTCGCGCTGATGACAAAATCCGATTCCCGAAGCCGCATAAATTCCCCCCGCACGATTCTGGCAAAGCTGGGAATAAACGCGATGCCCAGTGCCGCCATCACCTTATATTTTCCGCTTCCCGCAATGCTTATGATGACCAATGCCAGAAGGACGCTGGGAAACGCCGCCAGTGCGTCGCAGATCCGCATCACTCCCTCGTCCAGCCAGCCGCCAAAATACCCGCAGACGGCTCCCAATATCACGCCAATCGCCCCGCCAATCACGATGGTTCCCACGGCAATGACAAGCGTGCTTCCCGCCCCGACGAGCACCCGGCTGAGAATGTCTCGTCCGAACTGATCCGTTCCAAACAAATGCAAAAGGCTCGGAGCGTTTAACTTTAACGACCCCTGCATGGCATCCGGATCATAGGGAGTCCACAAAAAGCCAAGCAAAATCAAGGCCACCATGAAAACCGTGATGCCCAGTCCCAACGTGAAATTGTAAGAACGACCTTTGTACTTCATAAAACAACTCCCTCTATACGATACCATATCCACCAGGCTCGCGAAACACCTCGCCAAGTGTTCATATAAGTTCAATCCGCTTGTCCAGTTTCTTATATAAAACATCCACCAGAGTATTCAAAACTAACGTCACCACCGCTATCAGCACGATGATGGCCTCCACCACCGGATAATCCCGTTTGGAAATGGAGGAAATCAACATCCGCCCGACACCCGGAATCCCAAACACCTGCTCCACGACGATGCTATTGGCAATAATATCGGCGGCCGTCATTCCTAAAAATGTAACCACCGGCAGAATCCCATTTCCCAGGACGTGGCGCAAAAGCACCCGCCACGGGCCGTTCCCCCGACTATAGGCCGTGCGCACGTAGTCCTTCTGCATCTCGTCCAAAAGAGAGCTGCGCAAAAGCTTCGCGGCCATTGCCGCCCTTGGCAGGGCAATGGCAAGCGAGGGCAAAATAAGATAGCCGATAAAGCCTCCCATGTCCTTTTCATAAGACACATATCCCCCCGGCGTAAACCAGTGAAAAGCAAGGCCGAACACGGCGGTAAAAATGATTCCGATAAAAAACGGCGGAACCGACATTGTAACCTGATCCACGATCAAGAAAATGCGGTCGAACAATCGATTTGCATAACGCACGCTGAAAATACTGACCGCCACCGACAGTAACAAAATCATGGAAAACGACAGAAGCGTCATAGTCACGGTAATGGGAATCCGGTCTCCAATCAAGTCCTGCACCGACTTTTGATAGTAGTAGGAATTTCCCATGTCCCCATGTAGAAAGTCTAACACCCATTCTCCGTAACGCTGCGGCAGGGGACGGTTTAAGCCCATCTCCTCCCGCAGCGCCTGGACTTGCTCCGAAGTCCCGTCCGTGCCGAGAATTGACCTGGCCGGGTCGCCCGGAATCAGTTCGAACGCAAAAAAGGTAAGCATGCTGACAATTAATAATGTGATTATAAGACCTAATATTTTTTTAGTAACGTATTTCATGCTTACCTCCTACTATGAGCACTTAGCGTCCGTATTAGGGACGCTAAGTGCGAATGTAGTTGTGGGCCACTTGGCAAGGTCTTTCCGAGCCTAGTGGCAGCACAACTTCCTTATTCATTCCACCCGATATATTTTAGCCATGTCCTGCACGTACAACGGGTAAAATTCGTAGCCGTCAAAATCATCACGAATGGCCACCAGACTGGCCAAGTCCTGAATATAAACGCTCGCCGCCTTTTCCGTCAGAATTTCCTGCAGCTTCATGTAACACTCCGTCTGCTCTTTCTCGTCCATCGAGGCAATCGCCTGGGAAAGCACCTCGTCATATTCACCGTCGCTGAAATTGATAAAGTTGCTGCCGCCGTCCGATTGAAACCGCTCCAACAAAGAACGCGCGGACAATGTCTTGGCATCCACCCCGACGACGGTCGACTCGAAGTTTCTGTTTCCATAAACCTCTTCCAACCAGTATTCCCATTCTACCGGGTTAATCGTCACGTTGACACCAATGTTTTTCAACTGCTCACGAATCACCTGCGCGGTATCCACATGCGGCTGGTCCGCCGCGCTGACCGTGATTTCCAGGTCAAAGCCGTCCTCATATCCGGCTTCCTTCAAAAGCTCCTTCGCCTTTTCATAATCCTGGCTATAATAATTTGTCAATTCATCATTATAATATGCCTTGTAGCCCGGCAACATATGCGTTCCGATGCGCACGCCTTTCCCATCATTCATCATGTCCATGATTTCATCCGGATTAATCGCATAGCAAAGTGCCTGACGCACCTTTTCATTGTTTAACGGCTCTACCGCGTTATTCAAATACAATGCCTGCACCAGGTTCATCGTGCCCTCTTCAATATGGAAGCCCTCGGTCAGCTCCGCCGCCTGGGCATTGGTCATACGCATCACCATGTCAAGCGAACCGCCTTTCAAATAACTCACCAGCATGTCGGCATCGGCCACCACCTTGAACACCACCTCGTCCAAATGCGCCTTCTCTCCCCAGTACTCCTCGCTTTTCTTCAACGTGATACTGTCGCCCTCGCTGCGGGACGCATAGGCAAACGGCCCCGTTCCAATTGGATTGGCATCAATGGTTTGTGCGCTGTCCTTTGGAATGATGGCGGTCGTCATGTTGAACAAAAACTCCGTATCCGGCTCGGAAAGCCGGATTTCCACCGTATTCTCGTCAAGAACATTCACGCTCTCAATAATAGAATACGCTGATACCAACGGTTCCCCGTTTGACGTATCAGCGCAACGTTCAATCGAATATTTTACATCTTCGGCGGTAACCTCGCTGCCATCGTGGAACTTCACGCCCTCGCGCAAAGTGAAGGTGTACACCTTCGCGTCCTCCGACACGCTATGGTCACTCGCGACGGCATCCTTAAGCACGCCGTCACTGTCCGGCTTCACCAGACCTTCGTAAATGTTAAATAAAACCTCTCTTGTTCCTGCCGACTCCGCCATGTGTGGGTCAAGACCGTCTACATCCTGGGAAATACCTACCGTGATACTTCCCCCTTCGACCGGGTTTTTTGAAAGCTCATTGTCCGTCGCAGACCCGCCTTCATTCTTGTCATTTGAGCAACCGCCCAATACAACAGATGATGCCATGCAAAGCACTAAAAGAATCGCTGTTACTTTTCTTCTCATGTTTCGTCTCCTTCTTCCAATAACCTTCATTATTAAATTGTCGTTCTTATTGTAGCCGAAAAAATTACATTTGACAAGAGGGAAATTTTCAAGAACCGGCTTGGTGTTATTTCGGGTTACTATTCACGGCCTGCGGCCGCGATAGTAACGGCATTCGGCCATTTAAAATCGCCTACGGCGATGGCCGAAATGCCCAATCGGCACCATCCTTTATCGGACGGAGGCCGTGCGGCGGGGCGCACAGCCCCGTGAATAGTAACATTTCGGTATAACATTATGTATAGAAAAAACTTTTCTGGTTGTTGAAGAGGCAGGTAGAGATGATTATAGAAGATTTATTAATAAAGCGTGGAATGACAAAATATAGACTTGCAATCATGGCAAATATTCCCCACGCAACATTAAACGATATTTGTAGTGGAAAAACCAAGTTGGAAAAATGTTCTGCCGAAACCATATTCAAAATATCAAGTGCTTTGGGCGTTTCCATGGAGGTTTTAACAGAACGTGGGATGCGGGAAACCAAGCGCCAACACGCCTATGAATATAATTTACCAGACCATTTACAACATGTTCTTGATGCGTATAAAGAAGGTTTAAAAACCAACTGAGCTTTCCTATACCAATACTTCCTACTTCTGCCATAATTCAATCCAGTAAGCAGTGATTCCTTAAGTTCGCATATGAGGGACAAGTCTCTTATCTATGTCTATTTGTAACCAGATACTTATCAATATACTCTTGCGCTTTTTTCTCGTCCAACTCAAAAACTTTCTGGAGTTTGGCATTGATTTTATCGACGGAAACGTCAAATCCCAGATTATCAGCGATGAGTGCAAAAATCCCCTTTTCCCTGCCCTCTTCCAATCCTTTTTCCCTACCGTTTTCAAACCCTTCTCCGTAACCATCTTCCCTTCCATCGTCGTATATCATTTTTTCTCGTTCAAATATTTTCATATATTCTATCGACACCCTCCTATCATGCTTTACTTTCGTCACCATGCCGTGAATCTCTTTCAGCACTTCGTTGCAGGCATTTTCCTCCGTAGACTCTTCCATATAGTGCATAAGCTCCTGAAGTTTTTTCGACGGAACTCCCTTTTTGCCCTTGGTGTATAAGAATAGCGTCCTGGCACCGTCGTCATATGGCATGTCGGGCAATTCTTCACAGTGATTTTTAATCGTATAAATCATGTGGTCATATCCAAACGGGTCATAAGGCATCATAAGGATGACGACCACCCGCCTGAGCGTGCCATAATCCTGACCGGATTTAAGACATTCTTGATCTAACAGCGCATGGTAAAATCTCGCTCGCTGCGGCAATGCTTTTTTCAATTCGGGTTTATCGTTTTTGTCTGGCTCGAAATCGAACAAGGTACCGTTCAAATCGTTTCCGTCCTCTTCAATATAGATGTCCAACCGTGCACCGTGCAAATCGATATCCGCCCCATAATATACCTTTTGTGGAACAATTTTTACCCTTGTCAGTTCCACCCCTAAAATGACGCTGATGAGCCGTTTGCAAAACTTCTCGCCCAGCTCCGGGTAGGTGACGAGCTTCCCGAACAGAAAGTCGTCTAGCAAGTTCATTTCCTGCAGTTTCTTGGTTGCCATAAGCATTTCTCCTTTCATTGTAGGGCATTGCCAGAAAAAATCAAGTGGATTTTTGCAGAAAACGAAAAATGCTCCTGATAATTGTTACTATTCACGGCCCAATGTCATTTAGTTAGATTTTTAACAATAGGACAGCCCGCCCTTGGATGGCATGGCATGTAAGTGGTTATGGAGAATTGAAGGGCATGATGGGGGACGTGATGGTAAAAATGATGAGAATCGAGAAAATTGGGCATGACAAATAAACAGATTTACATCTGTTTGAAAAAGGTGTATCCTTTTAAGGCGCGGTGAAACAACGCCTAGGAGGGACGATATGTGAAGTACTTGGGCTTTCGGAAATGGGCTGTCATCAAACGGGCGTATTGCCGTTCATCCCGGATGGGAGTCAGCTCCCTTCCAAGTAGTTTTGCCACGTCTATCGAGCCTTTCTTTGTTCCGGGACGGAGGAAGGCTCGGCAAATGTGAGCCGCCTTGCTGAAATTCACCTTGTACACATGCTTGGTCTTTCTTTGGGGAAGCGCGGTATGGGTGATCAGGGTTTCCGTCACGTTGTAGGCGATTAGGCGCGCCCAGAGTTCCTGCTTGACGTATTCCGCCTTATACGCGTGGAAGTTGCACGCGCCAATCGTGTACTTCAACTTGCGGAAGGAGGTTTCAATCGACCACCTGAGGTAGTACGTCTGCTTGATGCGCCCCATCGGAAACTCGTCCTCGGGAAGGTTCGTGAGGACGCATTCATAAGAGGAGTCGGACAAGGGGAAGCGGACGACCCGGAAGGACATCTCATAGGTGTCCATTGTGCCATGTCTGACAAAGTCAAAGGCGGTATCGTTGTCGATGAAACGCTTGTACCCGTCCGCGGGCTGTATTCTTTCCGAACGGCTCCGAGCCAGGGTGACCTTCACGCGAACGTCAAAGGACTCCTCGTCGGGAAGTTCGAAATTTCCCACCAGCCCCTTGGAATGGATGTCCTTTGTTCGAAACAGGAAGAACTGTCCCTTGTTTATGACGTGTGCCATGTTGTTGTAGGAACAGTAGCCGCGGTCGCCTATGAACACGCACTTCCTTCCGGTGGCGAACTCATAACGGTCGACCATCTGGCAAAACGCACGGAATTCGTCCTTGTCACGGACGGGTTGCAGCAACGCGTCGTGATAGGTGCGGCGCGTCAGGTCGTAAAGGGCATTTACGTGGACGCTGTAAAATCCCCTGGCCGAATGTCCCTGGGAGACGTGGTATTCCTCGGGTGAAAAACGTGGATAGCTGAAAAAGGTAAAGGTAGAACCGTCAACGGCGAGGAATTCATATTCCGAGGTGTCGGCTTCAGGCTGGACCGATGAGTTGAAACGACGGAAAACGGCCTCAAGGGCTTCCGGGCGGAGCTTGGCACGTTGCTGGTTGAAGGCGGAGGCCGTCGGGGCGTTCGCGTCCATGTCAAAGAAATCGAGCAATTCGTTTTTGGTGCTTGACGAGCCCTCCGTAACCAGGAAGTGAATGAGCTTGTCTGCGGGGAATTTTTTTTCACGGGTGAAGTCCTTTTCGGGACTGACGGCGTAGTCGGAAATGTGCTCCGTGACATTGCGGACGGCCGAATAATAGAGTGACTTGGTTTCTTCATGAGTCATGTGAAGTGTACCTCCTTGAATTAAAAATAAAATATACTGTCTAATTCAAGGGGCGCGCTCGCCACCTTGTGAAATAAATCAGTAGCGAGCGCGCCGCACATTTTCGTCCTCGTGTCAAGTGTTTTTGGGAATTTTGAAAAAAATTTTGTTAAAAATAGGTTAGACCCCCAAGAATGAAAGACTAACCTAAATTTGTTTGATATTAACTAAATGACATTGGACAGTGAATTAGAGACTCCGTTTTTAACCATATTTATTGGCCTTATGTGTCTGGTTTTTCTTGCGATCATACCGCTGCTTTATATGCTTTTCAAACATGAAATTGCCCACCCGCTTCAAGTTTTGAACTACGCACACACGGAATTGAAATCAGGAAATGAGGACTACCGCATTACTTCACAAGCTTCTTCAACAGAATTTTCTTATGCGTATGATTCATTTAATGATATGGCCTATACTCTCAAGAAATTGCGTATTGAAAATCTAAATAAAGCACTTGCATACAATCAGCTTCAGCTTGATAATCTCCGACTCCAGATTCGTCCCCACTTTCTTCAGAACACAATGAATCTGTTGTATGCATTGACTCAGACCTCTCAGCTTACTCAGGCGTCTGAGCTGATTTTATATCTTTCAGATTACTTCCGCTATATGTTCCGAAGCGATAAAGATCTGGAACATTTTGAAAAGGAACTAAATCTAATAAAAAAATATTTATGTGTGTCACAGATATCCTATCCTGATGAATTTACTATCTCTTATCAGATTGATCCTGTGTTGAGCCTGCTGCGAATACCGCCGTTTCTATTTCATAATTTTATTGAAAATATCATACAGCATACTCTTACAAAAGGGCATACAATACATATTGTTTTCTTCGGAGAGTATGAAGACGGTACGGCCACTTTCCAGATTTCTGACGACGGCCCCGGCATGGAGCCAGATCAAGTGGAACAAATCAACTCTCAAAATTTTTCGCATCTATCAAAAGGAACTCATGTCGGAATTCGTAATTCCGTAAACCGGCTGCATTTCTATTATGGAGAAAAAGCCTCTTTACATATAGATTCTGAACTAGAAAAAGGAACCACAATAACAATCACAATTCCCTGCAATCTGGAAGAGGAGGATTATTATGAAACTATTGATTGTAAATGACGCCGTCGTGGAAGACCAAACAATGAAGCCTATCATTTCATGGGACAAATACGGAATTGACGAAGTATTTCTTGCATTTAATGCACAGGAAGGCCGGGATATCCTATTGAAACAGACAATAGATATTCTGTTATGTGATATTGAAATGCCTGGTGAAAACGGAATCTCTCTCATACGCTGGATTCGTAATCAAAGATATGATATTGATATCATTCTCCTTACCTGTCATGCAGAATTTTCCTATGCAAGGGAAGCTGTCGCGCTCAATTGCCAGGATTATATTTTACTTCCTGCCAAATATGAAGATATAGGAGAAAATGTAAAAAAGGTTATAGAACGCCGAACAGAGCATCTCGAAAACCTTCGTCTTCAAAAATATGGTGAAAACGGGATTAAAAGCCAAAGAGATGAACTGGAACCTTCTATACCCTTTAAAAGTCCGGCGGAACTAGTAACAGAATGCATAGAATACATTCAAAAAAATCTGGGAGATGAGAATCTGAACGTATCACAAGTGGCTGCTCATTTTTATTTAAATGCAATTTATTTAAACCGAATCTTCAAAAAAAGAGAAAAATATCAACCTCAGCAAATGGATTATTCAAGAACGTATGGAACTTGCAGCCCGTTTATTGAAATCCTCCCAATGTACGGTAGTATCCGTTGCTACACAGGTAGGCTATTCCAATTATCCGTATTTTTCTACTACATTTAAAAAATACTTTGGATGTACCCCTTCCCAATACCTTGATAAACAGAATGATTAACTAAATATATTTTCATTCCTGGCCTATACAGCGATTCTCCTCGCATTTAATCCCCTGCCGGACAGATTCCCTATTCTCTCCGGCAGGATTAGTTATACTTTTTATATCACTTATTGTTCGGAACTTCTAACACCAAATCAGAAACCGGGAATGAAGCACAAGGATGAATATATCCATATGCTTTATCTGCTTGACGCCGCCCATCCGTATCTTCAGGAATAAATACTTCTCCAGAAAGCAGCTTGCTTCGGCAATAACCGCAAATACCACCGCGGCAACGGTTAGGTCCTGCTACGCCGGCCCGTTCAAACGCCACCAGAAGCGTCTCATTACTGTCCGCCTCTATATCATAAGTTCTATCACACATTTTTACCGTAACATGAAAATACCGATTTCTGGCGTCTGCCGGATACCCCGCCTCTTTCCACGGCTCATGGCTTGCACCAAAGATTTCCTTCCTGTAATGCTTTTCATCCAATCCCAGTTTTTCCACTTCCTGATCCAAAAATCGATACATCCCCTGTGGTCCAGAAGCAAATAAACTGAATTCCTTTTGTCCCATATATTTGCGGATAAGGTCTGCACCAACGAACCCTTGTTCATAACCTGACAACTTTTCGTCTGACAGAACACTTATTAATTTGACTTTTTTCGTACGTTCCATGATTTTCTTAAAATCCGCCTCAAACAAAATATCTTTTCGTGTCCGACTGCCATACAAGATCGTCAATTCAAAGTCTTCATCGCCACTGGCAATCGCCTTTGCCATGGAGAGTACCGGTGTAATACCACTGCCTCCGCATACAGCGGCCACATTCCGGCAATCACGATATTTTTCATAATAGAAAGTTCCCTGCGGTCCGGAGGTTACTACTTCATCTCCTTTTTTCCAATGATCCAAAATCCAACCGCTCATATATCCATTGGGGTTCCTCTTGACTGTAATCTCCATTTTACCGTTCAAGGCATCTTCAGGTCCAGAAGAAATAGAAATTGGACGAGCTATCAGTTTTCCATCAATAATCTGACGCACTACTACATACTGACCTGCCCTGAAAAATGAAGGGAGTCTGTTCTCCAAACTCTCAAATACAAAACTTTTAACATCCTGCCCTCTGTCAATAATATCCTTTATTACAAATCGTTGCTTAACCGGATGTCTCTCAGACGCTTTACGGTTTGTCTCATACTGCTCCGTCAGAGGTTTTGCAGGTGTATTCTGGATAAACTTCTCTCGCTCCGCTGGTTTGCCGGAAAAATAGAGCATATCCTTTACACCAAATCCTTTTAGTTTTATTTCTCCCGCCATGTTATCTTCCCTCCATTTCTTCTAAGATCAGGTTCGCCATATCATTTCCATTGAAATATGTCTGCGAATACCCATCACCTCTTGCACCGCTGGCTCCGCATGTTTTAAATCCCTTGATCGGCTGATCCTTACGCATCATCATCAGACGGGACAGCATGGTATCCCACTCTGTATACTGATAACCGTAAACGCTTCCTTGCGGAGTATTCAGGAAATGAGCAAAAGTCCACGGTGTAGCAATTTCCATCTCTTCAATACAGTCGTGAATAACAATTCCTGTTTCCTGCTCAAATGCATCCAGAATACCTTTAAAAGCCTCTTGCTTTTTGGATACATATTCCCGTTGGCTGAATTTGTCCCATACCTCTGCATTATACTCAATTGTCAGCACCATAAAAGTGGTTCCCTCAGGGGAGATATCCGGCCTGGCCACATTGTAAATAACGGCCGCGCCGAAATAGTTACCCTCAAAATGGCAGGATTCCTCGAAATTCAGCGGCGAATTGATTTCTCGTGGGAAAAATATGGCATAATCTTGTATTCCCAATTCTTCAATACTCTTATTTAATCCCAAATATACATTCAAGAAACGGCTGGAATGGATGGAAGCATTTGCTTTTTTAATTTCCCTCTCCGGTATCCGTATGTTTTTATCCAACAATGAAGTATAAGCTGTCTGAGGATTCATATTGGCAATTACATAATTTGCAGACACAAACCCTGCGCTGGTTTGTACTCCTTGTATGTTCCCATCTTTATCACTGACCACTTTTTCTCCTCGAACATTCAGCCAAACATCGGCCCCCAGTTCACGGAGCCGTTCTATTCCAGTTACTGCCAGTCCATGCGCATTATATTCACAGATGGCTGGTTTATCCTTGCAATAGGAATAAAACATGAATGCCATCTGTACGAAACTGATTTTGTCCCCTCCCAGTGCCATATAGGCCCAATAGGTGCCAAGAATATCAATGGCATCCTCCGGCATACCAATCCTTCGCAAAACCTCATTATAAGGTCGTTCAGCCACTTTTAGGAAATTAGGAAAATGCTTCATGAAATATAGCTTACTGGTCTTGATATTCCCTTTCGAATCTACCTGATCCATATGTTGGTAAAAATAATTTGCTGCCTGACTGCACTCCTCAGCTAATGCAAAAAAAGTCCTCATTGGTTTTTCAGAACCCGGAACCGTCTCTTCCATTTTCCGGATACAGTTCTCTACCCCTACCGGCATCCGCACATCATAGTGTTTCCCGCTGCGCGCCCGTCCTATTACACGGAACATATCGGGAATAGCATACCACTTAATCGGCAGACGATACTGATCCATCAGGAGTTTCCCGGTATCTCCCCAATTTCCCTCTTCCCCAATCCCACAAAATTCGTGCAGCGTCGCGTCAAATTCAAACCGTCCTCTTACAAAACTGGTGGAGCACCCACCGGGTAGATTATGCTGCTCAATCAACAGAATCTTTTTCCCTGCCTGAGCTAAAGTCAGCGCGGCTGAAAGTCCGCCAGTACCACTTCCTATTACTATCACATCATATTGCTTCATGTCTTCTCACTCCTTTTTTCTATAAAATGGGGATTTTAATTTCCAAATCGCTAAGCGGCCAGGAAGCACAAGGATGAAACCATCCCATCTCCTTATCCATTTGACGTCGTCCGTCACCAATAGGTGAAACGAAAATCTCACCTGTTAATAGTTGTCCCCGGCAATAACCACATTCACCATTGCGGCAGTGTGTATCCACCGGAATTTCTGCCCGTTCCAAGGCAACAGCTACACTTTCACTACTGCTGGCTGTAATAGTATCTGCCTCTATTCCCCGGCGAACAGTAATCTTATACGTTTTTCCTTCATGCTCTTTTGGATATCCCGGAAGCGCCGTTACATTTGCCGGATTATTTAACACATCACACCGAAATCGCCGCTTCGGAACACCCAATGACTGCAATTCTTTCTCCATTAACTGAGCCATGGGAAGTGGCCCACAGAAGAAATATGTAGAATCCTCCCCGGAATATTTCCGAATCAGATTCCCGGAAAGAAATCCTTTCTCTCCATTCCAGGCTTCATCATCTGATAAAACATGCACTACCTTCACATCTGGGCAATCTTTTTCAATTATTTTCAATTCTTGTTGTAAAATAATGTCATCAGACTTCATAGAACCGTATAATACCGTCAAATTGCAGCCTTTCATTTTGCCATACGCAATCTCTTTCGCCATTGAATGAAAAGGTGCGATACCGCTCCCTCCTGCCAGGGCAACCAGATTCTTTGTATCTCTGAGCGGCTCATAATAAAAGTTTCCAAACGGCAGAGAGCCTTTCAGCACATCTCCCACCTTTACATTCTCAAAAAGCCATGATGGTACAAAATATGGCCTATTACATCGCACCGTAATTTCAAAATACGGATGCTCTCCCCGTGCCTCATATGGAGCGGAAGAAATAGAATAAGGACGCGTCAAAACGCTGTTACCTATATTAAGACGAAAACTTGCATACTGTCCCGGCTGAAAAACCGGAAGATGTCCGTCCACAGGTTCAAAACGAAAAGTTTTCGCCGTCGGAGAAGCATTTCGTATATCAGCCACACGCAGTTCTATCTCTCCGGGATGAAGTCTGTCTGCCAGTTCTCTGATTGGATCTTTGGGATTCGGAATATCAGAAGCGTCTTTGTGCTTCTCTCTTCTTAACTTTGTGACACGGCCTGCTCCCCCGATATCCTGAAAGAACCCTTCAACTTTAATTTTGCTCATTTCATGCCCTCCTTTTCGCCATATCCTCTAAAATCTCTTTTGCCGCGGCCCGTCCATTTGTAATCTGAGGCGACATCCCATTACCAGAAATGCCATGAGCCCCGGCAAAATTTAACCCCCGTATGAAGCGGTCTTCTTCTTTCATCTGCAGTCTTGCTACCACATGATCATCCATTGAATGCGAATAACCGTAAATACTGCCCTTCCAGGCCCCTACATAATGAGCGATCGTCATAGGTGTCGATACCTCTATTTCTGTAATACGGTGACGGAAATCGACACCAGTGACCTGAATGCAGCTTTCGATCATTTCCGAAGCCAGTCGGCGTTTTAAATCATGATACTGTTCTTCCTTGATTTCTTCAAAAGGAGCGACCGGAACCAACGCAGTAATAGAAAGCTGTGTATATCCCTGCGGTACGCAGTTAGGATTGGCTAAGTTCAAGCAGATTGTGGTTATATAATTATAAGGTTCTGTCAGGTTAGAATAGTTCTTCCATATCTTATTTGTATCCATTGTTTCGCCAGAAAACGTAGAATAATTCATAATTCCATTTTCTTTCGGCGTGCCGTCAATCACCATCATCACTGATACCGGACAGACTGACAACCGCCGCCCGTTGATCATTTTAATCGCAGCTTTCGGCACTTCGGATAAAGGCTCTATCATCTGCGTATACACCTTATTAGGATATGCACTGGATACTACATAATCACAGCGGATTTCATCCCCGCGGCGGGTTCTGACGCCGTATACTTTCCCATTCCTGACAAGGATCTTCTCTACTTCTTGCCGAAGTTCAAACTGTGCCCCGTTTTCTTCACATTTATGCTGCATTTTCAAACTGATTTCATGAGAAAACCCTCTACAGACAAAAGAACCACTAAAATAATCTGCCATTAGGAAAGCGTAGATCGTAAAAGGCAGCGTATCCATAGGTTCGCCCACATAAATCCAATAGGGTGTAAGCATTTCAACTGCGCGCTTTGGTAATTGAAATGTATCAATAACCTGAGTTGCAGAATAGCCTGCAGTCTTCACAAAATCCGGGTGTTTACGCAGCATTTGCACTTTGCTCATGGGCTTTACAGACAAGGTGTTTACACTGTCATATACCCGGCGGCACAGACGCATCAACTCATATACCTTATTGAAACATCCCGGACAGGCTGCATCAATTTCCTGTGCCATCCGTTTATATCCATCATGCAGAAGCACATCAATATCTGAGTCAGGCAATACGATACGATAACATTCCGGCACAGGCATCCAGTCAATATCCACCCCCATATCATCAAAAAATTGTCCTACTTTCAGCCTTTTTCTTTTTGGCCCGATAGACATCATTTCATGCAGGGTAGCTTCCATTTCAAATCCACCCCTAACATAATCTGTCGCCAAACCTCCTGGTAAGTTATGTTTCTCCAGAATGAGGATATCTTTCACTCCTTTGTCCTGAAGCTGCAGAGCCGCCGCCATTCCACCCAACGCTCCGCCGATGATGACCACATCATAATGTTTTTTGTAAAACCCCATGTCATCTCCTCCATTTCTTAATTTATATTTGTACAGAACTGATGGTTCTGTTTTTAAACCCAAACCCCTCTGTTGGTCTTAAAAAAGAACCTAAAAAAACAAGCCGCCTTTATGGCCGCCTGTGATAAAATATATTTTCCATCGCCTGGACAGATTTCTCTGGATTCTTTTCTTGTATTGCCTCATATAATTGCTCCTGTAATTTTAAAATATCCTGTTTCCGCATATTTTTACAATATAGTTCCTCTAGCAAACGAATAGCTGTGTTTTCCATCGAATTAATAAAAATGGGATAAAAGACATTGCCACAAGCGATTGCGATCTGTTTGTGAAAACGGAACTCCTGTTTCGCCAAAGCTTTTATGTCGCCCTCCTCAACCTCGTAACCTTCCCGGATAATGAAAAACATATGGTATAAGTCATCATTGCTTCTATGGAGCGCTGCCAGCCTTGCTGTCTCTGATTCAACCAATATCCTTGCCCCAATGTAACCATCCAGTATCTGCTTAGATAATTCTCCTCCGCTAGTCAAGATTGCATCTACAATCGGCATACGGCCATCTACTCTGTAGTCTACTACTACACAGCCCTGTCGCCCAAGCTGACGAATCACACCGTTAGCAGCTAATTCAGCCATTCCACTGCGCACTACAGTCCGGCTAATTCCCATTTTTAAGGCCAGCTCCCTTTCTGGAGGAAGTTTTGATCCAATCGGATACCTGCCTGAAATAACACCATTTGTAATTTCTTCTACAAATTTATCCTTTAACAATTCTTTTTTAGTTTCTTTTTCCATGACTTTATCAGACCATTACTATATTATTTCTTCCACACTGCGGTTTCTTCCTTCAGCCACGTAATCCATTGTTCCATGCCTTCTCCTGTTCTCGCACAAATTGGAATAACCTGCGCTTTCGGATTTCGCATACGTACATATTCTATGCATTTCTCCATGTTGAAATCAAAATACGGCAAAACATCAATCTTATTCACAAGAACAACATCACATACCTGGAACATAAGAGGATATTTAAGTGGTTTATCATGTCCCTCTGGAACAGAAAGAATCATAGCATTTTTCACAGCCCCTGTATCAAACTCAGCCGGACATACAAGATTCCCTACATTCTCAAGAATCACAAGATCTAAACCTTCTGTTCCTAACTCATTAATGCCATCTTCTGTCATTCCTGCATCCAGATGACACATTCCCCCTGTATGCAGTTGAATCACTTTTGCCCCATAACCCGCAATTGTATGTGCGTCCACATCGGAGTCAATATCAGCCTCCATAACACCTATTTTTATCTCATCCTTCAATGCTTCGATTGTCCGCCCAAGAGTGGTTGTTTTCCCCGCCCCCGGACTTGACATTAAATTCAAAAGAAACACGCCTGTTTCTTTTAGCTTTTTACGAAGCTCATCCGCCTGTTTATTATTATCCTTAAAAATCAAGTAAATGAGCAATTATCCCCGCAAAACAAAGCATTTCCCCGCATTTCTTGAGGATTGC
>CAOKHZ010000017.1 GCA_948468385.1 uncultured Faecalicatena sp. | reverse complement strand
CGAGATTTTTTTCTACATCAATATTACTCGAAAATTAATGCATTAATGTACTAGTAGTATACCGATTGAGGATGAGTGTGCTATGGAAATTTTACAGAATGCTAAAGATAAAGCATTTCTGAAGGAGGAATTTAAACAGTTTAGGGATGAAGAATATATAGAAAATATGGTGAATCATAATAAGCATAAGTGGTATATGGAAATGGATTTACAATATCCAAAACCATATCCAAAATTGATTCCGAATCCATATAAGAAATGGTTTTTTTTAAAATTATTGAACGTAGATTTATGTTTCGATAAAGCGGTGATACCGCTTTATCGAAACACTGAAACAGATGGAAAGGTAGGAGAAGATGTAATGGATATTTACACCGTGTTTTTTGCATTAATCGTAATGCTTTATCCGGCACGTTTTATGAAACAGACGCGGGACAATTTGCTTTATCCAAATAGGACGGCAAATAGACTATTGGTTTACATCGGAGGTATAGTATGTATCATCATAATTCAAGGCTTTATGATTATGTGGCATCTTGAGTTGGCCGAGCAGTTTTCAAGGAGAGACGTTGTCCCGACATGTTACATGTATGTTATGCTAAACGTGGTCGCGCAGATTTTAATATATAAAAAAGCAGACCGTGAAACATCGGATTCTCGTTATACCTATTTTGAGTGGATTTGGATGGCTGGAGTGGCATTATATTCGGTCGTGTTTATCGTGGCACTACGGAACTTGGAGCATGCTTTCGCGTGGCTGGTCGGAGCGGGTGTCATTCATACTTTATATAATCTGGGATATTTCTTTTTCCTTTATTTCACGGAAAAGGAACTTATGCAGACAAGGATTTGGCCGGAAAAACTGAAGTCGGAGGTGATGCAAAGCATAAAATCGGACATCGTGCCGAATGTGAAATCAAGTTCGACACCTGATTTGGGGGTGAACAGAAGGCCGGACATGGCGATAAATATGGAGTTAGACAAAAAATTTGATATGAATATAAAGGCGGACGCAAATAGAAGGCCGAACATGGCAACAAATGCAGGTGTGAATGGAAAATTTGACATGAATGTAAATGCGGGTGTACATAGAAAGTTTGACATGAAAACGGACACGGGGATTTATCCGATGTCTGATAAAAAGTTGTTGCCTTTACATAGAGTGTACGGAGAGGATTATCGGAAACGCAAGCTTGAGAGGGTCAGAGACAAGAATATTGCTGCAATGGCACTTTTTTGTATGATGGGTGGTTCGTATGCAATGTTTGTGTTGACTATACTTTGGGTGGAAAATGTCCCATTGGCAATACCAATGACGATTTATTGTGTATGTTCATTTTTTGCAGGAATGGTTTATCTGGCATGTTGTTGGGTGAAGTCGAAGAGAAATGTAAAATATATGAGGATAGAGACGGCCTATGAGGGGGTTGCGCAAGTAACCATGACGCGTCCGTTGACTGTTCAGTACTCGATGCCGAACGAGGGAATGGTCACGAGGCGGGTGTCGTCTGAGGTAAAGAACATATTTGAAAAAGGTATGTTTGTAAAAATTGTGGTGGAAAATGGCACGATTATAGAGGCCGAGCCGACGCGGGAAATAACACCGGACGTTTGGCGTGCGGAGCCGTGGATGCCCTATAAAGGGCAGAGATTTGGTAAGGAGACGGGAAATGCTCTCAGGGTGGTCGTGATTGCGATGGTGATAGGCCTTGTGGGATGGGGGTACTGTTTTTTTAAATATCCTTATATGGTGGCTTCCACCCCGGAAAATAGGGTGCATGAGGAATTTGAATATGAAAAACCTAGGATGGTTAGTCAAGAGACTATCATGCAACAGTGGAATTTTGAGGAAGAGATTTTAAAATGCTTGGAAAAAGATGTGGACGAATTCTTGCGTTGGAGTTTTCCAGATGTGGATGATACGGTTTTAGAAAATGTGAGAGAGATTTGTACGAAAAAGGTAAAATCCATTCAAAACCTGGCGAATTATGGGATTGTGGAAAGGGAAACGAGGGATTATGAAAAATATACTGTGAAAATGGAAATAGTACCGTCATATGTGTTTCAAACATTGCAGGATAACCTTGAAGAAGTAAGCCGTGAAAAGATGGAATCAGAGATTTATGAAGATGGAGCACAGATGTATGTGGATATTGTGGAAGAAAGCATCAAAAGGAGTATTGAGGGGAATACGTATGGGGACAAGCAGATGATTGAGGTGGTCGTGACGGTGTCCGGTGATGAATGTGAGATGGATGAAGCGGAATGGAAAAAAATGTTCGAAACCATATTTCCGCAGTAGAAAGATGAAAAGGAGAATCGAGGAAAATGGAGCTTGGGAGAACGGAATTAAAGCCGTTAAGCAAACTGGATAGTGAAGAATATCGGAAACGCAAAGTCCAAGAAGTTTGGAAAAAGAATGGATTGGCGACATTGGGGTTTTGTTTGATAGCCGGAGCGATTATGATTGGGATGATGATAGTGGCCGTTGATAGGTCGAAGATGATACTTGCCGGAGTGTTTTATGGGGGAGTGCTCATGATTGGGGTGGGAGCGTATATATTTCTCTGGCTATGTGCTTTGAGAAATGTGAAAAATAAAAAATACGATGCGGTTTACGAAGGCGTGGCACAAGTAGTTGTGGCGTATCCACTTACGGTGCAGTATCTTAAGCCGGATGGGAACAAGGTCGTGAGTCAGGCGGATTTGAAGGATCAGCATGCGATTTTGGCGGGAAGGTTCATAAAAATCGTGGTGGAGGATGAAAGAGTGGTAGAAATTAAGGATGAAGTGACAATATAGTTTCTGACGTGAAAATATAAGATTGGATAATGTGAAAACAAAGAAATAGGCATAGATTTTAATTATGAAGCATAAATGAGAAGAAAAATACACGTTGTTTTATTCCGTATTGTAGTTCTAGTGTTAATTCTTGCGATGTGGTAGCTATTGCTAAATATTTTACTTGCTGATAGACTTTGATAATATTTTCATGATGATAGATGGAATTATATGATTAAAGCGTCAAAAGAGTATTTTGCAAAAAACGTTTATACAATACTTCAAAAGTAATTATTAGGTGTTGACTTTTGTGTAATATAACAATAGATATTAAAAAGTGATCTTTTGACGCTCTAATCATTATATATAATGTTTAAAATATGGAGCGATAATAATGTCTAGAGAAGGGATGGATATAACAAATGAAAAAGATATATATAATAGGCTTGAAAAATTGTCAGAAAGATTATATGGCTGCATTGGATTTTATAATTCCTGCCAGTACAAGGACAGATGCCGTCCACATTTTTTAAAGACAAGAGTTAGAAAGGAAGTTTCATGGAAGGCGGTCGGGCGGGCAAAACAACTGCAGTATATGAAGACGGAAGAATTCAGCTGGTATGCCTGCTTCAGAAACGGGGTGGAAGCAATTCCATCGCTTCTGCGACGAAGATACCATGTGGATAAGATTCCAACGCATGGGAAGAACTGATACATTTATATTTAGGCAACCCGGTTCCTTATTACGGAACTGGTGCCTCGAATTTTGGGTATAGGAATCCCCCTTTCCTCAACTCTTCTGGTTTTTCATGTCAAGAAGTCTCTGAAGTCGGAGAATCTCCGTCTCTTTTTGCCATAACATTTCTTTGTTTTGCAGTAATGTCTCATCCTTTTGGCGTAATATTTCTTTGTCTTGTAATAATGTCTCTTCGTTTTGTTTTAACGCCTTGTCTAGTGCTTCTTCCTTCTGACGTATTATGTTTTCTTGTGCATCAATTTTTTTCCCTGCATTTCGTCAATCATAAGCAATGTCGTGTTTTTGTCCAATATTTTTAATTCCTCTGAAAAAATTCCCATGATGTTCTCCGTGTTCATACAAAGCGTATATACGTCCTTGTACAAGGGGATGAACTCGGGATATTGTTGAATGAGTCTCGCAATCCACTCCACGTCATCCACGCTCAGGAACGTAAGCCACGCGTCCAATTGGTTTCTGATACCATTATTGTATAGGTTTTGGCGGAAAATGTCCAGTGGGATTAAGAAGTATACTTACAAAAAATCAATATCCAGGCCCGTGTTTGTCTTTTACCTGAAATAATGGAGATGGTCATGCGGAAATTTGTGAAATGCTTCCGTACTTGTTTCAAGCAGAACGATCGTATACACCTTTTTGATGTCCCGGTAGCTGAACGTCTCTTTCTTTTGGTCGTGGACACGTTTGTATTGTCTGAGGAGCAAGTCGGCGGAGTAACAAGCACAACGCTGGCCGGAAACTTGTATCCGATTTTCTGCGCCTCGACATTGGCCAGGCTTCCGTCCTCCAATTCCACTAGGATGTCCATGATGAGCAGAGAACTTTCGTCGGAAATTCGACTGTTGTCACCGGGCAGGATGGCCTTGATTTTTATTTTTTGTTTTAAAGGGAGCGATAAAAAGGCTTCCAAACGTTCCGGCTTAAGTTCGGGGTTGAAAATCTCCTTGAAGTAGGAATCGTATAAGACCTTCATGCCCCGCATTCCCGTTGCCATGTTCAGAAAATCCTTCTGTTGTTCCCTTGTCCACCTTTGGTATATCGTATTCAACGCGTTCTTTCCTTGAATTTCTGTCAGTATTTCTTTCTCCGTCCGAATCATCGGAAAATATTTTCTCAGTCCGTCTATCATGCACGAAGCCTCCTTGGTTCATTTTTTGTTTCCATACTGTGTGCGGTTATGTTACCACTGCATTTTCATTATCGGGTAAGGCCTCGAATAGAAGCACCGAAAATGAGAACTGAGCCGCTTTTTTTAAGCGGCGATACGAGCAAAAAGCGAAGCGATTGCGAATTTTTGTAAACCTTGTATAGAACATGGTAATTCTAGCGGATGATAAATGCAGAATCGAAAACAGAAGTCTTGTAAAAACAAGGGCTAGATACACGGGACAATTTTTACAAAAGGGAGGATGGGAAGAACCTTGGATTGATAGTTTGAAGGAACGTAAAATAAGGTGAGGAGCGAGGAGAAAAGTTGAAAAAAATCGACTTTCTTTTTTGTTTTATTATGGTACAATAGAAATGGTTAATTTTTTTAAAAGGGTTTTGTGGAAGTTTATACTTGAAGGAGGAGTGTTCATGGATAGGAATGAAGTGATTAGAATTGTAGTGGAAAAGAAATGACAATTATCTAAATGAAGAGCTGGCGGATGAATTGTTTAAAATAGTGGGTACGCCTATAATAGTGGAAGGGGAAAATCCCACAAGGTACCCTTGCCCTTGTTGCGGAAAAGAGACGTTTTCCATGCGTGCGGAGTATGACATTTGTTCCAATTGCGGCTGGGAGGATTCGGGATGGGAAGGAGAAGAGGACTATAGTTCTCCAAATCACATGACGTTGGGAGAGGGACGCGGAAACTATAGATTGTATGGGAACTGTGATATATCAAAATCCATACGTGATTGAGAAAAAGAGGGAAGTTGATGTATAAAGAAGAAGGAATTAGATTTATTTATCCCAGAGGAAAATACGAAGTAGATATGAATGAGTTTAAAGATGTTTAGCGTGAATGAGAAAATGAAAAAATTAATACAAGGAAGTTACTAAATTTGTGAAAAAGGAATGCCATATGGCTGCGGCATGGGATATTGTTTTGATTAGTCCGTGTTTTTTTGGACATGAGAATAGAGTATGAAAAAAAGATTGGAATAGGGATGATTTCGAGAAGGAAGGAGAATACATTTACACGTTATGGTATTTATGGGGGCAAAATGAATGCGAAGAAAATTCAAGATGAAATAGAAAGAAATTGGTACTGGGATGTTAGAGTGGAAAACATGGAAGTACTGCATTATTTTGACGAGGTGGTGGAATATTTTGATGCTAATGATATCATTGCGATTCGATTTGAGGGATGCTATGAAGTTCATTTCCAACAAGAGCCGTGTTATGAAAAAGAAAAAGCAATGAAAGAGTGTAAACAAAATGAAATCCCGTATTATATGCAGGATGTCAGTGTAGGTGAGGTGGAAAGGGAAGGAATCTTATTTTATAAGATTATAATGAATATCTGGCCGATGTATTTGACAATATTGTGTAAAGATGTTCGTGTTTCAAGAAAGCCTAAAAAAGACACAGAGGGATTATAAGTGTCAATATAAACTAAATATTTAGATGAATGCGAATGAAATAATGGCGAAAAAAGCGATTAAAACTAAGTTGCTTCAATATTTGGAAGGAGAAATGTCGAAAGAAGAACTTTTACGTTCATGTACGGTTTTGCGATGGGGCAGGGAAAATTTCAATACAAGTATGGTATGTGGATGAAAGGTGGAGAAAAAAATATGCTTTTTGAGGTTTCGATTTGATGAATCGGAGGCGAAATGATGCGGAAGGAAGAAAAAATATTGTTGAGAAGTGACAAGAGCGCTTCGGAGATTTTGGCGGCTTTGAAGAAGTCTACCAAAGAATATAATATAGTGAATATTATCACCTCGGGGAAGTTTGTATGTTCGCATATTGGCTATGGAGTGTGTTTGGATATCGGAATACAAAGAATGAGCTTAGAATCATAGAGGCACTTTGGAAAAGCTGCAAATAAAATATTCGAGGGTTTGCCTGAACATTTTCGTATAAACCGAATGGTGAGCAAGGAGAAGGAACGCTTGTAAAAATTGCGGTGGCGGATGGTAAGATTACGGAAATCGAAGAGTGGAGGAGGTGAAATTTTAGTTATGCATGATAATATGATATGCTCTTATTCGGTGGACTTAGAGAAGGGGGAAATAACTATAATAACGTGTGATGAGGAGAGGAAGGAGAAAGAAATTGTCCATGTGACGGGAGTGTTGACCCATTCTTTTGAATATGTGTTAAGGTATAATATCGTTTTTTCGATTGAGCAATTACCGATGGAATATTTCTTCATTAACAATGCGGAGCAGATAGTGGAAGGAAAGCAGTCTGGCTGGCCGATTGTTTATGATAACGAAAAGCAGTTAAAAAAATATTTGATAGACAATGAATATAAATATATTGTACTTGATTCTTCGTATGGCATGTGCGGATGGGTGCTGGCTCAAGAGATCGAAGTGCTCAAGGAAGGATGGAGTTTATGAATTATGATAATGCTATTGAGAAGGTGCATAGGGAATGATAGAGTTACATGGATGGGTGACCGTTAGAGATACATATAAGGATGTCTTTTGGGAAGACGATTATACGATCGTAGCCGTGGCGTTGATTCAAGAAGAAATAGATAAGTTGAAATATTTCAAGCCGGAGATAAGGGCGCGGAACGGAAGTTTTTTCATGGAATTTTCCAATTATGCAAATAGGATAAATGGTGAGGTTTTGGAAATATTTGAATTGTATGAAAAAATCGGTAAAATTGCGGTGGGTAGTTATGGATTGATTTATCTTTATGATGATGAAAATTCACAAGGAAAGGAAAATCAGTTTCAAGTGTTCATACTAAGCAAGGGCGTGGTAAGGGAGGCAGAGGATTCCTTCCTTTCACCAGTTGTTCTCACTGTGGAGGATGAAGTGAAAAGATGATAGATCTGCGTGCCTTTCCCAAGGGAAAGGCACCAATACGGTTTTTGCTGCATCTGGATGCGGAAGAGGGATGGGAGTTGGAAATTGAAAAGGTGGTAAAGAAGCTATATGAAAGAAAATATTTTGAAGGAGAATGATTATATTGAGAAAAAAGTGTCCTTGTTGTGGATTTTATACAGTTGACAGTGATGATGAAGTGATTGTTGATATTTGTGATGTATGTTTTTGGCAATATGATGTAACGGCACATGAATATCCAGAAAGGATTATAGGGCCAAACGGAATATCGCTCAATGATGCGAGAGAAAACTATAAAAAATACGGAGCGTGTAAAATAAAGTATGCAGGTAGTAAATGGGTGCGTGAACCTTTGGCAGACGAGTTACCGGAGTTATACGAATGAACAATATGAAAATTATATGGTAAGGTGAGGGAATAATGGAATTATATAATATTTTTGAGAGGGTGGAAAAATGTGAAAGGGGGTGTAGCGAATATTATAATGTGATTGACTTTATGGAACGGTTAAATGAAATTGAGGATTTGACAATGGAGGGAGATGCTGCATTAACTCCTTTCTATTTGCCCCTTAATAGCACGTATGAGCTTTACGATTATGCGGTGTGGATTTTGAATGTCAACCAAAGTCAAAAGGAAGAATACATTTTGGAGAGCACCGGGAAAAAAGCATTGGAAGAAGTTGATTTGGAAATATTTGATAAATTAGACATGTGCTATATTGAGATTATAAATGGGGATGTTGCAGGAGCGGTGGGAAAATTTAGAAGGTATTTGAATCATCTTCTGAACAGTCCTAAAGTTGAGGAGCGAATTCCAGAGAAATTGAAGCCATTTGATAGGACGAAACTATATTTTGAAGTGATAAGGTGGTAATTAAGCTGGATGGAAGCAGGGGTGTAAGCCGGGAGGATTTTTTCACAGTAGAAGGGTGAGTGAATTTGTTGGTTTAGAAAAGATAAAATTGGCAGAATAATCGTTGAAGGGCCATATGTTTTGTGGTATCATCATAGAAGGGGCAAAAGGGGCGCATTTTGAGCCTTTTATAGAGGGTAAATGTTAAGGGTCGGAGGGGTTCGCAGGTGAATTCTTCGACCTTTTTGCGTGGGAGTTTTGCGCTTGTGATGGAAAGACGGGAAATTGGCTGTGCGGAATAGAAATTGTTGAATTAATACATAGTAAAAATCGTGGCTTTAGGGAGGTTATCGATGATAAAGGCACATAGTTTGAGGAAGTTATATGCAAACGGGGACAAGACACTAGGTCTGTGCATTTACCGCGCTGACGGTACGAAAATGTGATGAGGAATAGCTTGATAAGGGAGACGTGTGATGTATACGATAGCGGTGATTGAGGATGATGTCCATATCGGGGAAATTTTGGAAAAGGCCTTGGGGCGCGAGGGGTACAAGGTACTGCGGGCGTATTCGGGGACGGAGGCCTTGTATTTGCTTGAGAGGGAAACTCCGGACTTGGTCTTGCTCGACTTGATGCTGCCCGGGCTTTCGGGTGAGGAGGTTTTGCCGAAAATAAAAGGGATTCCGGTCATCGTCGTGAGTGCCAAGGTCGGCGTGGACGACAAGGTGGACTTGTTGTTAGGCGGCGCGGCGGATTACGTGACCAAGCCTTTCGAGTTACGGGAACTTTTGGCTCGCGTCAAGGTGCAGCTGCGCAAAGTCGGGACGGTCGGGGCAAATGGAATCGGAGGCGTGTACGGGACGGTCGGGGCAAATGGAATCGGAGGCGCATGCGGAAAAGCTGGGACAAATGATATCGCAAACGCGGGCGGAATGACCGGATTAAATGGGATCGAAGGTATGTATGGATGTGCCGAAAGGTTGCAAGTGGGTGATTTGGCACTGGACTTATATTCAAACGAGGCATGCGTCAAAGGGGAAAATGTCAAGCTGACGCGGACGGAGCATGCGATTTTGAAGTTATTGATGCAAAATCCGAACCAGGCGATGGCGAAGTCCTTGATTTTGGACCGCATCAGTCTGGACACGCCGGATTGTACGGAAAGTTCCTTGAAACAGCACGTTTCCAACTTGAGGAAGAAGCTGCGGGAGGCGGGGGAGCGCCGGACTGTAAACGGCCAATTTGGAGACGGCGGGGACGAGGGGTATCGAAATGACGAAGAAGGGCGCGAATATATTGAGTCGGTCTGGGGAATCGGGTTCAAGCTGAATGTATAAATAAGTGCATTAGTATCTGTATACCGGCGCGAATCTTTACGATTTCTTTACTCTTTTCTTTACCGTTTTCTTGACGGTTCGGGGGTATGCTATGGCTTGTAGCGGGGAACTGTTAACGGTTCCTGAGAAACGTTACCGTTTGCGGCTCATTTCTATATGGGAAATGGCATTTGCTTCATGCGGGAAACGTTTACAAGTCAAGTAGAAAGGGGACTTTTTTTATGGATTATTGTTTGGAAACAAAGTCATTGTGCAAGCAGTATGGGCATTTCAAGGTATTAAACGGCCTCTCCATGCACGTGCCAAGGGGGGCGATTTACGGATTCGTCGGCAAGAATGGTGCAGGAAAAACGACGCTCCTTCGCGTCGTCTGCGGCCTGCAAATGCCGGATGGTGGCACATATTCACTGTTTGGAGCGGGCAATGAAAGCGCGGACATTTATAAGGTACGCCGGAGGGTGGGGGCGGTCGTGGAAACGCCGTCCATCTATGGCGACATGACTGCCGAGGAAAATCTGCGCATGCAACACCGCGTGCTCGGTCTTCCGTCTTTTGAAAATATTACAGAACTTTTGCAGCTTGTCGGTCTTGCGGACACGGGAAAAAAGAAGGCGAAAAACTTCTCGCTTGGTATGCGGCAGAGACTGGGGATTGCCGTGGCACTCTGCGGAAATCCAGATTTTCTGGTGCTTGACGAGCCGGTCAACGGCCTTGATCCGCAAGGCATCGTGGAGATGCGTGAACTGATTTTGCGCCTCAACCACGAACGGGGAATCACCGTATTGATTTCCAGCCACATTTTGGACGAACTTTCCCGGCTTGCCACGCATTACGGATTTATTGACGGAGGAACCGTCTTAAAGGAAATCAGCGCGGAGGAGTTAAATGCCGCCTGCCGTAAATGTGTGCGTTTGACGGTGAGTGACGTGAAGGTGTTTTGCCGCACCCTCGACCAGTTGAAAATGGAATATCATATTTTGTCTGATTCGGAGGCGGACGTTTACGGGGACGTGAACATTTCACGATTGATTTCCGCGCTGGCGGATAAGGGGTGCGAGGTGCGTTCCATTCATGAGCGTGACGAGAGTCTGGAAAACTATTATATCAATCTGGTGGGAGGTGGTAAGGATGCTTAATCTTTTATCTGCGGAACTTTCCCGCTTGTTTAAAAATAAATTGTTCAGGTTTGCCTTGGTTCTCGTGGCGGGAGTGGGCGTGTTTGAAATCGTCATGGAGTACATGGATGGCAAGAGCATGGGAACGTCCACGTCTTTAGACGCTTCGTTTTTTTCGTTTATATTTATCGTGGGCGTCTGCACGGCGGTTTTTACCAGTATGTTCATCGGCACGGAATATAGTGACGGGACGATACGGAATAAGCTGGTTGTGGGACATAGGCGGGAGCAGCTTTATATTTGCGCTTACGTGACAAGCCTTTGTGCTTCGGCGGTCATGATGGCCTTATGGTTCGTCGTGTATTTTACGTTGGGACTTTTACTTTTGGGCGGGCCAGTATTGGGTGCTCCTCAGATGCTTGCGTTTATCGGAATCAGCATTTTGACAATCATGGCGTTTGACGCGCTGTACGTCCTTGTTTCCTTGCTCGTGCCGAACAAGGCGAGCGCGGCGGTTGCCTGCATGCTTCTTTTCTTTGGGCTGCTTATTGTGGCGGCGGTCATCAACGGAATGCTGGACGCGCCCGAATTTGTCCAGGACTATTCCATTACGGCGAATGGCGTGGAACTGATGGATCCGCTGCCAAATCCCAAATACCTTTCGGGAATGAAGCGGGAAGTTTATCAATTCATATATGATTTCCTGCCCTCCGGCCAGGCGATACAGTTGATGGTGGCGGCGGTGCTGCACCCGATCCGGATGGCGCTTTGCTCGCTTGGCATCATGGCGGCATCCGTGTTGGGCGGGGTGCATGTGTTCAAGAAAAAAGATATTAAGTGACGGTATGTGCACGGCAAGGAAGGCAGTGTCGTGTTGTCATCCGTACACCGATGCCATTGTGTGCAAATTGGGTGCTGAATTGTAACGCAGAATGAAAAAAAGGAAAGGGGTGGGGAGGGTGCTTTTATGGATTTTGTTTGGTATTTCGTGCATCATCATGGTGTTGCTCGTGCTGAAAATATATTTCATGCGTCGAGGGATGTCCGACATTGGCGAACAATTGCAGGAACTTCTCGCCACCGACACGAACAATTTGATTTTTGTTTCTTTTGGCGGCCGCCATGTAAAGCGGCTGGCGGCAAAAATCAACGGGCAGCTACGCCTGCTCCGCCGCCAGAGGTTACGTTATCTAAACGGGGACAAGGAACTGAAAGAGGCCGTGTCCAACATTTCCCATGACTTGCGCACCCCGCTGACGGCGATTAGCGGCTATTTGGAGTTACTTGAGTGCGAGGAAAAATCGGAGGAAGTAGAACAATACCTCCGGCAGATTGCCAATCGAACCGAGGTGATGAAGCGGCTTACGGAGGAGTTGTTTTGCTATTCCGTCGCGGCTTCCGTGCAGAAAATCGAGAAAGAAGACGTCGTGTTGAACCGGGCATTGGAGGAAGCGTTGCTCGCCTATTATGGCGCGTTCGCGTCAAAGGACATCGTGCCGGATATCAAAATGTGTGCCGTACCCGTCTGTCGACGGCTGGATTCGACGGCCTTAAGCCGCGTCTTTGGCAACATTTTGTCCAATGCCCTGAAATATTCGGATCAAGATTTGTCAGTAGAGTTAAAGGGGGACGGAACCATCATTTTTGAAAATATGGCAAAAGGACTGACGCAGACGGAGGTGGGGCGGCTTTTTGACCGTTTTTATACCGTCGAGACCGGGAAAGATTCCATGGGACTCGGACTTTCCATCGCGAAGCTTTTGACCGGGCGCATGGGCGGGATGATTGAGGCGGAGATGGAGGAGGGACGGCTTCGTATCATCTTGAAATTCGCGGAAGAGAAAAATAATATTTTATAAAGGTATTGCGGTGCTTGCGTTTTCTTGGTACAATCTAAAAATGAAGACGAATAGGAATGTATTTCACCGAATTTCATATATTGACCGTGCCAGGGGGATCGCGATGCTTTTGATGATCGTGGGGCATACCCTGCCGGGCGTGGCAGGGCCGTTCGAGCAAGGTGTTTTGGACGTGGCATGTCCGGGCGGGGGCGCGATGTCCAAAGGACTTTTGATGGAGGTGATTTATTCCTTTCATATGCCGTTGTTTTTTATCTGCAGCGGCATGACCTATCGCTTTTCCGAAGGCGCGGGTGAGTTGTGGGAGAAGACAAAACGGGCGTTTTGCCATCTGGTTTTGCCCGTGTTGGCACTATATTTCATTACGGTTTTGTTTTCCGGCCTGGTGGACGGCGCGTTCGCCGGGGCGGATTCTGTACGTTCATTTTTGGCGCGGCGTTTCTTGACGTTGTTGATGTTTTCTGGAAATGATGTCGACTTCCTTGGTGTCCGGGTCGAGGCAATCGGCGTCATTTGGTTCGTGATGGCTCTTTACTTATCCCGCTTCCTGCTTGATTTTTCTCAGCTATGTTTGAGGAATTTGTTGTCGAATCGTAATCAGGGAACGTTGCTTATGGATGCTGATTTAAGGAAATGGCTGGGGGCGGTTTCTTGTTTTTTGACGGTGGCGGGAGTCGTTGTCGGACGGATTTGTGCCTTGCCGCTTTCGATTGACCTGGCGATGGCGGGAATAGGCTTTTTGTATATGGGATATTGTTTCCGGAGGCTTCCGCTGGAAAAGGAACCATTGAAATATGGACTGCCATCCGGTGGAATCTGGCTTGTCACGTTTATCTTGCGCGTGATCCTTGGCTTTCCCATGTTTGACATGGCCATGCGGAGGTTTCCGCTGTTTCCGTTGTGTTATCTGACAGCCGGGGCGGGGACGGTGGCCTTGTTTTGCTTGTGTGTGGCAATGCCACATTTTGGAAAAGACGAAATGGAGCAAGGGGCATGGCCGAAGTGTGGAAATCTTGGCGGGGGACGTGTCGGTGCACTTTTCCCGGAGATGCTTGGACGTTTGAACCGGGGTCTGCAGATTTTGGGGCAAAAAAGTGACATTTTGTTGTACGTGCATTACATGGCGTATGTTCTGTATTTGTATTACCAACAAGTGACGGACAATGCGGCGATGGTTTGTGTGATGAGGCTTTGCGTGGAGCTTGCGTTGTTTGGAGGCGTGTCGTGGATTAAGGGGAACGCGGCAAAAAGAAAAGAGGTAAGGGGAAATGAAAGGGCGTGACCGGAGAGGGGAAGGAAGGTGACGTGTTGTCGATAAAAGGGAAAGGCTGGGAACTCATGATGAAAAGAAAAAACGTCATGAGGGTTGCTATGGCGGTTGCCTGGTTGGCGCTTTTGTTGCCGACCTATGGGACTTATATGTGTTATTTTGTCATGGGAGCGGCGGCTCTTGGGGCGACGTTCGCGCATGGGCGGGAACGGGCTGCGGCGGTACCGTTTTTTGCGACGCTTCTTTCAATGGCGGTTTCCGGCGCGTTTTCCCTGGCCGTGGCTTTGGGAAATTATAAATTGTTTCGTCCTGGCAAGATCTATGGCGGGAATGGGATGATTTCCGCCGTGGTCTTTGTGACGTTGCTGGTGGGAGGCTGGTGCGTCATGCGTGCCATTTTGGAATATGTATATCAGATGGGGGACGGCCTGCCGGCTGGAAGCGGAAAATATCCGTTTGACGCAAGGCGGGCAAAACGGTGGATGTTTACAAGTATCGTCCTGGTTTTTGCGGTACAACTGTGTTATCTTGTTTTTTGCCGATTTCCGGGAGGGCTGCAGTATGATTTCTTTGACCAATTGCACCAGGTGATTTCCGGGGAATTTAGTAATCATCATCCGGTTTACCACACGATGTGGATTGACCTTTCATACCGGGTGGCGGGAATGTTTGCCAATCGGTTGGAAATGACCGCATTTTTGCTGGCCTTGTTCCAAATCGCGGTTTATGCGAAAGCCGTGGCTTACGTGGTCGTCACGTTATATGAAATCGGCGCGCCAAGAAAGGCGTTGATTGTTTTGCTGGCCGTATATTTGTTTTATCCATATCATTTCTTTTTTGGAAGTTATTTAAACAAGGACAGTCTGTTTACTTATGCGGCTCTTATTTTCGTGACGGCGTTGTTTCGCACGGCAAGGCAATTGGGGAATGGGCGGGCGAATTGTGTGTTCCTATTTTTGGGAGGCCTTGGGCTGGCGTTGTTACGCAGTAATGGGTGGGTCGCGCTCGCGCTGGTGCAGGTCGGCGTGTTTTTATCCAAGATAAATGAAAAAAGACGGTTGCTTGTGAGTATTGGCATTATTCTTGCCGTTTCTGCTTTGATGAAAGGGTCGCTCACGATATTTTTTAATGGTGGGCGTTCCGACGGCATGCTTTCTGATGTTACAATCGAGGCTGTGGAATATTCGGAAGGCTTGTCCATACCCATTCAGCAGGTGGCGCGGGTAATCTACGAAGGGCGGGAACTGACAGAGGAGCAGGAGGCCTTGTGTAATCAACTCGTGGACGTGGAATATGTGCGCGAAAATTATAATTACTGGCGTTCGGATGAAATGAAGGGGCAGATTCAATTTTGGGGAAGGGACGCTTATATGGAGGCGCACAAGGGCGAATATTTGCGGTTGTGGGTGGAACTGGGGTTAAAATATCCGGTCGATTATCTCTGCGCGTGGGTTGACATGACGTCGGGATATTGGAACATGGCGGCAGGAACCTCGGCATATGCGAATTTGCCTTACGAAAATGATTTGCAAGTGGAAAACCACGTCGTGCTTCCGGGGATCAACGAAATGATAAATGCGGTATTGCTGGCCTTTCAGCAGAACAAGGTCTTGCATGTTTTTTTGAATATTGGATTGCATTTTTGGGTGATGGTTTTGCTGTTTCTGGCCGGAATATGGCGGAAAAGGGGTGAGGAAGTGCTATGCGTGCCCGCGCTTGCCATCGTCTACACGCTGCTCGTCGCCACGCCGCTCAATGGCGAGCCAAGGTATGTATATTTGTTGTATGCGACGCTGCCGTTAATCGTGGCGGTGATGGTCTGTGATAAAATAAAACATCAATGAAAATGTAATTTGCAAAGTATCGTGGAAGGTGGGTGATTCTTTGAATATGGGGGAAAGCCATGAGAGAGTAAAATGAAAATATTTCAAGGCACCACTTGTTTGCCGTGCGGTACCTTGAAATGCTTCCATATGACCATTTATGACTCTTTTTTCGTTATGGGTATCCACACTTCGTATCTGGCGTTCTGCGGATCCGGATTTAAATAGACCTCGACATCCGGGGCGTTGCCGTATTCGTAACCGGACGTTGGAAGCCACTCGGTTACGATGCGCCGCTCTAGTTCTTGAATGGATTGGTTGGTTCCAGAACCGGGAAAGATTGCCCACGTGGCGGCGGGTACGGTGTATTCTTCCAAATCCCCTTTTTCCATGGAGGTGGAGACGGCGATATAGTACCGCCACTCATCTCCGTCGTTGCAGGTGCTGACGCCAAGCACGCCCATGGGATTTGTGTTCATCATTTGCGTGAGTCGTCCTAACGTGCCATTCATGGCGATTTCCTGCCACTTGGACGGGATGATTGCAAAGTTTTTCTCGATTTCCTTTTCCAGCGGGACGGACACGCCGACAATGCGGAACGCCTCTTTTGACTCAATTCGATAATTCATTTCTTCCACTCCTTTGACCGTGATTTTGAACGTAATCGGTGGAAAGGATTTTACGGACACGCCCTCGGCCTTTACCGCGGACGGGGCGATTCCATGGATGCTTTGAAATGCCCTATTGAATGCCGTCGGGGAGTTATAGCCGTATTTTTCCGCCACGTCAATGATTTTTGCATTTCCGCCTTGTAAATCCACGGCCGCCAGTGACATTTTCCGTTTTCGGACATATTCGGACAAAGGCATCCCCGCCATATAAGAAAACATCCTTTGAAAATGATAGGACGAACAGCAGGCGATTTGTCCAAGCCGCTCGTAGTCGATTTTGCCCGTGAGGTTCTCCTCGATGTATTCAATTGCCTCATTCAATCTTTCAATCCATTCCATTTTTACATTCACTCCTTTGATTTTTGCAACGCTGCCCCGGATGGCGTCGGCGTTGCCATCCATACGCCGACGCTGCGAGTACGCGTTATCATTCATGACCATTTAAATATAACAAATTTCATTTGGCGTGTCCTCTCTTTGTCTGCACGAAAATGAGAGGGCGGCATGGCCGTTCTACTGTGATTTTACCTTTACAGAAGCGGCGTCATGTATATGGGCAGGAAGGTGATGCCTTCCTCATCTTTCAAGTCGCTTGTGTGCAACACGTAAGGGGTGTGTAGTTGTTCCGCGTATTTTTTCTTGAATTTCCGCAGTGAGCCCAAGGTGTAGTTCTTGCCGGATTTCACTTCGATGGGCGAAATGTTGTGGCGGTTGCTGATTTTGCTTTTTGCTATCAGAAAATCAATTTCCATGCGGGACGTTGCGTCATCGCGGGACGAGTTGGAATAGAAGTAGAGCTTGTGCCCGCTTGCCGCGAGCATCTGGGCGACGGCGTTTTCCATAATCATTCCGGTGTTGACCTCCAGTTTGTCGAATAAAAGCTTTTTGTAAATTTCCTCGTTTATGATGCCGTTCTCGTCAAAGGCGTGACTAATTAAAAGTCCGGTGTCCGCCATGTAGCACTTGAGCGTCAAACGGTCCATGTTGAGTTTCATTCCGATGCTTGGTGCTGTGGAGTTATAGCAAGTGTTTATAATCATGGCATCATTCAGCCAAAACAACGCGCTTTCATAATCGCGGAAGCGGGCCTCCTTTTTTAAGGAAGCGAGTCGGAACTTTCTGTCATGCTTTTGCAGTTGCGCGGGAATTTCGTCAAAAATCTGTTCCACTTTCATTTCATACCCTTCCGCATGTTTCACGATGTCGGAGCGATATAATGAGAGGATGTCGCGTTTCACTCGATCCACCATGTCAAAGTCACGTGTACGGGCGTAAAAGTCAACGGCTTGCGGCATTCCCCCGACAATCATGTATTGTCTGAAATAATCCATCGCCTTTCGGTGGAGCGCTTGTCCCAGGGGCTTTCTTTTCTCAAAACACATTTTGATAAAGTCCATCAGCGTGTCATTTCCTAATGCCCATAAAAACTCCTCGAAATCAAGGGGATACATCTGGACGTGGTGCTCTTCGGACGGTATCAGGATGTCCTGGACGTTTTTCTTTATGCTCATGAGGGAACCCGTTTCGAGGTAGTCGTAACGCCCATCGGCCACCAGGTACTTGATGGCCGAGCGCGCCCGCGGAAAAAGCTGAACTTCGTCAAAAATAATCAGCGATTCACGCTCATGGAGCTTCACGTTATAAAAGTTGGAAAGGTACATGAAAAAGGAGTCCAAGTCAGTTAAGTAATTGACGAATAGGTCGGCCACTTCTTTGGCAGCATTGTTGAAGTCGATTAAAATGTAGCTCTTGTATTGTGATTTTGCGAATTCTTCGGCGATGTAGCTTTTTCCCACACGGCGTGCCCCGTCAATCAGCAGCGCGCATCGTCCGGCATCCTCTTTTTTCCATTTGATTAATTCATTGATAATCCTACGTTTCACTTGCCATTTCACCTCCAAAACACAAAAGTGAGATTTTCCTTATAAGAATGATAACACAAAATCAAGACTTTTTCAACAATTAGAATACACGAAAACGAGAATTATATAACGAAATATTTGCACGCATTCAAGATTTTTGATACATTTACATATACACAAAATCAAGAATTTTTATATTGATGTAAATACACATATTCAAGAATTTTCTATAATTAGTATTACACGAAATCGACAAAAATATACGCCATCCAACGAGGTGGGGCTCGAATTGGGTGGCGTGCCAATGGTTTTATTTTACTCCTATGATAACCGCGGATTGCTACGCACTTCGTGCTCTCGCAATCTTGCTCACTTCTTGTTTGCCGTCCGATATGCCGCCGGGCTCATCCCCATGACGGCTTGGAAGTCTTGAGAGAAATGGCTGCGGGAGGAGAGCCCGATTTTTTCCATAATGTCTTGGATGCCGTCATCCGTGGTGGCGAGCAGGAAGGCGGCGTATTCCATTTTTTTCGTGCGAATGTATTCCCGTAAGGGATGCCCGGTTTCTTCTTTGAACTTGCGGGAAAGGTAGTATGGCGCATAACTGGTGAGACGCGCCAGCTCGTCCAGTTTCACGGCTTGCGTGACGTGATTTCGCACGTAATCCATGCAAAGCATGACTTCGCGACTGTATGTGTGTGTTTCGTGGCGGCGTTTTTGAATATGTTCGTGAAAAACCTTGGGAATTTCGCCCATCAGGTTTTGCAGGCCGACGGGAGAATGCGGCTCGTTTTCGATTTTTCCCAGGTATTCGTCGGCCAGACGGTAGGCTTCCTCGTAGGTGAGCCCGGCCTCCACCGCGGTTCGGGCGCAGAGGGAGACCATGATGACGGCCGAAGTTTTCAGCTTGCCAACCGGGGTCTGGATGCCGGACGCGTCCGTGGGAAGCAGGTCAAGGCGATGTGTCTGCGGATTCCAGCCGGGAAACGAGTGCGCGTTGCTTGTCCGCGACTTTTGGGCGGGAAACGAGCGTGTATGGCGCGTTCGTGAATCCTGGCCGGGCGAAAAGTCCAGTCGTAGCGATTGAACGAGTTCCGTTTCCGTATCCCAGATGGCCTTGTAGGTTGACGGGGTGATTTTGACGGATTTTTGGTCAAATTCACCGGCGGTGCCGGCGTAAAAGTCCTCCAACGGGCAAAGAGACGTGCCAGAAGTTTGTTCGTGTCCGGAGTCCGGCAGGGTGTCTTGTAGAAAATGCAAATCCTGATACATGATTCGTTTTCCGGTTATGCAGTAATGCAGCATCATGGCATAGGAGGCGAGCTGCGTGTGGGGAATTACGGGTAATTGTTCCATGGCCTTTAAAAGTTGCCGCTTGGAGCGGAAATTCATGCCCTGCTCCTCGTACTTGGCCAGCGTTTGTTCCAATTGTTTTAAGGAGACGGGATATTGGAAGGCAGGGCCTAGGAGGTAAATCTTTGTCAATGTCTCGTCCGTCTTTTCTAAAACCGCGTACCAGACCAGCCCCATGTAAATGCTGAGCGCGTAGGGGACGGAGTGGTCTTTTGCATATGCGTGAATGCGGGCGTGGTAATCGCATTCTGAAAAAAGGCGGTCAAACAGAACGCTTACATCCCGTGTGGGGCAGGTCGTATAAAGCAGGGTCTGGGACTTGTCGTAAACCCAAGCGTACAAGCCCGGAATGCAGGATAAAATGTCAAGCATGTCGGTAGGTGTAGTCATGGTAAAGTCTCCCATTCGTCAAATTCGTCAGATATTGAGATTAATATGAAACCCTCCTTGCGTTTTTGGATAGTAGTATTCCATCTATATTATATGCATTTCATACAACGAAGTCAATATTACTGGAAATGGTTAGAATGGGAACAAAAAATAAAATATAGGAATATTCGAAATGCAAATTACATGATATCATAAAATTAAAAGGTCATGTTAAGGAGGATGTCATAGTCATGAAGAAGACGAGTTTAAACCAGGGCTGGGAATTTATGGAAGGGGGGCCATCCAATATTCCTGGCATGAACAAGGAGACGCGTACGGTCAATCTGCCGCACGACTTTATGGTCGAGGGGGACGTGGACGCGCATGCGCGGGGCGGCAGCGAGGTCGGCTTTTACCACGGCGGCGCGGGAACTTACACGAAAGTGCTGGAATTTACAGAGAAAGATTTGACCGAGGTGATGGAGCTGGATTTTGAAGGATGCTTCGGCCTGACGAAGGTGCTGGTAAACGGCCACCCGGCAGGCAGGCATCATTACGGATACACGCCGTTTACGGTCAATATTCGTCCCTTTGTAAAGGCGGGAGCCAATAAGATTACGGTCATCGTACATAATGACGCGGAGCCGAACAGCCGTTGGTATCCCGGTTCCGGGCTTTATCGTGGGGTAAATCTTTTGACGGCACCGAAGCTTCATATTGCGCAGAATGGAATCTTTGTGACCACAAAGCACGTCGCGGACGGGGACGCGGTGATTGAGGCGGAAGTGACAGTCTGCGGAGAAAAAGACGGCACGAAGGATAAGGACGAGGTAACGCTTGCGTTTACTTGCCGGGAGAAAAAGACGGGTGAGGTCGTGGCCGTGAGAAAGCAAAAGGTCTGTTTGTCGAACGAAGAAACCACGACGGTGACACAGAAATTCATGGTGGAAAATGCCGATTTGTGGAGCACGGAAAATCCGGCTCTCTATGAGATGCAGGTGGAGCTTTTCAAAGACGCGGAGGCAAAAACGGCGGTTGATATGGACGCGGAGGCATTTGGCATCCGCACGGTTTCGGTGGACGCGAAGCATGGTTTCATGCTGAACGGGAAGTCCGTGAAATTGAAAGGCGGCTGCATTCACCACGACAACGGCATTTTGGGGGCGGAATCATACAAGGATGCAGAATACCGCAAGGTGCTCATTCACAAGCAAAACGGGTATAATGCCCTGCGCCTGGCGCATAATCCGCAGTCATCGGCGCTGCTTTCCGTTTGTGACGAGCTGGGCATGATTGTGATTGACGAGGCGTTCGACGTGTGGAACATGGAAAAGGACACGTTCGATTTCAGCAACTTTTTTGCCAATGAGTGGCAGCAGGAATTACGTGCGATGTTGCTTCGTGACCGCAACCATCCGTCGGTCTGCTTCTGGTCGATTGGGAACGAATTGTCCGAGCAGGGCGGATTGGAAAATGGATACGAAACGTCAGCCAACCTGGCGGCATTTGTAAGGAAGTATGATACCACGCGTCCGGTGTGCGGCGCATTGTGCTCGTTCTTTAAGGGGTTAAATGACGAGGATACGGCGATGTTTTGGAAGACTTTTGCCGAGGAAACGGCGGCGAACGGAGGCAGCTTCATTAACATGGACAATTCTTTTGGCAAGAAAATCTGGCCGGAATATACCGCGCCGTTTGCCAAGGATTGGGACGTGGTGGGATATAATTATTTAAGTTATCATTATGAGAGCAGCCATGAAATGTTCCCGGATCGGGTGATTTGCGCGACGGAGAGCAAGCCGGGAGAATTCGAGGAATATTGGGGCTACGTGGAAAAATTGCCTTATTTGATTGGAGATTTTCTGTGGACGAGCTGGGATTATATCGGTGAGGCGGGTATTGGAAAAAGTATTTACACGACACCCGATCAGGCGCAGAAGCAGGCGAGAATGCTTAATTATGCCCAGTACCCATATCGTCTGGCGCAGGCGGGGGACTTTGATATTTGCGGAAACGTGAAGCCGCAGGGCGCTTACCATCGAATTATCTGGGGATCTGACGAGACGTACATTTTCAGTCACAATCCGGCCAATCATGACATGATAGAACTAATCGGGCGTTATGGCTGGAGCAAGGGCGGCAATTATTGGACATGGCACGGGCAGGAAGGAAAACCGGTCAAGGTGGAAGTATACTCCGGCGCGGAGGAAGTCGAGTTGTGGCAAAATGGTAAGAGCCTCGGCAGAAAACCGGCGGGCAGGGAGAATCACAACAAGGCCGTGTTTGAATTGACTTATGAGCCGGGAACTTTGGAGGCGGTAAGCTTCGCAAACGGCGCGGAAGTATCCCGCGACAAGGTGGCGACCGTGGGTACTCCGGCCGGTATCCGCATCACGATGGAGAAGGACGAAATCCTCGCGGACGGGCAAAGCCTCGCTTATGGCGTGGTGGAAATCGTGGACGCAGATGGGAATTACGTGCCGACGGCGGCGGACGTCAAAGCGACGGCGACGGTTGGCGGCGCGGCAGTTTTGGCCGGATTTGGCACCGGCCGGGCGTCCACGGAGGAAAACTATACGACGGGAAGCTTTACGTCCTACGAGGGCAGATGGCAGATTATCGTCCGCGGCGGTTACGAGGAGGGCGAAGTGGAAGTCAAGGTGGAGACGGAAGGCCTTGGCGAGGCGACGGCAAAGCTGACCGTGCAAGACGCTTGTTAATTGGAAAATAATAAGGGAAAAGGATAAGAATTAGAAAATGGCAACGTAGGCCGTGTGTTTCATCGCACGGCCTATGATTCTGACAGTATTCGGCATCGTTTTTTGTAAAAAGCGATTCCGTAACAAATTATTTTTTCGTAGTCGTCTCGAAATTCTTCGGCGTACATTCGCTCGTCAATTTGCATTAGCGCGTCTTCACAGTTTCTTTGTAGCAATTCTGATTTTAAGGAATGTTTGACTTCGAAGATGGCGGCTCGGTCTTCGGCATAATCTTTCACGATGATGTCGCTTCGTCCCTCGCCGTGTTCTTTGTTGGATTCCACTTGGTAGCCTGCGCCTGCAAAAATTCCCGCCAAAAACGCATGATAAAAATCTTCGCCATAATCGTGATAGCTAATCGTTTTTCGTAATAGTTTCGTCATTTCATTTTCAAGCGTTTCGATGTCGCGATTCCAGACGGCGGTAAATAGTTTTTGGCGGTTTAGTGTTTTTGCGGTATCGCTAAACCATGTGATTACCGTATTTTCAAAAATTTCTTGAATCTCGGCATTGGGAATTTTCAAGGCAAATTCTCCCTCGGACGGCACACGTCCTGATAAATTCTCCTCTCTTACCCGAGTCAAGTAACCGGTGAGGTACAGTATGCTCCATAGATTTTCTTCGGAGGAGTGAATATAATCGTAAGTCATGTCTTCAGCGACGTTCTGTATAATATACTTTCCGGCAAGAAGTTCTTCGAACTTCTGCGTAATCGCACTGCCGGAATGTTCGATGAAGGAACGGATGATGGCGTTGTCACTGGTGTTCTTCCAATATCCTTTTGGTTTTACGGTTGGATTTTGTAATAATGCGCTTACATGGTTCATCACGTCCCACGGGCAATATACATCAAACTCCCCAAAAGAATAGCCATCGTACCATGTTTTGATTTCATTGGCGTGTATCGTAAGTTCCGTGGCAGACAAAAGTCCGTCCACGTCATTTTGGGTAAAACCGAAATACTCATTCAAGCGGGTGTCCGTAATGGTGTCCGACGTGAAATTGTTTGTTCCGGAGAAAATACTTTCTTTGGCGATACGCAGGCATCCCGTGACAACGGCATGTTGGAGCGAGGGATTGTCCTTCATTACTTGTAGCAACCCTTTAATTACGTCAAGCATGTCCTTGTAAAATCCATTGGCACTGGCCTTGGCCAAAGGAACGTCGTACTCGTCAATTAAAAGGATGACCGGTTTTCCATAATGCTCCCTTAACATTTGCGTAATTAGAAGGAGGCTGTTTTTCACTTCCTCCAGGGAGGCCTCTTTTTGGGCGAGCTTCAGGAAAGTGCGCTTTTGAACGGGGTTTATTTTCTCGTCATCTAATAAGTTATAGTGGTCAATACAAATGGATGAGATGACCGCTCTCAGCATCGCGTATGTTTCCTCATAATTTCTCCCATCCACGGTTTTAAACGTGATGAATATGGTCGGGTATTGATTCATCCAAGATTGGCACAAGTCTTTGTTGACAGAAATTTCCAATCCGTCAAATAGAGGACGGCTGTTTTTTCGAATGTCAAAAAAATAGGAGAGCATGCTCATGTTCAACGTTTTTCCAAAGCGGCGGGGACGAGTAATCAAGGTGACCTTTGTCGCGGGTGATTTTAGCAACTCTCGGATTAACCCAGATTTATCAATATAATAATAATTATGTTCGCGATATTCTGCAAAATCAGAACCGCCAATTGGAATTTTGACTTTTTCCATGTTATGATACCTCCATCAATGGTTCAAACAAATGGTGTCATGTTTTCTTTAAGCATAAGTATACAAAAGGTTTGTATCATTTACAAGAAATAATTTTGCAATTGACACGTCGACTGAAATGTACGAATACCAAAATGCGGGAAATTACCTTTCCAATATCACGGCCTGCCGCTTGCGGTATTCGGTGGGCGACATTCCCAATTGTTTTTTGAACAATCGGCTGAAGTACAGCGGATTGTCATAACCGATGATGGAGGCTACCTCGGAAACGGTGTACGAGGTGGTCTCCAATAGGTTTTGGGCGTTCGCGATGCGGACGGAGAGGATGTACTGCATCGGTGGCATTCCCGTGTAGTGCTTGAACTGGCGAATGAACCAGCAGGCACTGACGTGTCTTGATTCCGCGTATTCCTCGATGCAAATCGGCTTGTTGTAATTTTCACTGAAATACCTTGTCGCCCGCTCGGTTTCCTCAAGCATGTAGCTGGTAGCCTTGTTCCCTTCTTTCAGTTGGCGGTTGATGTGGATGAAAATCTGCCCCAGCAGCATGGTCAAAAGCATCTGGTAATTCTCTCGGCAATTTTGCAATTCTTGAATCATCTGCCGGAAAATCCATTGATATTCGGGGGACGTCCCCGTGTAAAATACGTGTTCCTTGATGGGAATCTCATATTTACGTAGAAGGTTGGTCACGTCGCTGCCGGTAAAGTGAACCCAGTATACTTCGGTCTGGTCTATGGCATAATATTCATACTTCTGCATTTCGCGCGGACGGTAAAGCACCATGTGACCGGCCGTGACGATGGTTTCATTTTCCTCGCTTCCAAAATGAAAATAAGCCTTCCCCGACGCGATGTAGAGCAGTTGGAAATCAATTCGCCCCCGGGGGCGGTAGGTGGGAAGGCGCGGCTTCGTGTATAGGTGGTACGTGCCGCAGCTGGCGACGATCAGCGGACGGCTCTTGTCCTTGAAATCCACCAAGGAGTGATTTAAATAAGCGGAATTTGCATACATGGGGATACCTCCTTATTTTGCATTGTACAACTTTGTGCATGTTTTGTCTATTGTAGTTTATGGAAAATCTGGCACTTCCATTTTATACTGGATACAGACAAAAGCGAGACAAAACTTTCAAACCGCATAAATTAAGGCTTTGTCAGAAAAAATGCAAAGGAGGAAACAACAAATGATCGTTCCAAATTATTTTGAGGATCCGCACATGCTGCATGAGAATGAAGTATCAAATCGTGCATACTATGTGCCTGCGCCCATGCGGATGGACAATCTGGTTTTTGAGCGTGAGCGTTCCGACCGGATCCAGATGCTGGACGAGGGCTGGCTGTTTCATTATTATGACAGCGTGTACGACCTCGAAGATCCGTTTTATGAAACGGGATTTCAGCCGACGGGATACGAGGCGGTGACGGTTCCCGGAGTCTGGCAGCAGTATGGGTACGATTGTCACCAGTACGTCAACATTCGCTACCCGTTTCCGGCGGATCCACCCTACGTCCCAGTAGAAAACCCTTGCGGGGCTTATATTTGTACGTTCCATTATGAAAAACTGGCGGACGCGCCGCGCGCCTTCCTGAATTTCGAGGGCGTAGATTCGTGCTTTTACGTGTGGCTGAACGGGCAATACGTGGGTTACGGCCAAGTGTCGCACGCACAACACGAGTTTGACGTGACGGAAATGATCTTGCAGGGCGAAAACAAGCTGGCGGTGTTGGTGCTCAAGTGGTGTGACGGAAGTTACCTGGAGGATCAGGATAAATTTCGCATGAGCGGGATTTTCCGTGACGTGTACGTGCTGAAACGCCCGACGCAGGGGATTTTTGATTATTTCGTCCATACGAGGCTGGGGGATGGCGAGGCCGTGCTGGAGTTGGAGGTCGAGTATCTGGACGAGGAAATTCCGGTGCGGGCGGCACTTTGTGACCCCGACGGGGCGTGTGTTGGCGAATGCGAGTTTTTCGGCGGCATGGAAATGAAAATCAAGTCGCCGAGGTTGTGGGACAGCGAGCATCCCAGTCTTTACACGCTGTATCTCGAGACGGGAGGCGGGGCGGCGAAGGACGCGTCAATTGGCCGCGAGGTCATCACGGAGCGGGTGGGATTTCGCGAAATTTATGTGGAGCAAAGCGTGGTTTATGTCAAAGGGAAGCGAGTGAAGTTTCGCGGGGTCAACCGACATGACTCGGCTCCGATGACCGGGCCGGTCATCGGCATCGCCCAGATGGAGCGGGATTTGCGGATGATGAAGGAGCACAATTTTAACGCCATCCGCACCAGCCATTACCCGAACGCGCCGATGTTTTATCAATTGTGTGACCAATACGGATTTTTTGTCATTGACGAGGCGGACAATGAAAGCCATGGCCCGTGGGAGTTGTATTACGAAAATGATGCGGACGAGGAGCGAAGCGGGCGGTGGAACGAAATGATTTCCGACAATCCGGAGTACGTCGAGGCCACGCTTGACCGTACACGGAGAATGGTTTGTCGGGACAAGAACCGCCCCTGCGTCGTCATTTGGTCGATGGGCAACGAGGGCGGTTATGGATGCACGTTTGAGGAGGCGTTGCGGTGGACGCGCCGGTTCGACCCCGACCGGCTGACACATTACGAAAGTGCATATTATAAGGGGCGCGGGCGAGAATATGATTATTCCAATTTGGATTTGTACAGCCGCATGTACGCGGATTACGCGGATGTCGAGCGGTATGCGCAAAACAACCCCGACAAGCCGTACATTCTTTGCGAGTACGCCCATGCCATGGGCAATGGTCCCGGCGATTTGGAGGACTATTTCGAATTGATTGAAAAATACGACTGCGTTTGCGGCGCGTTTGTCTGGGAGTGGTGCGACCATGCCATTTATAAGGGCAGGATGGAAAATGGAAAAGAAATGTACGCGTATGGCGGCGACCATGGGGAGTATCCGCATGATGGGAATTTTTGCATGGACGGACTGGTATACCCGAATCGGAGGCCGCACACGGGGCTTTTGGAGTACAAGAACGTCCATCGTCCGGCCAGGGTTGTCGTGGCGGACTTGGAAAACGGAGTCGTCGTTCTGCGAAACGAATTGAATTTCACGGATTTGCGGGACTGGATTTATGTGACTTATGAAGTCACATGTGATGGCAGAACCATTGTTTCGGGGGAGCGCGAGATGGTGGAACTACAAACCATTTTACCGCACGCGACGGGAAACGTGACATTGCGGGTTCCGGAGGCGTTTCTGGGTGGCGAACTGCAGTGTAAACAAGGCGGCGGGGCATTTTGCCGGGTGATTCCGGAAAAGGGAAAATGCTTTTTAAAGTTAAAATATTACTTAAAGTGTGATGCTGAGCCGCTTGCGGCGGGGCATGAATTGGGTTTTGACGAGGTACCGCTGCCAAACGAGGACGGGCGAAATCAGGACGTGGTGCGGATGGGGCGAAAACTGTCGTTGCTCAGAAGCGTAGGCGGATATGACATGGCAAGTTTGCATGCCGGAGCGAACGGGACTGACATGGCAAGTTTGCATGCCGGAATAGACGGGCCTGACATGGCAGGAATATTCGGTATACCGGGCGTGTGCGATGCGTCAAGAATGAACCTCGTGTCAGAGGATGACCGTTTTCTCACGGTTTGTACCAAACGTTTTTCTTATGTTTATGACAAGCTTCGCGGCGTGTTCCATTCCATGGAGATGGAAAATAAAAAATTGCTTGACCGTCCGATGGAAATTGACATTTGGCGTGCGCCCACCGACAACGACTGCCAGTTGAAATCCAAATGGCTGAAAGCCGGATATAACAAGACGCAGACGAGGGCCTATGAAACGGATTGCAAATGGGTGGGCAAGGCGTTTCAGATTCACAGTGAAATGGGGGTGGTGACGGTATCGAGGCAGCGAATTTTAAATCTGGACGCGACGTGGGAAATTGACGGGTGCGGAAACGTGTCTCTCGACGTAAAAGTAAGACGGAACCGGGAATTTCCTGAATTGCCGCGGTTTGGCCTGCGCTTGTACCTTCCGCGGGAAATGACGCACGTCACATATTGTGGCATGGGGCCGCTGGAAAGCTATCGGGATAAGCGGAGGGCTTGTGCCCACGGCATTTATCAAACGGAAGTGGAGAAAATGCACGAGGATTATTTGCGGCCGCAGGAAAATGGAAGCCATTATGATTGTGATTATGTCGTGGTGGAAGGCGGTAAAAACAAGCTGACGGCGTTTGGCGGGATGAATTCGAAAGGCGCGTCGGCAGGAGCGGAAACGTTTAGCTTTAACGCTTCGATTTATACGCCGGAGGAATTGACAAACAAGGAGCACAATTACGAGCTTGAGTCATGCGGGAGTACCGTGCTTCATTTGGACGCGGCGCAAAATGGCATCGGCTCCAACAGTTGCGGACCCGGGTTGAAAGAAAAGTATCGGTTTGATGACGAGGAGTTTTCTTTTGTGATCAAGGTGCTAGTGGGGTGAGGAAACTCCGCACAACTAGGCTCGAAAACACCTTGCCAAAGTGTGCGGAGTACATTCGCATGTAGGCGTTCAAAAGACGAACGCCAAGTGCTCATAGTAATGGAGGATTAAAATGGAAGAGAGAACATATTTGAAATGGTATAACAAAATTGGTTATGGTTCGGGAGACATTGCCGGAAATGTCGTGTATGCGTTTCTTTCGTCTTTCGTCATGCTGTATTTGACAAATTCGATTGGTCTGAATGCCGGAATCGTCGGGAGCCTGATTGCGGTTTCCAAGCTGTTTGACGGGGTGACGGACGTGTTTTTCGGGGCGATGATTGACTAGACGAACACGAAAATGGGGAAGGCGAGGCCGTGGATGTTTTATGGGTATTTTGGCTGTGCCCTGACGTTAATCGGGATTTTTGCCATTCCCGTAAACCTTGGAGAGACGGCACAGTATGCCTGGTTTTTTATTACGTATACGCTACTGAACGCGGTATTTTATACGGCGAACAATATCGCCTATTCGGCTCTGACCTCGTTGGTGACGAAAAGCAGCAAGGAACGTGTGCAAATGGGTTCGTTTCGCTTTATGTTCGCCTTTGCCACAAGCCTGCTGATTCAGTCAATCACGTTGCAGGCGGTTTCAATGCTTGGCGGCGGGGCGAATGGTTGGCGGACGATTGCCATCATTTATGCCGTCATCGGACTCATGATTAATTCTTTATCGGTGTTTTCGGTGAAGGAATTGCCGGAGGAGGAGCTCGCGGAGGGCAACGCGAAGGCGGAGATTGAATCGGGGGAAGAAGACGAGCGGGCAGGCACGGCGGCGATGGACAAAGCGGGAAGCACTGCGACGGCGGCCGTTGGTGCGGTAACGGCAGGAGACGGTTCGACGACGCAGGAGAAAGAATACGGCCTCGTCGAAGCGATGAAATTGCTCGTGGCGAACAAATATTACCTGATGATTTGCGGAGCCTACATTTTGCAGCAGATTTACACGGCAATGCTCAACATGGGCGTATATTTTATGACCTATGTACTATTGAATGAAAATCTTTACGGCGTGTTTTCCTGGTTCATCAACATTCCGCTGATTGTGGCGTTGGTATTTACGCCGATGCTCGTGGCAAAATGGAAGGGCATGTATAAGTTAAACGTGGCCAGTTACACGATTGCCACCGTCGGACGCGCGTTGGTAATCCTGGCGGCCTATCTGGGCAGCGTGCCGCTGATGCTTTTATTTACTGCGGTGGCGGCGTTCGGGCAGGGGCCGTGGCAGGGTGACATGAACGCGGTCATTGCCTCCTGCTCGGAGTATACCTGGCTTACGAAGCATAAGCGGGTGGACGGGACGATGTATTCCTGTACGTCGCTTGGAATCAAGCTGGGCGGCGGCATCGGAACGGCGGTGGCCGGATGGCTCTTGGCGGTCAGCGGGTTCGACGGCAAGGCAGTCGTGCAGGCACCGTCCACGATCAACATGCTGTATGTCATGTACTTGTGGATCCCATTTGCCATTAACCTGCTTATCACGCTGATTTTGTCGAGGCTGAACGTGGAGAAGGCGAATCAGGAATTGCAGGGAAACGTGTGAAAAGGACGGCTGTAGGAATTTTATATCCGAAGTAACCAGATTTTTACAAAAATAAATGGGAAGGAAGCGGGGCCGTCGGGAAATGATATTTCTGAACAATATATAGATGCAGCATGTGAGCGTTTACATTGTATATCGTGCATGACTCGTCATTTTCCGACAGCCCCGTTCATTAGTAATTATAGAATGTCTATTTTTTATGCAATATGCCATGTTGACGATTGGAAATATGACGTGGTATGATATTTACGCATCAAAATTCTGGACGGATTCATTTCGAAAATCATATCTGTCCGATACATGACGACGTTCATGAGTCTTTGGGTGCCGGTTATACAAGGGGATTGCCGACGGGTGGTTCACAGGTTTCGTGGTATTTCACCAGAGAATTCAAGATTGATGTAAAAACTATAATGCGGAGATGTCGTTTGCCATGTATGGAAGACGTGCTTGGCGTGCGGCATGAAAACAAATGACAAGAACAGAAAACGAGTTACCTTTTACAGTAACAAATAAAGGATAAACTATAATGGTCTGGAAATTCTGGATTGTTATTTTAGTGCTTGCTTGTTATAATACATGTAAGCGTATTCGTTTTTTGTTCAAGGCAAAAAGAAAGGAGATTGTGCATGGGCAGCAAACGAAACGTAAGAAAGGAAAACATGACCAGAAATCAGGGGAAAGCGCGTGTGGAGAAAGGCGCAGAAAAAGTTATCAGGAATAGGCAGGTTGGTGACAATGGGGCGAAACTGATTTTCGAGGATCCCATTTTGTGTGCCGAATTTTTGCGTGGTTACACGGAAATCCCGTTCTTGAAAGACGTGCGGCCGGAGGACATCGAGGATATTTCCGAACGCTTTTTACCGATGTTTCAGGAGGGACGGGATTCGGATGTCGTGAAGAAAGTTCGTATTAGGGGCATGGAACTATTTTTAATTGCCATCGTGGAACATCAGTCAAAAGTACATTATGATATGGCGTTTCGTTTATTGCGTTACATCGTGATGGTATTGACGGATTATGAAAATGAACAGGAACGATTGCATCCGGGTATCACAAAAACGAAGGATTTTAAATATCCGCCGATTCGTCCCATTGTATATTATGAGGGCAGTGAAACATGGAGCGCGGTGAAAAATTTCCATGAGCGGGTGTATTTAAGTGACGTATTGGGTGAGTACATTCCTGATTTCCGTTATTTGGTCGTCCCACTTCATGATTACAGTGATGCAAAACTGATTGAAAAGGGCGACGAATTATCCTTGTTGATGTTGATAAACAAGCTACGGAATTCTTCAGAGTTCAAAAAGTTAAAGGATGTTCCGGTTAAATATCTGGATAATTTGAGCGAGAACACCCCGGAATATTTATTGCATCTGATCGGTAAAATCATAGCTGTTTTGCTTTATCGTCTGAACGTGCCTCGCGACGAGGTGGAGGCATTTACCGACCAGATAGAACGGAGGAAATTTGACATGTTGTTTGACAGCTTTGAGGCATATGACGTGCAGGAGACAAGACGGGTTAGCAGGGAGGAAGGAAGAGAGGAAGGAAGAGAAGAGAAACTTGTCAGCCTGATTTGCAAGAAAATGAAAAAAGGGTATGATGTGGCGGAGATTGCAGACATGTTGGAAGAAAAGGAATCGGTCGTGCAGGAAATCTGTGAGGTGGTAAATCGGTTGGGCTGTGATTATGATTTGGGGAAAATTATAAAAGAATTGGCAAAAAGCAGGAAAGAAAAGAATATTGCAAGAGTTATGTAAGCCCAAAAGAGGAACCGAATGATTTCGTAGGGAAAGATATCATTCGGTTCCGTAGGTATGATTGGAAAAAATGGAGTTAATTGTAAGTATAGCATCCGGCGGTCACATGTACCGCCTCTTTTCCCGGTAGCAGGATTGTTGCCGTCATGTTGGCCGGAATTTCGACCTCGTATTTGCATTTTCCATCCTCATAGCTCCAGCCGGAAACGATTTTTCCATAAGGGGAATGATATACGGCTTTCGCATGTCCCAGACGTTCGTCGGGATATGGCTGGATGCGAATCATGCCGTCCTCCAATACGATGCCGCAGGCGCAGTCAAAAAGCCACCCTACGATGGCTCCGTAGGAATAGTGGTTGAAGGAGTCGTGCGGGTTTCCCTCTTCATCAAAGCAGTCCCAGCTTTCGGGAATCGTGGTGCATCCTTTTTTCACCGCGTAGAGCCAGCCCGGTTTTTCCTCCTGCAGTAATAAATCATAAGCGGTTCTATTTTGTCCGTTACGGCTTAGGGCGCGGCACAATTCGTGCGTGGTCAGAAATCCGGTGCCCAGATGCGTGCCGTTTTCGCGAATTTTTTCAGCCAAATCGGCGGCCGCTTGGCACTTTTCTTCTGGAGATAGAAGGTCGTGTGCAATCGGACGTACGAAGCGGCATTGCCGCTTCTCCTCGGTTACGCGGCCGTTTTTCGTATAAACCGCGCGGTAGGCGGCCTTTGCTTTTTCGGCAAGGCCATGATAGCGGGTTGCGTCCTCGTCTTTACCCAATTTTGCGGCCATCTGTTCTATGTAACATAAATGTAAATAAAAGAAAGCCGTGCCGACCTCGGGGTCGCCGTTTACTATCAGGTTTGTCATGTAGGCGGCACCGTCCTCGTTTTGTCCCGGTTCGAGCCATTCACCCCACATCCAGCCCGTGTCAATCATGTAATCGCGATGTCCTTCCGGCAGTTTGTCCATGTTCGTGGGCCTGGTCTGTGCGGCGCGGTGAATCTCGTACTCCGTCCATTTCTTGAGCGCTTCGTAGTTTTCCACGACCAGTTCGTCGTCCCCGTAACGTTTCATCAGCCGATAGGGTACGATTTCAAACGAATCACACCAGCCAATGCCGTCGTCCATCGACATCATGCCCATCATCATTTGCTTTTGTCCCGGTGCGCTGCACTTGGGGGCGATTTGTGGTATGGAGCCATCCTCGTACTGTCCGGCGGCTTGTTCCCGCAGCCATTTGGCATAGACCGGATAGCAGTCCATCAAATACATTGCCGTATGGATGTATGCCTGGCAGTCGCCGGAATAGCCGGATTTTTCCCTGTGCGGGCAATCGGTCGGCACGTCGACGAAATTACCTTTCATTGACCACAACGCATTTTTGAATAATTGGTTTACTTCTTCTATGCCACAGTCAAATTCCGCGGTCGTTCGCATGTCGGAATAAATGGCTACCGCGGTAAAGTACTCCGGTTTCACATCGAAATCCGCGTCCACTTTAACATAGCGAAATCCCATGTAGGTCTTGGTCGGATGGTACGTGTTTCGTCCGTCCATGCAAATGTAGTGGACTTCTTGTTTCGTGGCGACGGCCGGGTTCTGGAAGTTGGCGATTGTGAAATTCCCATCTTTGTCCAACACCTCGCCGTGCGTCAGGGTTATCTGCCTCCCGGCCGTTCCCTCAAAATCCATCCTGACGTATCCCACCAGGTTTTGTCCGAAATCAAGTACCTTCTCGCCGTTTGGCGTGTCAACCCATTTGGCCGCAAATGTCTCGTGCGGCGTGACCGGCACGGTGTCGACGCAGATTAAATTGTCGTAGCCGAAATTTTCTGCCGTTACCGTGTGCATGCCGGAAAGCGTCCGGGTCGCGTCATATTCTTCCCCGGCCATGAAATCGTTCTTTCCAAGCGGGCCTTCTTGTGTTGCCTGCCAGTCTCCGTCCGTTACGAGCACCGGTACGCCATGGATTTCCAGTTGCCCGAGGAAGGCGATGTCCGTGCCGTAGACGTTTCTTTCCTGGCCGTGTCCCATGGAGCCGCGCCACCAGCCGTCACCTAAGGTGACGACGATTTTGTTTTCCCCGGCGTGCAAGAACTCGGCCACCGGCAACGTCTCCACCATCAGACGCTTGTCGTACTGCTGCGTTCCCGGCATCAACTGGTGGTTGGTGATTTCCTTGCCGTTGAGATAAATGTTCATCAGGCCATGGCAGGTCGCGTAAAGGTATGCTCCTTGCGTGGCGGCCGTTTTTACTTGTGTTTCGGTCAGCGAAAATTCCCTTGTCAGGTAGCTCGCGCGCTTGCGCTCTTGAGCGGTGGTATCTGTTTCGCGTTCTGGTCGGGTGTCATTTTTCGGTTCGGGGTTAATCCACCGCGCCACCCACTGTGTCTTGTCAATCCCGGTAATGATGGCGATGGATTCCGGCGTGCCGGCCTTGTCATTTTCATCCCAGGCTTGTACCGAGACGAAATATTTTCCCTTGTAGGCGAGCGGGAAGTGTAGAGGGTGCGCCATGCTTGCCGATGCTATTTTTCCGGAGTCTTCCAGCACGTCGCCGTTTTCATCCGTCACAGTTACCTGAAAAGCACTTTGCGACAACGCGCCGGTTACGTTCCAACTGACGCGAACGTGCGTGCCGTCGATGCCGACGGGGGTGGTCAAATGGTTGATTTGTAAATTGTAAACTTTCATGTTTGTCCTCCTCGTGTTCATAAATGGAATCGTGTGTCGCATGATTCTTCTTGAAATACAGTATAGATGCTTTGTAATAAAATTTCCACGGACGAAACATGAAAAAAATATGGGAAAATCATTTGTTTTTCCGATATTGCAACGGTGTCATCCCATAACAAATCCTAAATTGCTCAATGAAATACGAGATGTCATTATAGCCCACTTTCATGGAAATTTCCTCCACGGAGAGCCGGCTGTTTTGCAGGAGCCCTTCGGCTTTTTGCAGGCGTAGTTTTTTTATGTACTGGCGAATGGTGGTTCCGGTAAATTTTTTGAAAATATTATTAATGTTTGCCCGGGAATAATGGAATTTCCGGGCGAGTTCTTCAAGTGTGAGTTTTTGGTAATTTTCTTGGATGTAGAGTATCATCGGCGCGATTCGTTCCGCGGCCTTGGGCAAATGCGGGGAGAGCGACGTTTCCTTTGCGCTTTCCATCAGCTTGAGAAAAAGGATGCCTAAAAGATGTTCGCATACTTGCGGGCCGTAGGGTTCTTCCTCCACGTATTCCATGACTAATTGCAGGATATAATCCCGAAGCTGGCTCTGGTCGGTCTTTTTAAATATCAGGTAGCTGCTTTCTTCCTCGGAAAAAATCATCTTCCAGAAGAATTGGTATAAAAGGTTCCCGCTAGGCAGATTTTGCAAAAACACGCTCTGAAACGTGTTGCGGTTTACGAGGATGTTGATGATGACGCTCTCATCATAAACGGCGATTTGGTGGGCCATTCCCGGGGGAATGATGATGAGTTCGCCCTCCGACATGTCGACGGACGAAGAATGGCCGGGGAGTGACGTTTTGGTGTCGTTTGTGCTTTCGCTCGCCAGGAAATCATGGTGGCAGTTTCCTGAAAATACATACGACAATTCAATGAATTCGTGGTCGTGCATCTGCGCGGGGGCGTAGCGGTTGTGTCGCACGATGCACAAGTTTTTTCCGTTTTCGAGGGAATAGTCCATGTGCGTCATGTGAGTGCGCATATCGCGAGTCTTTTGTTCCGGTTCGTGAGAAGTTTCCGTGGGATTTTGCGAAAATGCACAAATTTTGTGAAGTTTATAATTCCAATCATAATCTTTAAAAACATAGGAAAGGACGGCCTTGTATGCGTCGAGTCGTTTTGTGTCCAGGCTGGCCGTCGTGTTTAAGTTTTCGCCGTGTTCGTGGGCGTATTTCAGTACCCGTTCCATCGGATCCAATTCTTTTAAAAAGAGTTCCGTCTGTTGCTTGGTAAGCATAATTTCATCCCTCGTTGTTAAAAATATGATGATACCAGGAGCACGAAGTGCGAAGCGATTCGTGGGTGTCATGGGGTCAGAGTCATTGCTGTCTTTTACTTTTGTCCATACGCTTTGATTCTAACCAGACGTAAATCTGATAGCCGAGATATCCGGACAGTATGCCGACCAGGATTCCCCCGAGTATGTCGGTCGGGAAATGTACGTACAAGTACAGTCTGGAAAGAGCCAGAAGGCATCCAACCACTAGCGCGGCTTTCCATAGGATTTTGCTTAAGCGGGCAGGTATGCCAAGACGCGCGCTGTCTCGGTTTACAAGGTACAGTGCCGCTATGGACGCGAAAGAGGCCGCAGTATGACCCGAAGGGAAAGAAAAGTCATGGGGCCTTGGCACCAAAAGCGAGATGGCGGTATTCACGTCGAAGGGACGTGTCCTTGCCACCCAATTTTTGAGGATGCCGTTGCATAAGATCACGTCCACCAAAAGTGCGGCCATGAGAACGAGACCCATTTTGCGCGTCTTGGGGACGAGGAGCAAAATAAGGGCCAACAGAATCCAGACGATTCCTGCGTCGCCCAGCTTTGTGAAAGCGGACATGAACGCGTCCAAAAACGGAGTGTGCAATGTTTGGATCCAGTCCAAAATGCGAAGTTCGATAGCTGTCATGATAAATCTCCTTATGTTTTTCACGGTATGATATTCATTATATTATTATACTTTAAAATATTTTACTGTCAATGATGCCATTCATAAAAAGATGGTAAAAGTAACAAAGTATTTTTGTTTGGGAACATAAAATGGAATCAGTAAGTATGAATTGTGGGATATGTGAAATAAGAGTACGAGGAGAAGTTGTATGGAAATGGACGGATTGGACGATTACCCGGTTGATGACGAAAAAGCATATATCGCGATTGATTTGAAGTCTTTTTATGCTTCCGTTGAATGCAGGGAGCGCGGCCTCGACCCCATGACCACCAACCTTGTCGTGGCCGACGAGAGCAGGACCGACAAGACGATTTGCCTGGCCGTTTCGCCGTCCCTCAAATCCTATGGCATTCCCGGGCGGCCAAGGCTGTTCGAAGTGGTGCAAAAAGTAAGGGAAATAAATGAAAATCGCAGGCGTCAGGCTCCGGGGCAGACTTTTTCGGGAGGGTCTTATAATGACGTGGAAGTGAAGAACAATCCGGCGCTGGAGCTTGACTATGTCGTCGCCGTCCCGCGAATGGCTTGCTATATCACGTATAGCACGCGTATTTACGAGATTTATTTGAAATATGTCGCGCCGGAGGACATGCACGTCTATTCCATAGACGAGGTGTTCATAGATGCGACATCCTATTTGAGAACCTATCAGATGACGCCGCGGGAACTGGCAAGGACAATGATGGAGGACGTTTGCCAGAAGACGGGAATCACCGCCACGGCAGGTATTGGCACCAATCTTTATCTGTGCAAGGTCGCCATGGACATCATGGCGAAGCATGCCGAGCCGGACGAGCAAGGCGCGCGTATCGCGGAACTTGACGAGGGATCATACCGGAAGCTGCTTTGGGGGCATCGCCCGCTGACAGATTTTTGGCGGGTCGGGGCAGGCTATGCGAAAAAATTAGAACAAAACGGGCTTTATACGATGGGAGACGTCGCAAGGTGCTCCGTCGGGGGCGCGAACGAATATTATAACGAGGAATTGCTTTATAAACTTTTCGGTATTAACGCGGAGCTGCTTATCGACCACGCATGGGGATATGAGCCGTGTACCATGGCCGAAATCAAGGCTTACAAGCCACAAGTGAACAGCCTTTGTTCGGGGCAGGTGCTTCCTTGTCCCTATACGTTTGAGCAGGCGAGGCTGGTGGTAAAGGAAATGGCGGATCTTATGGCACTTGACCTGGTTGATAAGGGGCTGGTGACGGATCAACTTGTATTGACCATTGGCTATGATAGGGACAATTTGTCCGATCCGGGGCGAAGGGGTTCGTATAAGGGCACCGTCACTACGGATCGTTACGGTCGGAAGGTGCCTAAACACGCCCATGGGACGACGAACCTTGAGAGGCCGACTTCGTCAACGCGAATGATCATGCAGGCAATCGTGGGGCTTTATGAAAGAATTACCGACAAGAATTTGCTGGTGAGGCGCGTTACCATGACGGCAAACCGGGTCGTCACGGAAGGTGAGGCGACCGGCAAGGAACGGTACGAGCAATTAGAGTTGTTTACCGATTACGCGGAACAAGAAAAAAAGCAAGCGGAGGAAGAGGCGGCATTGGAGCGTGAGAGGCTCATGCAGCAGGCAGTGCTAGACATTAAACGGAAATATGGGAAAAATGCCATATTGAAGGGGATGAACCTCGGGGCGGACGCGACCGCGAAAGAGAGAAACACCCAGATTGGCGGGCACAAGGCGTAAGGGACGAAGAGATGTGGAAAAGGCATGCGCGTTGCGCAGGGCAAGAAAAGAAATTAAATTGGAAGGGGACAAGAAGTGGCCATGGAAGAAAAAGGAACATGTCAATATGATGACATCATCCATTTGCCAAATCCCACTTCGGCCGCGCATCCGAGGATGTCTTTGCATGACCGTGCCGCCCAGTTCTCGCCGTTTGCCGCGTTGACCGGGTATGACGCGGCCATTCGTGAGACCGCCCGGCTGACGGATGAAGAAAAGGAGTTGGACGAGGACGTGACGGAAAGGATGGATGAAGAGATGCGAGTGATTCAGGAACGGTTAAAAAGAGGCCTGCCGGTGGACGTGACGATAACGTACTTTGAACCGGATGAGAAGAAATCCGGCGGCGCGTATGTTTCTTACGTTGGAAATATAAAGCGGGTGGATGAATATGAACGGGTCGTGGTCATGGAGGACGGGGTGGTAATCCATATGGAACGGATCGTGTCGCTGTGCACGATGCCGTGCGGTGAGGTGCACTGCAATCAGTTTTAAACGGTTTTTTCTTGAAGTTTGTCCAAAGTGCTTGAGTTCGGATTTGTTCTTGACTATATTCCACTTGTGGAATATAATAGTGACAGCGTTGACATATGTTGCGTTGCAAATTGTGTACTGGAAAGAATGATAATGGAAAATTGTCACATGAAGCGCGGAAATATTTTTTCGCATGTTTCGTGTTCTTGGAAAAGAGGGATATGAATGTTAAAGCATGGGATTTTGGGACTTTTGAATTATTACGAAATGACAGGATATGAAATCATGGGAGTGTTTCGGGATTCCTTGCGTTTTTTCTGGAATGCGCAGACCAGCCAAATTTATCGGGAGCTTCAGACACTGGAACGGCAAGGATGGGTTGAAAAAACGCGTGTGCCGCAGCAGGGAAAGCCGGATAAAAATGTTTATGCAATTACAAAGAACGGAAAGGAGGAACTGCTCGGGTGGCTTGCCAATGATGAGCTGGGAATGAATCTGCGCGTGCCGATTTTAATGAAGGTATTTTTCATGGGAGAGCGCGAACGCGAGGAGAATATTGGCTATTTTACGGCATTAAAATCCTATTGTGAGATGTTCCTTGCGGGATTGGACGAGGTGCCAAAGCATATCAAGACGTATAGTGAGTTTCTTGATGACAAGGAGAAGGCACTGTATTGGGAAATGACGGTGGAATATGGGCGCAGAAACCTTGAAATGCATATCAATTGGGCACAAAGCTGCATGGAGCGGCTACAAAAGAAAGATGTGCCAGAAACGGACGGATAATCATTTTGTGGGCAGCGGGTCGCGTGTAAAGGCGTATGGATCAGATTTGGAGGCAGAAAAATGAGGATTTTAGTAATAAATGGAAGTCCGAAGGGGAACAAGAGTAATACATATAAGTTGACGAACGCATTTCTGGAGGGGATGAAAGAGGAAATTGTCAAGGCAAAAAGTAACGGGGGGAAAATCGAAACCGAGGAATTGCAGGTGAACCGCCTGAATATCGGGCCTTGCAAAGGCTGTTTTTCTTGCTGGAACAAGACACCTGGGAAGTGTTGTATACAAGACGACATGGGTGACGTGATTCAAAAACTATTATGGGCAGAGGTGACGATATGGAGTTTTCCCCTCTACTATTTCACGGTGCCGGGCGGCCTCAAGAATTTGATTGACCGCCAGCTTCCGATGGAACTCCCATTCATGGTGGAGAATGAGGATCAGACGGGCAGTGGCGCGCATCCGCATCGTTACGACATGAGTAAAAAGAAGACGGTCGTTATTTCTACTTGCGGGTTCTATAGTGCGGAAAAAAATTATGACGGTGTGTGCAGCTTGTTTGACCATATGTGCGGGAAAGAGCGGTATACGACCATTTTTTGCGGGCAAGGGGAATTATTCCGCGTGCCGGAATTGTCCCAAAGGACGGACGAATACTTGGGATACGTACGGGAGGCGGGCCGGGAGTACGTTTTGTACGTGTTGGGAGAAGGAGGGGCATGCGGCCGGGACGTGTCGCAAGCGGGAGGGGGAGACGGCATCCACCCGCAGACGCGGGCGAAGCTGGAAGAATTATTATATCCGAAGGAAATATTCGAGAGTATGGCGGACGCGAGCTGGGGCATTGACAAGGAGACGGGCGAGCAAGAGTCGGACGCGCTTATTTTTACACGGCAGATGGCGGCGCTTTATCGGAAGGAAAGCTATTCTGGCACGGATTTCGTGTTGGAAATGGATTATACGGATATTGGAGAATGCTACCAAATCGTGCTTGGTAAGGAGGGAAGCCAGGTTTTCACCGATTTGTCTAGGCGGTTTGACACCAGGATTGAGACTCCGATTACCGTGTGGAAGACGATCGCGGCGGGGCAAATGCGTGGCGACGAGGCGCTCATGAAGCATTTGTACCGGGTGGAGGGCGATTTTAACTTAATGATTCATTGGGAAAGGTATTTCGCAGGCACGACGAAAGACGCGGGCGTGGCGGTACATGGTGGCGTGAATGGACAAGGTGCGGGCGTTGATGGGAAGGGGGACGGTGCGAGCGGACGAGGGACGGCTGGACTTCACGTGCCCCGTAAAAGCACGAACATGAACATTTTGCTTGTTCCATGGATCGTGCTCTGGGCGGCGGTGCCCATCAATGGCTTTTGGGGCGCGTTAGGTACCCTGGCCGCGTGCGCGCTGACGGCGTTGGTATTTTTTCAGAATAAAAAGACATTTTATGATGTTTTGTCGGCCGCGTTGGTAACGGGCTTTTGTATCGCGTCGCTTTTAAATGTGCCACAAAGAATCGTGGTTCCTCTTGCTTATTTCTCCTTTGGCCTGATGTGGACGGCGACTTGTTTTGGAAAGATACCGCTGACTGCCCATTATTCCATGAATGATTATAACGGGGAGGGAATGCTTTCAAATCCGCTTTTTATCAAGACGAATTGGATTTTAACCCTGGTCTGGGGAATTCTGTATTTGCTGACGCCGATTTGGACTTATTTTATCATGGGAACCAAGGTTGGTGGATGGATAGGAGCCGTCAATTCCATATTGCCATGCTTGATGGGGATTTTTACGGTTTGGTTTCAGAAATGGTATCCGGCCAGAGTGGCAAGAGGATGAGAAAACGGCTTGAAAATGTTCTTGCACCACATGGATTAAGTGGAAATTCAGTGAAATATACTTAATTGTATATTGAAATTAAGTCATTGGTTTGTAATACTAAACAAAAATGGATGTTTATTTAGTTTGTGACAAGGAGGATTAAGCAATGAGACAATACGAGACATTTGAATTGGCGTTTTCTGGAACGGCACCGGAAGGCAGTGAGGCGCAGGTGAATTTGGACGCAGTGTTCACAAACGGGGAGAGGAAGATTTCCCTGAAGGGCTTTTATGCCGGGAATGGTACATACAAGGTGCGTTTTTACCCGGAAGCGGCCGGACTTTGGCAGTGGAAGGTAAGCGGCGTGGTTAACGCGTCCGGCGAGGAAGAGTGCGTAGCTGCGGAAGGGACGCTGCCATTGCAGAATGGAAAGTGGCATGTCGGGCGCGGCATCGTGCGGGCGGACGGATTACATTTTCGATATGCCGACGGCAGCGGTTACAAGCCGTTCGGGACGACGATTTACGCGTTGGTGCATCAGAAGAAGGAATTGCTTGACCAGACGATGGAGACGTTGAAGGCGGCTCCGTTCAACAAAGTGCGTTTTTGCACGTTCCCCAAGCATTACGATTACAACCATAACGATCCGGAGTATTTCGCGTTTGAAAAGACCGACGACAGGTGGGACGTACATCGTCCGTGCTTTGCTTATTGGGACGCGCTGGAAGAGAGAATCCGCGAGCTGGAAGCGCTGGGCATCCAGGGGGATTTGATTTTATTCCATCCATATGACTGCTGGGGATTTGCCGAACTTAACGAGGAAGAGTGCATGGTTTACCTCGACTACTTGTTACGCCGTTTATCTGCCTACCCGAATCTTTGGTGGAGTTTGGCGAATGAGTATGATTTGATGGAGCATTTTGAATTGCAGTGGTGGTATGATTTCGCGAAGTTTATTGCGGAGAATGACCCATACCATCATCTGCTAAGTAATCATAATTGCATTCCATACTGGGATTTTGCCGAGGAGCACACGACGCACTGCTGTATTCAGGACACTTGCGTGAAGCAGGTGCCGAATTTGCAAAAAAAGTTCGGCAAGCCGGTGGTATTTGACGAATGCTGCTACGAGGGAGACTTGCAGTATCCTTGGGGCAATATTTCCGGCCGCGAGATGGTGGAGCGGTTCTGGACGGCGGTCACGTTGGGCGGGTATTGTACGCATGGAGAAGTGTTTGAAAATGATGAGGAGGTTCTCTGGTGGGCAAAGGGCGGTACGCTGAAAGGGGAAAGTCCGGCAAGGATTGCTTTTCTGCGTTCCATCGCGGAGGAATTGCCGGGAAACCTGGAGTTCGTTTCGGGACAAATGTCGGCAATGTCTTATGAGCAACTGAAGGAAATGGAGAAAGATCCAGAGGCATTAAAGCGGCTTCCGGTCATAGCCAGAGGAATGGTGAAGATGTCGGAAAGCCAGTTTGGAGCCTTTACCGAGCGTCACATGGAGGTGCTTGGCCGATGTGGCGAGGAGGTCTATCTGCGTTATTTTGGCAGGGCGTGTAGCGGACGTGGCATCATGGAATTGCCAGAGACGGGCAGCTACGAGGTGGAGGTCATAGATACTTGGGAAATGACGCGCACAATGGCAAAAAGCGGTGTAAACGGTAAGGTGGAAGTGAAGCTTCCGGGCAAGGAAGGCATGGCGATGCTGGCGAGGAAAGTTGGATAATGAGAAAACATTCTTGACAAACCGGGGATGAATGGTTAGACTGTACTTATGTCGATGGTGAAAATTGTCACGGCATGGAGTTTATCAGCTGGTCGTTTTTTTGGCCGCGCCACACGATGCGGGAGGTAGAAAGATGAGAGCGGAATTTGATGAGACGTTGGTAACGGGGAACGAGATGATTGATTCCCAACACAAGGAGCTGATAGAGAAGATTAACAAGCTCCTCGACAGTTGCGAGGTGGGAAATGACAAGCTAGCGGCGGTGAAAACGCTGGACTACCTGGCAGACTATACGGATTTTCATTTTACGGCAGAGGAAAAGTTGCAGGAAGAAATCGAATACCCGGGAATTGCGGAGCATAAGAAGGAACATGAGAACTTAAGGCAGGTCGTGACGGACTTGCACGAGATGCTTGTGGAAGAGGAAGGACCCTCCGAGGCGTTCGTGGAGCAGGTGAACAAAAACGTGATTGAATGGCTGTACCGCCATATCAAGGGCTTCGACCGTTCTGTCGCGGAGTACAAGTTCATGCGTGAGAACGGCGGGTGCTTGTAAGAAAAGAGAGAATGAAGTTATTGAGGGCAAGGGCCGGCTCGGGGCTTTTGTCCTTAATAACTTTATCGCGGAGAAGCGGGAAGCTATGGCATGCCGCATGTGCAAAGAAGATTGGGGAAAATATAAGTCACTTGAAAGGAGAGTTTGAGATGGACATTATGGAAGCGATTGAGGCACGCCACTCGGTGCGCGCATATAAGGATGAAAAAATCGATGACGAAATCCGGGAGAAGTTAGACACGCTCGTTCGACAGGTGAATGAAGAGAGTGGACTCAACATTGCGATCGAGTATGATAACCCGGAAGGATTTGATTCTAAATTGTCACATTATGGAAATTTTCGAAATGTCAGCAATTTCATTATTCTTAAAGGCAGGAATGTTTCGGATTTTGAAGAACGATGCGGCTATTATGGGGAAAAAATCGTACTGGAGGCGCAGGTTCTGGGATTGAACACTTGTTGGGTGGCATTGACGTTTAACAAGAAAATGGTAAAGCAACTGGTTCCGGATGACGAGAGGTTTGGCATGGTCATTGCGCTTGGTTATGGAGAGACTTCGGGGGCGTCCAGAAAAAGCAAGGATATGTCCGACATCGTGGCTACGAAGGGAAACATGCCGGAGTGGTTTGAGAAAGGCGCGAGGGCCGCGCTGCTGGCTCCGACCGCCATGAACCAGCAGAAGTTCAAGGTGGGGCTTGTAGGAGGGGAACCGGTTATCAAGGTGGACGGTATGGGATTTTATACCAAAACGGACTTGGGAATCGTGAAATATCATTTCGAAGTGGCGTCCGGAAGAAAAGTACGGTAAGAGGATCCTGGGCCAAGGGTCAAATGCCGTTTTCAAATAAAACGAAAAAGTGGGATGCAAAGTTTCCTTGAAACGAACAGTGGGAGAAATAAATGGCGGATTTGACGATCGTGTTTATCCCGGCTATAGGAAAAATCTATAGCCGGGTATTTTTTTTATGTATTGGACTTTTTAATCCTACCATGTTAGTATGAATGCATGAATCATAGGGAGGAAGGAAAATGGCAAATTATAATAATGACATCAAGGATTCTAAAAATTGGGGATTTGAGACGCGGCAATTGCATATCGGTCAGGAGCAGGCGGATCCGGTAACGGATGCGAGGGCGGTTCCGATTTACGCGTCGACGTCTTACGTGTTCCATGATTCGCAGCATGCGGCCGACCGTTTCGGCCTGCGGGACGCGGGGAATATTTATGGGAGGTTGACGAACCCGACACAGGACGTGTTCGAGAGGCGCATCGCTTCTTTGGAAGGAGGTGCGGCGGCACTGGCGGTGGCATCCGGAGCGGCGGCCATCAGCTATACGTTCCAGGCATTGGCGAAAGCGGGCGAGCATATCGTGGCATCCAAGACGATTTATGGTGGGACCTATAACTTGCTTGCCCATACGCTTCCGTTGACGAACAATATCAGTACGACGTTCGTGGATCCGGAAGCTGAAGGAGCATTCGAGGCAGCCATTCAGGAAAACACGAAGGCCATTTTCGTGGAAACGCTGGGAAATCCGAATTCGAATCTGGCAGATTTGGAAAATCTGGCGGAAATTGCACACAAGCACCAGATTCCGTTGGTGGTGGACTCCACGTTCGCGACGCCGTACCTCATCCGGCCGATAGAATACGGTGCTGACATCGTGGTGCATTCCGCGACGAAATTCATTGGCGGACATGGTACGGCCATTGGCGGGGTGATTGTCGACAGCGGAAATTTTGACTGGAAGGAATCGGGAAAATATCCGTGGATTTCCGAGGCGAACCCGAGCTATCATGGGATTTCCTTTGCCGACGCGGTGGGGGCGGCGGCCTTTGTGACTTATATTCGTGCGATTTTGCTTCGCGATACCGGCGCGACACTTTCCCCGTTCCATGCCTTTATTTTCCTGCAAGGGTTGGAAACGTTATCGCTTCGCGTGGAGAGGCATGTGAGTAATGCGTTAAAAATCGTGGAATATCTGGCAAGCCATCCGCAGGTAGAGGCGGTGCACCATCCTTCATTGCCTGGTGAACCGACGCATGAATTGTATAAGAAATATTTGCCGAATGGCGGCGGTTCCATTTTCACGTTTGAAATCAAGGGAGATGAACAGACCGCGCAAGCGTTCATTGACAATCTGGCGATATTCTCTTTATTGGCAAACGTGGCCGACGTGAAATCCTTGGTCATTCATCCGGCGACGACCACCCACAGCCAGTGCACGGAGGAAGAACTTCTTGATCAGGGAATTAAGCAAAATACCATCCGGCTGTCGATAGGCATTGAGAAGGTGGAGGATTTGATTGCGGCATTGGGTGCGGCGTTTGAGGCGGTGAAATAGTCTACGATTCACGGAGCCGTACGCTTTTGCGCCTCCGCTCCGGTTCGTGGAATAGGAGCCCTCCGTTTACGGACGTTGTTTTTATATTGACTTTTCAAGGAATCCGAAATATAATTTTTGTATAGATAGCACGAGGAAATGAGAATTTTGGATCAAAAAACGGGCAGAATCACCAATGCGGGGCATGCGTTGGCGACATGCAAATCTGTTTGAAAGCCATTTGAAGTATTCGGGTGTAAAATGGTGTCGTGTGAAATGTACGATCGTAAAGAGGAGGATGAGATTATGAGTGGTAAATTGTCAAGGCGTAACCTTTGGGCATATCCGGTCGGCTCCATCGGCCGGGACATGGCGGTGGGCATGTTTTCCGGCTACTTGCTTACATACGTTTTGTTTACGAAGAACCTGACGGGGGCGCAGTTCGCCATGTTGAGCGTGATTATGATGGCGGCGAGGATTTTTGACGCGTTCAACGATCCCGTCATGGGCAATATCATCGAGGCCACCAGAACCCGTTTTGGCAAGTTTAAGCCGTGGATTGCGATTGGCTGTATGTTGAGTATCGTGGTCATCTTCTTTTCCTTTTCGAATCCGTTTCAAGGTTGGACATACGTGGTAGTATTTGGCATTCTTTATTTTGCTTACAGTATCGTGTTTACCATGAATGACATTGCCTATTGGGGGATGGTACCGGCTCTGGCCCGGCAGGCGCAGGATCGTAACCGCCTGACGTCGCGCACCGTTTTCTTTGCCGGGGTGGGGCAGTTTCTGGCAGGAATAATCGTTCCCACTTTCACGGCCGGTTCGATGGTGATAGGGGGAAACGCGATTACAGCCTACCGGGTGGTTTCCATCATGATTTGTTCGTTGTTTTTCGTGTTTCAGCTTTTGACCGTGCTCCTGGTCCAGGAGGACAATCCGGATCAGACGAAAGCGGAGCCGGTGAGCCTGCACAAGATTTTCCAAGTCATCAAGGGCAACGACCAGCTCGTGTGGTGCGGATTTTGTTTCCTGATTTTTTCCATCGGGCAGGTGTTGCTTGGAAACGGGCTTTCTGTCAGTTACTTGTATTTTTCTTTCGGATATAATGGATTGTTGCTTTCCATTTTCAGCATTCTCGGGAATCTGGCGGGGGCAATCTTGATGATACGGTTTGCCGCGCTTTCCGAGCGGCACAATAGGAACCAGTTGATGAAAGGGGGCACGCTGATGTCGGTAGCTGGTTATCTGGCCATGCTCATCGTTGGACTGGTAGTTCCGTCCTCCCTAACGACGGTGAAATTTTCCCTTCTGGTCGTCAGCAATTTGTTCGCCTTTTTAGGGCAGACTCTGGTGTATTTGTTACTCATGATTTGTATCGCCAATACGGTGGAATATAACGAGTGGAAGACGGGCAGGCGGGAGGAGGGAATCATTTTTTCCGTCAGGCCGTTCATGACCAAGCTGGCCGGAGCCGTCGCACAGTTTCTCGTCATGATGATTTACCTTCTTGTCGGGGTGCGCTCGGTCACGAACCAGATTTCTGATTGGGAAAATGCCGCGTCGGCCGGCCGGTGTAGCGTCGAGGAAAAGGTGACTCAGATTGAACGTTTGCTGGCGGAGGTTCCTTCGTCCAGAACGAACGCGCTTTTGGTATTCATGACGATTCTTCCGGCATTGTTCTTGGTTGTGGCATACGTGATTTATCGGAAGAAGTTCATCATTACCGAGGAATTTTACGAAAAGATAAGCGAGGAGATTTCGCATTAGGAGGCGATGACATGAAGAAAAAGATGAAGCTGGCCGTTTTGGGAGGGGGCTTGACGGCATCTTTGGCCGCCCTGGGGGCGGGAGACTTTTTCTATCGTCTTTGCCTGACTCAGACGGTGGACAAGACGAAGATATTTTCCGCGCCGCACAATCAGCCGAGCGATGACGTGCCTCCGTCCACGGTGAGTCGTGACATGGACTGGCTGAAAAAACAAAAGACGCAAGAGCGGACGATTTTTTCCGAGGACGGTCTGCGTCTGCGGGGCATTCTGTTGAAAAATCCGGAAGGAGGGCCCTGGGTCGTCTTATGTCATGGATATACGGGACATGCCGAGGAAATGGCCGACTTTGCCCGTGAGTTTTATGGGCGGGGATATCAGGTTTTGATGCCGGACGCCCGTGGTCATGGTAGGAGCGAGGGCAAATACATAGGAATGGGCTGGCCGGACAGGCGTGACGTTGTTCGCTGGGCCGAGCATCTGGTCAGTGAGGAGCGGGCGGAGAAAATCGTGCTTCTGGGCATTTCCATGGGCGGTGCCATGGTGATGATGACTTCGGGGGAAAAGCTTCCCCCGCAAGTTTGCGCCATTGTCGAGGATTGCGGTTATACTTCCGCGTGGGATGAATTCCATTATCAGTTGAAAATGTTGTACCACCTTCCGTCCTTTCCATTATTGCACATGATGGACATGTTTGCCAAAATCAGGGCGGGATATGGCCTGAAGGAGGCCAGTGCCTTAAAACAGGTGGCGAAATGTAAAATTCCCTTGATGTTCATCCATGGAAAGAAAGACTCCCTGGTGCCTTACGAGATGTTAAAGCCCTTGTACGAGGCGGCCACCTGCCCGAAAGAATGCTTCGTGGCAAAGCGGGCGGGTCATGGGGAGTCGAGGCAGGCACAGCCGGAGGAATACTGGAAAAGGGTGTTTGCATTTTTGGGGAAATACGTGGGGACGATAGATGAAGATTGCGAAAGGAAAACGGCTACGTTATAATCGGTAAAGTTAGCTGACGCAGCCGCGTTCCGGCACGAGAGTCCGGCAAGCCGGACTCGTTGTTCTGTTGACGTAGTCATAGGGAAATACAGATTTCCATGTCCTCTACGGTTCTTATGTGGAACGTGATTCGCCACCGTACTTCCTTGACGGGCGTGAAATGTAGGGCGGAATAGGCCATGTGGCGGCCGGGGATGGGGCTCGTCCCGGCGAGGAAGACGGCTGTCGGGCCGTCCTTGCCCGCGCAAGCATCGGAGGAACTTGTGCCGTCATTTTCCGGTTCATCTGGTTCTTTATTTCGTGGAGAATCCCCCTGCGACTGATCGCAGACATAGAGCACGTTTTTCTCTATTTCCGGCGACACGCCGTAGGAAAGCGTCTGTATACATTCGGGATAACATACGCCCTTTTCTCCGATGCCGTCAAAGCTTTGCCGAAGTTGTTCGCACCCATACAAGGTCAGCACGTATTCCTGCCCGGTCATTGGGTGTGTGGTCTTGATTTCCCTGGGAAAAGTCTGAGACGCGTCTGTCGTAAAATAATCCGTGGTGATGGAAATCTCGCGTGCGCGCAGCGTGAGCGAAATCTCTTGCGGCGTGCGTGCCGGGGGCTGCTTCCAGCGAAAATGCAGTCGTTCAAAATGCCAGCAGAGCGTCCGGTCACACCCATAGGCGGCCATTAATTTTTCCGCGTCCGCGTCATTGCCCCAAGCGTCGCCGGTTTCTCCCGCTTTTTGGGCTTCCGTTTGTAAAAACTCCACGGGATACCAGAGGATGCAGGCGATCATCCGTGACGTTAAAGGTTGCCCGTCAAGGCACAAGTCGGCCGCAAAATTCTTGCAGGCCGGATTGTCGGCCTCCATTTCCTCATAATCTTCGTGCGTCTTTAAGGAAAGTCGCCGCTCCAGATTCCATTTTTGGAGGAAGACATGCATGTCCGATACCGAAAAATGGGTGCAAACGTCCATGACGACGGTGGAGTCGTTGTAATAAATCGCCGGGATGAAAAGCTCGTCCGCACCCCAGGAAAACGTGTGATTGATGGGGAGCTTCATCAGCTTGTCCCTGGATTTGCCCCTGCCCCAGATGTCTCCGTTGCCATTGTCAAATACGTCCATTTCGTTCCCTCCCTGATAGAAAATTATGATTAGTCTCATTATACTAAAGGAAAAGTTCTTTTTCAAGCTATACACGGTTTTCTTGCATTTTGTTCCTTCCTTTAGTAAAATGTAATAGATATGGAATGAGACTTGCGAAAAACTCATGAAAAATGGCGGGAGTGTGAGGTGGCCTATGAAGGGGCGGGATTTTATCATCAGTTGTATCATTGTCGTGGTGATGGTTTTTTTGACGGGGGTTGGCGTGCTGGATCGGCCGGATTTGGCCGTTTCGGACGCATTATATCAGGAGCGCGTGGCGACGGACGGAAACATCGTCATTATCGGCATCGACCAGAAAGCGTTGGACGCGTATGGGCCTTACCAGCAGTGGAGCAGGGAGGGCATTGCCCGGACGTTGGAAACGTTGAACGTGTCGGAAGAGTGTCGTCCGGCGGTCATTGGCGTTGACATTTTGTTTAGCGGGGAATCGGACGAAGAGGAGGACAAGCGGTTGGCGGAAGCGGCTGGGCGGTATGGGAACGTTATCGTTGCGAGTGCCGCGCAGTATGGAATCGACATTTCGGAAGTGGACGGCGGATATAGGATGGATGCGTTTTATGTTTCGGCGTTCGGCGAGCCATATCAGGCGTTGAAGGAAGCGACAGAATGCGCCCATATCAATGCCATGTTGGACAGTGACGGGATTCTTCGTCATCATTTGCTGTTCGTTCGTTTGCCCGACGGGGAAGAGGTTGACTCCATGGCGCTAGCCGTCGCCAACCGCTATCGGAGGTCACGGGGTGAGACGGCAGTCTTGGAGCCGCCGACTGACCGATGGGGATTTTGGTATTTGCCATATTGCGGGGAACCCGAGGATTTTTATGCGGTGTCCATGGTGGACGTGCTGGAAGGAGAGGTACCGGCAGAATATTTTGATGACAAAATCGTGTTAATAGGTCCCTGGGCGGCCGGCTTGCAGGATGCATATTTCACGGCCATTGACCACGCGCGGCAAATGTACGGGGTGGAATATCAGGCCAACGCGGTGCAGGTTCTTTTGTGGGAGGACTATAAGCGTGAGGTTGGTGACGGGGTACAGTTGGCAATCTTGGCCATGATTTTGTTACTTGCGGCCATGGTGTTCCAAAGAAGGTCGTTGAGGTTTTCGACGATTTTCTGGATCGTTCTTGGCGGCGGCTTTGTGTTGTCTTGCATCGGATTGTACCGCGCGGGCTGGGTGTTACACGTGTCGTGGGTTCCGGTGGGAGTGACGATTTTGTATGCCGGGGGCATCGTTTTGCATTACGTGCGGGCGGCAAGGGAGCGGCAGGCGGTGACGAACACGTTCAAACGCTACGTGGCGCCGGAAATCGTCGCCAAGCTTTTAAAGGAAGGAAAGGATGCCTTGCAATTGGGTGGAAATATGACAGAAATCGCCGTGCTGTTCGTGGACGTGCGCGGGTTTACCACCATGTCGGAAAAACTTGCGCCACCTCAAGTGGTGGCAATTTTGAATCGTTATTTGACGCTGATATCGGAATGCATCTTGAAAAACGGCGGCACGCTGGACAAGTTCGTGGGTGACGCGGCCATGGCGTTCTGGGGGGCGCCGTTGAAGGATGAGGATGCCGTCATGCACGCGGCACGCGCGGCCCGGGACATGGTGGCCGGTTCGAAGGCGCTTTGCGAGGAATTGTCAGAGCAATATGGACAGACGGTGTCCTTTGGCATCGGCATCCATTTCGGGGAGGCCGTGGTGGGAAATATCGGCTCGCCAAATCGCATGGACTACACGGCCATCGGGGACACGGTAAATACCGCGGCCCGGCTGGAGGCGAACGCGCCCGGCGGAACCATTTACATTTCCCGCGCGGTGGCCGACGCGTTGGAGGGGCGGGTTAAAACGACTTCGCTGGGAGGAACGGTGAAATTGAAAGGCAAGACGGAAGGGTTCGAGGTGTTGACGTTGGATGAAATCATGGAAAATGAAGGTTGAGCGCGTTGACGGTGGAAAGGAGCGGGAATGGACAAGGAGAATTGGCAGTTGGAAATTTGGGGCAGCCGTGGCTCGTTTCCACGGTCGGAGGAGCGGTTTTTAAAATACGGCGGCAATACGTCCTGCGTGTCCCTTACGTATGGTGGGGGAATCGTCATACTAGACGCGGGGAGCGGCATTGCAGGTCTGGGGCGCAAAACGGCGGTTGACGGGCGCGGGAGTTCGGACGTGCCCATTAGGCGGGTGGACATTTTGTTGAGTCACCTGCACCTTGACCATGTGCAGGGATTGCCCGCGTTTCAGCCATTTTATGATTCGGAAACGGAGATTCATTTATATGGCTCGACGGGCTTTGAACGACATTTGAAAACATTGATTGGCCCGCCATATTGGCCGGTGGGATTTTCAGATTTTGCGGCGAAGGTGTTCTTTCATGAATTACGGCCGGGAGAGAAATTTTCCCTGAATGGCCTTACGGTGGACACGATGGAAGGAAATCATCCGGGTGGGAGCGTCTTGTATCGAATCGACGGCAAGAGCATGGACGGCATGATAAAAAGCCTTGTTTATGCCTTGGATTGTGAGACGGACGAAAAGACATCGCGGCGTTTGGAAAAATTTGCGGAAGAAACGGATTTATTGTTGTGGGATGCGGGATTTACGAAGGAAGATTTGAAAGCCGGCTGGGGGCATTCGACATGGGAGCAGGGCGTGGCGGTGCGACGTGCGGCGCGGGCGGAAAAGGTCGTGATGATGCATTACAACGCGGAATATGAAGATATGTTTTTACAACGGTTGGAAGAGACGGCGAAGAAAGAGGATGGAGCCGTTATATTTGCCAGAGAGGGGATGAAGTTGTGCTAAGCCGGGAGAACGTCAAACGAATTTTGCAGATCGGGGTCTCTTTGTCTGCCGAGCGAAATCTAGACAAGCTTTTGGAGGAAATTTTGTCCAATGTGATGGAACTTGCGCATTGTGACGCAGGAACGTTGTATTTGTTGAAGGATGGCGCGCTGCATTTCGAAATCATGCGGAATGACACGATGGGAACTTACGAGGGGCCGTCCGGGACGAAGCCAACCTTGCCGCCGGTTCCGTTAAAGAAGGAAAATGTGTGCGCGCTGGCCTTGTTGGAAGATCGAACCGTGTGCGTTGCCGACGTGCGGGAATGCGCGGAATATGATTTTTCCGGTCCCATCCGTTATGACGCGATGACCGGCTACCATACGCGGTCCATGCTGGTGGTGCCGATGAGCAACCGGGAAGGGGAAAAACTTGGCGTGTTGCAGTTGATTAACGCGCAGGATGAAAGCGGAGCCGTGTGCCCGTTTTCGGAGGACATGACGCTGGTGCTTGAGTCGGTGGCCTCACAAGCGGCCATCACGATTCAAAACGTGCGTTATATTCAGGAAATCAAGGAACTCGTTCATTCCTTCGTGCGAACGATGTCGTCCGCCATTGACCAGCGCAGTCCATATACGGGGAACCATACGCGCCACATGGCGGCATATTGTGAGAAATTTATTGACTATCTAAATGCACGGGCGAAGAAGGGGGAGGGGGCGACGTTCTTTTCGCCGCAACGCAGGGAGGAATTGTTGATGAGCGTGTGGCTTCATGACATCGGCAAGCTGGTGATTCCACTGGAAGTGATGGACAAGCCGTCAAGACTGCGCCCCGAACAGCACGAGGCATTTTTACATCGCATGGAAATCATTCGCCTGAAAGGTGAGATTGAACATTTGAAAGGCGACATGTCTTCGGAGGATTATGAGGGATTGCTGGCCGCGACGAGGGAGGCGGAAAATTTAATTGGGGAATTGAATATCGGCAGGCCGCTTACGGACGAGCAGAAGGAGGCAGTGGAAGTCTTGTCCGGTCGTACATACCGTGACGAGGGCGGTCAACGGCCGTGGCTTGAGCCGGAAGAAAAGGCGATGCTTTTCATTCCTCGGGGGACGCTCTCCGACGAAGAGCGCAAAGTGATTGAATCGCATGTGTCGGTTACGGGTAGGCTATTGTCCGAGATACGGTTTTCCAAGGAGCTTTCCCATGTATGCGAATGGGCTTCGTCCCATCATGAATTGCTGAATGGAAAAGGGTATCCGCGACATTTACAAGGGGATGAGATTCCGCTGGAAGTGCGCATCCTCACGATACTGGACATTTATGACGCGTTGACTGCCGCCGACCGCCCCTATAAAAAGGCAAAAACGCCGGAGGTGGCGCTGGACATTTTGAAAACGGACGCGAAGGGCGGCAAGTTGGACGAAGAACTGGTTCGGTTGTTTGAAGAGAGCCGGTGCTGGGAAGGATGACCCCAATATCACATGATAAGAAAAAGAAAAAAATGAATAGAAATGAGGACGTGACCTATGTCTTTAGCGCAGAAAGTACTTTATACGATTGATGACATTTACGCCCTGCCTAACGGGCAGCGGGCGGAGTTACTTGGGTAAAAGATCTGATTCCATGATATCATGGAGTGTTGCATGTAATGAGATTTGAAGGCGCGATAAGGGATAAGGAGAGGGGACTTTAGCATCAATGAACAGACGGCGTGTTGCCGTCTGTTCATCAACGTTATAGTTTCCCGATAAACCTCGTTCCCGCTTCTTTCCCTTCGACGATGTCATAAATTCTTTCCGGGTGTTTCCCGTTCGTAATCACGGTTTCAATCCCCTGGTTGACCGCCAGCGTGGCGGCCTGCAGTTTTGTTTTCATGCCGCCCGTGCCGCGTCTCGAGCCGGCACTTCCGGCCGCCTGGTATAGGCTTTCGTCAATGTGTTCTATCCTGGAAATCAGTTTGGCATCGGGAAACAGCCGTGGATCTTTGTCATACAAGCCTTCGATGTCGGAGAGGATGATCAGCTTGGAAGCCTGGCAAAGTACCGCCACGACCGCCGACAGCATGTCGTTGTCGCCAAACAGCCTTTCCTCGGACTCGATTTCCGAATAACTGACGGAATCATTTTCATTTACCACGGGAATCACGTTCATTTCTAAAAGGGCGTTAAACGTGTTGATGAGGTTTTCTTTCTTGTCCTCTTTCTCAATGTCCTCCGCGTTTAACAAAATTTGGCCGATCGTCTTGTCATAGTCGCCGAAAAACTTGTCATACAAGAACATAATCCTACACTGGCCGACGGCGGCCGCCGCTTGCTTTAAGCGCATGCTTTCCGGCTTTGTCTTCATTCCCAGCTTGTGCATGCCCACCGCGATGGCGCCGGAGGAAACTAAAATCACCTCGTAGCCTTTGTTTTGGATGTCCGATAGGACGCAGGCGAGCTTGTCAAAGGCCTTGAAGTCGCTTAGTCCCATTTCGTTCGTCAGGGTGGAGGTTCCGACCTTGACCACGATACGATTATGATAATGAGTCATTTTTTTCTACCTCGGTTTCTTGAACTTTTTTGTCTTTTCGTTTATCATGAAAATAATAAATGCCGAAAATATTTTTCCGATTGAAAGAATATCATCATGCGGGGAAAATGTCAATCTTTTTAGCATGAAATGAACGGGAACCCGGGGGGATACCCTGATATACCCTGACGGACGCGTAAGCGCCCGCCCAAAGGAAGAACTAAAATGTATTCCAATATTTTCGATATGCGGAAGGGGACATTTCCTCCCGTTGTTGGAACGCGCGGTAAAATCCGTTGTGATCCTCGAAGCCGACATATTCCGCGATTTCGTTGATTGGCGTGTCGCTGTAGCGAAGCATTCTTTGGGCGAGGGCGATGCGGCAGTCTATGATGTAGTTGAAAATCGTCTTTCCGGTATATTTTTTAAATTCACGGCTCATGTAGTATTTGCTTAGTTTTACTTCCTCTGCAATTTGGTCAAGCGTCAGCTTTTCTCGGAATGACTTCTGTAGAAAGTTGCATAAATCCGCGATGACAGGAGGCAGTTCTGTTTCTTGGTACTGCGGGCATTGACATAAAATTTCCGTAAGCATGTCAGTGAGAATCCGATTTGTAATAATATCTTTGGTTGGTTCAGAATTATAATTTGTCAGAATAAGTTCTTTGAGCAATTCTTGAAAATGAGAATTCTTATGAAATGTAAACTTGACATTTTGGCCGGCGGCAATCTGGCTGTAGTATCCGGGCATAGAGACACCGTCAAAATGGAGAAAACGATACCCCCAACCTTCGTTTGCGTCGGCAAAATATTCATGGTCTTTTCGGCAGTCGATTAGAAAGAGGTCGTCGGGAAACAATTCATATTCCCTTTGTTCATAACGAAGAATCCCTTTTCCCCAGAACGTCTGTGCCAGAAGGTAGGAAGAGAGGTCGCTGCGCCGGGTGTAATGGCTTTCCGGGAATGTTACGGAACATAGTAATTGCAGGTAAAGGAGGTTTTTCCGGGTGAAGAAAGAGGGGAAAAAATTTTCACCATAGTGCGATAACGAATAAGACAAATCGTAGTCCCCTTTCAGGTAGTCCAACGCATATTTGGAGTTAGGGAAGAAAAGATCTTCCAATGTCGGATAGGTAGGAACGCCGTTCGCGTGATTTTCTGAAGGTGAAGAAGAAAAGGCATAATCAAGCGGAATGGACGTTCTGTCGGGAAATATTTCGCGAATCATGGGGTCGTACATAATAAGCCTCCTTGTAATGGATTTTGATGTGGGCAGTTTGCTTTGCATAGGTGTGTTGCTTTTGCCCACATGGATTGGTAAGCCGCAGGTAAAAATTATGGGAGCAATATTTACATCTTTTTGGGCAACCTATGTAATTGATAATTAGAGTATACCGTGTTATAACATAAATATCAACTAATGTTTCAGCAGTTTATGCATAAATCTGTACAAGTTGAATAAAGCAACCGTAAAAATACAAACAGAGATGAAAAGGCAATTTATTCATCTTTGTTCCCGTATGCAAAATTTAAGATGACCATGTTTTGAGGAGCATGTTCTTGTTATAACTGGAAAGAGCGGGGATGAAAAACGATAACATTTAAAAAGAGAAAGGAAAAGAGTATTATGAGCGACAAAGTTACGTTAAAGGAAAAGGTGTCTTATGCACTGGTTAATCTGGGAAATATTCCGATACAGACGATTTTGGGATCATATTTGCTGATTTTCTACACGAACGTCGTGGGCTTGAGCCCGGCAGCTTGTGCGACGCTGTTCTTGATTGCACGTATCATGGATGGACTGAATGACCCGTTCGTGGGATTTGCGATTGACCACATGCCGACGACAAAGCACGGACATTTCCGTCCGACTTTGATTATCGGTACCGTGTTATGTTCCATCAACTTCCTGCTTCTGTGGTTTGGACCGCTGATGGCCACGTCAGGAAAATTGGTCATCGCATACATTACATATTTGTTGATTGGCGTATTGTTCCCGGTTATGGATATTTCCTTGAACAGTATGCTTCCGGTCATGACGACGGACATGGGTGAGAGAAATACGTTAAGCTCCCTGAAGGGATTCGTCTACATGCTGGGAATGTTCGGGCTGAACATGATTGCCCCGATCATTATTGGCAACACCTCCGAGAAAGAGGGTTATATCCGGTTGATTCTGATTACCACGGCGGTCGTGTTCGTGTTCTCGATTGTCGGCACGTTGGGACTGAAAGAGAGAGTCCAGGCCGACCCGACCAAGAACAAATATGGGCTGAAGGACCTGGTGAAGATTTTGGCACAGCGCCCGGTGGCAATCACGTTTTTAAGTTCTCTGGTATATATGATTGGAACGTTTGTCATGAATACGATGCTGGCATATTTCTTTACCTATGTAATCGGAAACCTGGCATTAATCAGTGTCGTGTCCATCGTGCAGCTGGTGGCACTGCTTCCGGCAACCATCCTTGTGGGAACATTGATTGCGAAGTTCGGAAAGAAGAAACTGTACATTGCAGGACTGGTTTTAATCGGCTTGGTTCCGCTGATTCGCTTGATTGACGTGACCAACGTCCCGATTCTGATGATTGTCACGGTGGTGACGGGCTTTGCCAGCGGTTTGTGCATGCCTCTTACTTATGGAATTCAGGCGGACAATACGGATTACGTGGAGTTGAAAATGGGAGTCCGGGCAGAGGCCGCGGTTGCCGCGTTGTCCAGCTTTATTACGAAGTGCGGAATGGGAATCGGCGGGGCGATTCCGGGATATTTGCTTGCGGCGGTCGGATTTGACGCGACGGCGCAGTCCCAGCCGGAAGAGGTGAGGGCGGTTGTCATCATCAGCGCGATTGTGATTCCGGCAGTACTTAGCGTGCTTGGTGCAATTATTTTCGGAGTGGGCTATCCGCTGACGAAGGAAGGGCTGGAAGCGCAAGCTGAAAAAATCAAAGAAATTCGGGCGAAAGAATGATAGAAATAAAATGGCAGAAACATTATACTGGACAAGAAGCAAGGTCGATATAATTTTAGCAGGATAAAGGAGTAATGAAGATGAGCAGGTTAGAAAAATTGCAAAAACCGGATATTAAATACTGGCCGGACGTGCGCTGGTGGCTGGCGGAGGGCCTTCACACGGATGAGACATTGAAGATGGAGATTTCGGACTTGCACGACGCGGGATTTGGCGCGGTGGAATTTCTGGCGATGGAAGAGCCGGGAGCAGATTCGAAACTCTATGGCTGGGGCTCGGAAGAATGGGTGCATGATTCGCACACAATCGTGGAAGAAACGACGAAACATAAAATGGGTGTCAGCATGACGAGCGGGACGAACTGGTCCAACGCCAACCTGATTACGATTACGCCTGATGACAAGGCGGCGGCAAAAGAGCTGGATTACGCGGTGGAAACGGTCAAGGCAAAAGAGACGAAGGACGGAGAGATTTTGGAATCCGTATTGACGATGCCCGGCGTGACGAAGCAGGAGCTGGAGGCCGTGGTCGCGATTCGGATTGTCGGGGAAAAAGAGGGAAAAACCTATCTGGACAAGGACTCTGCCGTGGTTTTGACGGCCGGGGTACAGGAAGGGAAGTTTACCTGGACGGCTCCAAGCGACGGGGACTATTTGGTGTTTTATTTCTGGATTCACGGAACGGGACAGACCGCGGAGCCTTCCGTCAGCACGTCGTACACCATCAATTATATTGACAAATATGGCGTGGAGGCATTTATCGAATATTGGGAAAATACCGTTCTGACACCGGAGCTTCGTAAAAATGTGGAGGAAAATGGCCGTACCATGATGTACATGGATTCTCTGGAGCTTGGAACGTTTGGAAAGGGCGGCCAGTTCTGGGGGTATCATTTCCGGGAGGAATTTGAGAAGCGCAGGGGGTATGACCTGACACCGTATCTCCCGTTCATTTTAAAAGAGCCGGGAATGATGCAGCCGGTTTACAATTATTACTATTTCAGCGAGGACGAGCGGTTTACGGAGAAGCTGTTAAACGACCTTTACCAGACCATGACGGACATGTACATGGACAATATGTTAAAGCCGATGCAGGAATGGCTTCACACCCACAACATGACGCTGCGTGCGGAGATTTCCTACGGTCTTCCGTTTGAAATTTCGCAGCCGGGAAAATATGTGGACGGAATCGAGACGGAATCATTGGAATTCGCGTCACAGATTGAATCTTATCGGAATCTGGCGGGGCCGGCGCACATTTACAACCGGACGTATTCGAGCGAAACAGGGGCGACGTTGTTAAATTATATGATGGGGCTGGACTTCTATACGCAGATTATTTTCACCCAGTTCGCGGCGGGTGTCACGAAGACGGTGCTCCATGGATATTCCAGTATCCGCGGTTCGGAGGAGTCCACGTATTGGCCGGGACACGAGGGCATGTGGCCGATTTTTTCGGAGCGGTTCGGTTCCAGGCAGCCGGCATTTTGCCATTATAATGATTGGACGTCGATGATTGCCAGATACCAGATGCTGTTGCGCCAGGGAAAGCCGCGCATGGATTTGGGCATCGTGAGATTGGATTACAATTTCAACAATATGGTGTTCACCGGGGATGAAAGAGAAGTTTATGAAGAGAAGTTAATGCGCGGAAACGAAGGCATTTACTGGAAGGACATGAAATTACAGAACGCGGGCTATACGTGGGATTATTTTGCCCCGCAGATTCTGGAAGAGGATTTCGTGGACTTTGCAAATGAAGAATTGTTGCCGGATGGGCCGGGCTATCAGGCGTTGATTCTTTATCAGAACGTGTTGCCGGTAAAGACGGCGGAAAAGCTTTTGAAACTGGCGGCGAAAGGACTTCCGATTCTGTTTGTCAACGGCGTGAATGAGACGCTTCGTCCATTTGGCGTGACGAGGACTTATGCAAAGGCGGCGGAGATGACACCGTTTAACGACGGGGAGGACGCAAGGCTTCAGGAAATCGTTGAGAAAATGAAGGCTTTGCCGAATGTAAGGGAAGTGGAAAACCAGGCTGACACCTATGCGGTGCTTTTGGAAATGGGAATCCGTCCGCGCACGGAATTTGCCGAGAGTAACAAAAATATTTTGACCCACGTACAGGAAGATGGAGGCAGGCGATATGTTTTTGCGTACAATATGCAGTATACGGAAACGGAAGCGTTTTCGTTTACCATGAAGGTACAAGGCGAAGGAAAGGTGTACCGCGTGGATTGCTGGAATGCCGAGGTGGAAGAAGCGGGATGCTTTAGAGCCGAAAACGGCCGTACCGTGTTGGACATTACGTTGGCACCGGGCGAGGCCTGCATGTATGTCATCGACCAGAATGAGGCGGCGGGTGTGCACGCGGTTTCGACCAATGCCGACAAAGTAGTGAAAACGGATGCGGGGTTTGCAGTGATTGCCACGAAGTCAGGGGAATATGAGGTGGAATTCTCCGACGGAAGCAAGAAGACGGTCACGGTAGAGGCACCAAAAGACATTGAACTGCCCGTCTGGAGTCTGGAAGTGGAAGACTGGAACGAGGGCAAGAAGCGGGAAATCATCGAGGACCGCGGATTGGGAATCGTGACGAAGGAAGTCTACTATGAGACGAAAAAAGACAAGATTTTTGTCGGTGAAACGGAATTGAAACCGTGGAAGGACATTGAAAAAATCGGCAAGGAAGTGTCCGGCATCGGCTTCTACGAGACGAAGGTCACGCTTCCGGCCGATTGGTCAAAGGAGAACGGTGCAATTCTGAAAATGGAAAGCACGAATAAGCACACGGTTGCCGTTTATGTCAACGGCAAAAAGGCGAAGGTGGTGGACTTTGACGCGCTGGCGGTAGATATCAGTGATTTGCTGAAAGACGGGGAGAACGAGCTTCGGGTCGAGGTTTCCTCAAGCTTGAACAACCGCCTGATGGCAAGGGGATATTATGAGCAAGGAAAGACGTCTTCCATGGCACTTGCCGACAATGCGAATAATGCAATGAGCAGCGAGGAAAGCCGGGGAGAAGCCGGGGCGGACGCGATGCCGCTGTTCGACGTCCATGCCGAGGTGAAGGATTACGGCATGGTGGGGGACGTGAAACTGGTGACTTACACGAAAGTGGAAATTTAAATTATCTTGCCGCTTGCGGCAGGGCTGGATGCCCACTGACCCCATTAGCTTATTGGACGGCATTCATGCGGCGGAACTTATGGATTTGTGAATAGTAACGAAAACCGGTACTTTTGAAGAGAAGTGCCGGTTTTTGTATGCTTGCTTGTCAAATTTGATGAAATGAAATTGTAAAGGGTGAGAAGATTTGCTATAATCTGAAATAAGGCGAAAGGATTACAAGAGTTGGTTCATATGCCTTAGAGGCGGGGGAAACGATGAACCATTTTTTAGGGCGGGTGATTGTATGAAGTTATTATATGCGGAGGATGAGCGGGCCATGTCCGAGGCGGTCGTGGACATCCTTACTTTTCACAAGTATATAGTGGACGCGGTGTATGACGGCGAGGAGGCACTTGCCTATGCGCGGGAGGAACAATATGACGGCATTATTTTAGACATCATGATGCCAAAATTGAGCGGGCTTGAGGTACTGAAAACACTGCGGCGGGAAGGAAATCACACGCCGGTTTTGCTCTTGACGGCCAAGGCGGAGATCGAGGATCAAGTGCAAGGTTTGGATCTCGGCGCGGATGACTACCTGCCGAAGCCATTTCCCATGAAGCTTTTGCTGGCCCGTGTCCGGGCGATGCTGCGCCGAAGGGAAGAATACACGCCAAACGTGCTGCAATGCGGTGATATTTCGCTGAACCAGCAGAGCTATGAATTGTCTTGCAATGGACAAAGCGTCATCCTGCCAAGGCTGGAATATCAATTGCTGGAGCTTTTGATGCTGAACAAGGGAGCTTTTTTATCGACCGAGACGTTGCTTTGCAAGGTGTGGGGATATGAGACGGAAGCAGAAGTCGGCACGGTGTGGGTCTATATTTCTTATTTACGAAAACGCTTGTTGGCATTGGGCGCAAGCGTAAGCATCGTTGCAAAACGAAACATCGGGTATACCTTGCAGGAGACGGAGAAATGAACATGATACAGACATTACAGAAAAAGTTCATCGTTACGTCAATGACGGCGATTACGGTGTTGCTTCTTTTACTTTTGGGGGCGATTAACGTGGTCAACATCATGATGGTCGGCAATGAAATGGATGCGACGCTGAAAATTATCTCGGACAATGAGGGCGACGAAAGAAATTTGTCACCAAGGCTTGGCGGCGCGGCGAAGCCGGAGTTGGGAGAAGTTCAAGGGACGGAGCCGCAGTCGGGAGAAGCGTCGGGAGTGGAGCCGCAACCAGGAGAGGTGCCGGAGACGAAACCGCAGCCTGAGAGAATTCCCAACGTTGGGTTCTCAGATTTTTTTGTGAATCTGCCCAAGAATGAGTATGACATTTTTTTGTCTTCCAATTTTTTTGTCGTGCGGTTTGACGGGAAAGGCCAAATTGTCTATGTGGATGTCAGCCGAACGTCGGCCGTAAGTGAGGCGGAGGCAAAAACTTTTGCCTCGGATGCCTACGAGGAAAATCATGAAAGCGGAAAAGTGGGGAAATATCGGTATCGTATGACGGGGACGAGGAATACGGATGGCAAGACCATCGTCTTTTTGGACGCGTCGAATGAAATCGTGTCTTATATTCGGGTTCTATTGTTGTCCGGATGTATCGGGATTGTCTGCTGGGGAGCGATGCTTTTGTTCGTGGCAGCACTTTCCAAAAGGGCGATTCGACCGATTGCGGAAAATATGGAGCGGCAAAAACAGTTTGTCACAAATGCCGGACATGAGATTAAAACGCCGCTTGCCATCATCCAGTCGAACACGGAGGCGATGGAGCTTTATAATGGAGAAAATAAATGGAGCAGGAACATCAAGGAGCAAACGGCGCGGCTTTCGGATTTGATGCAAAATCTGCTCATGCTCTCCCGCATGGACGAGGCCGACGTGCAGGTGGACGCTTCGCGATTTTCTGTCAGTGGGCTTTTGGAAGAACTGTTGGAGGGCTTCTTGCCGGCGATGGAGTTGAAAGGGATTTGCCTTCGGAAAGAAATCACAGCGGGCATTTTTTTGTATGCGGACAAAAAACATGTGGAGCAATTGATTTCCATCTTGCTGGACAATGCCGTAAAATATACATTGTCGGACGCGGAGCGTCCGTCCGCCCCGCAGGGGCATGTGTTAAGGGATGCCCTTGGGTATGCACTGCCGGACGCGCGGATTTGGATTTGTCTGCAGGAGACGGAGAAACGGGTGCGGCTTCGCGTGCAAAATACGTGTGAGAGTCTGCCGCAGGTTCCGCCGGAGAAATTATTTGATCGTTTTTACCGGGCCGATGAGGCACGGACGCAGAAAAGCGGGGGGTATGGAATCGGGCTGTCGGTGGCAAAATCTCTTGTAAAAGCAAATGGCGGGAAAATATATGCGGAGTATATGCAAAAAAGTGGAGAGATTGCGTTTGTGGTTGAGTTTAAACTCTTTCGTGAGTGACACGGATTAGGCAAATGCGCCCGGCATCTTGCTTATAACCTTTCATCCGCTTCAGGTAGATAAGCGTAAAATGAGGATGGGATGGCAGACACGGGGGGAATTGTTACTTCCTCCAAAGGAATTTGCCGTATGTCCCATGTGCCGTCAGAGTGCAGCGTAATAAGCTCGGCGCCTCGCTGGGACGTGTCGTGTTCGATGCCCGGCATTGCGAGATAGTCAATGCTCATTCCATACGTGAGGCGGATTCCCTTGTATTCAAGCGACATGTTGTTGTAATGGTCGTGGCCGCAAAAAGCGGCTTTGGTACTTCCGAGCTCGAGCATGCTGTCAAAGAGCTTGCTCGGGTAATCGGAGCAGCAGACCTTGTCAATCATTTTTTCATTATTTTCACCGAAATAATACGTCACTTCGTCGCTGCCTTGTTCATAGAGTTCGTAGGCAGTGCGGTACTGCTGGAGCGGGATGTGGAAAAATACCATCGACGATATCGGGCGGCCTTCTTCGTTTTGCAGGCGTTTGATTTCTTGTTCATACCATTCGACCTGGTCGTCCCGAATATAGTCATACGCATTGAGTCCTTCGTTCGTGTACGCGTTTGAATCAATTAAAAAAATTGCCTGGTTCAGTGTCCCGTCGCCATTTCGAATCTCAATCAATTGGTTGTTCCTGCCGGTGATTTCGGGTTGGACATAAGGATATAGCAGGTTTCTGGAGGTTTTGTAGGATAAGGACTTATAAAGTTCGTCGAGGTCTCCCTCCGACAACGTCGCCAGATTTTCGGTGTCATGGTTTCCGTATGTGAACGCCCAGGGAATGTCCACGTTTCGCATGAAGGCGGCGAATTGGCCCACGGGGGCTGCGTTGTTCAGCGACAATGACATGATTCCCAGAGGAAACGTCAAGTCCCCCGTCACGATGACGAGGTCGGGCTGCGTGTACTCGATTTCGGCATACACGGCTTTCAAGGCCTTTAAGTCCTTGCGGAAAGAATAAAGACTTCCCCCAAGGTGAATGTCCGTAAGATGCAGGATTTTAAAATCCTCCGTGGAAGAAACAATCGTGTAAACCCCGGTTTCTTCCTGATAGGAAATGTCGTGCTCGTTGTGCGACACCACGGGCAGAGAATTGATGTACGGCTGCGTGTACCAGGTGTCTCTCTGGAGTCTGGAGTAGCCTGAAACGAGGATAATGACAGTCGTCACCACGGCAATTCTTTTCGGGTTTACCGTGAGATTTTGGGACGTGACTTCCTTTCTCAGGGTAAGATTGTAAAGCAACACCAGGGCTGCGAAAATGAGGCCGGCGACCAGAAATATATTTACAAAGTGGCCGAAAGCATTTCCGGCAGACAAGGTGATTATGACGGCAGCCAACCAGTACGTGGCAGAAAACAAAGTCATCCCCGTCAGGTGTGTTCTATGTTTTTTGCGGAGGCCCTCGTCAAAGTGCCTGATGCGGTTTTGCACCAACTTATGACATAAAAAGTTTTTTATGCAGAGGTATAGGGGGATTTCGATGATGACGACGTTGGAAAAAATGTTTTCCAACAGTTCATCAAGCTTTGATTTCCCGAAAAAGAAAAAACTTAGTTCTAACGCGATAAACATGGTAAAGACGGAAAACAATAGCGCGATGCCGTTCAGGCGGCGTTTTGTATACATGTCGAAAAGCGAACGAAAATATTGTGTCGTTTCCGCGTCATAATCCACGGCCTGATGCGTTTTCTCGAATCGGGTCGTTTTACGGTAAAGAAAAACGCTTCCTGCGAAAAGGGCGCACGAATAGAGCAAAATCCATGGCGCGTACGAAGGCATCGTAAATAAATCATAAAAAAACCAGGACAGTTCGGCAAGGGCTGCCGTAGCAAGGAACGAAGTCAGATATATTTTTCGAAATTGTTTTTTAACAAATCTTTTCTCCATGTCGGTTAAAATTCCTCCTGAGATTTGTGATTACTTTTGATAATTAAGTCAAGTTTAAACGAGAAGAAGTAAAAAAGCAACAGGATATGCGTATTTGGTTCAAATGGGCGTTCGTTTGGGTTACAATTCAGTGCCGCGTCAGCGTGGGATGGATTGTAACGGGCATCACCCGCATTTTTAGTTCGCCTTTGGTGAAGCGAGGGATGCATCGGCCAGATTTGCAAGTGAAACTCGTTGTTTGGTCTAAGGCTCATCTAAGGTAGAGGGGGTATGATAGGCTCATGACGAAAGGAGGAGTGTAAACATGCATTTTCGCCATGAATGGAAACATCAAATAAGCCATGCGGATTTATTGGCCTTGCGTTCACGCCTGACGGCCGTTCTTGTACCCGATTCCCATGTCGTGAACGGGCGGTACGCGGTACGAAGCTTGTATTTTGACAATTTGGATGATAAGGCGTTAAGGGAAAAGCTGGACGGCGTAAATTGCCGGGAAAAATTCCGTATTCGTTATTATAATGGCGATACGTCGTTAATTTTGCTGGAGAAGAAAAGCAAGATCAACGGGCTTTGTAACAAGACGCAGGCACGGCTGGAACTAACTGACGTGCGGGCGATCGTGGAGGGAAATTTCGCGGGGGAAGGGCCGGCACCTGCAAAGAGGAGCCTTGCGGGAGAAGGGGCGATGGTCGCGGGAAAGGAATTGCAGTGGGAATTGTATTGCAAGATGAATTCACAAGGGCTGCGCCCGAGAACCATCGTGGACTATATAAGGGAGGCGTTCGTCTATGCGCCGGGAAATGTCAGGGTCACGTTGGATTATGAAATTCGAACGGGCATGGAATGTACGGATTTTTTGAATCCCGATTGCGTCACGGTTCCGGTTCGGGACGGGCCGGCCATTTTGGAAGTCAAGTGGGACGAATTTTTGCCGTCCGTGGTTTGTGACATCGTACAGACGCCGACCACGCGCGTGACGGCGTTTTCAAAATACGCGGCTTGCCGCGGATATTAATTGAGGAAGCAGTAAGAGGAGGATTATTTTATGACGTTTCAAGATATTTTTAAATCCAGTTTTTTAGAAAATGTAAATAGTATTTCCGTTTTGGACATGGTGCTCGCCATTGTCCTTGCCTTTGGCATTGGCATGTTTATTTTTTTCGTTTATAAAAGAACATTTTCCGGCATCATGTATTCATCTGGCTTTGGAGTGACGTTGATTGCCTTGACCATGATTTCCACATTTGTCATTTTGGCGGTCACGTCCAACGTGGTGCTGTCGCTTGGCATGGTCGGCGCGCTTTCCATCGTCCGTTTTCGCACCGCCATCAAGGAGCCGTTAGACATTGCGTTTCTCTTTTGGGCGATTGCGGCGGGCATCGTGCTGGCGGCGGGAATGATTCCGCTCGCGGTGTTTGGAAGCGTTGGTATCGGAATCGTGTTACTTGTATTTGCCAACAAAAAAACGTATATGAGGCCTTACATCGTCGTGCTTCGCCTCGACGGGCATGACGGCGAGCGTTCGGCGATGGAATTTTTGAAAAAACAAGTGCAAAAATACGTCGTCAAGAGTAAGACGGCCCAAAAGGGTATGGTTGAGTTGAACGTCGAGATTCGCATGAAGGACGATGACACGGACTTTATAAACGTCCTTTCTGACATGCCGGGCGTGGGCAGCGCGGTGCTGGTTAGCTACAATGGGGAGTACATGTCTTAAAAATTTCCATTTTCATGGACCGAAATGGCCGTGAATGGTCATGGGCGGTCGTAGATGGTGGCAATGCGTCTGTTTGAGATGATTTGGAGGTGGACAATGTCTACGCATAAATATATTGATAAAGTTTGCTGCGCGGTACTCATTTTTTCATTGATATTGACCGTGACATTCATGAATGGCGAAAAACTGGGAATCGTGAAGGCGTCGACGGACATGGGGTATGAAACCCGTTTGTTTGACGTTTCCAAGGTACATACCATTGACATCGTGATGGATGACTGGGAGGGATTTCTCGACACTTGCATGTCGGAGGAATACACGCTTTGCTCGGTCGTCATTGACAACGAGGCATGCAAGAACGTCGGCATTCGCGCCAAGGGCAATACGTCGCTGACGCAGGTGGAGAGTTACGGGAATGACCGCTATAGCTTTAAAATTGAATTTGACCATTATGACAACGCGCAAAGCTATTATGGGCTGGATAAATTGAGCCTCAATAATATTATTCAGGATAACACGTACATGAAGGATTATCTTTCCTATCAAATGATGGGCTATTTTGGCGTGGACGCGCCGCTTTGCAGTTACGCTTACCTCACGGTCAATGGCGAGGACTGGGGACTGTATTTGGCAGTGGAGGCCGTGGAGGAAAGCTTTCTGAAACGGAATTACGGTGCGGATTATGGGGAATTGTATAAGCCGGACAGCCAAAGCCTGGGCGGCGGCAGGGGAGCCGGAGCAAGGTTTGACATGGACGAGTGGCAGCAGGACAGTCAAGAACAGTTGGAAATGCCGGAGGGTGAAGCGGGTCAGGAACGATCGGAAATGCCCGATTGGGAAAATGGCCAGGAACCGTCGGAAATGCCAGAGGATGCGAACCGGCAGGGATTCCAACAGATGCCTGGTGGCCGGCAAATGCCGGATGGTCAGGAGATGCCAGATGGGCAGCAATCTCCAGATATGTCGGATATGCCTGGCATGCAGGGCGAAGTGGGGCAGGAACCGCCAGAAATGCCGGATGGCCAACAGCTGCCGGGGAACGGTTTCGAAAACTCATTTGAGGCCGGCTTCATGGGCGGAAGCATGGGGAGCGGTGACACGTCCCTGATTTATACGGACGATGAACATTCCAGTTATCAAAACATTTTTGACAATGCCAAGACGAATGTTTCCGACGCGGACAAGGATCGTTTGATTGCTTCGTTGAAACAAATGAACGAACAGGAAAATATAGAGGATGTCGTGGATGTGGACGAGGTAATCCGTTATTTCGTGGTTCATAATTTTGTCTGCAATTTTGACAGCTATACCGGAACGATGATTCACAATTATTATCTTTATGAAAAAGATGGGAGGCTGTCGATGATTCCATGGGATTACAACCTGGCATTTGGCGGTTTCCAAGGCGCGCAGGATGCGGAGACGCTTGTAAATTATCCAATTGATACTCCGGTATCCGGAGGGACGGTGGAATCCAGGCCGATGCTTTCCTGGATATTTGCTAGTGAGGAGTACGCGCAAATATACCATGAATATTTTGCAGAATTTGTAGAAACATATTTTGACAGTGGTTATTTTGCGGAGATGATAGACGGAGTGAAGGAGTTGATTTCGCCGTATGTCGAGAAAGACCCGACGAAATTTTGCACGTATGAGGAATTTGAGACGGGGATTGACACGCTGAAGGAATTTTGCCTGCTGCGCGCAGAGAGCGTGGCGGGGCAGTTGGACGGGCGCATTCCCTCGACTTCGGACGGGCAGACGCAGAATGCAGGAGAAATGGTAGACGCGACGGGTATCAATATTTCCGACATGGGGACGATGAATGGCAATATGGGAATGTCTGGTGGAAGTGAAGAGACGAAAGGCAAAATGGGGATGCCGGACGGCAGGGGAATGCCAGGAGGAGATATGAAATCAGATTGAATGTTATTATTCCTCCCAGCCAATCACTGTGCTGATTGGCTGGGAGGATGTGCATGAATCTAGCCAATGAATGCATAACCTGCCTCGCCGAAGGCAACTTAAAATGTGGGTGATGCCCGTTAACATGGGTATATAAAAAGTGATTGTGATAGCATTCAACTTATGATATTATATGTTTAAGGAAATTCGAAATGCATAAACTATTCATGAGGTCAAAATGCCTTTTGCCCCCAACATCATCACATGTAGGCATCCAAAACACGGATGTTTATGTGCTTATAGTGAGGAGTGGTTTTATGGAATTGACAAGAAGCAAACAAAAGGATGGGTTACAGGAAAACGAACATTTTCTGCGAATGTTAGATAGAGGGATAGACGATATGGAAGCCGGTCGAGAGCTGCCATTAGAGGATGCCTTTATAAAAATTACGGAATTGAGAGATAAAAGAAGAGATGCGCGAGTTTGAAGTTATTTTGACATGGGAAGCTATCTATAGATATGGCAGATATTGCTGATTATATAGAAGCGGAGTTTGGGAAAGTGCGGGCGGATTGTTTTCAGGAGGAAATGAAAAAAGAACTGGAGAAGTTAGGATACATGGGGAATGTATTTCCCAAAACACAAATTATGTATCGTAATTATTTTATACATAAAAAACCATTTCCGCCATCTATTATTTTTTATATCTTGATCGAGGAAAAGCAAGAGGTTCACATTCTCAGAGTGTTGCGAGAGGAACGTGACTGGGAGAGGATGTTGGAACAACAAAAAGAGTATACTTATTTGGCATGAACATAAAATGGGAGTGCCATATCGGACTGGTGCAGTGCTCCAAGGGTGATAATGGAAAAAGAGTCGGGCAATCTTGTCAGATGTGCATGATTATATTGTACAAATCAAAAAATAGATAAAATATACGCATACCTTGCATAAAAATGAGATTAAAAAGAGAAGTGGTATGGATAAGCAGTGTTTCTGTTACAAGCCATCGCGCATTGATGCGAATGGGAAGTGTAATAGAAACACTGCTTTCTTTTAACGTTATTTCAGTTCTTCTCTTTTGATTTCCCGATCTTTAAAATAATATTTCTCATCATGCTCGCCGATTTCCCGCATGACCTTGCATGGATTTCCGACCGCGACGACGTTTGCCGGAATGTCCTTGGTCACGACGCTCCCGGCTCCGATGACCGTGTTGTCGCCGATCGTGACACCCGGCATGATGATGGCTCCTGCCCCGATCCAGCAGTTTCTGCCGATATGGACCGGCATGTTGTACTGGTATCCTTGTTCGCGAAGCTCGGGCAGAATCGGATGCCCAGCCGTGGCGATGGTCACGTTCGGGCCGAACATCGTGTGGTCGCCGACGTAAATGTGCGTGTCGTCCACGCACGTCAGCCCGTAATTGGCATACACCATGTCGCCGAAATGGCAGTGGTGCCCGCCGAAGTTGGAGTAAAACGGTGCCTCGATATATACGCCTTCGCCGCAGTCGCCGAGCATTTTTTTCAACATTTCCATTCTTTTTTCGCCTTGTGACGGCTTGGTTTGGTTGTAGTCGCATAACATGTCCTGATAGACGACTTGCTCCTTCATGATTTCCTCGTCTCCCGGGAGATAAAGCTCGCCGGTATGCATTCTTTCTTTCATCGTGCTCATTTTTCATTGTTCCTTTCTTTTTACTACTGTGTCAGGCAGTTGACCCAGCCGTATTTTTTATAGTGCCGGTATACGACGGGCAGTTTTATAATCTCGTCTAAGTTTAGCACAAAATAGACCGCCATGATAGGCAATTTTAAAATAAACGCGCATAGATAACCCAGCGGAATAGTGATGCACCACAGTGTCACGGCATCGCAAATCAGCCCGAATCTGGAATCTCCCCCGGCGGGAAAAATGCCGCCGATGGTCATGCTGTTTATCGACTTGCCCACGAGGTAGTAAGAAGAGATAATCAGCATTCCTTTCAGATATTCCCGTGCGCCCGGTGTCAGGCTGACAAGATTCGTGATGGCGGGCGAGAGTGCCAATAGTACCATCCCGGACAAGACGCCGCATAGGATGGAGCCAATCGTCAGCGTTCTTCCGGCCTTTTTCGCGCCTTCCAAATGGTTCGCTCCGAGTTCGTTCCCCACGATGATGCTCCCGGCACTGCCAAAGCCGAGACAGAGGCACACTACGAGATTTTTGGAAATATTGGCAATGCTGTTTGCGGCCACCGCGTCCGCTCCCAAATGCCCCATGATGACCGAGTACATGGTGAAGCCGCCGCCCCAGATTAGTTCGTTTAGCAGAACCGGGGTCACCTTTTCCCAAAAACGTTTTGATAAATTACGGTGCCGTTCCCGTAAATGAATCCGAACTTGTTTCATTTTCAGATGGACGTAAACGACGCTCCAGAGCGTTTGAACTGCCGTCGCCGTGACGGTCGCCAGGGCCGCGCCCTGAATTTTGAGGGCGGGAAACCCAAATAGTCCAAAAATAAAGACGGCGTTGAGGAAAATGTTCAAAACGACCATGGTACTGCTAATCAGCGTGCTTAAGTTTACGGCATCACAATTTTTCATCAGGGTCAGGTATACTTGTGCCATTGCGGATAAGATATAAGAAATCCCGACATTTCTTAAGTATTCACACCCCATCCTGGCCAGCTCGGCATCGTTTGTAAAAAAGCGCATGATGACATTTGGAAAAAGGATGCTCCCGATTGAAAAGCAAATTGCCACGAGGCAGGAAATTTTCAGGACGAGGCCGACTATTTTGGAGATGTTGCCGTAGTCCTTTTTCCCGTAATATTGTGCCACGAACATGTTTTCCCCGATGAGGAACGCCGCCATAAAAAGATTGAATACAAATGTCACTTGTGAGGCCAGTGACACTGCGGACATGGAATTTTGATTCAGTTTTCCAAGCATGATTGCGTCGCAGGCACTGACGAGCGCGAGCATGAATTGCTGAAACGCGATGGGCAGAACCAGGCGGAACATTTTCTTGTACAAAGTATCTGTATTCTTCATATCAACCTCCCTTGACACTATTGTTTACAAGAAAAATGGCAGGGACGGTGTACGGATGGTAATGTCCTTTCGTTTACCAATAACCTATAAATAATAGTTTTTGTGATAATATCATGTTTTTACTTGAAATTCTCTCAAAATAGTGTACAATTTTATAACAATCTTCCATTTCGAGGAGGCATTTACATGAAAACAACTGCCGAATATTGTTCGTTGTTCAATCTGGACTCGTCCGAGACGGTGGCGTATAACAATCCGTTATTTCCGGCCTATGTCCGCTACGGGATTTTGTCCACTTATCCAGATTATTCCGCGGTCAGCCACTGGCATGAGGATTTGGAATTCATTCTGATAAAGACGGGAAAGATGACTTATAATGTAAATGGTCAGTTGGTTGAGTTATATGAGAATGACGGAATCATGGTGAACAGCCGCCAATTGCATTATGGATTTTCGGCGGAGCATAATGAGTGTGAATTTATTTGTATTCTGCTCTCTCCGAAGCTGTTGCAGGGAAATGAGTGGTTTTACCAGAATTATATCGAACGTGTAACGGAAAATTCGTCGTATCCTTATTTGTACCTTGCCCATGACGGCTGGGAAGCGGCAATTTTGGAAAAATTGGACAAAATGTATCAATCTTTTTGCAAACATGCGGAAGAAGATAAGGCTTGCAACGAGGGCGGCGGGGCGTACTTTGAAGTGATGGAGGATTTCATTTCTATTATGAAAGTCTTGTATGAACACCTTGACTTGGAAGCCCGGCCGATAAAAAAAGAATCCTCCGAGCTTGCGTCACTTCGGAGGATGGTTACTTATATAGAAGAACATTTTATGGAGCGTGTTACCTTGGAAAATATCGCGGCGGCGGGGGCTTGCTGCAAAAGCAAGTGCGCCCTGCTTTTCAAAAAATATCTTCGTGACACTCCGATTACCTATACCACGAAGCTAAGGCTACGAAAGAGCCTGGCCGCCTTGCTGGATTCCGATAAGAGCATTACGGAAATTGCTTATGAATATGGATTTGGCGGGGCGAGCTACTATGGGGAGACGTTTCAAAAATATTACGGGACGTCTCCGTTAAAATATCGGAAAATGATGATGCCACGAAGTGCATAGCAATCCGTGGATGTCATGGGGCGAAAATGCATTCTGATATATAAGCGGATACATCATTTCTTACATGCGGTGACAAATGCATGAAATAAAGCTTGCTGTGCCGAATCTCTCGCGCTCATGTGCTCCGGGTGCCACTGCACGCCGATGCAAAAACGGTAGCCCTTTAATTCAATCCCTTCCACGAAACCGTCCATGCTTTTAGCCGAGACCACCAGGCCGTCCCCAAGCTTGTCGATAGCCTGGTGGTGGATGCTGTTGACGTTAATCTGAAAGCACGATGCGCCAGGCGGCCATGCTCCTGCGTCGTTCATACATTGAAACAGCTTCGTGCCGGGCGTAAGTTCCACCGGATGACAAGACCTCGCCCGGGAAAAAAAATCGGAATGCTTATAGGTCTGCTTGTCCTTGATGTCCTGAAACAGCGTCCCGCCAAAATGGACGTTCATCACTTGTGTTCCCCGGCAGATGCCAAGAATCGGCTTTCCCGCGTCAAGGAAGGCGGCGAGGAGTTCCGGCTCCATCCGGTCGCGGATGACATTGGCCTTGCCGGTTTTGTCAAAACGCTCCTGCCCGTAAAGGGACGGTTCTATGTCGGCACCGCCCGGCAGCAGGAGCCCGTCGCAGTGCAATGCCTGGGAAACGGCCTCGTTTTCGCCCGTCAGTTCAATCCATTTCACGTCGGCACCGGAGCGGCGTAAGCTTTGGACGTATTTTCCCTTCATGTATTTGCGAAATAGATCGTTTCCCATCTGCGGCATGGCAATCGTAATCTGGCTCATATCTAAACGTCTCCTTGAAAATCGTTGATTTAGATTGTGGGAGTGCAAAGCGCGTAACAATCCGTGGGTATCATGGGGGCAAAAGCTGCGTTCACCCTGGTATTATTATATTTCAGCATTAGCGGAAACTCAAGTGTTTTGGATGACATCTGTTGAAAAATGTAATAGTAAAACGTTCTATGATGTGCTATAATATGATTTAAGAAAAAGAGGGACGCAAGAGAGGGAATTGTGAGTGGGAGCAATTGATATTGAAGGAAAGGCTTATCTTTCTAATAACAAAATATTTGCAGATGTTTTTAATTTTTTGATTTATAAAGGACGACAGATTATACAAGCAGAAAAGTTAAAAGAACTGGATACGACGCAGATTGTGCTTCCCTATGGAAATGGTGCCAGGTTCCCTATGCAGAAACATCGGGATCTTTTGAAAATTTGGTCGGCCAGAATGGACGATGATGCGGTTTATTTTTTGTTGGGAGCAGAATTGCAAGGAAAGACGCATTATGCCATGCCTGTGAAGAATGGGTTATATGATATGATTGGATATGCAAAACAGGTAGAGGAAGCAAAGCATTCCTATCGCAAAAAAGAATCAGAAGGAGATATGTTTATAGAGGAAGGAGCCCTGAAAATCAAGTTATCGAGTGAGGAGTTCTTATCTGGTTTTCGCAAGGCCGATAAGTTGATGCCAATTATTACTGCTACGGTTTGTTTGTCAGCCTATAAATGGGATGGACCCTTAAGTTTACATGAGATGCTAAATGTAAAAGATAAGGAAATTTTGAAATTTATTCCGAATTATGTGATAAATCTTATAGCACCAGCCAATATTGCGGATAGTGAGTTTGAAAAATTCCATACAGATTTTGGCCTTGCAATGAAGGCGTTAAAGTATCAGAAAAAAGGTGTAGTAGAGGTGATTGAGGAGACGAACCATAGGAAGATTGATAGAAGTACCGCGATATTTTTGAACAAGGTTGCTAATTTGGGTCTCGAATTTGTGGAGAGGGATGGTGACATTGATATGTGTTTGGCAATGGAAGAGAATAATAAGAAAATGAAAATTACCGGGGCTATTGAAATGATGGAAGATATGGGAACTCCAGAGAACGATATTATCGAAGCGATTATCCGTAAGTACAATGTTACAAAGGAATATGTCCTTGCCCTATTATCTCCTAAAGTGATATAACATTTATATTTGAATTCGGTCAGACCTCTATAAAATAAATGTTAAAAAATGTTTTTGGTGATATGAAATAAAAGTAGCGACGGTGCTGGTTGGCGGTATCGATGTCGGCATGACAAGTATTGCAGGGCGGTTGATCTTTTTAAATCGAACCGCCTTTTCTTAAACTTACAATAATGACGAAGATTAAGAAACGTTGCGATTTACTTGAAAACTAGTGTACTGACAAATGAGAGGAGGATTTTTATGAAGTACGATTTTACGACTGTCGTGGACCGTTCGGGTTGCGGTTCGGCAAAATGGGACGATGCCTGGGAGGCTTCCACGGAGTATGTGCCGCTGTCGGTGGCCGACATGGAGTTTGTCACGGCCCCACCCATCAAGGAGGCACTAAAGAAGGTGGCGGAGGAGCACGTCCTGGGCTATACGCGTCCGACGGACGCGTATTATGACGCGGTCTGTTCGTGGATGAGGCGGCGGCATGACTTCGAGGTGAAAAAAGAATGGATTGTCAATACGCCCGGCGTGGTGAATGCGTTGGCGCTCTTGATTGACGCGAACACGAAGCCGGGAGAGTCTGTTCTTATTCTGTCCCCGGTGTATTATCCGTTTGACATCACGGTGGTGGCCAAGAGCCGGAGGATTGTGTATAGCTATTTAAGAAATAATGCGGGGCATTACGAGATTGATTTTACGGATTTGGAGCGTAAGGCGAAGCGCAAGGACGTGACGGCGATTTTGTTCTGCAATCCGCACAACCCGGTGGGAAGGGTGTGGACGCGGGAGGAATTGAGGCGCGTGGCGGACATCTGCTGTGACAATGGGGTCTTCATTATTGACGACGAGATTCACAATGATTTGATTATGCCGGGCTATGAGCACACCGTGATGGCGAACGTAAGCGACCGGGCGAGGGACAATATCGCGGTTTGTACCGCGCCGAGCAAGACGTTTAATCTGGCGGGGCTGCAGTGCTCCAACATTATCATTCCGAACAGTGCGGCAAGGGCAAGGACTTCGTTGTGTATGATGTTGGACATGAACACGTCGTTAAATATTTTTGCCTACGCGGCTTGTACGGCGGCTTACAATGAATGTGAAGACTGGCTGGAGGAGCTGATCGGGGTCGTTCATGAAAATGAAGAGCTGGTGAAAAGCTTTATGGCAGAGCATTTCCCGAGGGTGCAGGTAATCCCGTTGGAGGGCACGTATCTTTTGTGGTTGGACATGCGTCGACTGGGGCTGACCCATGTGGAGATGCGCAAGATGCTGGAGAAGCAAAAAATCTTTCTGGACAACGGAGAGGTATTTGGCATTGCCGGACGGGGGTTCCAGCGGATTAACCTGGCATGCCCCAAGAGCACGCTTTTGAAAGCGTTGGAGCGTTTCAAGAAAGGTATGGAGGAGGTTTACGCCGACTGGAAGGAAAATGGAAGGCCGTACCATAAGACACTGAAAAAGGGAATGAAGCTGGAAGGATTCGTGTATGATTCTTGCCATGGGACGGGCATGGAGTTGGCGGCAAATGCGAACGGCAAGTCGACGCTGATCGTTTTTTCCCGTTATTATGGTTGCGATATTGCCGTTCTGATGCTAAAGTTGATGAAGGTGGCAGCCCCGATCCTTGAAAAGGCGGGCTGTCAGGTGAAGTTCGTGCTGCAGACCGACGCGGAAATTTTAAAGGAAGTGCAGAAAGACTACTCATTTGAACTGATTGGGGATCCGAAGGCGAAGCTATATGACCGCTATAATGTATTCGAAGCGAAGGACACGCTGGGGATGGTCACCGGGGACAAGCTGTTTGACAAGCTGGTGGGCAAGAACATCAAAAAGATTCTGCACCTTAACGGGTTTGAAAAATTTGCCGGGGCGCTGATGGACGTGGGGGCAAAGGATATCCCGCAGTCCGGAGCCAGGCAGATGCAGCTTCCGGCCTATATTATTGTAAATGATAAAATGGAGGTTACATATGCACATTACAGCAAGACGATTGCGGACCTGCCGGATATGAAATCTTTGATTAGGGGGATAAGAGGATAATGGAAGAAGGAAAGAGAAAGTTGTTGGGGGTGCCGGAGCTGACTTGTTACGGAATTGGCAATAGCATCGGTTCGGGAATCTTCGTGTCGATGGGCGTGAGCATCGGTTACACGGGGCATTCCATCACGCTGGCGCTGGCATTGGCTTGTGTCGTGGTTTTGTTTGCCTATGCGTACAAGACGGTCATGGCCGGGATGTTCGTGCTGCCGGGCGGACGGTACTCGCAGGCCGCGCTCTTGCAGCCGCCGCTTTTGGTAGGGGCGTCGGCGCTTACGACCGCGTTTTCGGGACTGGCATTTGCCATGTACGCCATTTCCATCGTGGAATATGCCGCCACCGTGGTTCCCCGGGTTGCGGAGTATGACAAAGTGATTGAGGTCGCGATCTTGACACTGTTTTTTGTCACGACGTTTTTCGGCGACAAGTTCATGGGAAGCTTCAACCTGATCATGGTGGTCGTCTTGATTTTCGCATTGCTGGTGTATACGGTTGTCGGATTGGGGCAGGTGGACTGGTCTACCGTGAACCCGGCATCTGACAATTATTTTAGCGGCGGGGTGGTAGGGCTTTTCATGGCGGTGGCCACGATGAGCTTCGCCTGCCAGGGTTCCACGCTGCCGATAGACATGGCGGGACAGTCGAAGAATCCCAAGCGGAGCCTTCCGATTGCTATCATGTTGTCATCCTTGATTATTTTGGTCGTATATTGCCTGATCGGCATCGTTTCGGCCGGTATTTTGCCGGTGGAGGAAGTGGCGGGCAAGAATCTGGGCGTGGTGGCGAAAGCCATTTTTCCATATCCGGTGTTCGTCATATTTATCATTGGCGGGGCGTGCTTTGCCATCGCGACTTCGCTTTACAGCACGATGGCCGGCGTGCGTTACCCGATTCTGGCCACGGTGGATGACGGATGGCTGCCGAAGTTTTTGGGGGTTCGGACGAGGAATGGCTATCCGTGGGTGATGATGTTGCTCCTATATGCGACGTCCATCCTCTCCATTTTCGTGGATTTGGGATTGCAGGACTTGATTTCGGTCATGATGATTCCGACCATGATATTGAATACGATTAACAATATTTTGGTAGTGGGGCTTACCCGCAAGTATCCAAAGGCGTGGGAGAAAAGCTTTTTCCACATGCCGGTGCCGGCATTTCGCGTGGTGATGGGATTTGCCACGTTCTGCTCGCTGCTGATAACGGTGGCACTTTTTACTACGATGGATACCAAGGGGCAAATTTTGATCGTGGTGCTGATGGTCGCGGTGTTTGCTTATTGCGCGTACCGGCTGAAGGCGAACAAGGTCAACCTGACGGATATTGAGCGGGCCAAGGCCGAGGCCGAAAAAGCGGCGATGGAAGCGTAAAAAAAATGGAAAAGTGAGTCAAAATAGCCGTCTGCCGGAGGAATCGTTGCAGGCTTGCGGCGAAGGTGTTGGCTATGTGCTTTTGGGGAGGGGAATGAGGATATTCAAAAGGAAGGTGTTTCCTTCCTTGGAAATATGCACGTTCCCCTCGTATTTTCTGACGATTCGCTGGATGCTTTTGAGTCCATATCCATGGAGTGTCTTGTCTTGTTTTTGGGTGACGGGAAACCCGTCTTTCATCTGTAATTCTCCCTCAAAATAATTTTCCACATTGATAATCAAAAAATCATTTTTTTGCCGAACCAGCAAATTGATAAAGCGATCCCCGGGGTTTGGAACGGTCACTTCGTATTCCAAAGCATTTTCCAAAGCGTTTCCAAAGAGGGAAATCAGGTCGCTGTGTTCGATGAAATTCAGCTTTTCCCCGTCCGCGATGCAGGTAAACTGGATGCGCTCCGCGTCACACCGTAAATGCTTGTCGGTCAGGATGACGTCGAGTGTCTGGTTTCCGGTTTGGAACTTGCTGTCGTAAACGGAGATGGAGTGCTCCATTTCCTCGATAAATTGGGGCGGTAGCTGCGTCTGCTTGCCAATGCTGTGAAGCTGGTGGCGCAGGTCATGGCACATGATGTTGATGATTTCGATATTTTCCTTCATCAATTCGTATTGCTGTCGGTCCTGCCGCCAGAGTTCTTGTAAATCGTGCGCCTCTAACTTGGCTTGTGCCATTTGGAACAAAAAGCTTTGCATGCAGAGAATTAGAATATAGTAAGTCATCTCGCAAAATACCAGGAGCGCGTAATATTTGGCATTGATTTCCAGAAGCACCGGCTCCAGATTGTTTAGGATGAGGTTGATGCCTAATATGACGATGTAAACGGAGAATTGTTTCCCGTTCAGAGTCAATAGGTGCCCTTTGTAGAAAATGTTGCGGAAGCAGAAATGAATTGCCAGAAAAAGAGAAAAGAAAATCAAATAATATACAATATAACGTTCAAATCGTCCCTTGGCAAATAAACGGATGTCAATGTTGGAAAAACGTAGGGCGATGAGAAAGATGTCAAATATTTTCTTTGCGCACATGCGAATCATGGCACCGGAAATGCAGCAAAAAAGAAGGTTCCAGACAGAATCCCGATAGCAACAAAAGATAAAAGAAAAGGCCATGACGGAAAGCAGACTGTAGGTGACGGCAGTGCTAAAACCATAGTCGCTAAGCATAAAATATCTGGCAAGTGCCGATACGGGGATGACCAAAAGGCCGATGGCGGATATCATGACAAGACACCGCCGATAAAAATGGGGGCGCTTTTCCATCCTGCCCGTGAAACAAAAACAAGCAAACGCGGTTTCCAGGGTAAACTTGAAAAAGTCAATATAATACGGAATGGAGTTCATGTTCATCCCCTCCTGAGGTAGTTGTTAAGTGCGGCCAAAAACTCTTTTTTTCGTCCCCGGCTGATGCTTAAGACGGCGTTGCCTAAGAGGATTTCATTTCCCTGAAGCGTCTTTACCTTTGACAGGTTGACGATGCAGCTTTTGTTACACTGAGAAAAGGTCTCCGGCGGAAGTTCCTCACGGGCTTTTTTCAAGGTACCCCATGATTCAATATTTTGCTTTTCCAGATGATAGAGCAGCAGGTGGTCGGCAATTTCCACATAAAAAATGTCCGAGGTCAGAATCCGTTGGATGCCGCCGGTCGTATGGATGGTCAGTTCGATTCCCTTTTGGATGTTCAGTCTTTGTAAAATCTTTTGGAACAAGGAGGAAAGACGGCTGTACGTGACCGGCTTTAAAATGAAGTCCACGGCTTCCACCTCATATCCATGGATGGCAAATTGTGCCATGTTGGTCGTAAAAATCAGACAGACGTGAGGATCGAGCTTTCGCAAATGCCTTGCGGTCTCCATGCCGTTTAGCTGAGGCAGCATGATGTCCATGAACACGATGTCATATTCCGGGCGATATTGCGTGATGAATGAAAGCCCGTCGGAAAACGTCCGTGCGTGATATGAAAACCCTTGTTCTTTCGAACAACGTTCCAATCCTGCCAGCAGTTGCCGGGCGGCAATCTGTTCATCTTCGACAATCGCGATCTCAAGCATGGAATTCCCTCCCTCGTCAAGTGCTCATATTATATCATAAAATTTTCCCACCGGCAAATCAAGGGGGTGCCGTTCACGAAAAAGAACCGGCAGTTTACGAAAAAAAGAAAACCGTTGGCGAAAAGCCAAATTCGTTTGCGAAAAAGAAGCGTCGGTTTACGGAAAAACGCTCGCGGACTTTGGATTTTGCTTGTATGATAAAGAAAAATTTAAAGAAAAATTCCATAGGAGGAAAAGTAAATGAAGAAAAAAACAATGATTTCAAGGGTAGTATCTGTAATGTTGGCCGCGATGTTGGTGTTTGGCCTGGCGGCGTGCGGCAAAGGCGGAGACGGTGACAAGGGCGGCTCAGACTCAAAAGTGGAATATGGCACGAACGCGGATGACGATACGCAAAAAGAAGATAAAGAAGAAAAGAAGGAACCCGAGGTGACTTATTCTTTTGAGGGCGCGTATGCAAGCGGCGCAAGCGACGTGAGATTTGAGTGGGTGCTGAACATGTATGATGACGGCACTTTGACGGTAGAGCCGGGGCTTGTATTCCTGGACGTGGAAGACCATGAGGATACGGCGACCGGGACATGGAGCGAGGCGGACGGCGTTTTAAGCTTTAACATGGAAAACGAGGACGGAACCTTCACGCGGGAATACGAGCTTGAGAAAGACGAGAATGGAGGATATCTGTTCGGGATGGAAGTTTCCCTGGCAAGCTTTGTTCGGCCGATTGAGATGAGGTGCGTGACGGAAGGATTTGTTCCGGCGGGAGAAGCACAAGACAGCTCCTTTAATTAAATGGGGGAAAATCGACGTGGGAAAACTATTGAGTAATAAAAAGCTAGGAAAAGTATTGACGTTTATTTTCGTGCCGTTGTTTGTCCTGATCTTGATTGGCTCGGCGGTGGCAAATTCATTCGCGGTATCCATCAACTCTTATTTGGGTTGTGAGACATATCGGATTGAGACGTCCGACCATGGCGAGGACACGGAATATTTTAAGTCGGAGTGGGATTCGGTGGAGGACTTTGACAATTATCAGCGTGAAATCTGCGAGCAGGTGGAAGCGGAAGGGGCCGTTCTTTTGATGAATGAGAACGATGCCCTCCCGCTTTCGGGGGGAAGCAATGTGAGCTGTTTTTCTCATTCTGCCGTGGACATCATTTATGGCGGCACCGGTTCCGGTTCGGTGGACACGTCCACCGCGCCAACGTTGAAGGACGCGCTGTCCGGGGCTGGGCTTAACGTAAATGAGACGCTCTGGAATTTTTATCTGGAGGGCGCGGGCAGCGAATACGTGCGTTCGGTGACGGACATCGATGGCAGCGCGACCAAGGGAGAATACAAGATAAACGAGATTCCGTGGTCCGTTTACGGAGACGAGGTGATTTCTTCGGTCTCGGCCTACGGCGACGCGGCCATCGTAGTTATTGCCCGTTGCGGCGGGGAAGGCGGCGACTTGTGGAGAACCGGAACCGATGGTGAAAACGGCGATTACTTGTCATTGTCCCAGGAAGAAAAAGAAATGCTGGCGCAGGTGGGAATTTTGAAGCAAAAGGGTACCGTGAAAAAAGTGGTTGTCCTGCTCAATTCCTCCAATGCCTTAAACTGCGCTTTCCTGGAAAATCCGGACTATGGGATTGACGCTTGTCTCTGGATTGGCGGAGTCGGCCAGTATGGCTTGAATTCCGTGGCGCGTATTCTGACGGGCGGGGAAAATCCGTCCGGCGCACTGGTGGACACGTTTTGCCATGACAACATGAGTGCGCCCGCGATGCAGAATTTTGGCGATTATGTGTTTACCAATGCGGCGGAAATGGGACTTACGGATGACAATCCGGTAAAGCAGGTCAACGAAAGCTACGTGGTATACCAGGAAGGCATTTATGTCGGATACAGATATTACGAGACACGATATGAGGACAGCGTGACGGGACAAGGCAACACGGCTGGGTATGATTATCACTCGGAGGTTGCATTCCCGTTTGGACACGGGCTGAGTTATACGACGTTCGAGTATCGCGATTATACGGTGACGGAGGACGAGGAGGAGTATACGGTGGAAGTGACCGTTGCCAATACCGGGAAAGTTGCGGGGAAAAAGGTCGTGCAGGTATATTTGCAAAAGCCGTACACGGAGTATGACGTGGAAAACAAGGTAGAGAAATCCGCGGTGGATTTGGTTGGTTTTGGAAAGACCGGGGAACTCGACGCGGGAGCCACGGAGACGGTGACCATCTCCATTCCAAAGTATCTGATGAGAACTTATGATGCCACGAAGGAAAAGAGTTATATCGTGGAAGAGGGGACGTATTATTTGACGGTCGCGGATTCTGCGCATGACGCGGTGGACAAGATTCTCGTGGCGAAAGGTTATGATGCGGATGCGGGGGTAAGCGAGGCGGACGCGTATGAGTTGGAAATCGGAAAGGCACAAGCGGAAGAATTAACGAGGTTGGTTTCGACGGGAGCGACCGGTGAGAAAATCACGAATCATTTTGATGATACAGATTTGAATACATATGAAAATTATGACGGGGAGATTGTTTACTTGTCGCGAAGCGACTGGGCAGGAACTTATCCACGGCCGGTTTCGATTACCCTGACGGAGGCGATGGCGGCGGACATCATAAATGACTTTGAGACGGAATCGGGTTACGAAATGCCAAAATACGGGCAGATGAACGAGATCATGTTGGCGAACCTGATTGGCAAGGATTATGATGACGAGGATTGGGAGCTTTTGCTTGACCAGATGAGTTTTGACGAGCAGGTGACGCTGATTACCAATTCCTTCCATAATACAAAGGTGATAACGTCCATTCAGAAGCCGGCCACCAAGGAGACGAACGGGCCGCAGGGAATCACGGATTCCTTCATCAACGGAAGTTCCAGCGGCATGGCATTTCCGGCGGAGGTGATCATGGCGGCGACATGGAACACGGAATTGATGAAGGACATTGGGGCATGCATCGGCGAGCAGGGCTTGAAGTCCAGGACGCATGGCATTTATGGCCCGGCGGCCAATATTCACCGTACCGCGTACAGCGGACGAAACTATGAGTATTTCTCGGAGGACGGCTTTTTGTCGGGAGCCATGGCGGCACCGGAAGTGGCGGCGATTGAGGAAAAGGGCGTTTATGTCTTGCTGAAGCATTTCGCGCTGAATGACCAGGAAACGAATAGGGCGGGAGTCACGACGTGGAGCAATGAGCAGGCCGTCCGGGAAATCTACCTGACGGCGTTCGAAATCCCCACGGTGGAGGCAAACGTCCATGGCTACATGACGGTCATGAACCGAATCGGGACGGCATGGGGCGGCGCGCACGCGGGACTTTTAAATGACGTGGCGCGTGGCGAGTGGGGATTTGCAGGTTACGTGATCACGGACTGTACCGTAAATTCCACGTATACCGATTCGCTGGTCGGACTGCAGGGCGGCAGTGACATCTGGGACGGGGTCAACAGCATTGAACTGACCGACGAGTCGCTTTATGAATATCAGGACGACCCCTATGTATGCCAACTGATGCGTCAGGCGGTACATCGCCTGCTATACGTGCAGGTAAACAGTTCTGCCATGAACGGGCTGTCGCAGTATGACCGGGTGGTCGAGCTGACGACCTGGTGGCAGCGGCTACTCATCGGATTGCAGGTTGGATTTGGAGTGTTGGCATTGGCCGGCGTGGCGATTCTGGTGAATGCGAAGAGAAAAGAGAAAAAAGCATAGTAACCAAAGCATTCCCCCGATAGATAAGCGCCTGCACGCAGCCTTGTCTGCGGGGGGATTTTTCGAATCATACCAGGAGGAACGTGGTTTATCCATATTGGAACAAGGAGGAAATGGCGGATGGGTGAAAAAATAAAAAAGGGACTGGCGTATGGATGTGCATTTATTATTGCAGTCATGCTTCTGGCGGCATGTCAGGGGGCACCGGATGACGATTATGATGAAGACGGAGAGGGGAAAGGACGACAGGAAGAGAAAGTGGAGGAGGACGAAGCGGTGAAAGAAAAAGAGAAGTTGTATGTATTTACCGGATATTATATCAGTGAGGATAAGGAGACGATAGCCAATTATGTGATTTACTGCTATGCGGATGGAACGTTGATCCTGGAAAGTGACGAGAACAAGACGGGAAGTTGGGAAGAGGTGGAAGGTGAGAAAATAACGCTTAACATTGACGGGAAAACGTATGACGCGTTACCCGATGAGGATAAATCCCATTATAATTTCGTCTATGATGCCAAAATGGGAGAACTGGATTTGGAGATTGCGATGCGCTGCAAGGTCGGTGATTTGAGTACTTATAACGAGTTGAACCGAATTGAGACGTTCCGTGAGCCGGTAGAACAGCTTGTAAAAAAATACGAGGGGACGGAAGGTGGGATTATTTTTTACGGCGGTTCGAATTTCGTCAAATGGACCACGATGGAACAAGATTTGAGCGAATTTCCGATTTATAACAAGTCTTTTGGCGGGTCAAGCGATGCCACCAGAAGCTATTACGCGCCGCGGCTTTTGTATGGAAGCAACCCCGACATGATTGTATTTATGAGCAGCACGAATGACTGGACGGATGGAAACGGCCTTGAGGAAGTAATTGAAATCAAACAAAAGTTTTATGAGGACACGGCAAAAAATCTGCCGGACACGGCGATTGTGATTATGTCGGCGACTCCGAATCCGCTTCGTTATTTCGGGGAATATCATGACGGAATGGTGGCTTGTGACGAGTGGCTGAAGGCGTATTGTGAGGAACATGAGAATTTTTATTTTTTGGACTGCAAGGACGCGCTGTCCGCGAATGACGGAACAGAGGCGGTTGCGGAATATTGGATTGAGGATCAGCTTCATCTGACCCCAGAAGGCTATGAAAAACTGGCAAAGCTGATGCGGACAGAACTCGGAAGGATTTGTCAGGAAAGAAATCTGACTTGGGAATAGGAAGAGAAAAGGAGACGGGAAATGACAAGAAAAAGTTTCCAAAAAGCCGTGCGGCTGTGCGTGATGATATTATGCATTGGAATATTGTGCGGCTGTGCGGCGGACAAGGAACCGGACGGTGGGGATACAAATGGCCGGGAAATGAACGGTCAAGAGACGGTGGGCAAAGAAGCAAAAGAAGGGACGTATACTTGTACCTTTGAAATCAAGGACGTGGCGGGCAACACGGATTATGGGCAGAAGACGGAGGGGGTCAAAATGAGCGCCGTCAATACGTTGGTTTTAAATGACGACGGGACTTATGAGTACACCAAATTGACAGGCACGCTTGACGAGGAGGGCAATCCTGAAAAATACAAATCCGGGGGCAAGGTGTACGGAACGTTTGAATTGCGGTATGTTTTTACCGGGGAATACACGCGGGAGGGGTGTCAGGTGACGCTGGAACCGCCAATGGACTGCAGCTTTACGGAAAACTGGGGAAACCTTACGGACGGCGCGGGGATGATGAATGGTTCGGGAAAAGCGTCGGATGGCGACCGGGTTCATAGCATGGAAGGATTGGACGAGGATCCGCTGGATTATTTTGAGGGATTCTTTTATTGGCACAGCGGACATGAAAACAGCGTGGTGGTGACATTAGATCCGGAGAATGGTACGTTTCTATATGATGAGGATGCCGGCGTGAACGCCAGGTATGACGTGGACAATGTAGGGGCGTTGGCGGACAGCCCGCTGGCGGGGAAACGGATTTGTTACCTGGGTTCTTCCGTGACATACGGCGCGAGGGCGAACGGCGTGTCCTTCGTGGAATATCTTTCTGCCAGAAATTCTTGCGAGTATGTCAAGGAGGCGGTGAGCGGCACGACACTGGTGGATGAAAATGAGGATTCTTATATTCACCGGATGCTAAACAATATTGATTCGGATGAGAAATTTGACGCGTTCGTCTGCCAGTTGTCGACCAATGACGCGACGAAAAAACTGCCGCTGGGAGAAATCAGTGATTCCAGGGAACTGGATTCTTTTGACACGCAGACGATTATCGGGGCAATGGAATATGTCATCGTGTATGCGAGGCAAACATGGGATTGTCCGGTTGTATTTTACACGGGTACGAAATATGAAAGTCAGGAATATCAGGCGATGGTGGACGCGTTGTTGAAATTGCAGGAGAAGTATGGTATTGGAGTCATCAACTTATGGGACGATGAAGAGATGAACGCGGTTTCAAAGCGGGAGTATCTTCGATATATGTACGACCCCATTCATCCGACGAAAGCGGGATATTTGGACTGGTGGGTGCCGAAGATGGAAAGTTATTTGTATGAATATCTGTAGGGCCGTGCCCCCTTTCAGGGTATTGAGAAATGAGGAATTTGGCGTTTCGCAAGCAAACTTGCAACGCCGATTTCCTTATTTTCCATACTCGTAAAACCGGGTTTGTTACAAGTCAGCACCGCGCCAGCATGGGCTGGATTGTGACGGGCATCACCCGCATTTTCAAAAGAATTTTCAAAAAAATGTAAAAAATTGAAAAAAGTACTTGCATTTTCTCCCAACATTGGATATAATACCACTTGTGCCAATCAATTGAATACGGCGAGCGCGATTAGCTCAGTTGGTAGAGCACCTGACTCTTAATCAGGGTGTCCAGGGTTCGAGCCCCTGATCGCGCATTTGAAATCACTGTTTTTGGAGCCGAGAGCTTTGGGGACGGTGGTTTTTTTACTCCATAGAAAAGTTTGTTCTATCAATTAGAAAGAGGTGGCAAAAATCATGAAAGATTACAAGAGGATACCGTTTCCCCATTTATTTAATTGCCGTGACCTGGGCGGTTACGCTTGTACGGATGGCAAGTTCTTTGCTTATCATAAGATTTACCGGTCAGACGTGCCGGCGGCACTTGGCGAGGAAGAGTGGCATTACCTTAAGGAGGAGATGGGCGTCCGTACCATGATTGACTTGCGCTCGACGGGCGAACAGAAGATGACACCGTACAAGGCACCGGAGGGAATCGTGCAGTTTTCGTGTCCGATGATGGCCGAGGGGGGCGAGGCGGACGAAAATGGCTTGAACAGCCTGGGCGAGTTGTCTGAGCTTTCAAATGGGAAAAGAGAAGGCAAGGCCGGGGTGGACGTGGAATTGGTGACGCTCGAAGACATGGCGAAAATCAAGGAGATGCTGAAAAAGAAAATGGCATCTGCCCCTGATAATGGGTTTACGAAGAGCTTGGAGCAGCAGTATGACGAGATGCTAGAGGAAGCTCCCGAACGGGCGGCGACCGTGTTGAACCTGATTGGCGAGCACATTTTAGAGGGAGCGGTTTTATATCATTGCTCGGTGGGAAAAGATCGGACGGGCGTGACTTCGGCGCTGATTTATCTTTTATGCGGCGTGGCCGAGGCGGACATCCTGGCGGATTATCAGGTGTCGGGAGATTATTTGCGGCAAAATAAAATGATGTTCGCTTCCCTTCCGGAGGAAATGCACTGCATGATGGAATCCCGTGCGGAGACGATGCGGCATTTTCTTCAATCGGCGAGAGAAAAGGATTACATAGGGGTTTTATACGCGAACGGATTGAAGGAATCCGCGGTCGAGGCGATTCGAAAAGCCGTGATGGAAGGCTGAAAAAATGAACGATTTCCTCTCTTTTTCATATAGTGATGGTAGGCGGTGACTATGCATGGGGCATGGACGCGGATGACCATGCCAGATGATTTTGGCATCATTACTATATGGAAAGAGAGGAATTTTATTTTGGACGGAAAGAGGATTTTTTTATGCGTCATATTCATCGTGATACTTGCGGCGGGAATCGTGATATATGTCCGCCACCTTCATCATAAAAAAGCCAAGGGCAGGGTGAGGGAGCGCGGTGACGCGAGGAAACTGCAGGAGATTAACGAGGCGTTGCGGCCGTTTGGGTTTTCCTATGATGCGGAAAATGACATCTTTTATTCGTTGCGGGATGCGTGGCAGCGGAAGATGGGCTATGGAAAATTGTATGATGAAATGGCTCCGGCGATGAACATGGTGATTGATTGCGAACCGATTTATTTTACGTATGGCGGCCGCAGGTGGCTGATTGAACTGTGGAAAGGGCAGTACGGTGTCACGACGGGGGCCGAGGTGGGCATTTACGTGGAGGAGAACCGCGGGGATGAAAAGGAGGCCGGGGACGTGTTTTACCAGGCCGTGTCCGAGGATGAGGAAATGCGTTTGTCGATGGCCTTGTATAAGGACGGGGAACGAGTGTTTTACCGGGAAGACAGGCATTGGTGGCTGACCGGGTTTCGGTTGGGCGAGTTTTCAGAACCCGCAGAGTTGATGCTAAGGGCTTCCATTCTTTTCCCGAATCAAAATATGAAGGGTGCCTTTTTGGCTGGATGCTATCAAGCGGGTTATCGGCCGGAGGACGTCTATGTCAGATTTAATGGCGTGGTCATCAATTTCGCCCAACCTAAAACGGCACAGCCGACGTTTTTTGGGAAATGGCATTGTAAGTTCATACAATGGCAGAATCGGTGGAACTGCAAACTGTATTGGCATCTGACGAAGCCGTTTGACAGGACGCTCGACAAGCTGGATTATTTGATGATGGAATATCCGGCAGTGTTTCATTTGGTGACGGGGTTGGGAAGAGCCGGAAGAATTTCCGATATACGGGAACGAAAAGAGCGAAGCCCTGAATGGGACGAGGAGGATTGGACGGGGTACGGGCGCGGGGGAAGGCGAAGATGAACCATGTCATGAAAAAGTTGGACCAGGCGCATGAAAAAGCCCTTTGCCTTCCGATAGACCATCGGAGCAAAATCGTGTTGATGAGTGATTGCCATCGGGGAGTTGGAAATTGGGGGGACAATTTCCAGTCAAACCAGAATTTGTTCTTTGCCGCGTTGCAGTATTATAACAAAAGAAAATTTACCTATATCGAATTGGGGGACGGGGACGAACTTTGGGAAAACCGCAACCTGCAGGAAATCATACGCACGCACAGTAACCAATTCTGGCTCATGTCGGAGTTTTATCAGGAAGGGCGGTTTTACATGTTATACGGGAACCATGACCGGAAAAAGGAGCGGGATGATTTTTGCCGGGTGAATTGCCACTCTTATTATTGCGAGTCCGAAGGGCAGTGCAGGGAATTGTTTCCGGGGTTGAAGGTGCAGGAGGCAATCCGGCTTCAGGATTGCTGCAGCCATCAGGAAATTTTGCTCGTCCACGGCCATCAGGGGGATTTTTGGAATGACACCGTCTGGCGGTTTACCCGTTTTCTGGTGCGTTACGTATGGCGGCCGCTGGAGCTTATGGGATGTAACGACCCCACCAGCGCGGCGAAAAATTATAAGAAGAAGGAAAAGACGGAAAAGCGGCTGGCGGAATGGGCGAGCGCGCATAAGACGATGCTGGTCGCGGGACACACGCATCGCTCGGTGTTTCCGGAGCCTGGTAAGGGGTATTATTTTAATGACGGGAGCTGCGTGCATCCAAGGTGCGTCACGGCGCTGGAAATTGAGCAGGGCGGTATTTCCCTTGTGAAATGGAGTTCCAAAGTGCGGGAGGACAGCGTGGTATACATAGGAAGGGACGTGCTGGCGGGGCCGGTGCGGCTTGCGGAATATGCCAAGGGGTAAAAGTTTTTAGAACCCCTTGGCAGTTTTTTGGATTTGTGCTAATATATTGGAGGAATGGCTGTGAATGGTAACGAGCCAAAAGATGTTGTGGCATCCATACCTTGACGAGCGAGGAGCGTTCGCCGGCGCGTGGCACGCCGGATGAGGGATGCCCGGATGGGAACGAATAGGTGGACATTTTTTAACCAAAGGAGGAGCAACACGATGTTAAGAATTGGTATGTTGACGAGCGGTGGTGATTGTCAGGCGTTGAATGCGGCGATGCGTGGCGTGGTGAAGGGCATTTGTTCCAAGGTGGAGGACGTGGAGATTTTTGGTTTCCAGGATGGTTATAAGGGATTGATTTACGGGGATTTCAAGATGCTTACGTCGAGGGACTTTTCCGGCATTTTGACGCGCGGCGGCACGATTCTGGGAACGTCCAGACAGCCGTTCAAGTTGATGCGGGTGCCGGA